>CAZFXN010000006.1:21210-67684 GCA_964523015.1 uncultured Bdellovibrionales bacterium | reverse complement strand
AAAGGAGATCTTGCAACATTAAGTCAACCGGGTGCTACCGGAGAAAAATTAGTAGAGCGTGCTGAGAGCGTTGATATGGCAGAGTATAAATCTGAGTATTTTCCAGTAACTCTGTGGGATGTATTTGGTAAAGAGGGACATCCGATTAGAGCAACTGTTTCAGATATGGGTCCTTTACTATTTAGTAGATTACTAAATCTAAATGATACTCAATCTGGTGTATTAACCCTTGTATTTAAAATTGCCGATGACAATGGGCTTTTATTAATCGATCTAAAAGATCTCCACGCGGTAGTTCAACATGTAGGGGAGAGTGCTAAGGAATATACTAGCTCTTATGGAAACATCTCCTTAGCAAGTATTGGTGCGATTCAGCGGGGGATTTTAGTTTTATCAGAGCAGGGAGGGGATCAGTTTTTTGGCGAGCCGATGCTCGATATTAACGATCTAATTCAAACAGACAGTCGGGGTTTAGGTGCAATAAATATCCTTGCTGCTTCAAGATTAATGCAGCAACCTAAAGTTTACTCAACTCTACTTCTTTGGTTGCTTTCTGAGATTTATGAACATCTGCCAGAAGTAGGGGATTTAGAAAAACCTAAATTTGTCTTCTTTTTTGATGAAGCTCATCTTTTATTTGATAATGCACCGAGTGCCCTTATAGAGAAAATTGAGCTTGTTGTACGGTTAGTCAGATCTAAGGGCGTGGGGATATATTTTGTAACTCAGAGCCCAACTGATATTCCTGATTCTGTACTAGGTCAGTTAGGAAATAGAATCCAGCATGCTCTAAGAGCCTTTAGTGCTCGGGATGAAAAAGCAATTAAAGCGGCAGCAGAAACATTTAGAAGTGATGGATCGATAGACATTGCAAAAGCAATATCTGAATTAGGTGTTGGTGAGGCGTTAGTCTCCACACTAGACTTAAAAGGCGCACCTAATTTTGTTGAGTGGACACTTATGGCCCCGCCAAGAAGTAGATTAGGAACTCTTACCATAAATGAAAGAGCCGAACTTATCAAAATCTCTACCCTTTTTGGACATTATGAGGAATTAGTTGATCGCGAATCAGCTTATGAAAAATTAAAAAAGAGAGAGAATGCTTTAAAGGAATCTTTAAGTGATGTTGGTGGTGGTCATAAAGATACCAAAGCTACTACAGATTCAAAACCAGGCAGAAAAGCTCAAAGCCCACTACAAGCCCTTATTACTAGCGCAGCTAGAGCAATTGGATCTCAGGTTGGACGACAGATTATTAGAGGTATTATGGGATCTATTATGGGCGGATCTAGTAAGAGGAAAAGTTGGTAATGTTTACTCAATAAAATCTTTTAGCTCATACCCAGGATTGTTTTCTAGGGCGTATCTTTTTTCCCACTCATTTTCGTACAGCAAGATTGTACGACCAGCAGGATCGGTAGCCAACATTGAGGTTGATGGAGGTTTAAATCGATCTGGATCACCAAAGAGCCAGGCTCCATGTTGATAAGAGAGAACTTCTAGTTTCGTTTCAACTTTGTATTCCTCTCTTAATCGATGTTGGAGTACTTCAAATTGGAGTCGTCCGACTGCAGCTACAAGACATTCACTGCTAACATGACCTCTTGGTTGCAGCATAAGTACTGCTCCCTCGCTACCAAGTTGTAAAAGACCTTTATCAAAAGCTTTCTTTTTTAAAACATCGCTCGGTCGAATTCGGGCGATTACCTCAGGAGAGAATTTTGGCATCGGTTTAAAATTAAATCCGCCTTCTAGGGAAACACAGTCACCAATTGTAAACACACCTGGATTTACTACACCTACAATATCTCCGGGGTACGCTGCGTCGACTGTGCTTCGCTCCCCACCAAACATACTGTGTGATCTTGATAATCGAAGCTCTTTATTTAAACGGTGGTGTTTAATTACTAAGTCGCGTTCAAATTGTCCGGAACAGACCCGTAAAAAGGCCATACTATCTCTATGGCGCGGATCCATATTGGCTTGAATTTTAAAAACATAAGCTGAGAATTTATTCTTCACCGGATCTATTAGAATCTCTCCACTACCGTCCTCAAGATCTGCTAATCTAGGACCAGGGCATGGAGCAAATTCAGCAAACTTGTCAAAGAAAGGTTCAACTCCAAAATTTGTTAGAGCAGATCCAAAAAATACAGGGGTGATCTCACCAGCTAAAAATCTCTCTTTACTAAACGGAGTGCCTGCTTCTTTTAAAAGAGAGAGCTCGTATTCTAACTGGGTAATTCGCTCTGTAGAGAGGATTCCTCTTTTTTTGGCTTCTTCAAGAGTCACTCTCTCAATTGCTGCTCGATGAGAGCCACCATCAGTTTCTTTAAATAAGGTTAAATCACCATCTAGAATATTAACTATTCCTACAAAATCTCGGCCCGATCCGATCGGCCAATTAACAGGGGAGGATTGTATACCAAGGACGCTTTCTACCTCAGACATAAGATCAAAAGGATCTCTACCTGGCATATCCATCTTATTTACAAAGGTAAGGATAGGGGTGTTTCGAAGCCGACAAACTGCAAACAATTTCCTTGTTTGAGTTTCAACACCCTTTGCCGCATCAATCACCATGACTGCACTATCAGCAGCAGTAAGGGTTCGATAAGTGTCTTCAGAGAAATCTTGATGACCTGGAGTATCAAGGACGTTAATGACCACATCTTTATATCTAAATTGCATCGCAGAAGCTGTAATAGATATTCCTCGCTCTCTCTCCATGCTCATCCAATCAGAGCTTACTTGACGAGCATTTTTTCTGCCTCGGACCATTCCGGCGGTATGAATCATACCGGCATACAAAAGAAGCTTTTCAGTAAGTGTAGTTTTACCAGCATCAGGATGACTAATGATCGCAAATGTTCTGCGCTGAGCAGTTTCAGCGGCAATCATTGAGGATATATTTACAGAGTCATTCATAATTACTACTTCAAATTACACGCAAACCTACGATCTTAACGAGTAGTTAAGAGGTAAGTGGAGAAGCGTTATAGCAGGTTTACTAATTTTTGAGAACCATGCGATATCGAGCCTTATTTGCCCGAACTTTATCAAGGGCCGTGTTTACTTCACTCATTGGTAAAACTTCAGTTTTTGCATAAATATCGTTATTCGCCGCAAAAGAGAGCATCTCTCTAATTGTATGCCTTCCGCCAATTGGACTCCCACAGATTGATTTTCGCTTTGATAAAAGCTCCATGATGCTGACTGTTAGATTATCTGGTGCTGCCCCAACAAAGCAGAGTTTTCCATTAGGCTTTAAAGCACGAACATAAGATTCCCAGTCAAGAGTTGCATTCGCCGTGACTAAAATAAAGTCTAACGTATAGGCAGCATGAGCAAGCTCATCAAGATCATTACTTGGAATAAATGCATGAGCACCTAGTGCCAATGCCTCTTCCTCTTTACTTTTCGTAGTAGAAAAAGCTGTCACTCGACAACCAAAATTTCGGGCAAATTGAACCGCTAAATGACCAAGACCACCAATACCGACTACTCCCACATGCATTCCTGGTAAAACACCAAAATGTCGAAGTGGGGAATAAACAGTAATTCCACCACATAATAGAGGAGCTGCTGAATCAGACTCAAGTCCATCAGGAATTTTAAATGCAAAACGGCTATCTGTTTGCAGCATCTCTGAGAATCCACCATAGCGACCAACACAGGTTGAGCTACTGTCTTGACATAGATTCTCGTCCCCCTTAACGCAGTATTCACACTCTAAACAGCTACCACATTGCCATCCTACTCCAACACGATCACCTATTCTTAGGGTGGAAACCTCTGTTCCCATCTCAGAAACAATACCTATTACTTCATGTCCAGGGACTAAGGGATATTTACTGATCTGCCAATCATTATCTATAAGGTGAACATCGCTGTGACATATTCCACAGTGAGAAATTTGAATACGAACTTCATGTGAACTTAGCTTACCTAGTTCATATGAAAATGGCTCAAGTCTTTTTCCTGGAGAGGTTGTTGCATATCCGATAACTTTCATAAAATTATTCTCTTATAAATTTTCGATCCTTAACAATATAAGGTTATAGGTAAGCGATTAAAAGAAATTTATGATAATAAGACTGGATTTACACTCCTTTTAGAACCTAATTACAAAATAAATAAATATTCAAAATATAAAGCCCATAACTGTCTAAAATTAATACAAAAAAACGTGGCTATATATATCAGAAGCTTCTTAGATTTATTGGGCATCTATTAACTCATAGCTTTGTTCACTGATACGGTTAAATAAATTTAGGTTTTTGCCATGAAGAATGTCCTTATTACAGGTGCCAATGGATTTTTGGGACAACATGTAGTTTCTGAATTAAAGTTAAACTGCAAAACGATTAAAAATATCTTTACATTTAGATCAAGTGAATACGATCTATGTGATGCTAAAGCAGTCAAAGCCTTACTGAAAGACAAACCTGCTGATACAATAATTCACTTAGCTGCAAAAGTTGGCGGGATCGGCGCGAATAGTAAACAACCCGGGACATTTTTTTATGAAAATCTTATGATCGGTGTGCAGTTGGTCGAAGAGGCACGCAAAGTTGGCATTAAAAAGTTTGTTAATGTTTGTACGATCTGTGCGTATCCAAAGTTTACACCAGTACCATTTAAAGAGAGCGATCTCTGGAATGGCTATCCAGAGGAGACAAATGCTCCGTATGGATTGGCCAAAAAGATGTTGATCGTTCAGCTTCAATCTTACCTAAAAGAGTTCGGTTTTAAAGGAATTAACTTAATGATGGTTAATCTTTATGGACCAAAAGATAACTTTCATTTAGAAAATTCACATGTGATACCGGCAATGCTTAGAAAGTTCCATGATGCAAAAGTACGTGGAGATAGCAAAGTAGTTTTGTGGGGAGATGGTAGTGCTAGTCGAGAGTTTCTTTTTGTTGAGGATGCTGCTTTAGCTGTTCGCTTAGCTGCTGAGAGGTATGATTCCGCAGATCCAATGAATATAGGATCTGGTCGTGAGATTACGATGAAAGAATTGGCTACTACAGTTAAGAAAGTTACAGGTTTTCAAGGTGAAATAGCTTGGGATACTACAAAACCAAATGGCCAGCCACGACGATGCCTTGATGTTTCTAAAGCCAAGGAAGAGATCTCATTTTCAGCCAATGTGCTTCTCCCACTAGGACTCGATGTTACATACCAGTGGTTTTTAGAGAATCGAGCTAGGATTGAATCTGATGAGAAAACAGCATCTAAACCACCAGCTAAAGAGATAGATTCCACTATTTCCGGCACTTAATGAGGCCTACCGATACCTCTTTTCATAGCAACGTAATCAGGGTAAATTGCCTCCGTTAAGAGGTGTTGTCTCCGTGTCTAATACTGCCAAAATAAAATCTCGTCTTCGTCTTAGAGCGGCTGATGCTGTACCATTTCTTAAATGGGCCGGTGGCAAAAGGGGGATGATTCCCCGTCTTAAAGAGTACCTCCCTCGAAATTTCAAAATGTATTGTGAGCCATTCCTAGGAGGGGCTGCACTTTTCTTTCATCTCCAACCGGGATCCTCTTTTTTAGCTGATAGTAATGCTGAGTTAATTACTACATATCGAATGGTTCGCGATAAGCCAAGAGATTTAATTGAAGCACTTTCAAGACACTACTACGATAAAGATTATTACTACTCTGTTCGGGCGATCGATCCAACAGGACTTACAGAAGTCGAGGTGGCAGCACGGATGATCTATTTAAATCGAACAGGCTTTAATGGTCTTTATCGGGTTAATTCAAAGGGCATATTTAATGTTCCCTTTGGGCGATACACTAATCCTACTATTGTAGATACTGAAAGAATTTTGGCTTGCTCTGATGCACTTAAGGGTGCAGTAATTGAAAATATTCCGTTTCAAGATCTCCCTTGGGAAGCGTTTGGAGAGGGAGATTTTGTATATTTTGATCCTCCGTATATTCCACTTAATAAAACTTCATCTTTTACAGCCTATGATAAGGGTGGATTTGGTATGGAAGAGCAGCAGGAATTAGCCTCTTTATTTAGAGATCTTGATAAACGTGGTGTAATCTTAATGCTTTCAAATGCTGGACACGATTTGACCAAAGAGCTCTATTCTGGATTTAGAGTAGTTGATGTTCCAATGCTTAGAATGATTAATTCAAAAGCTGATAAGCGCGGTGCCGTTACCGAGCATCTTGTGATGAATTATTAACTTATCCTCTTTGTAAACCAAATAAATACAGATTGACTTCGACGTAGAAGTAAAAATAGGGAAACTACCCAAGATTTCCTCTTTATTAAAAATTATTTCGATTGATTATTTCCGAGCAAAATCTAACTCACCAAAAGTCATTCTAGCAAACATCTGATTATGGGCTCGACATAAAAGTCTAAGATTATCACTATTTGTTTTCCCACCTAATGCAAACAGCCTTACATGATCATAGTTAAGATAATGATTCTGGGTACAACGCACTCCATTTGGGGAAACATAGCTGCATTGACATCCATCACGATCGGAGACCTCTCTCTTTATTGAGACGGGAATATATCGACTATTCTCGTTTGATTTTCTTACTATCGTTGCCCTACCTTTTTTATCGTAACTTTTAATTAACTCAGGAAAGACTGCCTCAATAGAGATATTTGATCCTAGTTTATTTGATAGCTTAGACCTAAGGATTTGAAGCTCATTATAAACCTCTTTAGGTAGAGAGACTTTTCCAGATAGAATATAGTTAGATAATTCAGGATTCTCTCTAAGGCATCTAGCACTCTCTAACCTTCTAAATGCACTCCCATCAGAATACCCGAGTTTCCTAGTACAGTAATCAAAAAGGGACGAGAACCCTAATTCTAAGTATAATCTTCTCTTATCAAATTCCCCAAGATGAATAAGAAATTTAAGAGTGATCTCTCGTTACTTACTTCTAAGTAAATCTATTCGAGAGGTTAATTCGTTATCTGATAAATTTTTAATATCCATACCGCTTCCTAAGATTTAAATATTTCGCATTATATAATAAGCATATCATAGGTTTTTGAGGGCCTCTTAGAGGGGCAAGGAGGTGAGATCTCGTATCTTTACCAAAAATCGCGATGGTATTTTAAAAAAAATTTTTATAGAGAATCGTAAAGCGTTTAATAGGTCTTTATTTAGATTTGATCTTAGCTTAAGAGGATGCTCTAGAAATCCTGTCAAGAGAAAAGTAGTCATCTTTTGGAATTTCAAAACTTTTTTAATTTTTATCTGTGTAGCTATTATAAAAATCCGCCACCAACTTTAGATAAATATATTAACAAAGTTTTCCATTTTACTTCTACGTAGAAGTAAGGGATTTTTTAAGAGGAGAGGGTCAGATAGGAAAGTATAGTAATAATACTAGAAAAACTCTTGAAAGATTAGCTAATTAGCCTTTATTTTGGGCCTATATAAATGTCACCCAAAGGCCACAACCTGTCATAACAGTACTGAATAGTTACGCAATTGAATTGCACTTTTTCAGAGTTTTATTAGGTAGATATGATTCCACTTAGGAAGCAAGGGCAGGTTTCTCTTAAGGTTGCAGATGTTGGGGCAACAGTTAAAGAACCTCAACCTGAGACTACAAAAACTACAAAAACAAATACAGCTTCAATCGAAGTCTCTCAAAGTAAAACTTCAGGATTGGTTGTTGGTAATCCAAAGGAACTGGTAGATAAATTAGCTACTGTTGGATACCAGTGTTTAGAATTCATTTCATTTCAGATCGCTTTAGTTCTTAATACCCCATCAGAAAAAGTTAGGACATTATTGCTAGAGGGCCCATCTGGTTGCGGAAAAAGCTTTATGGCTAAATCGCTGGCCAAGATCACTGGGGCAGAGTTCATGTGTCTTAGCTGCTATACCGGGATGCCAACCCAGAATTTAATCGAATCTCCTTCAACGTTAGCCATGGTAAATGCCATGACTGGAAAAGATGCCTCTGATCCAAGTGCAATGATGAATTTAGGGATACTTTCTAGAGCCTTTTTAGCTTCACAAAAGCAGCCTGTCATCTTACTAGTTGACGAATTAGATAAGCCTGATGGGGCAATTGATACCTTCTTTTTGGGTCCGATTCAGGATGGAATAATTTGGTTAGAATCACGACCAGAAATTAGTGCTAACATCGATAATCTTTTAATTATATTTACAAAGAACTTTAATCGGGTACCTGATGAAGCACTTTTAAGACGTGTTCATCCGATAACCATGACCTATCTTGATTCAACTTTAGAGAAAAATATCTTATCCCCTCACTGTAATCCTCAACTTGTTTCTAACTTAGTGGATCTGGCCGATCGTATGCGGGCAAGTGATGGTTCATATAGATTTCAACGTCCACCAGCTCCTGAAGAGCTTTTAGCTGCCGGATACTATGTTCAGCAACTCCTTGATTGGGGCTCAAGAGATTTTACCTTTATCGGTAAGAATATCTGGAATATCTTAGCCAAATCTGAACATGATCGCGCAGTACTTGAGCATATGATGCGATTTCATCCTGATTTTATGGATCCGTTAATTAACGATTCAAGATACTGTCCGATGGACGTTATCTATGCTCGATTCGGTAGACTTATTCTAGATAAGATCATCGCCGATCCTGAAGAGGCTAAACGTGCACAGGCTCTAAAGGATATGGAGAATCAGTTTTAGGAACATTTCTACGCATCCCTACGAAAATCTATTAATTTAGTATCAGAAAGAAATTTCGCCACGTTTTAGACAGTAATCTTTTGTTTTAGACGAATTCAATGTTAGGGCCACATTCAGGTTTGCAAAACCTACGGCTCGACAAAGGAATGTTTATCATCGAGAAGGAGTTCGAGCGATGAATCTAAAAATAAAAGATGTTACTGAGTACATTGCTTCAGATATGAGGCTTATATCACTTGCTGTTAAGGGAACATGCTGCAAGGAAAAAAAGGAATCTAAGCAAAAAGAGCGTGGACAAGTAGAAGATGAAATTTCAGATAAAGATCTTTCAAATATTACTATCAGCTAATTATTCATAGTAAGAGGGGATAGTATCAGCGCTTCCCCGCTTATGTTCCTCACTAATGCGGAAGCCCTTCCGCATTAGTATTTGCACAGTATATCGCCCCTCTAGGTGGTGAATGCCTCTGTAAGTGAATCTCTGAGCTCATTTTTCCTGTGCTCTTTTTCCACTGTGTGTTAAAAGTTGATAGTTTTAAAACAGAGGTACGAAGATGACCCTCTTTGATAAGCAAAAAGCATACGCTGAATTACTTGCTACTCATGGCCTAAATGTCCAACCTGGGCAGATTGTAAATATTTCAACAGAGCCGTTTCACAAAGACTTTGCCCTTTTAGTCGCCGAAGCAGCTTATAAACACGGGGCTAAATTTGTAAACGTTGATTTGACCGATATGCGGTTGGTAAAGCTCAGAATTGAAAATTCCAATGAGGAGTCTCTTAAGTACGTTCCATCATTTATAGCCTCCAAATATTCTGAATTAGTGGACGAGGTTGGCGCAAATTTAAAAATAGTAGGGCCAGAAGATCCTGATCTGCTTTCAGATTTAGATCCTAAAAAAATTAATATTCAAAGAATGTATCAGCGTCAAGCCATCCAGTATTTTTATGATGAGGGGATCGGTAAATCAAAGGTACATTGGACAGTTGCCGCCGCGGCAACTCCAGCTTGGGCTAAAAAAATATTTCCTAAGAAATCTGCCGAGGATGCCTACGCTGCACTTTGGGATAATATATTTTCAATGTGTCGAGTTGATAGAGCTGATTGTTTGCAAGCTTGGAAAGCTCACAATACGTTGCTTGCAAATAGAGCAAAAAAACTAAATGAACTAAAATTAAAAGAGCTACATTTTACTGGACCAGGGACAGATCTTAGAGTTGGACTTCATGAAAGATCGAAGTTCAAAGGTGGTACAGATATAAGTCCTAGAGGTGTTCCGTTTGAGCCAAATATTCCAACCGAAGAGGTTTTTACAACTCCAGATTATCGAGAGACAAATGGAAAAGTAAGAGCAACAAGGCCATTTTTAATCAATGGTAAATTAATCCAAGGGCTAACGATGGAGTTTAAAGATGGCAACATCGTTGATTTTAAAGCCGAGAGTGGAGCTGAAACATTCTCTGAATATATATCAAGCGATGAGGGAGCGAGACGATTAGGTGAAGTAGCACTCGTTGGTATTGATTCTCCAATTTATCAAACTGGACTTATCTTTGAAGAGATCTTGTTTGATGAAAATGCAGCTTGTCATATCGCTGTTGGATCGGCCTATAAGTTTTGTATAGAAGGGGGAGATACCCTCGATTCTAGTGAGGCTAAAAACATAGGCTGTAATGAGAGTTCAGTTCATACTGATATGATGATCTCATCAGAAGAGGTCGATGTCGTAGCTAAAACCTATAGTGGTAAGACAATTGAGCTAATAAAAAATGGTGCCTGGAAGGAATTTTAGAAGGGTCTTAGAAAGAGTATTAACAATACTCTGTAATTTTTTTAACTCCGTCTTGATCCATAATCTTTATTAGATCTTGCTTAATCTTTTTGACAAGTCCTGGGCCCTCATAAACTAGAGCTGTATAGAATTCAACTAAGCTAGCACCAGCTTTTAACATTGTAATCACGTCTTCAGCGGAGGATACTCCACCAACTCCAACTATGGGTAACTTTCCAGTTAGTTTTTTTGAAAGAGAAGAGATCATTGTAAGAGATTTTTCAAATAATGGTTTTCCGCTCATACCTCCTGTACTAGGAGCGGAAAGTGGAAGTCCATCCCGTGTAAGGGTAGTGTTTGTAGCGATAATACCGGCAATTTTATGTTTTAACTTGGTATCAAGACAGCACTCTAAGGCATCATCTACCTCAATCTCTGATAGATCTGGTGCAAGTTTTACAAGGAGAGGTTTGTTTCTAACGTTTGCTTCTTGCAGTCCCATAAGTAATTCTAAAAGATGTTCTTTTTCCTGTAATTTTGAATAATCTTTTACGTTAGGGCAGGAGACATTAATTATAAAATAATCAACATAATCATAAAGTGTTTTTAAAGTGTAAACACAATCAGCAGTGGCTTCTTCAAGAGGGGTAGCTGTTGTTTTACCGATATTGAGACCGATATGCGGTAACTTAAGGTTAAGCTTTCTCGTTGCTTTGAGATTTAGAGCAGCAGCATCAGCACCGATATTTGGATTTCCCATCCGGTTAATTATTGCCCTTTGCTCAGGGAATCTAAAAATTCTTGGTCGTTCATTTCCAAGTTGCGGTTTTGCACTTACTACGCCGACTTCGATAGCACCGGGTCCAAGGCAGGAAAGGAGTTCTAGGGCAGTACAGCTTTTATCAATCCCGGCAGCAAATCCAAGAGGGTTTCTAAAAGTTAAGCCAAAAAGATCAACATTTAGTCTTGGATCTTCAAAATAAAAAAGGGAAGAGATTAGAGATTTAACTGGCTGAATTTTTGTAACGCAAGTGAGAGACATCGTAACTTTATGAGCAGTCTCAGGATCGAGGGTAAAAAGTAGAGGACGGATAAGTTTATAGAGATTCATATCGCTCTATTTAACATAAATGTGTTTCGAATTGTTATAGGTTAAATTGTGGAGAATTTCTACATAGGTGATCCTAGAAACATTTGTTAAAAACAGGAGAAAAGAGAGGATAAAAGAGCGGAGAAAAAAGAAGAAGAGAGAAGTCCCCCTCTGTCGCAGCATAAGAGCATTCCCAAATAGGATTGATCTTAGCCGCGACAGAGGGGATCGGGGGACTCAGAAGCTGGCGTGAATCCGCTGTTTGCGTCGACGAGGCTGCAGGAATTTCTCGAACCCGCTCATCAACGTGTTGCCAGGAAAGTCCTCATCGAGGGTATCGAGGAAGACTTGCAGTAGGCTACCCAGTTTGGGTGAGCCTTCCTTGCGTCCGCGCGGATGGAGGATTGAAGCAGAGAGGAAGAAGGTTTGAATCATCTCCTCGTTGCTCCGATCTCCGAAGTACGTCATCGCACCACCGAATCCGTGAAGTTCTTGTGTGAACCGGGCCGGATTCAGAACTTCGAGTTGAGAGAGATCAGTCGTCCCTGTGACCGCGAGGTACGATTCGAAGAATCGCCTCACAGACTTCGGCATCCCGTCACTTTGACGGAAGTCGAACCAGAAGTTTCCGGAGAAGACCAGATTGGGATCGGCACGGCGAAGCCGCATCTCAGTGCGAAGAACAGCAGTCTCGTTGAACGCTCGACCCTGGACGGGGATCTCCCCATACTCTGAGATCGGTGTTGTCGTGTAGCGTTGAAGCACAAAGCCCAATCGCTGACTTGACGGGATCGTCATGTACCCCTCCTGAGGGTTGTGTGCCTAAAAAAGAACCTTCATGGGACCACCCATGCAGGCCTGGAGGTAAGGAGGTGCTAGAGATGAGCTAGGATCTTTAAAAAAATGCTATCCACCAAGCATGCATGAGAGGTAAAAAATCTACGCTGATTGAGAAAAGAAAGAACGAAGAAAGAACTAAGATAGAACGATATATTAGAGTCTATCGTAATCTGTTATGGACGCAATTCCCTAATATATAGTAATTGTCAAAATGTTTGAGACAATTACTATAGTAGCCCCTTTAAGGGGCCCCCAAGCGAAGCTTGGGTGGGGAGGCTCTTTAGCACGAAGTGCAATAAGAGCCTAACATTGCTGACGCTAGCTAGCGTAGCGTCAGATTCAACATTAAGATAAATAGCAGTTGTCATAAGTAAAAATGTAAAGCCGGTAGGCTTTTCAAGAAACTTTTGCAACAAACTGTATTAATGACCCCTCACATTAGTGTCTCAATCTTTATGACAACTGCTATATAGCCCAGTAAAGCGAGCAAAATTTGGTCAATTTTACCAATAAGTTAATAACTGCCCCTGGTTTGCTCAGTGAGCAGAAATACTGTATACTCCCACTTCCGCCGGATCTCGTTGGAGGGTCCTAGTTTGGCGAATTCTTCCTACATCCATCTATCTATCATAAAATTTGTCATTACTTTGGAAAGGTGCATGGCTACAGTAAAAAAGATCGTACAATTCAAGGCCGGAGATAAAGTTGTTTACCCAGCACACGGTGTTGGTGAGATAACTGAAGTCAAAGTAAAGACAATCGGTGCTGAAGAGCACAGATTTTATGAGATCAATGTCCTTGAATCAGGGATGCGGATTATGGTGCCAACAGCACAAGCTGATACTGTTGGGCTTAGAAAAGTTATTGATAAGATTACAATATCAAAGATTTATAAAATTCTTGGGCAGAGAAATATCAAAGTTGTCACCCAAACTTGGAACCGTAGATATCGTGAATATACCCAAAAGATTAAAACAGGCTCTGTTTATGAAATGGCTGAAGTTCTTCGGGATCTTTCAGTTCTTGGTCGCGGAAAAGAACTCTCTTTCGGCGAGAAAAAAATGTTTGATACTGTGCGAGAGCTTTTAGTATCAGAGATAGCGATCGCCAAGGCACGTACACAGGAAAAGATTCGTGGTGAGTTATCTGACATTATCGCTGCTTAGGCAGTTGAGTCATTTGGCTATGTCATTTGGCTATGTCATTAGACGATGTCATTAAAATGAGTCATTGACTATGTCATCGACTGCACCATCGACTACCCAGCCAGTAACAACTGTTACCGCAATTATTCCAGCAGCGGGTTCTGGATCACGTATGAATGCCGGGATTCCTAAGCCATTGCTTGAAATCTGTGGTAAAAAAATTATTGAATGGACAGTTAAAGAGTTCTCTGAGTCCGGTGCAATTAACCAAATTGTAGTCATGGCTCCAAAAGAGTATCTAGCAGAGTTCGAGTTTCTTAAGACACTTTATCCAAACATAGTAATTGTCGAGGGCGGTGCCACCCGACAAGAGTCTGTAAAAAAAGGACTTAACTTTATTGAATCTAGAGTTGGTCCTGATGATTTAATTCTAGTTCACGATGCTGCCAGGTGCCTTATAACTAAAGAAGTTATTCTTCGAGCTATTGAGGCGGCTAAACACCATGGAGCTGTCAGTGTCGCTGTTCCGATGGTTGATAGTGTTAAAGTGGTTGATGATCAACATTTCGTGATCCAATCTTTGGATCGTGACAAACTCTGGGCTATTCAAACACCACAAGTCTTTAAAGCAGCAATCTTGCTTGAAGCTCACAAAAAAAATACTACAGGATCCACAGATGACGCTTCATTAGTTGAGTTGCATCATAAGGTCAGAATAGTAAAAGGGGAGAGAGAAAATATAAAGATCACAACACCTCTTGACCTAGAGATTGCTCAGCAATTATTAAGAAAAAAATATTAAGAAAAAAATCTAGTTAAAATTGCCTGATCAGTGAGGATCTATTTCAGAATGGATTTCATTAATCGGAGTTAATACTGTGCTCTCTTTATGTGAGGGATGCGGATGCCAGCCGACTAACCATAGCATCGCAAAAAATCCGACAACATAGCCAATGATGATATGCCATCCCCCTTTAATCCAAGCTGTGACAGATCTTGCATCAGGATAAAGATTTGAAATTGCGACTCCAGCTGAAGATCCAAACCAGATCATAGAACCTCCATATCCAACAGCAAAGGCTAAAAACCCCCAATCGTATCCACCTTGCTCTAGGGCTAGCTTTGTAAGGGGAATATTATCAAATATTGCAGATAGAAATCCTAGTCCCAGAGTTGTCATCCAGGTAGGAGTTGGCAGAGACTCTACCGGCATCATCGAAGCACTAAGTACTAATGAGAGTAAAAATACGCTTCCTTTAAAGGCTGGTGGTAAAATACTCCAATCAGTTTTACAGAAAGATATGCACAAAATAATAGCAGCCCAGATCCCAAGAGCCGGAAACTCAAGGGTTACATTTGTAATAATGGCACCAGTAAGGATCAGAAAAACTGCGAAGATATATCTCCAGTGGAGAAATGCTCCTTTAATATCATCCCTTAAAATTGGCTGAAAAGCGTGTTGTTGTCGTGAGGCGATTGTCCCAAATATGCAAAAAGCTACAATAGACCCTACGAAAGCATGAGTAACATCAAATGCGGATACTCCATCTATCCACATCATAGTCGTCGTTGTATCGCCTAATACGCTACCTGCACCACCAGCATTACTTGCTGCTACGATTGCTGCTAGATATCCGATATGGATCTTATGTTGAAAGACTACTCCAGCAACTGCTCCACCAATCATCGCTGCTGCAATGTTATCTAGAAAACTAGAGAGAATCGTTACTATTAGCAGTAATACAAATCCACCTTTCCAATCGTCTGGGAGTAGATGTGGCAAAAGAGCAGGGATCTCTGACTTCTCAAAGTAATCTGCCAGAATTGTAAAACCGAGAAGTAATCCTAAAAGATTAACTAGAATCTGCCACTCATGACCTAAATGATGTAGTAAACTAAAATCAGTAAAAAGGAATTTATAAAGAGTAAGTGTTGTTAGACCTGTAACTGCAACTTGCATCGTTTTATGATGAAATGCAGCAACTCCTAATAGAGTCAATCCGAATATAATAAATTCTATCTGTATAGGTAGTTCCATAGGACCGAAGATTTGCAGTCCTTAGGAAACCATGCAAGCTACGATTATTAAAAGTATCAGATTTTTTTATACAAATACTAGCTGGTCAGAAATTGGTATTAATAAGGGGCAACAGGAATCTCTAGCCCATCAAATGCTGGCTCTATCCCAGCTGGTAGCTTGTCTTTAAGATCATCATAATCAAGGTCATGAGTCATATGTGTTAAATATGTTTTTTCAATCCCTAGCTCTAAAGCAAGGCTGACTGATTCATCAATGGTCATATGTGTAGAATGAGGTTTAAACCTAAGTCCGTCTAACACTAAGTAGCGTAGCCCTTTTAAGGTTTCTTTTGATGAGTGAGGTATAACTTTGCAATCAGTTGCGTAGGCAACGTCCCCAAATCTATAGCCAGTAACTGAGATGTCACCATGCTCAAGTTTAAAAGGCCTTACTTCAATATTGCATACTGTAAAAGGTGTTACTTCATCAATCTCATTTAATGAAAGTTGGGCTAACATGCCACCTTTATAATTAGGATTTGGATCAAATATATAACTGAAGAATTCTTTGACTCTATTTAATGTTTCTTTTGATCCGTAACATTGGATAATATTTTTATGCACAAAATTAAAGCATCTTAGATCGTCTGTGCCTAAAATATGATCGGCGTGGCTATGAGTATAAAGAACAGCATCTACTCTTTTTATATTCCAGCGCAGAGCTTGATGCCTAAGATCTGTTGAGGCATCAATTAGTATTCCTCTTCCGTCATCAAGCATCAGGATGGCGGAAGTTCTAGTTCGTGAATTTTTAGGGTTACCTGAAGTGCAGACTCGACAGTTGCACCCTGGTATTGGTACCCCTGTTGATGTGCCACAGCCAAGGATCTTTAAAATCATCTTTGTTCTAACTAAATCTTATGAAAATCAATAAAAAGAACTCTAAACAAATGTATTGACTATCTTTAGGTAAGGAAACTAAGATAATCGATATGTTAGACATGTCTTTTTAACAAGTTATAAGAAACTATCATGGACAGTGAGAAAGAGGAATTGGAGAAAAAGGAACTAGAGAAAAAGGAACTAGAGAAAGAGGAATTAAAGATTGTTGATCGACGACGTTTTGATTCTGAAGGTAAGGAGAGGTCAACAGGTGAGGACTCAGAGAGATCAAAGGATTCATCTAAAATGACCGATGCCAATATAAATGATAGTTCCTCAGATCTACCAGCGATAGATTTCAGTAGTTTTGCTATGTCCTTTGCTACACAGGCACTTATGCAACTTGGAGAGATTGCTCCACCAGCTGGGGTCTCTATTCCAAAGGATATATTGGCAGCCAAGCAAACTATCGATATTTTGACTATGTTAGAGTCTAAAACAAAAGGGAATCTTGATCAGAGAGAATCAACTCTAATACAGGATATTCTTCACAATTTAAGGATTACCTTCGTTAAAGTTTCGGCAGGTAAGAAAGGTTGATCACTTTATGAATAATTTCAGATTACTTAAAACAACACTCCGATACAGTCTTATTATCGGAACATTGTCACTGTGCCCAATTGCAATTGCTGAAGAAGGTGTTTTTCAAGAGGGCCAACCAGGTCTTAAGAAAGAATTTGCTCCAGTACCAAGCTTTGCTGTGCTTGCTAATGAGTTAGGTAATTCAGTTGTAAATATCTCTGTTGAATCAAAGGCAGAGGAGAATGCTGAAGGAGAGGAATTAATTCCTGGATTACCATTTAAATTTAAGGGTGGCGGAGATGTTTCATCTCTTGGTTCCGGTTTTATTATAAACAAAGATGGTCTTATCGTTACTAATAATCATGTTATTGAAAAGGCCGGCAAGATCGTAATTCGACTTTTAGATGATAAACAGGAATATACAGCTAAGGTTGTCGGCGTAGATTCAAAAACTGATCTTGCATTAATTCAGATCGATGCTGGACGTGAGCTACAGCCAGTCTACTTAGGAGATAGCGAATCGATAGATGTTGGAGATTGGGTCTTAGCTATTGGTAATCAGTTTCAACTTGGCCAAACTGTAACGGCCGGTATCGTTTCAGCGAAATCTCGCCGTGTGCCGCGTGGTGGACCATATGATCATTTTATTCAGACAGATGCTTCAATTAACCCAGGCAGCTCAGGAGGCCCACTTTTTAATACCAAAGGGCAGGTTGTTGGTATCAATACTGCCATATTTAGTCCTGGAAAAAGTCAGTTTGGTGGTACTGGTTTTAATATTGGAATTGGTTTTGCTGTTCCAATTAATCTAGCTAAAGGTGTTATTAGACAATTAAAAGATGTCGGTAAAGTAACCCGAGGATGGTTGGGAGTCATTATTCAACCTGTCACTCCCGATGTCGCTAAGGTGTTGGATCTTAAAACTCCTTATGGTGCGCTTGTTTCACATGTTCTACCAGGGAGCCCAGCATCTAAATCAGATTTCAAGGTTGGTGATGTTATTGTTTCATACAATGGAAAACCAGTTAAAGAAAATGATGATTTGCCGTTACTTGTTGCAAATACAAAAGTTGGCCAATCCGTTAAACTTGAATTAATTAGAGAGCGTAAAACTGTAACTAGTAATGCTACGATTGAGCAACTTGAGGACAAAGGTGATCCAGGCAAATTACCGGTAGATGTTGAAGAAAAATTCGATAATCTTGGTCTAATATTAAAAGATCTAACCGAGGATTTAGCGGCAGTACTTAAGATTCCTGAAGGAGCAGGGGACGTACTAGTTAATGCTGTTAAACCCGGCTCATTAGCTGAGAAGGCAGGGTTTTTAAGGGGAGATATCCTTGAGGGGATCCAGTTAAGGGGTGCTGGCTTACAAAGCATAGCCAATACGGTTGATTTTAATGAGAAGATTAAGAGCATAAGTGCAAAAGAGCCATTTATGGTACTTGTTCGAAGAATAGACACCCGATCGTCTGATCAGTCGACAACGTTATATTTGACGCTTAGCCCTCAATAGGCGTCAAAGAACCGACACAATTAGATATTTTCTTGAATCCTTTCGCCCAAAGGTCTTGGCAAGGTTTTAGCTATAGAAGAGCTATGTAGGCTATTGGGTTTGATGCTTCGAAGTCACAACTAGATGCAGCGAATTGACCTACTTCTTGGCAGAAGTTTTGTAGGAGGTTGTAGTATGGAGCAGGGCGCAAAGACTCGTGAAAAGACGGATGTGGAGTTAGTTGAGCAGTTTTTAACTGGCAATGAACTTAGCTTTGAAGAACTTTTAACTCGGTATAGCCACAAGGTATTTAATCTAGCCTTGCGATTTACAAAAAATCGAGAAGATGCTGAAGAGGTATTGCAGGATGTTTTTACTACCGTTTTTAGAAAGGTAGATAGGTTTGAAGGTAAATCCGCTTTCTCAAGTTGGATCTATAGAGTTACGGTTAACACCTGCTTCATGAAGCTAAGAAAGAAGCGTCGCTCTAGAACCATTTTTATTGAAGATGTTAATCCAGCGATCAAAGATGCTTGGGCCAGTGACGAGAGTACTACTGAAAATGCGATTGATGTTACTTACCGAAATCAGATCAAAACTATCTTAGAGAAAAATGTAAAGAATCTTCCTGATGAATATCGAGGAGTTTTTATCCTTCGTGATATTGATGGATTTACTAATGTTGAGGTCAGTAAGATCTTAGGGTTAACTATGCCAGCTGTTAAATCCCGCCTTCATCGTGCCCGCTCTATATTAAAGAGACGGTTAAAAGCTTACTTTAATCATGTTCGCACTACCCATGATGGTGATGATGTACAGGACCATGGATAATTGGTTCTTAGGTAATACTTAAATAGCTCTCGGATTAAAAGGATCTCACCATATTGTGCCTGAAACGGGCACTTGATAGACTGCCTTCCTCAATTATATTTTTAAGGGCAGGCTAGTGTTAAGCAAAATAAAAGTAGGAAAGATCCTATTATTCTCCCTTGTACTATTTTGTGTTGGATTCTCTCTTTCAGGATGCACTAAGAAAGATTCTAAACCTAATGTTATCCTTTTAGTAATTGATACACTTCGTTCTGATATGTTGCCTGTCTATGGGGAGCATAGTGATTTAGCTCCATTTATGACTGAGCTAGGCAAGCAGGGCGTTGTTTTTAAAAATGCCTTTTCAACATCCTCTTGGACAGCCCCAGCAACTGCTTCTATCTTAACAGGGCTCTATCCTTTAGAGCATGGCATTCTTATGGGCCGTCGCTCAACTAGAAAGCTTCATGGCCGAGACCCTTCAACAAAGTTAAATGCAATCCCTAAAGAAGTTACCACAATTGCAGAGATAATGAAGGAGAACGGTTTTGCAACCTTTGCTGCCGTTGATAACGGCAACATTAGGGAGGATTCCGGTTTTGCTCAAGGGTTTGATAAGTTTGCCACGTTTCAAAATGTAGGTGGTGATAACATAAATAAGACGATCTTAGATTGGGCTTCTGGGATAAAAAAGTCTGAGCGATATTTCCTCTATATTCAGTATATGGATCCACACCACCCGTATATAGAGCATGAAAAATGGTTTAAGGGAGGAGACAAGCATGGAATGGAGAGATTAAAATATGCTTATCAGAGTGAAGTAAGTTTTACTGACGAAAAAGTGAAAGAGATCTACCAGGCTCTCGGTTGGGATAAAAATACTATAATTTTAATTACCTCGGATCATGGCGAAGAGTTTGGAGAGCATGGAGCAGGTGGACACGGAAAAACACTTTATAATGAAGTTACTAATGTACCATTTATAGTTTATTATCCAGATGGACAACTTAAATCCGGCTTAAGAGAGGATTATGTTGGAAGTATCGATGCCCTTCCAACTTTGGTTGAGTTAGCAGGTCTTAAATTAAAGCATGAAGTCACTGGACATAGCTTACTTCCACTTTTAAAGGTTAGTAATACGAGTCCCCAAGATAGGTTAATTTATTCACACCTTTGGAAAACGCAGAAAGCAGGCAGTATTGTAGAGATGAAATCTAGTATTAAAACTAGGAAAAAATTAATCCTCTCATCAAAAGCTAAAAAAGACTTTTATTTTGACTTAGAGAAAGATCCTTTCGAGCGACACAATATTGCCGGAAAGCATTCAACAGCTGTTGCTGCTAGCACAAAAGAGTTAAACGAATACGAGCAATCCTTTAAAAAATATGAAAGAGAATGGATTGAGGTTCCGCTTAATGAAGAGGACTTTGAGGAGTAGGGGTAGGAGTAGGGATAGTTAAGTTTTGCCAGTATTTCATATTTCTTATCGCAGCAAGATAGCCAAGCGGTAAAAGCAATATAGGTAAAGTTGGAATAACTGCAACTAAAGCAAAAATCCCCCCTAAGGCCATGACCTCAATAAAACGGCGAAGGATTAGCTTTAGACGTTTTCCAAACGTAAGCCCACTTAACATAAGTGGGATATCAAATAATTCAAAACCAACTAGTAAAATACCAAGCAATAGTGCTACTGGAGCAAGAATAGGAATAAATGAGGAGATAAAAATAATGATTCCGAGCAGACACAGGAGGATCAGTTTTTTTGCTTCATCCTTAAGCCCCCGGATCATGCTGCCAATAAAACTAGGGGAGATCTCTCTTGGTAAATCGTGTCTCTTAAGAGCTAGCTCGATAAAACATTCAACGAAATATCCAGCCAGGACAGAGAGTGCAAATATGCCAGCCAGTGCGGAGATTATTCCGGATACAAGCCAGGCTAGTATCTTCACAAAGAGTGATATTCCATGCACAATAATGAATGTGATCCAGCTTGGCCATGATTCAAGTCCTGGAATGAGCCAGGTTGATAGGGTTAGGTAGGTATAATCACTTACTTGAAAGAATACAAAGTAGGCCGTAGCTCCACCGATGATGTATGGAGGGATAAGATAGAGTAACATCATTGGAGTGGTTACTACCTCACTAAAAGCACCTAAAAGAGTAAAGGGTGTCTTAAGCGCTAATGCAAGGGAAGATGATGATGTTGAAGATGATGTTGAAGATGATGTTGCTGAATTGCTTACTGTCATGTTCATGTTTATTTAAAAGATAATCAGAATGTTAGCACTTTACGCTATTGCCAGCACACAAAAAGAGTTGTTGCGATATGTAGGGCTTAATATTCCGTATGTTCAGTACAGAAATAAGGATCCGTTAGATAATGACCTTGCTGAGCTATTACAACAGCTACCACAAAGTACAAGTAAGATTATAATTAATGACTCATTAGAGGTAGCCTTAAAGCTTGGTGCTTGGGGAGTACATCTAGGACAAGAGGATCTGGATAAATATTTATCAACTGAGATTTTAGAGCGAAATATTAAGTTAGGAATTTCTACCCACAATGAGGCTGAGTACGAAAGAGCAATCAAGTTTAATCCTGACTATGTTGGCTTTGGTCCCGTTTTTAGCACCGAGACGAAAGTTCTCAAGTATCCTCCAGCGGGGCTTGCAAAATTAGAGTCGATGGCCAAGCTGTCTACCGTTCCTGTGTTTGCAATAGGGGGTATTTGTAGAAGTCATACCAAAGATATTTTTTCAACTGGAGCCGCAGGAATCGCAGTTATTAGTGAGCTTACAAGACTAAACGATGAAGAGATTAAGGATTGGATGAGTGAGCTTCAACGTTCCTCTTAGAAGAGGATATCCCTCCCCATAACTGTTTTTCGGCCGCTTTCTTTGGCCTTTTCAATTCCAGTTATACACTCTTTAACTATCTTTTTGGTAAGCGCATCGATAAAGCACTGGCTAGTGCTCATATGTGACTTATCTAAGATAAGTTTTTTGACCTTTGACACAACTACTAAGGTGTCTGTTTCAATATTTGTGGTCAAGATAGTCGGGAGAGATTGTGATTTAGGTGCTTCAACAATTTTGCGAACTGGCTGTCGATCTGGCTGGCGAAATGGCTGTCGATCTCCTGTCGAACTCGGTGACTGAAGATTTGGATTAGAACTCACACCACCTGGGTTATTAGGGGCTTTGTTTTCCTCAGCCCAGGCCTGTCTATGATTTGCATACCCTAGATGAGCATCCCAGCACTCTACTGAGCAGAAAGTGACACCAGTTCTAGGATGTTTGCAGGTACTTACAGAGCAGAGGTAGTACTTGCCACCATAAAGGATGTCTTTTTTACAGCTACTACATTTTTTCCAAGGCGCAGATTCGCTCACGGCTTATTCCTTACACTGATTCAGTATACTATTTGCCAGAGAGCACACCTTCTAGATTCAATATTGGCACAGTATTACCACCATTAACTCTTGGTAATACGCCATCCCATTTTTCAACAGTTCTAAGTTGAATAAGTTGTGGGTTGTTTTTAAGAGCTGCTGCCTCACGAGTAATGGCATCTGCTCTTGCTTTAGATCCTGCTTCAATCTGAAATGCCTCAGCCTCAGCTCCTAGTTTCTTCTCTGCATTTGCAGCTTCAGCTTGGGTAATCCGTCTGATTTTTTCGTTCTTTGCTTGAAGAGCTTCCTGCTCTGCTTTTACTTTCAGTTCAATAGCTCGGTTAAATTCATCACTAAACTGAAAATCAGTAATGGCAACGTTTGCAATAAGGAGAGCCAGACCTAATCCTTTTTCCTTGAGAGTTACATCAATAAAGTCCTCAATAGCTTCTTGAATCTTTAATTTTACTTCGGCTCTCTGAGTTACAAGCTGCTCAGCTGTATATTGAGCAGTGATCGCTTTTACCGATTCCTGAATTGCTGGACCAACAACTGTATTGGCAACCACGCTACGTTGACCAACTTTCTGGAAAGTCAATGGTGCGAAATCCCCGTTTAGAGAAAATTGGACCGTTACCTGAGTTTGTACTGTCTGCAGATCTCTTGATGCAGAGGCAGCAACTACTTGAGCACTGGTAAGTCTTAAGTCCATCTGCTCAACCACATCCATGAACGGTTTTTTTAGATGGAATCCTTCTGGTAATGCTAACTGTCTAATTGCACCTAAGGTTTTAATCACACCGATATGTCCGGCTTCAACAATAACGTATGAATTAAAAAATACTAAAAGGAGTAATATCGAAACAGGGATAATCCAAACCTTACCTTCTTGGCCACGCATATTTGGTAAAGCATCTTTTATTAAATTGCCACTCATAAGACCCCTTTTATAATTTTTACTTAAATTGTTTTAGCACAGAAGTACCTTTTGGCAACAGCTCTTAGCGGAGCTTTACCGACGCATCCTAGGAAAATACGCCACTTGGCGTTGATTTAGTTGATTGAATGTATCAAAGAGGGTGTCATATAGAGATATCTTGCTACATTGCCCGCTTGATTTCGCATTCAGTTTTAAAAGATGACCTACTGATTCTATGGTACTTAGATAGTTTTCTTTTGGTTGTTTCCTAATTAAATAATTAGATTTAATTGTAGAGTTAAAAGTAAGTTTCGGAATATTACTTAAAATTGGATTTCTTTTCAAAATTTTTCTCGCTTCGATCCAGGTTCCGTCAAGTACAATGACAGTTGAATCTTGATTTAGATAGATCTCTTCACAGCTCGTAGCTGTTATATCTGGGTAAAGTATATAAGGATTGCTATTTGAAATTGCATTTATAATCTTTGACTGATCGAATTCTACGCCATTAAGAAGTTTTGAATTAGTAACAGATTTCAAGAGTAGTCTTGCTGTTGAGTAATATTTACCCCTCTCATTTGGATGCTGTAAGATCAATATATTTGTATGTGCTTTAAAAGGGGTAATGTCTTGGCACAGGCAATGGGAAAATGGCCTAAAGCAGAAATAGCAGGTTGGACGCCCTGTGGAGGCAATTTCTTGCCTCGTTGTTGTTGATATAAATCTCTGATTTGGTGTAGTTGCTAGCATCTTCTAGAATCGGTAACTGTTTATAAACTTTAATAGGGTCATGGAATTGAATTTAAATACCCTTTATTGTATTAATACAAAATCTAGATAAAGGCAGTTCTTTTTATTACTTATTTATAAATTAGACCTTTTAGCATTGGGATAATCCCTGATGAATACCTTTTTTTTAACTACAGATAATCTATAGCTGTATGATAGATGAATTTGAGAACTTACATGATCCTAATAGAAGTGACGAAGGTCAATTATCTGGCGCTATCTTCAAGGCTGGCTTAGAGCATCGAAGCCTTAAGGGGGGAAAGCCTCTCGACTTAGATGTGTCATTCTCTAAAAAATCAGCATTACATGCCAGCTCTTCAAATGGAGAGAGACGTAACCATGGTCATTCTGCCAGGCGTAGATGTTATCGTCCAGAGAGGGTCAGTGACTCTGAAGCTTTAGATTATACTCAGTTGGATCGAGATGTAAGAAAGATCTTCTATAAGGCTACTCAAGGTGCAGATTTACCTACTTCAGTTGTTGCATCCCTTCAAAGAGAACATTCGACAAGAGATTTAGCTTCCATAGCAAAATATCTAACCTCAGAGCAAAGGATTAATGTATTTAAATCTCTTCAACTATTGGCTGCTGATTCGAATTCTTTAAATTATATTGAAGGTAAGATTGCATTGGTACTAAATGCATCAACCGTTACTGAAAAGATTAAAATAGCAGAAGAGTTGCTTAGTAAAGGTGCTAAGGGTCACAACTTAACCTCCTTGGTTACAGTGTTGCGATCTTCAAAGGATATTCATGAACTAAACGAAGTGATGGAGAGTTTAGGTTACGGTAATCTACAAAAAGTACGAAGCATTAGAGTTTTAGACCTGATAGCACAAGTAAAGATAGGTCAAGCACTTAGAGATCTCGAGCTACCTGATGAGCCACATTATAATAGTAATAGGGTAACTATTTTACATTGCCTTTCGGCGATCGAATCTAGGCTTAAAAAGGCTCAGCGAATTATTAAAGCGGATTCTATCTTAGTGCGTAGTCATACCGCTACTGACTTTCTAGATATTGTTAAGGAGGATCTTAAATTATTAAGGCAGGCAAGGAGAGAAGCTGAGAGTGTAGGGGAGTTAAGGGAGCTGGCTTATACCCTTTTAGAAAAGATACCTCTAGAATTTCAGTATAAAGTATCAATTAAAAATTCTACAAATCCAGATCAGATAGCTCAGCCATGGACTCGTGATGAGATCAGTGATCTAGCACAGGTTTTAAATTTATTTAATGAAGGGAAGATTTTATTTAATGGAATGCTAAAAGAGATTTGTAAAGTTTCAGTATGTCAAGGTGAAGAAGATTCAAACGACGATGTCCATGGCAAATGGGGACAAAATGGAATTATTGAACTCAATCCCAGGTCGATAGCTTCAGATATTATCGAATCTAACTACGAGAATGTTAGTGCTTTACAATGTGTTTTAGCTCATGAATTGGGCCATATGCTTCAACTTGGTAGCCGAGCTTATGTCTATCATGGACCAAAGAGTGGCGTGGTACTTGGACCAACATTACCGATCTCTGACTTTGATGAATATCTTCGGATCTCTGGATGGTCTATTATTGATTCCTCTCTGTATCAACTCATACATGATAAGCAAGCAATTATTTTAGATGGGGATACTTATAGACTTGATGATCATCCAGTTGATTTTAAGGGAACAAGTATTTTTCTCTCTTACAAAGAAGATTTAGGTGTTCTCCTTGCTTATAGAAGTAATGCTCAGTTTAGTCTCCACCGATATAGCAAAACAGATCCTTGGGAGGATTACGCTGAGGCTTTTAGTGAGTATATGTTACTCCCTGAGAGATTAATAAAATTTGCACCTAAAAAATTTAAATTCTTTGAACAGGAGTATGGAAGGTACAGTGAGGATCTAATAATTATGGATCGACTGGATCAGGCGCTTTCTAAACAGATAGCAAGTTATACTAGATCCACATTACATCAAAAAGATTATCAACTAGGAGCAGTACCTAAGACATTACAAGGGATCCCCTCTCTTGATATTAACTATGGACGTTCTGTAAATAGAGTTAAAGATGAGCTTTTTTATTTTAATAACCCAAGGCTAGAGAATTTTCTAAATGAGAGATTTCTACGGATGACCTCAGGAGAGCAGTCTTGGATTTTAGCGAATCTTATTTCTAAAACTGAGGGAAGAAGAGGTGGCACAGGTGTATATGATCTCTATGGGCATTTAAAAAAATGCCGAAGAGAGGTCCGTGAGATTAGTTTTAGAAGATATATTAATGATCCATATGGAAGAGAGGATATAGCTGATCTTTTCCTTGATATATTTAGAACATACCATCCCGCACACCTTTCAGCATTTATTGCGGTCGTAAAAGGTGAGGAGATAGGATTATTAACCGGTCGAAGTAGTAGAGACGGCAATACCGCAGTTATTGCTGCTGCCGAGAGATATTTTGGCACTCCTTTGTCGATCCAAAACATCTATTTTGTAAACGATCCGGTGCTTAATCAAAGAATTCGTCACTTGCCCGATACCGCAAGCAAGAAAGTTGAAATTGTTAAAAATTTTGTAACGAGCAGTTACACTTCTCCGGAAGGAGATGAAAAGAGGATGCCAAAAGAGTATGAACGAGTCATTGTTTATGATGACGAGAGAAAAAATCTATCTGCATTTAGAGATTTTCAGGCTATTACTAGGTGTTCAGAGAAATTAAGAATTGTTGATGTGCAGCGACTGAATCATGAATCTTTATGGAGTAGCGTACTCCATAGGCTTTGTAGAGGTGAAGTAGATCAATCTAAGCCAAGATCAATAATACATCTTTTTGATATTGATGGAACTCTGCTAACGACTAATGCACATTATAAAGTAATTGATAAAAGAACAGGTGATATTAAAAGGAGCATTTCCCAAAGTGAATGGGCGGATCATCCAACACATGAATACTGGTTAGATCTATTAGCAAGAGCCTGTCCTGAATTAAGAGAGGAGGATTTAACAATAGATTTTAGCGATATCGTTGATCCTGAAAGGGTGAAGGCAAGTTTAGTAGAGCCAGCAATATATCGCTTACCTAACTATCATGAAATAAGAGCAGGAAATAGGGTAGCTAGGACTGCAAACAGATAAGTATTAAGTTTACTCACTTTTTGTTTCAGCTGGATCCTCATTTAATACACAAGATCATTATATTTCAATCCAGCATTTAAGACAGATACAATCGTACTGAGCTGTGTAGTCCATCACTGAAGCTCATCACCGAAAAATTCCTTTTAATGTAACCAAGTAAAAAAAGTTGGTGTAGGTTTCAGTGAGAAAAGTAGGGCACGGCGTAGCTCCTAAGCGGGTGTTAGTCGCCTAGAAGCATGCACCACCTCCTTAACGAAGATGTTTCCTCTCTTGCCACCTGCTGCTTCCCAGTTCTGCCTGAGTTCAGCCAGGAGCTCATTTCTGTGAAGAACGAGCGCAGGCAGGAGACTGTCCATCGAATTTGAGATGTCGAGCCTCAGTTCGAGGATGAGGATCGCGTTGCCAAGGGATCGCTGAAGATTCCCTTGCTTGTATGGCACGATCTCGAGTTTTTTTTCTTCGGTTATGGGAGGAGTAGAGGGAGGAGTAGATGGAGGAGTAGGTGAGCTTTTAATCTCATTTAAGGTATGTAACTAACTGATTTGTTTAACTAAGTAGTTGACAATGAGAGAGTAAAAATTACTAGAAACCACTAATAGTTCGACACCTAAGTGCCTTTATATACGACTTCAAACAAATCTGTCCTTCGATCATTCCAATTTTGAGTAGTGCCTGCAAGTCTTGACTTGTGCAGCAGGTCTAACTCAACATCGTGAATAATGAGAGTCTCAGTGTTCGGATTAGTCTCTGAAGCTATTCCATCTCGGGCAAAAGGAAAGTCACATGGGGTAAATATTCCAGATTGAGCATAGTGAATTCCAGTATTTTCTACCTGTGGCAGATTTCCTGTGCATCCTGAGATAGCTACGTATATCTGGTTTTCTATTGCTCTAGCCATAGCGCAGTTACGAACTCTTAGGTACCCGTATCGCTCATCAGTGTTAAAAGGTACAAATATAATATTGGCACCTTTTGCAACGGCTACTCTGACTAATTCAGGAAACTCAATATCATAACAGATAGCAATCGCAATTTTACCTCGGTCAGTTTCAAATACTTCTACTTTGTTACCTGGAGATACTCCCCACCAGCGACGTTCATTTGGTGTTACATGAATCTTGTATTGCTGGTCAATTGTCCCATTTCTACGGAATAAGTATGCAATGTTATAAAGATGATCCCCTACAATCTCAAACTGAGAGCCGCCAATGATGTTAACGTCATGCTTCAGAGCCATCTGGGTGAACATCTCTTTATATCTAGGGGTATACTCAGCTAACTTTTTTGCAGCTAACTGAGAATCTACAGGTTCAATTAAAGATAAAAGCTGGGTTGTAAAAAGCTCAGGAAAGAGAACAAAATCAGATTTATAATCGGCTGCTGTATCGACAAAGAATTCACACTGAGTAACAAATTCCTCAAATGAAGAGATCTTTCTCATCTTGTACTGAACGACACAGATTCTAACCTGAGTTGGCTCACTCATGAACTCATCGTAATCCTCTTCATAATCAGAGTTGGTCCATTCAAGCCAAACCCGACCTCCTCTTTTATCTGCTAAATAGTGAGGCTTTGTTATCGAGAATCCGGAGGAGAACTGAATCTTAGCGATGGGGTCTTCGATTTTCTTTTTTGAAACTTGCTTTAGGTATTCCTCTTCACTCAAGTCAGATGCATTTTTTTGATGGCCAGGGGTAGGTCCAGCGATGATAATTTTTTTTACATTAAGAACTGTGGCTAGTTTTTTTAGTGATTTATAAATACGCTTTTCAAGACTTAGATCTGATAGTTTCGGGGCTACCATCAGATCGATACAGCAAAGGGTATCACCTTTTGGATCGTGATTCCTAATATAGCCATTATCAGAAACTAATTTTGCATTATTCCAATCCGTATAGTGATCGTATTTTACCAAAAGGCTATTAGAGGCGACAACAATCTCCCCTTGATACTCAATGCATAGTTGGCCTTTTGAAAAGATCTTTAGTTGTTCTAAAAATTGCTCTTCTCGCCAATAAGTGCCATTTGGTCTGCATAGTCCGTTCAGTTTTAGTAGTGCAGGATAGTCCTGATCTGTGATATTTCTTAATTTTAGCGGTCCTGATAATATCTTTGCCATAAGGCACCATACCTCATATATTCAAATATAAATAGTCCTCGTTCATACTTCAACGTTTTATTCCTAGAAAAAATAATAAGCATTACATGATAAATTTTTCCACCCGTCGTGATCAAGTTAACCAAATTAAAAAAAAACCGAGAGCAGGTGATGTTCTTAGAGTTGTTCAGGTTGGACGAACACAATCTACCGTAGATAAACCACTTCGCGCTGAGATTTTAACTCGGGATGGACTGATCAAACTCGCTCAAAGCTTGGCAAGTGAGCATCGAGTAACAAGATCTGCTAAGGGTTGGCGTAGAATTCGGAATCGTTTTGAAGAGAACTTCAAAATTTTAGAGAGAACTTATTATCTCCTTGCTAGTGCTTCAAAAGAGGGGGAATTAATAACGCCTGGTGGAGAGTGGCTTTTAGATAATTACCACGTTATTGAGCAAAACGTTAAAGAGATCCGCGACCATTTGCCTAAAGGATATTATGGATCACTCCCTAAACTAATTGATGGTGAGTATGTTGATCTACCTAGAGTATATGGGTTGGCCCTTGAGATAACCTCACATACTGATGCTGTGATTGATGCTGAACTTCTAAGTGGGTTTATTGGCTCATATCAATCGATACAGGTTCTTACAATTGGAGAGCTCTGGGCTTTTCCAATTATGCTGCGAATTGCGCTTCTTGAGAATTTAAGAAGATTAGCCCTGACAGCTCTTCATGCCAAAGAGTCTGAAAATGAGGCTGAAGAGTTATGTAGAAAGATTCTCGATAATGAAAAGAAAGATCCAACTGATCTGCTTTTGGATTTAGCTAGTACAGTTAAGACATTTACTGAAGTTTTTCCCTCTTATGCTGCTCACCTTGTTCGACGTATGCGACTTGCTGGACCTAAAGGAGGGTTAGCGCTGAGGTGGTTTGAAGAATGGTTAGCTGAGAACTTACAACCAGCGGATGAAATAATTCGAACTGAGCAGTATGGTCAAGCAGCAAATCAGATATCGATTGGGAATTCCTTTAGCTCTCTAAAATCAATCTTGAGCATGAGCTGGCCAGATTGGTTTGAGCAAAACAGTAAAGTGGATGCAGTTCTCAGGCGAGATCCGGCACAGATATTTTCAAAATCTGATTTTAAAACTAGGAATTCTTGTCGTTCAGTAATCGAAGGATACTCAAGGATACTTAAGAAAACTGAGATTGATATTGCAGAGCATGTTTTAAAAATCGCTATCGAAGCTAAAACAACAGCAGCTGAAACTGCTGAAGCCAAAGTAAAGCTCTATCATGTTGGGTATTATCTCTTAGATAAAGGAAAAGAAGTTTTAGATAAGACCTTAGGAAGGCAAAAGGGGATTGGGGAAAAAATTAGTGGATATATATTTGATAAGCGGCCACTAGAGTTTTATCTTTTAAGCCTAGGTGCTCTAACTTTGCTCTCAACTTTAGTAGCTTATCTATTTATCTTAAATTTAGGTGTTCCTTTTTTTGTAGCACTAATACTCTCACTTCTTTTTATTTTCCCAGCCAGCTCTTTTGCTCTTAACATTGTAAACTGGGCAGTTACTCTGGTCACGTCACCACGAGTCCTACCAAAGATGGATTATGAATTCGGAGTGCCGGATGAAAGTAGATCTACGGTGGCGGTTAATTCTATTCTTAGAGATCGGGAGGTTATAGATAACGGAGTAGATTTCTTAGAAGTTAGATTTATAGCAAACTATGATCCTAACATTTCGTTTGCGCTGTTAGGCGATTTAATCGAAGGGAAAAATGAAACAGAACCTGAAGATAGAGAGTTAATTGAGTATGCTGCCCAGAAGATCTCTGTTCTAAATAGTAAATATTGCACCAATAAGCCGAAGAGATTTTTCTTAATTACTCGAAAGAGGATCTGGAACCCTTCTGAAGGTGAATTTTTATGTTGGGAAAGAAAACGCGGTAAATTAGAGGAATTTAATAGGTTAATCTTAGGAGATGACTCACACAATATGGAGGTGGTCGTTGGTGACCTTGAGCTATTAAAAAAGACCCGTTATGTAATAACTCTTGATGCTGATACTCATTTACCACGAGATAGTGCGATAAAATTGATCGGAACGATCTCTCATCCATTAAATCAAGCTTACTTTGATGATGAAAAAAACATAGTTGTCGAGGGATACGGAATTATACAGCCACGAATTGGGGTCTCTCTAACAAGTTCAATCGTATCATTATTCTCACGGGTATTTGCTGGACATGCCGGTTTAGATCCATATACAACCGCAGTGTCTGACGTCTATCAAGATCTTTTTAAAGAAGGGTCATTTATTGGAAAAGCTATTTACGATGTAAAAGCTTTTGAGAGAGCCCTTCATAATAGAGTCCCTGAGAATGCCTTACTTAGCCACGATCTATTTGAGGGATTATTTGCTCGTGCTGGATTGGCAGTCGACATCGAGTTGATTGACGAATTTCCTTCTCGGTACACAGTTTATGCTAAGAGACTTCATCGATGGGTTAGAGGAGATTGGCAACTGCTTCCATGGATATTTAATAAGATACCAAATGCAAAAGGAGAACGTTACCAATCACCGATCTCTTTGCTTGGTCAATGGAAATTGCTTGATAATCTTCGCCGAAGTTTAATCGCCCCAGCAAGTTTCCTTTTTCTTCTCCTAACCTGGAGTGTGGCACCTGATTCTATCTTGGTATCAACACTTACAATTCTAGCGTTCATTGCATTTCCTGTGTTTGCCCAACTGATTAACACTTTTATCTTTGAACCACTTGGACTTTTGCGCGGAAGTTTTATTGCCGGTTTAGGAAAAGATCTTTTTAGTAATCTGGTACAAGCAGTTCTTAATTTTATATTTCTCCCGCACCAAGCTTACTTAATGATTCATGCAATTTTAATTACTCTTTATCGAGTTTTTATTTCTAAGAAGTATTTACTTGAATGGGAGACTGCTCATCAAGCTGAACAACGGCTTGGAAGTAAATTTACAAGTTATCTCTTTGAAATGTTGCCTGGAACTGTCTTGGTGATACTAGGAAGTATCTTCATTGCTAATATAGATTTAAAAATATTAGTTGGAGCGAGTCCTTATCTTGCACTTTGGCTTTTTGCTCCAGCTTTTGCTTTTTTTACCGGAAGACCGACTCAGGATTATAAGTATGAAATAAGCCAGAAAGAGAGGGAAGACTTAGTTGAGATAGCTAGAGATACATGGGAATACTTCTCTGTCTATATGAACGAAGAGAATAATTATCTAGTGCCAGATAATGTTCAATTGTTTCCGAGAAAAACTGTTGCTCATCGAACTTCACCAACTAACATCAGTTTATCGATCCTCAGTTTAGTAACTGCAGTAGATCTGAAGTTTATAGATAAATCAGAGATGCTTGATAGATTACAGAAAACAATTGATAGCTTAAACACTTTGGAGCGATATAACGGACATTTCTACAATTGGTATGAAACAAGAACTAAACAGCCACTTAGTCCTCGCTATATCTCAACAGTAGATAGTGGTAATTTTGTTGGACATCTTATCTCTCTTAAGAATGCATTAATTGAATTCTCAATTGACGATCCACAAAATAAAAAGAAGTACGACAAGCTTATCAATTACTGTGATAAATTTATAAATGAAGCAGACTTTAATTTCCTATATGATAAGAAAAAGAAGCTTTTCTATATCGGTTTTAGGGTTGATGATGCACGTTTTGATAATAATCATTACGATCTTCTAGCATCTGAAGCACGACTCGCATCTTTAGTCGCGATTGCAACAAAATCTGTACCGCAGGAACATTGGTTTTCTCTTGGCCGAGGATTAACAGACACATCAGGTGGTCGAGCACTTCTATCATGGACCGGTACTATGTTTGAGTACTTGATGCCACTGTTAGTGATGAAGGATTTTCCAAAGACAATACTCCATGCCACTTACAGATCTATTATTCGTGCACAGAAAAATTATGGAATTAAACGAAAAGTGCCGTGGGGTATGTCTGAGTCGGGATACTGTGGTGTTGACTTTGAGCAAACTTATCAGTATCGAGCATTTGGTGTCCCAGGATTAGGATTAAAAAGAGGATTATCTGACGACATCGTCGTCTCGCCATATTCAACTTTTTTGGCAATGATGGTTAATTCCTCTGATTCAATTCAAAATGTAGCAGCATTAGAAAAAGTTGGATTAAGAGGGGATCTAGGCTTTTACGAGTCTGTTGATTATACCCCAGATCGACTTAGCGATGATGAGGATTATCATATAGTAAAGTCTTACCTGGCTCATCACCAGGGGATGACATTAATCTCTCTCAATAATGTCTTAAACAATGGCATTATGCAGGAGAGGTTTCATAGAGATCCGCTGATTCGCTCTAGCGAACTATTATTGCAAGAGCGAGTACCACAAAATGTAACAGTCCTTATTCCTCATCAAGCAGAGCTCTCATTTCTTGAGAGGCAAGAGGCTCTTAGGAAAACTACAGTTGGAGAGATTATCTTCACTCCACATACCCAGGTACCAAGAACGCGGGTGCTCTCAAATGATAACTATACTGTGATGTTGGATAATGCTGGGAGTGGTTTTAGTAGATTTAAAGGGGACACCTCTTTAACTCGATGGCGTGAGGATCCTCTAACGAACAGCTATGGCACGTACTTCTATGTTCGTGATCTGGAAAGTAATAAAACTTGGTCGACAACATATATGCCTACTAAGGTTGAACCCGATGCTTATGAGGTAATATTTAGTCCAGATAAAGTAGAATACAAACGACGCGACTATGGTATCGGACTACATACTGAGATTACAGTTTCACCAGAGGATGATGTCGAGGTTAGACGGATCACAATCACTAATTTCTCCTTGCAGCCTAGAATTCTAGAATTCACAAGTTTTGCTGAAGTAGCGCTTGGATCAAATGCCGCTGATATCTCTCATCCTGCATTTAATAAGATGTTTATTCAAAGCGAGTTTATCAGTGACATTGATGGGCTACTTTTTTCTAGACGACCAAGATCTGCTCATGAGGAGGGGTTATTTTTGTTGCATATGATTGCAATGAATGTGGTTTGGGGAAAAACACAGTATGAAACAAGTCGAGAGAAATTCATTGGGCGCGGATCTAATGTCTATCACCCTCAGGTTTTTAATGACAACAGTAATTTGACTGGGACAGTTGGCCCAGTCATTGATCCGATCTTCTCACTAAGAGTTAAGGTTGAGATAGAGCCAGGCACTTCAGAGTCTCTCTCTTTTATCACAGCAGTAGCTAAAAATAGAGGAGAAGCTTTATTTATAGGTCAATTATATCATGACCCACACTCGGTCAACCGAGCTTTTGAAATGGCCTGGAGTAAGAGTAACGTTGAATTACGTCATGAGCAGATTTCCGTCACCCAGAGCCATATTTTTCAAAGAATAGCTAATGCCTTGTTTTTTCAGGTTGATACTCTTAGAGGTCCAAGTAATCTGATTGCTCAGAACAGATTAACTCAGAGTGGTTTTTGGAGATTTGGAATTTCTGGAGATCTTCCAATTATCGTCCTCAAAGTTAATGACGAGACACAATTAAAGCAGGTCAGTGAGCTAATTTTAGCTCATCAATATCTAAAACATCGTCGTATCGATTTTGATCTAATTATTCTTAACGAATATACAGAAGGATACATTCAGAACTTTCAAGATGCATTAGATCAGGTAGTAAGATCGGGATATGCTGCAGGACATCTTGATAAAAGGGGCGGGATTTTTGTTCGAACCATGCATCAACTCTCTTCTGAAGAGAGAACGCTTTTAATGGCCACAGCACGTATAGTTTTTATAGCGGAGAGAGGTTCCTTGGCACGACAACTCTCAGTGTTTGAGGATAATGAATTTAGTTCAGATGATAAAAAAGGGTTTCTAGATAATATCTTTAAGGATCAACGTTTTGATAATCCTGCTCGCATAACTAAAGAAAGACCTATCTCCGCTCCAGCTGTAGTGAGTGAGTTTTTTAATGGATATGGAGGATTCACATCTAAAGGAAAGTCATATTACATAAAGCTCTCGAAGCAAGGTCTTACCCCGCGACTAACTCCTCTGCCATGGATAAATGTCATTGCTAATCCTAATTTTGGATTCTTAGTTAGTGAAACTGGTGGAGGCTTTACCTGGTCTGAAAATAGTCGTGAGAATCGACTTAGTGGATGGTCAAATGATCCAGTATCTGATTCGCCAACTGAAGCGATCTATATCCGTGATGGATTAACTGGTGATTATTGGTCAGCAACTCCATTGCCATCTTCTATGGATCAGGAGTTTGAGGTTGAACATAACTTTGGATCTTCTATTTTTAAGACAGAGCATCAGAATCTCCAGAGTCACCTTTGTGTCTCTGGCTCAATTGAAGATCGAGTAAAATTTTGGAATTTAAATTTACAAAACAACGATAGCAAGCCAAAGCGACTGGAGCTCTATCTATATGTTGATTGGGTGCTAGGTATCAATAGACACCAAACAGCTCCCTTTATTAACACAGGGTTCGATCAGCGGGCTAAAATATTAACTGCCATAAATTACTACAATAATGAATTTGCAGGTCGGATAGTTTATCTAGGATCTAGTGCGGAAATTAATTCATATACTACTAGTCGATTAGAGTTTATCGGACGGAACGGTTCATTTGAGTCTCCAATCGCGCTTGCCCAAGCTGTCTCCCCAATAAAAGCGATCGCTGGAATCGGATCGTTTTCTAAGCTTGTTCAGTTGTCAAAGAAAACTGGTGCCGGATTTGAATCGTGTGCTGTGCTGAAAGTTGCGTTAACACTTAATCCTGGACAGAAAAAAGAGCTCTCGTTTTTTATGGGAGAAGCTTACCATTTTGAAGAAGCCCGTGAACTAACCGTTAAATATAGATCTCCAGTAGCTCACGCTCAAGAACTGGATCAAGTTAATAAGTATTGGAGCTCAATTACCTCAAGAATTACTATTAATACTCCGGATCGAAGCTTTGATATTTTGATGAATGGATGGTTAATTTATCAGTGCTTGTCATGTCGAATCTGGGGACGGTCCGGACTATATCAGAGTGGTGGAGCTTACGGTTTTAGAGATCAATTGCAAGATACCTTAAGTTTACTTTACCTAGATCCAACATTAACTAGGGCACAGATCTTAAGAGCTGCAGCTCGACAGTTTTTAGAGGGAGATGTGCAGCATTGGTGGCATCCACCAACTGGTCGAGGTGTAAGAACCAGGATCTCTGATGATTATCTTTGGTTACCGTATGTTGTTGAAAAGTATATCTCAGTGACTGGAGATTCTTCGATTCTTGATGAAGAGGTTGGTTTTATAGATGCGGCTCCGCTAGAGAAGCATCAAATGGAATCATATATCGTGCCGCATACTTCTAATCAGAAAGAGAGTATTTATAATCACTGTATTAGGGCCATTAATTACGGACTTACTTTTGGATCACACGGATTACCATTGATCGGTGCTGGTGATTGGAACGATGGAATGAATGAGGTTGGTTCCGGTGGACAGGGCGAGAGTGTTTGGTTGGGTTGGTTTTTGTATGACAACTTAAGAAAGTTCTCGCAGATCTCTGAATTAAGAAACGATCAGGCAAGTTCCCAGAAATTTTCTGATTATGCCACTAAACTGTTATCCGCGATCGAAGAGCACGGCTGGGATGGAGAATGGTATCGAAGAGCCTACTTTGATAATGGTTCCCCAATAGGAAGTGCACAGAATAGCGAATGTCAGATCGATTCGATTGCTCAAAGTTGGAGTTTAATGTCTGGAGCAGGGGATCCGGCGCGCTCTGCACAAGCTATGGAATCGGTCTTTGATCGACTTGTCGATGATGAAAATAGAATTATTAAGTTACTAACGCCTCCCTTTGATACAAGTGATCAAGAACCAGGATACATAAAAGGGTATCTTCCAGGTATTCGCGAAAATGGTGGGCAGTATACTCATGCAGCTTGTTGGGTTGTCATTGCAACAGCACTTCTCGGTAAGGGAGATAAGGCTATGGAGCTTTGGAGCATGCTTAATCCGATAACTCATACTAGTGATCCAAAAGGTGTAGATAAATACAAAGGTGAGCCGTATGTCCTGTGTGGGGATGTCTACTCTCAACCACCTCATGAGGGACGAGCTGGTTGGAGTTGGTATACTGGATCATGTGGTTGGCTTTATGTAGCTGGAATTGAGCACATAGTAGGACTAAAGGTAAAAGCCGATCACTTTACAGTGAACCCTTGTATTCCAAAAAAATGGGATAAATTTGATTTCACTTTTAGACATGCTGAAGTGACATATCTGGTTACTGTTATTAACCCTGAACAGGTAGAAAAAGGGGTTAAATATATTGAGATTGAAGGTCAAAAATCTGATACTCCTGAGGTATCTTTCGCCCGCTTTGAAGGGATAAAAGAGGTAAATATCAAAGTATTTATGGGTAAATTATAGTTATAATTGACTATGATATCTTTTCATTAGAAAGCTTAATAACTCTCTTCACCCATATTTTACTATTTTCAAATGACTAGTTTGCCAATCGATAATTCGGGTGATAACCCGTCCTTACCTAGGGCCAACTTGATGGTTCAAAAGTTGTTTCCTTTCGCCCAGCATGAGTCACTTAAGGCAGATTTATTTTCAGAAATTACTCCAGATAAAGAAACTGCCTGGTATGTAGGCCATATTCATCCGCATCATATCGAAGGTGTGAAAAAATGCTTGCATGATTCTTCCGCAATTATAACAGGTCATTTTAATGAATATGATCTAAGTCGTTTGACCTGGGATGGTGGTGTCCTAGGTGAGTTAATTAGAGATCGAGAAGAAGCGATAGCTAAGGGAGTTCGTTATGTCCCATTTGCTGCGATTTCAACTCTTAGTTTCAATCATCCTACATTTGGTGTCCCAAATGTTGATGGTGCACGTGCTGCTTGCATAGTCGCAGAAATATTAATGGAGGCTAAGAAACGAGGAGATCATGTGACATTAGAAAGTGTTGCCTCAAGCACTTCCTTTAGTGCCTTTCATAAGATGTGTGCTCATTATGGAGATCTTAATCCTGATTTAACAGAAGCTATTTTCGATGACAATGCCACTACCGCATTTTTCCAATTCTTAGGCTGTCTTGATCTTAAAGAGGGAAGTCGTATTCTTGCGTTTCATAATACTGGCCGGGTTATGCCCGATGCTTTAAAGGGAGAGAATCCACGCTTTTTAAAATCAAATTTCAATCCGAATGTAGATATATGGAGTAATATAAAAATTGAATCACCTGCAAAAAATATAGGGCCTTTTAAGGTAGATCATATTTCAGCAGAGGCAGAGCACTTTGCTTCAAATCAAGAAATTCTTGACTTAATGCTTGCCAATATTGAGGATGCAAAGCCTTCAATTATTATTATTAATACAGTGACCCGTACTGGGAGAAGGTTGCAATTTGTTGATATAGCATCTGCAATACGAGAGAAGTATAGAGATACTGATTATGCCCCCGTAATTGTTTTAGATGATGCACAGGGACTCGGTCGGTTGCCATCACAGAAGTATCTAACATGCTCAACTGGTAGAAAATCAGAAAGTATCTGGGATTATGCGGATGCAGTGTTTTTTACTGGAGCAAAAATGGTAAGCTCACTTATGGGAGCTGGTGGGGTTTTATTTAATAAGGAACGTTTTCATTCTAACCAACTTGATTTCAAAGATTCTAACTTATGTTACAGATCCCGAAAATATGGATTTGTTACTCGGGATAAAGATCGACTTGCAGCATATAACCAAGTAGCTTCAGGTGTTGCAAATACCCCTGAATTAGCCTCATTAGTTTTTGCGATGAATGATCTGCCAGATTATATAGAAATTCGAGAGAAAATTAAGGAATTAAGGAAACTAGTCGTCGATACTTTAAGATCAATTGATGAAATTACCGTAATTGAAAACAGAAATGCACAATACGAAGATAGTATTATTGCATTCACTTTAAGAAAGCCTATCCAAGGAATGGGAGGAGAGTTTAAAAATAGATTAGGGGCTAAGAGGGAAGGCAATGGAGGAGACCCTGAATGGAATAATTTTCCAATAACAATTCCAGCTATTATAGCTAATACTATAGAAGGTCAAGAAATGCATGTTCTTAGAATTGGATTGGATTCACGTCAGGTCGCTAAGAATTATGGCGAATATAAAAGAAAGATCCAGTATATGTTACGAGCTATAAAAGGTATTACTAAAGATCTTGTAAATGAATCTTTTGTAAGTGAGACAGAAGCCATGAATTATGCCCCATCTCTGTGGCCTGATGAAGCAAAAGGAATTATGTAAAGCTAAATATCAAAGTTTTTATCGGGAAATAGTAGTTTGTTTTTAGATAGTTACGTTGTAAATAGGTTATGATACTTATCAAATTTGCTTAATATCCACTATGACAAGATTTTTGTTTCAGCTAGAATCGTACTTCAAGCAGTCTCTTTTACAAACTCCATAATAGTAGAAGTTCTTATTTGCTCTCTTTAAAAAGCAGTCGGATTAGTATCGGCTTTTTGAAGAGAGCAGCTCAATACTTTACGGTTTTAGTCGGCGAAGGCTCTTAGATGGAGACAAGCTTACCATCTAAGAGCTTTCGTCAAACACTTCAGTCCCCAACAACGAAAGCTTACGGGAGGCGGTATGAACGGAACGGTTGGTACGATGACTCAGTTGGCTTGGCCTGAAAGGATCAGGCAGGTCGAGAGTTCTCATGGTGAGGATCCGAGATCTCACCTCTGTGAAGAGGTGGATGTCGTGGTCGTGGTAGCGAGCCCGACTTCCCAAGGGCCTCACACGGGACTCATCTACGTCTACCCCAAGGACTGCAACGCCTTCAGGGGGCGACTGACGGCGCGGATGTACGATCGTGGTGCGTGGTGGCGTGAGGATCATCTGATGATGTTCTCCAGCAACGTCAAGGATCTGATCACGGCACTCGGGCAGGCCTGATTGGAGGATGTGGGGCGGTCGAAGTAGCGCAAGCGACCTTCGACCGCCGCCACTCTTTCTCATCTGTACCCTCGTTTCTTTCTACCTTTCCTTTCGCCAATCTTTATAGCTTTCAATTTTTTTAATTTAGGTCAACGAGCTGCTCTTTAATCAATCAAAATATCCACCGCCATATTAGCGTGAGACAAAGGAAACACTATCTAATTTTGGATTTTGTTGAAAATTAAGAAATGGACTATCACTAATTTCTTCACTTCCAGCGCTGGAAGTCAAACAAAGAGAAAAGAAGCAAGAAAGGAAAAGAGAGAGGGCGAGGGCACTCTACTGTCTTCGTGCCAGAGCCATCTCTCTTTTCCTTTCGCCTGTGGGAGTAGTTATAGCGGTGAATTTGGGCGGATCTCTTACGGTTTGCCAAAGTATCAGCATCAGTAGTATCAAAGAGCATGACTTTAAATAATGCTTCTGATTCTCTTTCTAAAATTTTACCACTCTTAAAGTATAACTTGCTTGGCAATTCTCTATCTAGTTGGATAGTTGCCCTAGTATTTTTTGTTTTCGTTTACTCTACCCTAATAGTAGCTAAGAAACTTATCGGTCGAAAAATTGCTGAGTACAGCAAACTAATCTCTGAGGATATCGGCGCACTTTTCTTTTCAATACTTGAAACAACAAGTTCACTTTTACTTTTTATCGTATCTATCTACGTGGCCTCCTTGGCTATCTCTGTGCCTAGTGAAGTCGAGCGAGTCTTAAGACTTGCTTTTACCTTCGGATTATTGTTTCAGGGAGGGATCTGGGCTTCCGTTTCGGTAACTCAATTTATTGAGAACTATGTTCGTAGAAAGCATGGTGGAGATCCTTCAGTCATCTCAGCACTAGAGCTTCTTCGATTCGCTAGCAAGGCAATTATTTGGGGTGCCGTCCTTTTGTTATTTCTAGATAATATTGGGGTTAACATCACTGCTTTGGTTACTGGCCTTGGTATTGGTGGTATCGCAATTGCGCTTGCAGTACAGAACATCCTTGGTGATCTGTTTAGCTCTTTATCAATTGTACTAGATCGTCCATTTGCTGTTGGAGACTTCATAGTAGTAGGGGATTTAAGAGGAACTGTTGAGAAAATAGGACTTAAAACAACAAGACTTAGAAGTATTGATGGAGATCAATTAATCTTTTCAAATTCTGATCTTTTAAATAGTCGCATACGAAACTATAAGCGGATGAATGAGAGAAGGATACTTTTTATATTTGGTGTTACCTACCAAACTTCCCATGATAAATTAAAAGAGATCTCTAAAATTGTAGAACAAATAATATCCAATCAGGAGAACGTACGATTTGATAGATGTCATTTTAAAGAATTTGGTGCGTCAGCTCTAAATTTCGAAGTAGTTTATTTTGTTAAAAGTCAGGATTATAATATCTACATGAAGGCTCAGCAGAATATCAATTTAGAGATTTTGGCTCAATTTACAAAGATGGAAATAGGGTTCGCTTATCCAACTCAAACACTTTTTGTTGAGTCTTCGAAAATTTCTGAAAACCTTTAGCTCTTAAGTTCTTTAACTATCGTCAGGATCCTTCTTCCTCTGAGAATCTTCCAAGGAATAAGATAACTACTACAAGACATATTCCGCCTAGGACTAGTAGAACTTTTCCCCCAGCTACTGTTAGATCGTAGAACTCAATTCGAGTTTTAACTCTGGATAACTGATCTCTATAAGTATCTAATGATGGATATTTTTGAGGAAGTGGTAGGGTTACATCTTCTACCTGAGATTTAGGGACTACAGTAGAATTATCTAGGACCTCGATATACTGCTCAATTTTAAACTGGCCATAAATTATATTAGCAGTTCCAAGTAGGAGTAATGAAATACCTATTAAAAGGCCCCTTTTTTGGTTTTTACTAGCATATTTTAGTATTGAAGCCATTGAATACGTACTGTTCCCTCTTTGATTTTATAAGTATAATAGACACAGAATGATAGATAGATCCAAAACTAGTAGTAATGACCGCGGGGTCGGAAAGCTAACGATATTAGTTTTTGGCACCATTATAGCTGTAACTCTTTATACTGCATATAGAGTTGTACCTTTCTTTTATTATTTCTATGAGATGCAAACTCAGGTTCATGCAGTGTCTCGGGTAGCATCTGAGCTGACTGATGATGAAATTAGGAAAAGATTATTGGAACGGATCAAAGAGCTTGGAATTCCGGCTAAACCAGAAGCTTTGGTCCTAAATAGATATGAAAACAAGTTAAGGGTTATGCTGAAGTATGAAGAGGAATTTTTTATTACTTATGATGGAAAAGATCATACTATTAGGGTTTTCCCCTTTAAAATTGATGTAACAACTAAGTATTGATTCCCACTAAAGCGAGTGCTAACCTTCCATGAATTGCGCTTTAGGAGCGTAACCTTTAAGTGCGGAACTGAGAGTTCGCAAAGGTGGTCGTAATATAGGTAATTTAATAATTAACATTTACTTGTAAGTGTTAATTGAGCTGCATATTGCCATACACCTCAGAGATACTCTCCATTTCTATCTTAAATCGTTAACTATCCTTAAAGTCTAAAATTAAAGATTTATGCCTTTCGTATATTTAATCGAGAATAGATATGGCAAAAAAAACGGTTCCTGAAGGTTGGAAGATGGTAATGGACGCAGAAACAATTGCGCGATCCATATCAAGAGTCAGCTATGAAATAATAGAAAGGAATCGGGATATCCAAGATATTGTGGTCGTTGGAATTCGAACTGGAGGTGAGTTCTTAGGGAAAAGAATCCAAGAAAAAATAGAAAAGATTGAAAACGTAAAAATTCCATTTGGTATTATTGATATTACTCTGTATCGGGATGATTTATCCTCCCTTGATGGACAACCAATTTTGCGGGGAACTGATCTCCCTTTTTCAATTACCGGTCGTACCATAATTCTTACTGATGATGTGTTGTATACTGGTAGAACAGTTCGAGCAGCCTTAGATGCGATAGTAGATTTTGGTAGACCAAAGTGTGTCCAGTTGGCAATTCTAGTAGATCGTGGGCATCGAGAGTTGCCAATTAGACCTGACTATATCGGCAAAAACTTCCCTACCAATCCGGGAGAGGCTGTTCATTTAAGGCTTGGAGAGCAGGGATATCCTGATGGTGTCTATATGAGCAAAAAGTCACAGAGGTAATTCTAATGGCAAAACATCTCTTGGGACTTGAAAACTTTACTAAAGCGGAGCTTGTCAATTATCTTGATAACGCTGAGGGGTTTGTTGAAGTTTCATCCCGTGAGATTAAAAAAGTTCCATCTCTTAGAGGAAAAACGATTGTAAATTTATTCTTGGAACCAAGTACAAGAACAAGGACAAGTTTTGAGATCGCAGCAAAGAGGCTCTCAGCCGACACGATTAATATTTCAGGGTCAGATAGCTCTGTAAACAAAGGAGAGAATCTTTTAGATACAACTCAGACGCTAGAAGCATTAGCAGCATCAGTACTTGTGTTAAGACATAGAGAGAGTGGTGCTCATAGATTCCTTGCTACACACTTAAAAAACACCTCAATTGTTAATGCTGGAGATGGTACTCACGAGCACCCAACTCAAGGACTAATTGATTGTTTGACCTTGAGGCAGATTTATGGAGATCGCTTCTATGGAGGTTTAACTATAGCAATTGTTGGGGATGTCCTTCATTCAAGGGTAGCCAGAAGCAATATTTTTGCCCACCGTTTGCTTGGTAATAAAATAAGATTGGTTGGACCTCCAACACTCTTGCCTGATTATTATGTTGAAAAGAGTGCCTTTGATTATCCTAACCTAACTGTTCATCATTCCTTAAAAGATGGGATTGAAGGGGTCGATGCAATCATCGCACTTCGTATGCAATTGGAACGACAAGATGGATTCTTTGTCCCGTCATTAAAGGAGTATTCTAAAAATTTTTGTTTAACAGAGAATATTATCAAAGCTACTTGTCCTAAAGCGGTACTGCTACATCCTGGCCCTGTGAATCGAGGAGTTGAAGTAGCTAGTGATGTTGCATACGGTACTCGTTCGTATGTTAATCGGCAGGTTACTATTGGAATTGCTGTCAGGATGGCAGTCCTATTTTTGTTAACTTCAGGAACAAAAGAAAAACTTACTACAGTGAATGAGTCATGAAGATACTAATTAAAGATGGACTCCTAATCGATCCGAGTACAAACCGAGAAGAGATCTGTGATCTGTCGATCCATGGCAATAGGATTGAAAGCATAAGAAAGAAAGGGGGTTTTGAATCTGAGAAATTTGATACGACCATTGATGCTGATGGTCTCTGGGTAGTGCCTGGATTAATTGATCTACATGTCCACTTTAGAGAGCCAGGGTTTGAAAAGAAAGAAACTGTGGAGTCAGGCTCTAAAGCCTCAGTGCTTGGTGGGTATACTACGGTGTGTTGTATGCCGAACACTGTGCCAGTAAATGATACAGCTATTGTGACTAGCTATATTTTAGAAAAATCTAGAGAGATTAATTTAGCACGGGTTTTACCAATTGGTGCAGTATCGAAAGGCTCCCTTGGTAAAGAGCTCGCCCCATTAACGGAACTTAGAGAGGCTGGATGTATTGCTTTTTCAGATGATGGTGAGCCAATTTATGACTCTGGACTTATGAGACGAGCGCTTGAGTGGTGCAAAATGTTGGGCGCAGTCATCTCCTGCCATGAAGAGGACAAATGTCTAACTCGTGGCGGAGCTATGAATGAGTCCCCAGTATCTGCCCGACTTGGTTTACCCGGCATGCCAACAGTAGCTGAGGATGTAATGGTAGCTAGAGATATAGAGTTAGCACGATATACAAAATGTAGAGTCCATATCTGTCACGTTTCAACAGCCAGAAGTTTAGAGCTTATTCGACGTGCTAAATATGATGGTATTGATATTACCTGTGAGGTTACTCCACATCATCTACACTTAACTGATGAAGATGTCGGAGAATACGATACTAAATCAAAAATGAGCCCACCACTTAGGTCTGAAGAGGATGTTATTGCCCTTAGAGAAGGTCTAAGAGAGGGGACTATCGATGCCATTGCAAGCGATCACGCCCCACATGATCATGACACAAAATGTGTAGAATTTTGCAAAGCAAGTTTTGGAATTATTGGACTTCAAACTAACCTGCCATTAATTTTGGATTTTGTTAGGGATAGGACTATCTCAGCAATGCGGGCAATTGATATTCTATCAACTGGTCCAGCAAAAGTGTTTGGTATTAATGGAGGAACTTTAAAAGAGGGAGCTTTAGCGGATATTGCAATATTAGATCCAGATAAGGAATGGATCTTTGGTTCTGATCAGATTGTATCAAAAAGCAAAAACTCCCCGTTTATTGGCAAGTCAATGAAGGGTGTTGCTGAGCATGTAATAGTTGATGGATCTATTAAGGTAAGTGATGGAGCTTTGTATGCTGAAAAAATTAAGCGGTAAAAAGTAGACGAAAAGTAAGTAATGAAAAAAACCCTAGAAAAAGCAGTTCTAACATTAGCCGATGGTAAAACATATCAAGGGTATGCCTTTGGTAATGTTGCTGACTTTACTGAGCCAGTCTGGGGAGAGGTGGTCTTTAATACCTCCATCTTTGGATATCAAGAGATCATTACAGATCCAAGTTATGCTGGGCAAATTATGTCTTTTACTAATCCACATATAGGAAATGTTGGATGTAACTCGATGGATGTTGAGAGTCATGATGTTCATGTTACCGGTGTCGTGATTAGAAACTTGACAAATTCTACCTCTAACTATAGAGCTCAAATGACCTTTGAGGAGTATCTAAAACAGAATAATAAGGTTGGATTGTGCGGGATTGATAC
>CAZFXN010000006.1:0-21110 GCA_964523015.1 uncultured Bdellovibrionales bacterium | reverse complement strand
AATATTCTTAGATTGCTAACTGCTACTGGATTTAGAGTAACTGTTGTTCCATCAACGTATGGTTCAGAACGGATAGCAGCACTTAAACCAGATGGGGTGTTTATCTCGAACGGACCAGGGGATCCATCTAAGTTACCTTTTCTTGTTAAGACAACCAAAGAGTTACTTGAAAAGTATCCGATGTTTGGAATCTGTCTAGGGCATCAACTGATTGGTCAAGCCATTGGTGGTAGTACCTTTAAATTAAAATTTGGTCATCGAGGTGGTAATCATCCTGTTCGTTTTGAAACTAATAAGGTGATTGAAATCTCTGTTCAAAATCATGGCTATGCAGTTTCTCCTGAGGGACTTCCAAAGGACGCAGTGGTAAGCCATGTAAATCTTAATGACGGGACAGTTGAGGGATTAGAATTACCGAAACAGAGAGCTTTCTCAGTTCAGTATCATCCTGAATCTTCTCCTGGACCACACGATTCACAGTATTTATTTCAGCGATTTTATGATCTGGTGACAAATGCCCAAACGAACTGACATTAAAAGTATTTTAATTATTGGCTCTGGTCCCATTGTAATCGGTCAAGCTTGTGAGTTTGATTACTCTGGAACTCAAGCTATTAAGGCTCTTAAAGAGGAAGGATACAAAGTTATCTTGGTGAATTCTAATCCGGCGACGATCATGACTGATCCTGAATTCGCAGATAGAACTTATATTGAACCGCTTACCCCTCAGTTTGTAGAATCAGTAATTAAGAAAGAGAGGCCTGATGCAGTTCTTTCAACTATGGGTGGCCAGACTGCCCTTAATATTGCTTTAGCTTTGGACGAGCAGGGCGTTTTTGCAAAATATGGAAGTGAACTGATTGGTGCCAAGGTAGATTCTATTAAGATGGCTGAAGATCGGGAATTATTCCGTAAAGCAATGGAAGAGATTGGACTTGAATCAGCAAAAAGTGGAATTGCTCATTCCTTGAAAGAGGCCCATGAGGTTGTAAAAGAGATCGGATTTCCTTGTATTATTCGACCATCAAGAACTTTGGGTGGTAGTGGTGGCGGTATTGTAAGAGATCCATCTGAATTTGATGCCCGTATTAAAGCTGCGCTATTGGCCAGTCCTAATCAGGAACTCTTAATTGAGGAATCTTTAATAGGGTGGAAAGAGCTTGAGCTCGAGGTAATGCGAGATTTAAAAGATAATGTAGTAATTGTTTGTACTATTGAAAACTTTGATCCGATGGGAGTACATACAGGGGATTCTATTACCGTTGCGCCGATACAAACACTTACTGATAAAGAATACCAACATGTAAGAGATGCTTCGATCAAGATCATGCGAAAGATCGGAGTAGAGTCTGGTGGATCTAATGTGCAGTTTGCATTAAATCCAGCAGATGGACGACTTATAGTCATCGAAATGAATCCTAGAGTTTCCCGTAGCTCGGCATTAGCTTCAAAAGCAACTGGATTTCCGATCGCTAAGATTGCTGCTAAATTAGCTGTTGGATATACCCTAGATGAAATCCAGAATGATATTACTAAAGAAACCCCAGTCTGCTTTGAGCCATCAATTGATTATGTTGTAGTAAAGATCCCGCGATTTAATTTTGACAAATTTCCAAGTGCAGATTCTACCCTTGGTACTCAGATGAAATCGGTTGGTGAGTCTATGGCCTTTGGTCGGAATTTCCAAGAAGCTTTGCAAAAAGCGATCTGCTCTTTGGAGCTTGATTCATATGGGTTTGATAATAGCAAAATTGCAAAAGATAAAACCTTAGAAGAGTTAATTACACTTTCAGGCAAAACAGGACCGCAAAGACTTTGGTATTTAGGTGAGGCGTTCCGTAAGGGTGCAACTGTTGAAGATCTTAATAAAGTTTCCGGAATTGATCCGTGGTTCCTTACTGAAGTAAATGAAATAATCTCTCAAGAAAAAGAGATTAATAGGGATTCAATAGAAGATGATCAATTTTTGCGTGAACTAAAGCAGAATGGTTTTTCTGACCATCGAATTGCTGCATTGAGCGGGTATTCTCAAAATGAGATATCGTGTAAGCGTAAAAATAAAGGGATTTTACCAGCATTTAAGATAGTAGATACCTGTGCGGCAGAGTTCGTAGCAAATACTCCATATCTATATTCAACATATGATTCAGAGAGTGAAGCCCCGCCATCAGATAGAAAGAAGATAATGATACTTGGCTCTGGGCCGAATCGAATCGGTCAGGGAATTGAGTTTGATTACTGTTGTGTTCATGCTGTTTTTGCAATTAAGGAGGAGGGACTTGAAGCCATTATGGTTAATTGCAATCCTGAAACAGTGTCAACCGATTACGATATTAGTGATCGGCTCTACTTTGAGCCACTAACTTTAGAGAGTGTTCTAAACATCGTTGAGAGAGAAAAACCTGCTGGTGTAATAGTTCAGTTCGGTGGGCAGACGCCCCTTAAGTTAGCGGAAGATCTCTTAGCCGCAGGCGTTCCAATCATAGGAACTTCTGTTGATTCTATCAACATGGCAGAAGATAGAGAGTTATTTTCTAATTTAATTAATAAACTTGGATTGAGACAGCCTCAAAATGAAACTGCCAAATCTGTGGACGAAGCTTTTCTAAAGGCTAAAATTATAGGCTTTCCTGTGATGATTCGCCCTTCATTTGTTTTAGGTGGTCGAGCGATGCGGGTCATTCATAATGATGAAGAGTTAAAGGAATATATTGCAGAAGGGGTTGAGATGTCTAATTCTCGCCCTGTTTTACTAGATCGGTATTTACATAATGCAATAGAAGTTGATGTTGATGCGGTAAGTGACGGTCAGGAGGTAATGATAGCTGGGATAATGGAGCATATTGAACGTGCTGGTATTCACTCTGGAGATAGCACTTGTACCTTCCCGCCACCTACGCTGTCAATGTCGATCCAAGAAGAGCTAAGAAAACAAGCAATCATCTTAGCTAAAGAATTAAAAGTTTGTGGTTTAATGAATATTCAGTTCGCTGTAACACGGGAACTTGAAATCTATGTACTTGAAGTGAATCCCCGTGCTTCGAGAACTGTTCCGTTTGTAAGTAAGGCTACTGGTGTACCATGGGCAAAGGTCGCCGCAAAGGTAATGACAGGAAGGAAACTTAAAGATCTAGGAGTGCAGGAGATAAGAGAACTTCCTTATTTTGCCGTTAAAGCCTGTGTTTTCCCATTTCATAAATTTGAAGGAGTAGATCGAATCTTAGGTCCAGAGATGAAATCAACTGGTGAAGTAATGGGTATAGATAATACCTTTGCCGGAGCTTTTTGTCGGGCCCAGTATGCTTCTAATAACTTTTTACCGGATAGTGGAACGGTCTTTTTAAGTGTTATGAATGATGATAAGATGGAGGTTCTTGATATCGTCCCTAAATTAATCCAGATGGGATTTAAGATCGTTGCTACGACTGGAACTTCTAAATTTTTAAATGAATACGGTTTTGATTGCCAACCTATAAACAAGGTGATCGAGGGCTCTCCTCACATAGTTGATGCTTTAGCTGAAGGCAAAATACAGATGGTTATAAATACTCCAGAGGGTAGCCGCCCGCTGCTTGATTCCAAATCGATTAGGCTTGTGGCCAATGATATGAAGATCCCAACTTTTACAACGCTTTCAGCTGCTTCTGCAGCAGTTGAAGCTATTCAGATTATAACCGATAATAAGCAGTTTGAAGTAAGAGCACTACAGGATTATCTTAAAGTTGTGCCACGTAGGCGATAACTATTTTTATAGATCGAGGAAAAATGACAACAATTAAAGTACCGATGACTCCTCGTAGCTATAACCGGCTTCGTAAAGAGGTTCATCGATTAAAGTCTACCCGACCTGAACTATCTAGAGCGATAGAAGTGGCACGTGAGCATGGAGATCTCAGTGAGAATGCTGACTACGATGCTGCAAAAGAAAAATCTGGAATGACCGAAGCAAAAATTAGGGATATTGAAGCCAAGTTATCTTTAGCCCAGGTCATCGATCCTAGAGATACTCCAGAACCTGCAAGAGTAACTTTTGGCGTTTCAGTAAAGGTTGAAGATACCGATTCTGGAGAGAAGAAGGTAATTACCTTAGTCGGAGCTGATGAGTCAGATGTAGGGCAGGGGTTGATCTCTTTTGAATCTCCAATCGGTAAAAGTTTAATTGGGAAATCTGAAGGGGATATCGTTACTATCACTTTACCAAGTGGTCAGAAAGAGTATGAAGTTTTAAAGATCTTTGTTGATTACGTTGATGATGAGGAAGATAAGGATGATCAATCCTTAGAATAGTGCAAAAAGTTTTTTGGAGTAAATATGTCAAGTAGTCCAGCATCTAAAGTTTACATTGTTTCTGCAAAAAGAACCGCGATCGGTAAATTCGGTGGAAGTTTAGTCGATGCTGGACCAGCTTACTTAGGACAAGTTGCTGCCACTGCCACTTTTAAATCTACCGCTAAAGAGCTAGTCCTTAGGGAGCATATTGATGAAGTAATTGTCGGTAATGTTTTAGGTGCTGGACACGGAATGAATATTGCCCGACAGGTTACTCTTGGTGCCGGGTTGCCAGTCTCAGTTCCAGCCTACACTGTTAACAAAGTTTGCGGCTCTGGTCTAAAGGCAATTACTCTAGGATGTCAGTCTATCTCCTCCGGCGACGCTAACGTAATCCTGGCTGGCGGTACTGAAAGCATGTCACAAGCTGTGTTTGTTTCAAAAGGAACTAGGTGGGGAGCAAAACTTGGAAATGTAGAATTAAGTGATCTAATTTTACAAGATGGACTCACTGATGTTTTTCATTCCTGTCATATGGGAATAACTGCTGAAAACTTAGCGACAAAATTTAAAATTTCAAGAGAAGATCAGGATGCTTTTGCTTTTGAGAGTCAGATGCGAGCCAAAGAAGCGATAAGCAAAGGGTGCTTTACTGAGGAGATAACAGGAGTTCCACTCCTAAAGCGCGACAAGGTTGTTGGTGAGTTCTTAGTGGATGAGCATCCAAGAGGAGATGCTACAAAAGAATCTTTATCAAGTCTTAAGCCTGCATTTAAATCTGATGGTTCTGTTACTGCTGGTAATGCCTCAGGCATTAATGATGGCGCAGCCATGGTGCTTTTAGCGAGTGAAGAAGCGGTAAAAAAACATGGATTAACTCCGTTAGCTGAAGTTTTAGGATGGGCATCAAATGGTGTTGAGCCTGAACTGATGGGGCTTGGTCCTGTTGGGGCTGTGCAGAAGTTGTGCGCTAAAACAAAAGTTAAGATCTCCGAGATAGATCTATTTGAGGCTAATGAAGCATTTGCCTCTCAGGCTTTGGCTGTTTCCAGATCGTTAGAGTTGGATCCTGCAAAAGTAAATATATACGGTGGAGCCATCGCACTTGGTCATCCTATTGGAGCAAGTGGAGCCAGAGTGCTTGTTACACTGGTTCACGCATTAAAGAGAAATAAGAGGAATCTAGGTATAGCAACTCTGTGCGTTGGTGGCGGACAAGGAATTGCCATAATGGTAAAAAATCTTAACTAGAAACGAGATAAGAATGTCTAAAAAAACTGTATTAGCAATTATTGGTGGTAGCGGATTATACTCTTTTGCTGGACTCTCAGACACACAAACTCACGATGTTTCAACTCCATATGGAAAACCTTCTGATACTATCCTAAGCGGCAAAGTAGGTGATGTAGATGTTTTATTTTTAGCTCGACATGGTCGGAATCACTCTATCTTACCCTCTGAGGTTAATTACCAGGCAAATATTTATGCCTTAAAAACACTTGGCGCAGAGTGGTGTGTAGGTGTCGGTGCTGTTGGTAGTCTAAAAGAGGAATACCCCCCAGGACATATTGTAATACCTGATCAGAGTCTTGATTGGACTAAAGGAAGAAAAGGAACATTTTTTGGAGAGGGACTCGTAGCTCATGTTAGTTTTGCAGAGCCTTTTTGTCCGGTATTAAGATCGTTGTTACTACAATCAGCAAAAGAGACCCTTAGTCATGATATAGTTCATGATGGTGGTACTCATATCTGTATAGAGGGGCCATTATTCTCATCAAAAGCGGAGTCTCACCTTTATAGATCGATGGGAGCAGTCATTATTGGAATGACCAATATGCCAGAGGCAAAATTAGCAAGGGAAGCTGAGATCTCTTATGCCGGACTTAACTTAGTGACTGATTATGACTGCTGGAAAGAAAATGAAGAGGCAGTTGAAGTAAGTAAGGTAATGAAGGTATTAAAAGAGAATGCTCATAAGGCCAATACGCTTTTACTTAATTTAATGACAAAAATCTCAGCTACTCAGCCGTCAGATCTAGCTAGGAACGCGCTCTCCTCTGCGCTAGTAACCCAATTTAATTCTGTTTCCAAAGAGAGATTAAACGATCTCAAACCTTTAATAGAGAGGTACCAGCTCAATTTTGCAAAAAATTGAGCAAAACAATAAATACCAAAGCATTATTAGAAATTCTGCCAAGCCAAAGGCTTGTCAAGAAATCAGAAAAACCTACTATGCTTTGGTATAAATTAGTTATTTTAATGGCTGTAAGTGATAGCTAAAGAAACTATTGGCAAAGTTCGCGATGCAGCAAATCTACTTGAAGTAGTGGGTGAGAGTGTATCGTTAAAACGCCAAGGTAGAAATTATACTGGATTATGCCCGTTTCATTCTGAGCGATCGCCCTCTTTTATGGTGCGTGATTCTGGAGATACCTACTACTGTTTTGGATGTGGTGAGAGTGGAAATGTAATCTCTTATGTAATGAGTACAAGGGGACTAACTTTTCCCGAAGCAGTTGAGGAGTTAGCCTCTCGTTACGGTGTCCCAATTGTATATGAGCAAGGCGGTCAAGGAGTAACAGCTTCGGCAGTTAATACTGAAGCGTATTATAAGATTAACCATGCCGCAGCTCAGTTTTTTGGACAGGCCATTCCTAATGGACCTTCTGTGCTTAAGCAATACTTAGAGAAGCGTAACCTTAATGCTAACAGTTGTAAGTCATTTCTGGTTGGTTTTTCTAAGGATGAATGGTCATCTTTGTCAGATTTTTTACTAAGTAAAAAATTTGACGAAGATCTAATTATAAAATCTGGACTTGGACAGAGGAATCATTCAGGGAAGTTAATCGATCGCTTTCGTGGTCGTTTAATGTTTCCGATTTTTATTGATCCTAAAAGAATTGCTGGATTTGGTGGAAGAATAATTCCAGGATTAAGTGATCCAGAACGAGAAAAAAAATCTCCTAAATATTTAAATTCACCAGAAACTGAAGTTTATAAAAAAAGTAAAATTCTGTACGGCCTACCTCAGGCAAGTAAAAGAATAAGGGAGTCTGGTCAGGTTTATCTGGTTGAGGGATACCTTGATGTTATTGGCCTATGGAGAGTAGGGATTGAGAATACTGTTGCCACCTGTGGGACAGCCGTCACCGAAGATCATATTAAGCGATTATCTCAGCTAGCTAAACGACTAATCGTTGTATTTGATGGTGATGATGCAGGTAGAAATGCTGCAACTAAGATGTTTGCTGTAACAATTAACTCCGGTATCGATGTTTCGGCCCTTTTCTTAGATTCGGATGAAGATCCAGACACGTTTGCTGAAAAACACGGAGAGCATACTGAGAAAGCACTAAATAATCTTAGAAAACTTCCACTTTTTGAATGCTTTGTTGACGCGATGATCCAAAAATATTCTGGGCTTGAAGGGATCTCTTCAGCTCGTTCCATTGGAGCTGCGAGTAAGGGAAAAATCGCCAAAGAATTATCTCTGCTATTATCTAAGGTTTCAAACTCTATTGAAAGAAGCTCACTGATCGAGACGGCTGCTGCAAAGTTAATGATAGAATCAAAGGATTTCCTAAAATTTATTGAGGGAAATGCCTCTGTTGCAAAAAATATTGTTGTTACTGAAGATAGTAATGATTTAGAAGACGATGACGAAAACAGTATTAACGAACGCTTTGTACAATTACCTAAAGTAGACAAGGAACTATTACGAGCTGTTGCAGTAAGAAGAGATCTTGTTGAGCAGGCCCTTTCAAATCCAATTCTATGCACCAAGGCTCATCAAGCTACTTTACGTTTTTTGGTAGGACTACATGAGATCGTTTCTAAGGTAGGCACAGACGAACAAAAGAAAATTGAGTTACGAGATTTTTTAACATCCTTAGGTACGGATTGGGTTCAATTTTGGAAAGATTCCTATAAGGCTGCCGAATATCCAAATTTAGATCTAGGACAGGTTTTTAAAGAATGCCTTCTTACTTATGAAAAAAACCAATTAAAAGAAAGAGTTAGCCAGGTAGAGTTGGAACTAAAGGGTGCAGAGGATGAAACCTCCAAGATAAATTTAAGTCAGGAGATGCTTTTAGTTAGACGTCGCCTTGGAGAGCTTAAAGATCGAGGAATTTAGGACATAAATTAAGTTCCATGCACTAGCGTAAGTATCTTACATATGTAATTATAATTCCTTACATTTTTCATACAAATGAAGCTGTTAAATTTTTGCGGAATTGTGCTTTTTTAGGGTTGCTTGAAAGTTGTCAAGATAATTCTATGGGCTCTCGCCAAGATTTGATTAGAACCAGCAATAGGCAAGTCACTTAGAGATCATAATGAAGGATTTAAGGACAGTGAAATCAAAGTCAAAAAATACATCTAGAGGTCGCACCCTAAAAGCTGGTAGCGGTAGAGGCGAAAAACTCCGGGCTATGAAAGTAGCCCGCTCAAAGTTAAAGGGAAAAGTTTCTGTCCGCGCTGAAGCCCGCACTGAGCCTGAACCTCCCAAAAAAAGAGGTCGACCTAGAAAAATTGATTCTAATGGTAGTCAAGAAGTCAAAGTATCTAAAACCGCAATTTCTGCTCGTACTAAATCAGGTGGTTCAAAATTACATAAAAGTGAAGAGGCAGCGATTGAGTCAGCGATTCAAAATTCTGACAATAAAAACAATGCTGCTACTAATGCTGATCGTACTCGTGAAGTCACCCGACTTGTAGAACTAGGAAAGGAAAAAGGCTTTCTAACTTTAGAGGATTTAAATGAAGGATTGCCATCTGATTTAGTATCAGCCGATCAATTAGAAGAGGTTATCTCTGTATTTGATGATCTTGATATTGATATTGTTGATGATGGAGGGGAGACCTTTGATGGCGATGAGAGAGAGCCAGAAGCTCCACTGGATCCAATCTATGATGAATCGACATTAGGTAAAAGTGCCGATCCAGTTAGAATGTATCTGCGAGAGATGGGCAGTGTAAGTCTTTTGACCCGTGAAGGGGAAGTTGAGATTGCGAAAAGAATAGAAGCTGGCGCACTGGTTGCTCGTGAGTTGCTTTTGGGACAGCCATTAGCCGTTAAGTTTATCGTAACTTTATTTGATAGAGTCAAAGAGGGAACACTAAGATTACGAGATCTATTTGAAGAAGAAGAGGTCGATCCATCAGAAGAAGAGGATGATGATCAACCAAGAAAGATTATTCAAGATGATGATGATAGTGATCCTGCTGAGCAGATCGATGAGGCTAAAGCTAAAAAGTTAGCGGAAGACGAGAAAGCTAAAAATGATTTCTTAAAGAAAGGAAATACATATAGGCGCGCCCTTCGTGATACTACTGCAGCTTCAGAGAATCTTCAGAAAGCAAGAGGTAAAAAAACAGAGGCCGATGCCGATAAGAAATACCGAAAAGTTCTTAAGAAAAATTCAGTTAAAATTTTGGATCTGAACCTTAGCGGAAAGCAGTTTGATGCTATGGCTGAGTATGTAAAGAAAGTTTTTAGTGAAGTATTAGAGGTCTCTCAGCGATTAAAGGAGATTGAGCGTAAGCTTGGTCGGCCAAGAGCGGAAGTGTTACAAGCCGCTGTAGAATTAGCTAGTGAGAATCAATTAGATTTCAAACGCGCTTGTCGTAGATTTAAATTAAAAGCCACTGATGGTCGTCAGATGGGACTTATCTTAGCTGAATTAAAAGAGAAGGTAACAACTCTTGAAAATGACGTCATGCGTGATTTTGATGAGTTTAGAGAATCCGTCTACAACATGAAAGATGGGGAGCAGTTAGCTTACGAAGCTAAACGTGAACTGATCGAAGCAAATCTAAGACTGGTAGTTTCTATTGCTAAGAAATATACCAATCGTGGTCTTCAATTCTTAGATCTTATTCAAGAGGGAAATATTGGTCTAATGAAAGCTGTTGATAAGTTTGAATATCAACGTGGATACAAATTCTCTACTTATGCAACTTGGTGGATTCGTCAGGCGATTACCCGAGCAATCGCTGATCAGGCTCGTACGATCCGTATCCCTGTTCATATGATCGAAACGATCAATAAATTACTCCGTACATCACGACAGTTAGTCCAGGATTTAGGACGGGAGCCTACACCTGAAGAGATAGCCCAACGAATGGATATCTCCATTGATAAAGTTCGCAAAGTAATGAAGATTGCTAAAGAGCCGATCTCTTTAGAAACACCTATTGGTGAAGAGGAGGATTCGTTGCTTGGTGATTTTATTGAGGACAAGCGAGTCCTTTCACCAGCTGATGCTGTTGTTAACATGAATCTTCAGGAGCAAACACGGAGAGTTCTGTCGACCCTTACTCCACGTGAAGAGAAGGTCCTGCGCATGCGTTTTGGTATCGGAGAGAAGAGTGATCATACCCTTGAAGAAGTCGGTCAGAATTTTGATGTAACCAGAGAGCGTATTAGGCAGATTGAAGCTAAAGCTCTTAGAAAACTTCGACATCCAAGTAGAAGTAAGAAGCTTAAAGGATTTGTCGCTGAGTAAGTAAGCGATTTTATGTAAAACTACCTTTTTTACTTTAGAAGGTATTTCCGTGCTTAGTTCTGATCAAGTTAAGGATTTATACAAAAAATATTCAGTACCATGCTACTCCCGTGCTGAGGGAATTGTTCTGGCTAAAGGGAAAGGCTCCAGAATCTGGACCCCTGAGGGAAAAGAATACTTAGATTTTACTGCCGGCATCGGTGTTACTTCATTAGGACATTGTCATCCTGCAATTATTGAAGCTGCTCGAGATCAGATCGAAAGAGTAGTTCATACCAGTAATAGTTTTTTTAGTGCTGAGCATGCCCAATTAGCAGAGAAGCTCTGTCAATTAAGCGGTCTTGATCGGGCTTTCTTTTCTAATAGTGGAGCTGAAGCTAATGAGGGAGCTATCAAATTTGCTAGACGTTGGGGGAATAAAGTTGGTGGTGGAAGGTATGAAATTATAACCTTTAGGACTGCTTTTCATGGGCGAACAATTGCTACAATCTCTGCAACAGGTACTGAGAAAATTCAAGATGGATATGCGCCTCTTTTAGAGGGATTTGTAAAAGTTCCGGCTTTTGATCTAAATGCCATAGAGGGAGCTATTACCGATAAAACAGTTGCAATAATGTTTGAGCCAATTATGGGGAGGGCAGGACTTGTTTTTCCAGCTCCAGGATTTTACCAAGGCTTAAAAGCTATCTCTACAAAGCATAATTTATTGATCATAACTGATGAAATGCAGACTGGTATCGGCAGAACAGGGAAGTTTTTTAATTTTGAACATGAAGGATTTAAGCCAGATATTCTAACCTTGGCTAAGGGAGTGGCCACTGGGTTTCCAATAGGAGTAACTCTTTGTCGTGCTGATATTGGTGATGTTATTAGTGATGAAACTCACGGAACTACATTTGGTGGAAATCCTTTATCTGCAAGAATTGGATTAGTAGTGAGCGAAATAGTATCTAATCCGGAATTTCTAAAAGATGTAACCAGAAAAGGGGAGAGGTTTTTAGGGCTACTAAAAACTCTTGTAGATAAGAAGCCAAAAGTACTTACAGCTGCCCGTGGTCGTGGATTAATGATCGGATTATCGCTTAAAGTTGATAGTAAGGAATTTAGAATTCGATTAGCCAATAATGGATTAGTTTGTATTACTGCGGGTCCGGATAGTATTCGAATTTATCCACCACTTGTGGCAAGCGATAGTGACATAGATGAAGCGTTAGGAATTTTAGGTAAAGTATGTGATAGTTACTAAGTCTCTTTTTAGGTGCTTAATATAAGTGCGGAGCGAGATCTTGAGTATGAAAAAAAAATTAACAGCAAAAAAAATAACAGCAAAAAATTTATTAGCAAAAATTTTAATATCTTTAACAGTTTTGACTATTAGCGCGTGTGGCAGGTATGAACCACCAGTTCCGGCTGAAGCTGTTGGACCTGAAATGGTTAAGGATCTAAGCGTAACAGCTGAACCAGATGGAGTGCGATTCGCTTTTCGTTCTTCAGAAAAAGATGCTCGTGGCAAACCTCTAAAGACTCTTGATGAATATCGAATTTATCGAAAAGAGTTAACTGAAGAGGATCATAGTCTCTTTAAAGTTCAAGGGTACGAATTACTAACTGCAATAAAGGATGAGCACCTTCCTGTTTTATTTCAACTACAAGAAGATGCCAGAAAGGCTGGAAAATCTCCTCGTAGGGTTCAAGTGCCTAATGAATTACTCTCCTTTACTTATAAAGACTCAACGTTAGTTCCTGGATCTGAATATGGGTATAAGATCATAGGGGTTAATCAAGCTAATGTTGAATCTGATGCTCAGCGAATTATAAGTGTTGGATTTGATGGCCTTGAGAGCGAAATATTAATTATTAGGTAATTACATTTAGGAGAAACAAATGAAACTTACTCCGCTGACACTTACTCCACAAAACTTATTTGGAACATATCCAGCAATTGCTACACCATTTAGTAAGGATGGATCAGAGATAGATTTCAACTCACTTAAGCGGTTAATTGATTATTTAATCAATGCCAAGGTCAATGGACTTGTTGTTTCAGGTTCCACCGGAGAGGCGGCTACTTTAAGTGAGGGTGAATTTGAAGCTGTGGTTGATGCGACAGTAAAGCATGTCTCTAATCGTGTTCCCGTAATTGCTGGGGTCAGTGCTAATAGTACAAAAAAAGGGATCAGCATTGCTAGAACTTGTGAAGAGCTTCGAGTCGATGGGCTATTAGTTGTGCTTCCTTATTATAATAAGCCATCACAGGACGGTATTTTAGCTCATTTTAAAGAGATTAAGAGTAGTACAGCACTCCCAATCATAGCTTACAACGTACCAGGCCGAACTGTTTCTAATTTACTTCCTGAAACATTAGCTAAGTTGGCTGATGAAAAAATCGTTATAGGAGTTAAAGAAGCTTCAGGGAATATTGAGCAGCTACTTCAGTATATAAGATTATGTGCTGATAAAATTTCTATTTTAGCTGGTGAAGATTATATCGTTTACTCCTGCATGACTGCTGGAGGCCGAGGTGTTATCTCTGCTACTGCTAATATTGTTCCAGAGATGTTTGTTCAAATAACTGATGGTTGTTTGAATGGAGAGTGGGGCAAAGCGAAGGAAGCTCAGCTAAATCTTTTACCGATCGTACAGGCCATGTTTATGGAGACAAATCCTGTTCCAGTGAAGGAAGCACTTTGTCAGAGAAAGATAATAGATTTTGCATCGGTACGACTTCCTTTGCTTCCGGCCAGTGAAGTGACTAAGAAAAAAATAGGTTCGCTTTTCGAATAAACTTTTTCCGATAATAAGGTTAATAAAGAGATATGGCGATTAAACTTTGCATAAGTGGAGCTTCTGGAAGAATGGGTAGTACTATTCTAAAAGTACTACATGAATATCCTAACTTTGAGCTTGTTAGTGCACTAGAAAAAGAGCATTCATCTATCCTTGACTCTCCTGTTTTAATTGAAAATCCCCCTTTAAATCACAGTGTTTTATACTCTTCAGATATTGAAGACTGCATAAAGAAAAGTGATGTAGTGGTAGATTTTTCAAGTGCCTCCTTTACAGAGAAATTATTGTCAGCATGTGAGAAATTCAAAAAGCCAGTTCTGATTGCAACAACTGGACATAATGAGAATGAGCGGGCAATGATTGCTGAATTCTCTAAGCGCATACCAATACTACTAGCTTCAAATACCTCACTTGGTGTATTTGTATTAAATGAACTTTCTAAGATTGCTTCACAGTATCTTGGACCAACTTTTGATGTAGAGATCTGCGAAACTCATCACAGGCTAAAAAAAGATGCTCCATCTGGCACTGCTCTAACTTTGGCCAGAGTTCTTTCTGAAGAGCGAGCAGATGAAATTGTAACCAACCGAGGCGACACCTTTGACTCTAGAAAAGATAGAGAGATCGGAATTCAGAGCTTAAGAGGTGGAGATGTTGTTGGAGAACACACTGTTCATTTTTTTGGGCCAGGAGAGAGAATTGAAGTAACACATCGATGCACAGATCGTACTGTTTTTGCAAGGGGTGCTCTCCGACTAGTTGAGAAGTTAATAACGCTTCCAGCAAAATTATATAACCCATCGAATCTATTTAAATTATAGCCTGCACTAAACATTATTCATCGAACAAAGGTAGAACTTTCATTTACTGTTTGATTTTCCCCGCTTATCTTAATATAACTCTATTTCACGAATTCTGATGGTCTGTGGAATTTTCTGTCACGACAGTGAGTTCCAACCGCAGCAGTACTTGCGAACCTCCAGTTTCAAGTTGTAATTTTTATGTTTATTTAGGGCAGGCATGGTTAAGCGAGATAAGTCAAACTACCTCATACAGTCAGTATCTCATTCTTTGGATGTTCTTGAAGAACTTGCCGGGAATCAACCAGAGATTGGAGTGACAGAACTTTCAAAAAGACTGAAGCTTCACAAAAATAATGTGTTTCGACTATTAGCAACATTAGAGCTTCGTGGATACGTTGAGCAGAATCGTGAGAGTGAAGACTATCGACTTGGTGTTAAAGCTCTCCAATTAGGACAAGCTTATTTAACCCACAGTTCCCTTGTTTCAAGAGCATATCCAATTATTAAAAAGCTCTCTGAAGTAATAGGTGAGACTGTTTCTTTAGCCACATTACAGAACGGTAGTGTTCAATTCCCAATCTCTGTAGAGTCAAAACGCCCTGTAAAAGTAATGCAGCGTGTTGCTGTGGCTATGCCAGCAAAAGAGAATGCAGCTGGTCGACTTTTAACTGCCCAGCTTCAAGACTCAGTACTAGCTGAGCTTTTAGCTGGTAATAAGCCTCAGGATGCAGCGATTAGAAACCAACTTCAGGAGCTACGAAACTCTGGTTATATTATGGATCGCGCTGCAATTGAAGCAGACGTAGTTTCAATGTCTAAAGTTGTAACTGGTGTTAACAACGAAGTTGTTGCCGCTATCGAAGTTTTAGCTCCTCAGTATCGTGCTAAAGTTGATGAGATAACTCCGAAACTTGAAGAAGCAGCAGCTCAGCTTTCTACTGCACTTGGTGCAATGAAGCGTGGACTTGTTGCTGGGATCGAGAAGGAACTTTCAACTTCTGGCAAAGACACTCGAATAACAAAGAGTATTTAAGTCGAAAGATCATGCATGAAGGACTTTCCCGCTTAACAGACGAGCAGGAGTCATTAAGATCCGAGGTGAGAAAATTCACTGAACGGGAGATTACTCCTGTTGCAGGGAAGTTTGATCAATCTGGAGATTTCCCACACGAAATATTTAAAAAGGTACATCAGTTAGGATTTATTAATCTCCTTTTGCCTCAGGAATTTGGCGGAGTTGGACTAAATGCCTTTGATGCATGTTTAGTGACTGAGGAGTTGTCAGCTGGTTGTGCTGGGATGGCAACTTCAATTGTTGCAAATGACCTTGCTTTATTACCTATCCATATCGGGGGCACTGATAAACAGAAAGAGACTTTTATAAGTCCTATTACTAAAGGGGGTCTTTTTGCGTCTTTCTGTCTGACTGAACCGGGTGCTGGATCTGATGCGGCCGGATTATCAACTACTATAAAAAAGGAAGGGGATACTTACGTTATTAATGGCAGCAAACAGTGGATCACAAATGGTGGCCTGGCTAGCCACTACACAGTTTTTGCCACGATTGATAAATCAAAAAAACATAAAGGGATCTGTTGTATTGCCGTACCTGCTGACAGTAAGGGAATTTCTCGCGGACATCATGAAAATAAAATGGGACAGCGGTGCTCAAATACCACAACAGTAACTTTTGATAATGTAAAAGTTCCTACCGAAAATTTAATTGGAAAAGAAGGTGAAGGATTTTCAATTGCTATGAAGACCTTAGATCTTTCCCGTCCCTTAACAGCTATTATGGCTGTTGGTCTTGCTAGGGCCGCTCTTAAACACAGCATAGCCTATGCCAAAGAGAGAAAGCAGTTTGGGCAATCCATCTCAGCATTTCAGGGAATTCAGTTTATGTTAGCTGATATGGCAACCGATATAGATGCGGCGAGATTACTGACCCTGCGCGCTGCGGCTCTTTTAGATGCTGGCAAAAGTGCCTCATTAGAGTCAAGCATGGCCAAGCGTTTCTCAGCTGATATTGCAATGGATGTAACAACTAATGCAGTTCAGATCTTTGGTGGATATGGCTATACTAAAGATTACCCTGTCGAAAAATTAATGCGCGATGCTAAGCTTTTACAGATTTATGAGGGAACAAGTCAGATTCAAAGACTTGTTATTGCTCGAGAGCTACTTAAGGGTTAACTTTCCTAAGTAATTTAATATGGGTTGTTTATGAAGATATTAGTACCAATTAAAAGAGTCCCGGATTACGAAGCTAAGATCAAAGTAAAGGCTGATGGATCTGGTGTAGAAACTCAGGATATTAAGTGGATCGTCAATCCGTTTGATGAGATCGCTGTTGAGGAAGCCCTAAAATTAAAAGAAGCAGGTCAAGCAACAGAGGTTATCGTTGTATCGATTGGTCCTGAGGATACAACTCAACAGCTTAGATACACTATGGCCATGGGCGCAGATAGTGGAGTCCTGGTAAAGACTGATGAGTATGTTGATTCAGATTTAGCCTCAAGAATTCTAGTCGAAGTTTTTAAAAAAGGTGGATACGGACTTATCATAATGGGTAAGCAAGCTATCGATTCTGATGCAAGTCAAACGCCTCAATTGATCGCGGCTAGGCTGAAAGTTGGGCAGGCTTGCTTTGCTTCAAAGGTGGCACTTGAGGGTGATTCTGTAACTGTTACTAGAGAAGTTGATGGTGGACTAGAGACGATCAAAATTAAATGCCCTTGTGTAGTATCAACTGATCTTAGATTGAATCAACCGCGTTATGCATCTTTACCTGGAATCATGAAGGCTAAGAAGAAACCTTTAGAGGAATTAACATTAGAATCTTTAGGAGTCGAAGCAAAAACCAAACTTAAGGTTCATAAAATGGTTCCACCAAAGAGCAGACAGGGTGGTAAAAAAGTAGATTCTGTGGTGGCTCTAGTTGCTGCACTTAAAAATGAGGCAAAGGTAATTTAGTCTTATCAGTCATTCTATACAAATTTCAAAGGTGATTATGAGTAATGTTTTAGTGTTCGTTCAGCAAAGTGAAGGTAAGATCTCAAAGGTAACAAAGTGTTCCATTACAGCTGCCACTGAAATAAAAACACAGATCAAAACACAGGGCGGTGCCCCAAAGATTATTGGAGCATGCTTTGGTCCAGGAGCTAGTGCTGCTGCTGATGAAGCGCTTACGTTTGGATTTGATCAGGTATATTTTTCTGAAGCACCTGAGCTAAAAAATTATCTATCTGTTCCTTATTCTGAAGCTCTTTTAACGGCTGCCTCTGAGGGAGGGTGTAGTATTGTAGTTTCTCCAGCAACCACGACCGGTAAAGATCTTATGCCTCGAGTTGCAGTAGGTTTAGAAGCTGGCCAGGCTTCTGACATAATCGGAGTTAACTCTGATGGCACATTTAAACGACCGATGTATGCCGGGGATGTAATAGGGGATGTTGAGATATTAACACCGAATAAAGTTATTACCGTTAGAGGAACTGCTTTTGCGCCAGCTGAAGGAAGTGGAGCTAAAGGAAGTAAGTCCGAACTTACTGTTTCATTTAATAAAGAGCTGATGGGAGAGTTTGTTTCTTATGAAACTTCAGCTAGTGAGCGTCCTGAGCTAAGTGATGCTGAGGTTATTGTAAGTGGAGGGCGTGCTCTAAAGTCCTCAGAAACTTTTATGCAGATGATGGCTCCATTAGCTGATGTGTTTGGTGCTGCAATCGGTGCTTCAAGAGCCGCAGTCGACTCAGGGTACGCACCAAATGATTGGCAGGTAGGGCAGACTGGTAAAGTTGTCGCTCCTAGTCTCTATATCGCTGTGGGCATCTCAGGTGCTATTCAGCATTTAGCTGGAATGAAAGATTCCAAAGTTATTGTTGCAATTAATAAGGATCCTGAAGCACCAATATTTGAGATTGCTGATTACGGATTAGTTGCTGATCTTTTTGAGGCACTACCTCAATTAGTTGAAGAAGTAAAAAAAGCTAAGGGATAATCTCGTTAGACTGCTATGGGAAATCAGAAGAAAAAAGCTCGGGCCTTAAAATATTTTATTGGTGGAGTCTTATTTTTAACTCTGGCAGCAGTTGGCATTAACCATTTCTGGTTAGGCAAATCAGATAACGCAATCCTCTCAGCTCGATTTGAAACAACATCAGGATCCAGTAACGAATTTAGTAGTGTATTTAAACTCGAGATTGTAAACACACCACAAGCTAGGGCTAGAGGCTTAATGTTTCGCCGCGAAATGGCCAGTAACCGTGGGATGATATTTATCTTTCCTGAGAGTGATAATCTCTCTTTTTACATGAAAAATACCTACATCTCTTTAGATATTATCTTTGTTAATGAAGAGATGAAGGTCGTTGGCTTCCTTGAAAATCTCCCCATTCTTAATCAAGAGAGCCGGTCAATAGGTTCCAAAAGCCGTTACGCCATCGAACTACTTGCCGGCACCGTAAAAAAACTCGGCCTAAAACCAGGAGATAAAGTTATCTTCGGCAGTACGTTACCTAGCTCTACTTAAAATTTTCACTTCCAATGATGTAATGGACCCGCCCTTTTGCTTTGCCAGAAATCGGCAAAGCAAAAGGGCGGGTCCATTACATCATTGGAAGTAGATTAATTATTATCTCTTAGGTTTCTCTTGAGTGGTCCGAGCCGGATCTCTTTGGTCGACTACCACCATGTTAGTGCAGCGATCTCGACAGAGGATATTTATTTCAGAGAGGTCTATTACGAAAGAGGAGCCCTCAAGAGTTAGCTCCATTCTAGAACTCTGATTTTGTCCTAGTTTAAGGAGTCCAGTAGAGAGGGTTTTGTAGCCGTTATCAAGAAATACTACCTGGCCACTTTTAAAGATTAGGGTCGCACCATCACCAGCGAAGCATTGGTTAGCTGGGATTATTAGGGTTAAAAATAAGATCCATTTCTTATAATTCATATAGCTTAAGATTGTAATTGATTACCTAGGCACTTTCAATAAAAGATTACTATGGTTGGAATACATCTATTTAGAACACACTCTTTAGGGTATTAGATGCAGATGCCTAAGTTTTTCTATAACTTAAAAGAGAACTCTCCGTTTAGGATCTCCTTAGTCGCGGCTACTATCTTAATTCTTGAGCTAACTTTTATTCGGCAACTACCTGCTGAAAATCACTCCCTCTCTTATTTCTCTAATTTGATTTTAATGTCGAGCTTTTTTGGCTTAGGGCTTGGGTGTATTTTATCAAAAAAACCGCAGTACACATTTTTACTTCCATTTGGTGTTGTTGGAGTTTATGTTTTTTTACTCCTTACCCGTGGAATGGTTGTCTATGAGGAGGCTTCCGTAGTGCACTTTTGGCTTCAGCCGCCAGCCGGAGCAGAGGGTAAAATTAGATTACCTATACTTATCTCTGTAGTTTGGGCCTTTATTGTTGCTTTACTGCCATTCATAACCCTGGGCCAAGCGTTAGCTCAAGAGATGGATAAGCATCCAAGATTAGTTGCTTATTCGTGGGATATAGCAGGAAGCCTAGGTGGCACAATTATCTTTGCATTAAGTTCATACTTTTTGTTACCTCCATGGATCTGGCCAGCAATATTAATGATTGTATATGGATTTATATTTGTATCTCAAAAAAACAAAACAGTACTTTTAATTTATATCTTATCGGGCATTTTATTCCTTGATTTTTCAAACACTGCCTATAATGCCAGATGGAGTCCTTACTACTTAGTGCAGCACTTTAAAAATCCGCTTGGTATCTCAGTTTGGGTTAACTCAAGTTTTCATCAAGAAGCACTCAATTTTACTTCGACCGATCCAGAGTACAAAGATAAAGCAGAGTTCATGCTTGGTAAATTTAGCTCTCCTTATGTGGTCTATCGAGAGCATAATGAGGGGCGCAATCCTGAATCAGTCCTCGTTTTAGGAGCTGGCACTGGGAACGATGTTAATGTTGCTTTAGCCAATGGAGTAAAGAAAGTAACAGCGATAGAGATCGATCCTGTTATTTTAGATTTAGGACGAAAAGAGAATCCTCATCGACCTTACTCTGATGAGAGGGTCACTTTAGTACTTGACGATGCCAGGCACTTTTTAGAAGCAACTAAAGAAAAATTTGATTTAATTGTTTTTGGCACCCTTGATTCTCAAACATTACTTTCTGGGGTCGCAAATCTAAGGTTAGAGAATTATGTTTATACAGTTGAGTCACTAACAAAGGCCCGTGATCTCCTTAAAGAGGGCGGTATGGTCGCGCTTTACTATTCAGTTTTTAAGCCGTGGCTTTATGGCAGAATATACACAACTATAAGGGCTGCTTTTGGAGATCAATCTAAGATCTTATTTTCAGAAGATCCATTTTTGTTTAATACTTTAATTATCGCCGCTAAGGATATTCCAACACTTAAAGATTCTAATGAAAACGTAACTAGATTCGGTAACGATATTCCTTCAGTTGATAACTGGCCATTTCTCTATATTGAGCGACCAACAATTGCACCAATCTATCAAAAATTATTTATTTTTTTAGTATTATTGATCCTGCTCTCATTTTTTATTTTAAAACGTACCCATGCCTCATCAAGCCTACACTTAAATTTTCTCTTTATGGGGGTAGGATTTACCTTGATGGAGTCAGCTGCAATAGTCAGATTAGCCCTCCTATTTGGAAGTACCTGGGTAGTAAACGTCATTGTATTTAGTGCAGTTTTAATAATGATCTTTTTAGCTAATCTTTTAGTACTAAAAGAT
>CAZFXN010000005.1:83324-83778 GCA_964523015.1 uncultured Bdellovibrionales bacterium | reverse complement strand
GCCTTCTCGAGCCTCTTGTAGGCCTGCGCCGCGTTGCCGTTGTACTCCACAATCACGGGACCGATCGGGGTTGGCACCGTGATCTTGCAACCGGTCGCAACGAGCATGAAGATCGCTGCGATCATCGGGATCGTGAGTTTCTTCAACATCGAACCACCTTCTGGGTATGGATTGAGGACAAATCAAAAAAACCGCATCAGCGGTATTTTGACCTGTCCGAAGTAGAACCGGGTCTAAGACCCACTAAGAGAAAATCATCATGATGAAGATCTCCTCTCAGTGGATCCTAAGAATTTTATCGACTTAATTAATTAAGCTAAGTTCGGGAGGTAACCGATTTAAAAAAATTAGAAAAAGCAGAGCAGGAGGGCGGGAAGAGATTCGCAGATGCATGCTTGTCTCTTTCCCGCCTTCCTTGCCGAGGCCAAGTTCTAGGCCTGTTGCGTCTTCGATC
>CAZFXN010000005.1:65890-83314 GCA_964523015.1 uncultured Bdellovibrionales bacterium | reverse complement strand
GGCGACCTGTCCGTTCTTGCCACCACCGATCTCCTCTTTCTTCTTGAAGATCATCGTGATGTTGGTCATGGCGTTGGCACGCACCTGAGCGTCCGGGTGCGTGAGGAAGCCCTGGTTGTATTCCAGAGCCGTCTCCAGCTGCGCGTACGTCGGTGCACCTGGCACCTTGACCTCCTTGCCCGTCTTCGGATCCGAGCACGCCGAAACGAACAGACCCACCACGATGGCCGTTGCGATCAAGAATTTCTGTTTCATGCTGTCCTTTCTGGTTCAGAACCTATTTCCCGAACCTAGCATTTGCAAGGGCCAAGTACATGCGCCTCTTCCAAATGCCAAGTCCGATGCAGAAGATAAATAAGATAAAAAATGGTCGAAAAATGATCGTAGAGTCATACCTAAAAACCTTATGATAAAACTAAATAATAGGAAGTGTAACGAGAGGAGGTGCTGGCAAGCCACCTCCTCTCGTTGCTAGTTGGTACTCCGGCTCTGCAAGTACTGAATCATCCGCTCCTGCACTTCAAAGAGCTTCGACATGCCGGTATCGCTTGCGAGACCGGGTGAAGAGCTCAGTAAAGAGTGGTGTTGCGCGATACGCTCAGTGACGTGCGGAGAACGAAGAATCTCCATCTGTCCAGCGATCTCTTTCTTGATGCGATCCCGGATGGTGCCATCAAAGGTCCCAGCCAAGGCTTTACCAACGATAGAGTTCGCCGTTCCTTCCGATACAGCACCCCCTCGAGAGAGGACACTGCTTGGAATGGAGAGGTTTTCCCATGCGGCAATCACTTTATCATCCTTTGTGCCAAGAGCCAGAGCTGCCTTCCAGAGGTAGCCATCAGCTTGGATCTCGGGATGACCGTCTTGATACATCTTTTCACAGATGTCGGGGATGCCATCGTCAGGAGCGTCTTTCAACCACTCCTGAAAAGCCATTTCCCGTGCTTCCGGTGCTCGAGTTGTATCGAGAGCCATCGCACCAAGAACTTCTGCCTGTTGTCCATCCATGAGACCGATCTGTCGAACGGCCTCCGTTTGAACAGTGCCGTCGATATCACGACTGGCCAGTTTCAGATCCTCGAGAACCCCCGGACGTTTGGAGGAACCGAGGCTAGCGATTGCTGACCGCCGAACCGCAGGATCTGTTTCCTGCAGAGCGAGATCACGAAGTCGGCCGTACGATACATCGTCGGTTTGCGCAAGCACACCAAGCGCATCGATGGCTCCTTGCCGAAGCTCAGGTTCCTTGTCTTTCAAGAAACGCTCGCAGATGTCAGCATCAACCTTCCCCTTGAGTGCCAGAAAGTTGAGGACTCCTGCGCGATCCGGTGCTTTTGGATCCTCGAGCATCACCAACATCCGCTGTTGTCCAGGCAGACCGCCGTACTCAGAAAGCAACTCCAACACTGCCCACCGAAGCGGGGTGTAGGAATCCCTCATGAGTGAATCGGGAATGGCTTCCGAAACGAGTTCGGGAATCACCCGTTGATCCTTGCTGCCCTTTTTGGGAGCAGTCAGGATACGTATCACTTCAACCGCCCCCCACTTGGTGTCGGGTTTGGCCGACGAAGAACGAACGATCTCATCGATCGGCACTTGCCACTCTTCGAAGGTGCCGTTTGCAGCGATCATGAACAGAAAGGTCACCTTGCGATACCCTTTAAGCCATGGTTCGTCGAGCAAATTGAGTAGATCGCTCCGTAGAGAAGGGTCCACCCAACTACCGACTGAAACTACGTTGACCACCGGCAAGACGAGTTCCCAGTCCACCTCCTTGCCTTGAATCCCGTGAAGGGAAGCGAGGAGAGGTCCGGCCATTCGCCTGACGGCTTGGAGATCCCTTACGTAGTAGTTCAAGCCTTGGCAGGCCAGATCCACCAACGTTGGATCGGATTCTTCGAGAAAAGGTGCTGAGCTTTCGTTGAAGAACTGCAGGATTGCTCCACACAGGTCTTCTCCCTGAAGTTCGGCACACTTGGTCCAACGATCGAACAAGCTGAAACTTGCCTTTCGTTGCATGGTGAACATGCTAGAGCTCTGCTCTTTATTGAGCGCTCCGGTTTTGATGCCATCGACACTACCGATCCCGAGTCTCTTAAGCTCCTCGGGTTTCAACTTCAGCAGCACGGTTGCCGGTTCGATGTATTTCAAGGCTCGCGCCTTGGGATCGAGCTGGCGATAGTCTTCACAGTAAGCCCAGAACGCTGTGATAGCTGAGCCACCACACTGTTCCTGAGTCACAGGAATCGATTCATCCTGATCAGTGGCTGCTTCGACACGCTCGGATTGTTGGTCAAGCGCATCGAGAAATGAGAGGGATTGCGCCTCTCTCACGCTCGAAGCGGTGTTGGCCCCAGTGGGACCTACACCAGCCGACCGACCCGGGAATTGCATCAGAAGCACCACGATCACCAGCACGACGCTGAACAGCGCCAACAGAACACGGAGATTTTTCATGAATTTCTTCCTGCCCTGAGGGCACGAGGTGAATGGATTCGAAAAAAAGGGTCAGACCCTACGATCGGCCCCACCATTGAAGAAACTTCAATGCGGGACCTGGAGTAAAGTCAAACTCCCCCATCTACGCCAATAATGAATTGATAAAGATACGACATGCTGCCTTTTTAGCCAGCACAGATCCATGAATAAGAGAATTGTATACAAGGATCTCTCAACTTCGTCAAGTAACATGAGGCGAAATGCTAGTCAAATAAACTGCATTTATTATGCATTGATATAACTAGGTGCCGGGGGTCGCCGTTCTTTTTCACGAAGGTAATCGGGCATCCTCTTGAGACTCTGAATAAGTTTAAGAATTTCTCTTATAAGGTCGAAGTTATTCTAACTATTACATATCTTGTTGGTTTCCCCCTGACTAAATAGATGACTCAGTAAGAGGAAAACTAACAGTCGTGGTGTAATTATAAAGAGAGTTAGGAATAACTATGAGTTCTCGCCACTTTTTACTTTTAATGATCGGGGTAATCGGAATTTCTATTCTGACCGGATGTGGAGGCAGCATGGATTCTGATAAGGATCAGGATCTTCCTTCGTTGCCAGCAGATCCGATTGAGAGCTCTACGCCAACGCCAATACCGACAGCAACTCCAATTAATAAGGGAAAAGGAATAGATTCCACGGATGCTGGGGTTGGGAACAGTGAAATCAACTATGAGACTGACAGCTATCAAGTTGGACTTATCCTTGGTTCAGCGGGTACTGAAGTTGGAACAGTAAATTTAGGTCCAGAAGGAATAATTCCAGAGTGATGAAATACCATGGGTTCAAATCATTTAGTTGGGGCGTAATTTCAACCCTTGTGGAGGGCTTTAAACACGTTACAAAATTATGTTTTTTATTTGCGATATCTGCTTCTTCGGTTGCATCGTCACAACAGTTTGCAAGTACCCCAGTTGTTCCGATTTCAGGATCGCTAAAAGTTCTGAATGAAAGCTTTACCGGGATGGCAAAGTTTAAAGTAGCGATAGTTGATGTTGATGGCCTTCGACTTTGGTCAAGTGATGGGGCTCCTGATAATGGAATTTTGGAACCTGTTGAGTCTTTTGATCTTGAGGTCTTGAGTGGTAAATACAATGTTTATCTTGGTAGATCGCCAACATCATCAATTCCAGTTGAAGTATATCAATCGACTAAATCGCTTTTCTTTAGAATATGGATAGATGCTGGGTTTGGTTTCGAACAGCTACAACCAATTCCATATTACGCACCGCTGCGTGCGATTAATGCCCTTCGTTTTGGAGGACTCAGCCCTCAGTCCTATCTCACTAAAGATAGTTATATACCAATTGATAATTCAAACCTTGTCGGAAAAATTACCAGCGGAAATCTTACCGCTTTTACGGATAACACCAATACTTTTACATTCGGAAACGAAGATGCTGTAACCAATAAATCAATTGTTGCGCTAAGTAATGGTGGAAGCACACCAACTTTGCGATTCAATGTAACTACCAATAACTGGGAGTATAGTAATAATGGAACTTCATATTTTAATATGGGAGTTAGCTCTGGATTTGAAGGTGGTGGTTCTACAAGTGCTGTTGACTTAAATTCAAATGAAGTAGCAGGGGTATTGCCAGTTTCAAAAGGAGGAACGGGAGGATCCGCTGCAGCAACAGCTCGAATAAGTCTTGGATTAGAGATTGGTGTAGATGTAGCCAGTTTTATAAAAAATAATTTTACTGGGACTATTGCCCCAGTGCTAACTGATGATTCTAGTGCTGGGTATTCTGTAGGTTCTTTATGGTTCGATACAGTAGCAGAGCAATCGTATATTGCTTTGTCGGTTACTCCAGGGAGTGCTATTTGGAGATCCCTGACACTTATAGGAACTGTAGGCTTAGAAGATGGTTCTGTTACTACCGCTAAAATTACTGATGGAGCAGTCACTACAGCAAAGATCGCAGATGATAACGTAACAACGGCGAAGATTGCAGATGGTAATGTTACGTCAGGTAAGATTGCAACTGGAGCTGTTGGCGCAACCGAGTTGGCATCAACGGCTGTAACACCTGGAGCGTATGCCTATGCATCGATCTCTGTGGATGCCGACGGACGTATAACTTCAGCCTCAGCAAATACACCGAGTTCAGGTGATATTACTTCCATAGGTAACGTAACTTCCGGAGATGCATTTACTGAAGGAGATACAGTAGGCACAGAGCTTGTGTATGAGGGAGTAACAGATGATGCGTTTGAGAACAGATTACAATTTACAGGGGATCCAACAGCGGACACTATTGTTACAGTACCAAATGTAACAGGCACTTTAGTTACAACTGGAGATACTGGCACAGTATCAGCTGGCATGATTGCTAATAATGCAGTCACTACAGCAAAGATCGCAGATGATAACGTAACAACGGCGAAGATTGCAGATGGTAATGTTACGTCAGGTAAGATTGCAAGCAATGGCCTTGATTTTAGTAGTCTCTCTAATTCGATGACCCTTGATGCAAGTACGTCAATCAATGCTGGTAGTGCTCTTAATCTATCATTAGGAGCAAACGTAACTTTAGATTTGGGATCTGCAGGTGGATTACAGATTCCTAGCGGAACAGCCCCTACAGTAAATACAGTAGGGGAACTTGCGCTTGATACAACTGATAACACTCTTATTATGTTTGATGGAACTGCCCCGCGAGTTATTGGCCATGACATTCATCAAGTCGTTGTAACAATTACTGCGGATGCTGATTGGGATGGGGAATCTATACCTATCTGGCAGGCTCCTCTCGATATGGCAGTTACAATTCTACAAGTATCGGCCTCAGTAGTAGGGTCCTCCACTCCATCATTGACTTATAACATAGAAGAACGCGCATTTGGTTCTTTAGGATCCGCGGGCACTGATATTTACGCTACCGATGAAGCAGCAGATGATAATGGAGAGGACGAGGTCACGTTTACCAATTCAAGTATTGCCGCAAAAGCCCATCTTGTATTTACTACCGGAGTTACTGCAGAGAGTGGCACAGTCGACTATGTGACTTTTGTTATTTATTACAGAAAGAATGTAGAGTAACTCATTCCCAATCATTGAGTATTATGAAAAGGATTTCCCAAATAAATTCTTTATTCTTATTTTTGACATCATTGATCTCTTTTTTGTTGCCTATCTCTGTTTATGCTGCGCCATTTACGATTCAGACTGGTTATTATTCTGGAGATGGAAGCGATGATCGAGCGATAACCGGTATTGGCTTTACGCCTGACCTGGTGATGATTAAGGACGATACTCCAAACGGAACAGTTGGTATTGTTCTTAAGACTTCAGCGATGGGTGGAGAAGCAGCAGTTGCTCTTTCTGAAACGGACGCAGTTCTTACTACTAATCGAATTCAATCCTTAGATGCCGATGGTTTCACAATTGGTACAGATCCAGACGTCAATGGTAATAACGTCGGACAGCACTGGACTGCAATTGGAGGTTCTGATTGCAGTGCTACCGGCACATTTTGCGTTGGTTCATATGGTGGAACTGGAGTTGATCAAAGTATTACCACAGTAGGCTTTCAACCAGATCTTGTTGTAGTTAAAAGAGCCGGTGCTACTAGTTGGAATTTGGCGTTCCTCTTCGATGAGCGGAACCGTTTCTAATTTTTTTAATGCAGCAGCAGAACTAGCTAGTACCGGAATAGAATCTTTAGATGCCACAGGATTTAGTGTAGGAACTCATGCGGCAGTGAATACTAGTGCAAATATCTATTATTTCTTTGCCTTTAAGGAAGTTGCTGGAAAGATGGATGTTGGCACATATACCGGGGATGGAGTTGATGCCAGAGACATTACCTCTGCTGATGATCCTGGCTTAACCTTTCGCCCTAACTTTGTATTTGTAAAAGCTACTACGGCTTTCAATGCAGTAGGCAGTATAAGTGAGCACTATGGAGATCGGTCATTTCTGTTTGACGATATTACAAGTGCTGCAAATCATATTCAAGGGTTGAGAGCTGCTGGAGGATTTCAAGTAGGAACGTCAACGAGTGTCAATACGGCCGCTGCGGTTCTCCACTACGCTGCATTTGGTGGAGCAGTCACGAGAGATCCAGGAACTGGAACCTTTAGTGTCATTAGCGGAACGTATACAGGAACTGGAGTTGCCCAATCTATAACTGGAGTTGGATTTACTCCGGATCTAATTATTATTAAAGATAATGCAGCTGTACATTCAGTATTTAGAACCTCATTGATGGCAGGAGATCGAACTGCTTATCTTGCCAATGCAGTAACAGTATTTACTGGAGGCATAACATCGATAGATGCTGATGGCTTTTCTCTTGGCACAAACATTACTGTAAATACTTCAACCGAGGTCTATCACTGGACAGCGTTTGGTAATGCGATGAGGCCAGATAGATCAGGAGGATCTTCTGATTTTCTTATAGGTCAGTATATTGGTACTGGAGATGATGATACCGATGTAGATCGTTTGCCGATTGCCCCAGATTTGGTGGCTGTAAAAGCGGTATCCACTCCAGCAGGAGTATGGCGTACGAGCGATCAAGTAGGAGACAACACCCTTTTATTTACTGCGACTGCACAGGCAGCTAACTATATTCAATCGCTCAATAGTGATGGGTTTCAAAAGGGAACTAACGGAGTAGTTAATGCCTCAGCAATTATCTATGATTTCTTTGCGTTTAAATCAGGGGCGAAATTTAAGACTGGAACGTATACTGGAATTGGATCTTCCCAAAATATTACTGGCTTAGGTTTTCAACCGGAGCACTTGTGGCTAAAAAAAACTACCGGTGGAACTGCGCGTGAAGGTGTTTTACGAACAGCTGCGCAATCAGGCGATGCTGCTCAACCGTTTACTGCTGTCACAACGATTGCTAATGGTATTACAGCTCTTCTTGCAGATGGATTTACTGTAGATACTGCTGTTCAAACAAATGAGAATACTTTTTCGTATCAGTATGTTGCTTGGGATTCAAAAGTATTTTCTCAATCATCATACAGATTATTTCAAAATACTGACTCAACCGATGTTGGAGCAGCATTAGCTGCATTAAATACACCTTTTACTTTAGGATCTAGTAATCAGATTTTTCGCCTGCGCCAACACCTGCGTATAGATAATGGAAATGTTGTAACAGACGGAGGCTCATTTAAGCTTCAATATGTAGATAAGGGAGTAGGAACCTGTGCAGTACCTTCAGGCGGAACTCCAGCCACATATACTGATGTTACAGCTCAAACCTCAATTGGGTATTATGATAATCTGATACCAAGCAATGGCGCAGCTCTTACAGGAAACGTTGCAGACCCTACCGACGGAGCTCGTGCAATCGCAAACCAATCGTATGTAGAGAGTAATAATTTTACAAACAATCAGGATTTAATTCCTTCTGGACAGAATGCTCAATGGGATGCTGCACTTGTAGATAATGGATCCGCTACAGGTCAAATCTACTGTTTCCGTATTGTTAAATCAGATGGCAATGTTTTGGATACGTATCTTCAAGTTCCTGAGATAACAGTGCCGATTGATAATTCGGATCCAAGTGTTGTCATTGCCTCAACTAAATCACCATCAACAGGCTCTTCCCCAATACCAATAAGCGCCCAATTCAGTGAAAATGTAATAGGATTTACCATAGGAGATATTACTGTTGGAAACGGCGTAGTAGGGAATTTCGTAGCCGTGAACGGATACACTTATACATTCGAAGTTACTCCAACTACCCAAGGAGTTGTCACAGTCGATATTGCAGGTGCTGTAGCACAAGATACACTTGGTCATGATAATACCCCAGCTGTCCAATTTTCAATTATATTTTGGGGACGAAGAATTATCATTACCTCATGATAATATATTGAGGAGCATGCCAGGCTATGCCATCATACGCCCTATGAATAACAAATCAAAAATTTTTAGTATCGTATTATTGATCTCAGTGCTTCTTATACAAGGCTGCACATCTACCGCCTTAAAGCCTGGAGAGCCTGCACCGTACACTATATTATATATGGCGAACGGTAAGGATAAACTTTTAAGTCAGTACAAAGGCAAAACTGTTGCCATGATTTTTTGGGCGACTTGGTGTAATTATTCAAAATACGCCATGGATGATTTTAGAGATAAAGCAGCCAAATATACTGGTCGTGATGATGTTGTTTTTCTTGCAGTTAGTCTTGATGAAAGTCGAGAAGAGTATGATGAAAGAATTCAGGTCAGAAACTATACTGAAAATATAACCCATGTCTTTTCAGGTAATGGGCCACTTGATGAAACTTACTTGCGCTTTGGTGCACCAGCGATCCCGTTAGTCTATACAATTGGTCCAGATGGAGTAATTAGAACTTCTGGTCGACGTTTGGATCTGGAAGAAGATTAATTCCCAAGACTATTTAGTAAAAACCCATATTCAAAAGCATCTTCTTTTTTTGCGTCAGCCCAATCATTTGGCCCGGTATGATCTACGCCATTTAGTACATGATGTGTAAGGCTTGCCTCAGGATTAAGGGATTTAAATCCATTAATGTAGGCCATGGTATCTACCATTGGAATTAATTTATCTTCACTGCCGGACACAATAAGAATAGGAGGGTATTTTGCTGTTTTAATTGTTTGAACTGGATCATAATTTTTAAGGTACTCAATTGTTGTTTGAGCACTAGGGTCTCCCCATTCAGAGCGATCTCTAATTGAGAGAGGTAAATCAGAATTTTTTAAAGTTGCGGATACATTTAAAAAAGGCATCTTTAAAATTACGGCATTAAAAGCAGTTGGATCCATATTAAGTGCAGAGGCTACAAGAGTACCACCAGCACTTCTCCCATAGGCTGCAATTTTATTAGGATCTGAGATCCCATTTTTCACAAGTGCATCTTTACAGGCTATAAAATCCTGAACAGAATTTACCTTGCCATTATTTGTACCTAAATTTCTCCATTTTGCTCCAAGCTCTCCGCTTCCTCGAACATGACAGGTAGCAATCACAAAACCTCTATTTAAAAGTGGTAATAAAGTCTCATCAAAAGATGCTTTTGATGAGAGCCCATAAGAACCATACCCAGTTAATAGGGTAGGCTGGGGCTTTTTACTATTTGGCCTATAAAAATATGAAACATAGACCGGTTTTTCATCCTTAGATTTTGCTAGTAATTGCCCAGAATCATAATCGCTGCGCGAAAATTGTGTAAGTGACACCTCAGAGATTTTATTAATCGATCGGGTTTTAAGATCAAATTGGTATAGTGACGGGAGATCTATTGTCGAGGAAACTTCAAAGAGATACTTGTTAGTAAAATCAGAACTATTAGCTCTTTTTTTAATTGAGTAGTAGGGAGATGCAAACTCAAATCTTGAGATCTCTTTAAAGTCATGGTCAGTAAATATTAATACTGGCTTAGTGCCAACTTTTGAAGTTAGTACGATAAAATCTTTAAACGGCTCGATTTCCTCGATTTCCACGGCCTCCGCAGCTTCATAATTTAATGCAGCTGTGTTTTCTTTTGAAACTGTTACCTTTTGCCACTTAGGATCACTATCCCTCTGTCCAATATAGAGATTCCTCTCTCCATTCTGCTCTTGAATCAGAAATAAGTTCTCATTAAAGGAGGTAATTTTGCTTCGGCCACTTAGCTTTTGGCCTATTGAAATTAATTTGCGACCTTCGACGAGCCAAGTTGCTCGATCAGTTAATCCATCTTTATTTAGAAAAACTCCACTACCATCTTTAGAGCGAGAAAGGCTTAAGTAAAGCCTCTGATCGGTTTCTTTGTGAATAAGGGTTGAAAGATTATAGCTATAGATAAAAAGTGAAGTGGGGCGTTGATTTGAATCAAGAGTAGTAAAAAATAGATCTTTATTCGCCGCGTATTCAAAATCGAATACATTTTGTGCCACAACGATCGGTTTCTTATCTACGGTAGAACTTTCAAAGAGTGTAAAATTTTCTGCAGGAGTGAAACGGAGTGTAAATGCTAAAGCCCCATTGTCATCACGTATCCGAAGTCCACCAAATTCAGAATACGGAAATTGCATCGTAATATTATTTAGATCAAGTAAGGTCTCCTTAGTTTCACTACCACTTGTTTTACTGTCACTAGTTTTTGCACGAACGATAATTGGCAATCTTAACCCGATTCTCTGCTCAGCTGAGTAGCTATATTCCCCAACTGTAAGTTTTGTATCTGGTAGGGTAGTTGGCTTTAATAAAAATAGCTCTTTAAGCAATTTTTGTTCATGCTCTTTAATTGATAGAGGGCGCTTATTTAAGTCTGTTGCTAAGTTTGTAGTGCATCCAATTGTGGCAATTAAGAAATATACAAAGGTAGGCAGCCAAATTTTTAGTAAAAATAAGGGGGTTCTTTTTAAAAAAGGCTTATATAGTAGATTCATCCAACCCTTTTAGAGTGCTAAAAGCTCCTCGTCAAACCTTTCTTAATTACTCTCAAGCTCTTGATATATCGGAAAAAAAACAGTACCTTTTTACCTCTAATAGGTGCCACGTCACTCTTTTAGGTCATTATTTCGTGCGGGAGTGGTGGAATTGGCAGACACACCAGACTTAGGATCTGGCGCCGTAAGGCTTGGGGGTTCAAGTCCCTTCTCCCGCACTCATTTCTTTTATTTAAATGTCATTGAATCGGTCCGGCATGAACTACGAATCATCATCAGAAAACATAGATAGCGTAACAACTGTTTTTACAGTCTCAATTCCAAGTATTGAGATTGAGGAAAAGTTGAAATCTGAACTTAATGCTCTTGCTCAAAAAGTGAGCATCAAAGGGTTTCGTCCAGGCAAAGCACCAAAGGATATGGTCGAAAAGTTGCACGGAAAAGAGGTCCGAGTGGAGGTGATGAATAAACTCATCTCATCAAGTTTAGGTGAGATCATTAAAGAAAAAAATCTTAATTATGTTGGACAGCCAACTTTAGATATTGAAACAACTGGTGAGGAGCAGGGGCAGGCTTTAAAGTTCAAAGCTAATTTCTCTCTATATCCTGTGCCTGAACTAAAGAAATATGATTCTTTTGAGATCACTCTACCAAAAGTAGATGTAGCAGATAAGGATGTCGATCAGGTTATCGATAGAATCCGTAGTTCAAGTGCTGATTACAAAAAGATTACTGATCGGACTAAAGTAGAAAGCAATGATACAGTACAGTGTAATATCGCTGCTATTATTGATGGGGAGCCCAACAAAGACCCATCTCCGATGAAGATTGAAGTCAATGGAGTAGATACCCCGGAAGAGATTAAAGAGGCTCTTTTGGGGACGACTGTAGGGGAAACTAAATCAGTTACTGTAAAAAGCATCTCTGAAGATGAGAAAAATCAAGGAAAAGATATTCAGTACCAGGTTACTGCTGTTGAAATCTTTGAAAAAGTTCTCCCTGAAATGACAGACGATTATGCAAAATCTGTTGATAAGGAGATCGGAACAGTTTTAGAGCTTCGATTAAAGATAAATGATCTGCTTAAAAAAGAGCGAGAGCAGCAATCAAGAACTCAGGCTGAGGGGTTAATTTTAAAAGAGCTTGCTGGAAATCATGATTTCAAAGTTCCTCAAGTCATGGTTGATATGGAGATCTATAACATGTTGTCCCGAGCAAATATGTTCGATCCTTCAAAGACACCATTTGAGCAATTTAATGCGCAACCATTTAGAGAGAGGATGGGGAATGCTGCAGAGGAACGTGTAAAGGCCTCTGTCTTAGTTGATAAAATCGCACAAGTAGATAAGCTTTTACCAAGTGAGGATGAGACTAAGCAGTGGTTTGAAGAGCAAAAAGAGAGATTAGGCGAAGAGGTTTTTAAGAAATTCCTAGCAGATCAAGGGTATGTCCAATCCGCTTGGGTAGATTATACTAGGCGAAAGGTCCTGGATTTTCTGATTGGAAAAACCAAGATAGAGTACGTTACTGCTGAAGAGTTTGAAAAAATAGAGAAAAAAGCAAACAAGGCAGAAAAGGCAGAAAAGGCAGAAAAGGCGGAAAAAACAGCAAAAGCAGAAAAACAGGAAACAAAACAATTAAAGACCGCGAATAAATAGTTAGAAGGGAGACAATATATTATGACCAACTATGTACCTTATGTTATTGAGCAAACAGGACGCGGCGAGCGTTCTTATGATATTTATTCGCGATTGTTAAAGGACCGAATTATCTTTTTAGGTACTGAAGTTGATGATCATGTAGCCAATCTTATTACTGCACAGCTTTTATTTCTTGAGAGCGATGATCCTGAAAAAGATATTTACCTCTATATTAATAGTCCTGGTGGGCAGATTACCTCTGGTATGGCGATCTACGATACGATTCAATATGTGGCTCCTGATGTGGTTACAGTTTGCGTTGGACAGGCTGCTAGTATGGGAGCTGTGCTGTTGGCGGCAGGTGCTAAGGATAAACGGTACTCATTGCCGCATTCACGGATCATGATTCACCAACCGCTAGGGGGTTACAAAGGTCAGGCTTCCGATGTTGAAATTCAGGCTAAAGAGATGTTGAGGGTTAAGCAGGAGATGAACGAAATCCTTAGCAAACACACCGGTCAACCTCTCAAAAGAGTAGCCCAGGATACGGATCGTGATTTTTTTATGACCTCAATACAGGCCCAAGAATACGGACTTATTGACAGAGTTGTAGAGCGACGTGAGCTTGTTAGAAAAGATAAGGATTCAAGTAAGTAATGGAATGCCATAACGGTTTTAAGCTGACCAATAAGTTCACCAGTTGGTTCAATTCAGACTGTTTGGTATACTAGCTGGCAGGAAAGTAAAATAGTTAATTTAAGACAGGATTTTCGGAGTGTCCCTTGAGTAAAAGCGGAGAGAGAAATCAGCCGAAGTTAGTCTGCTCGTTCTGCAAAAAATCGCAGGAAGAGGTGCGTAAATTGATCGCAGGTCCTTCTGTGTATATATGTGATGAGTGCATAGATCTCTGTAACGATATTATCGTTGAAGAGGTTGATCAGGATGAGCAACTTAGTTCAACTGTTGGTATTCCAAAACCGAAAGAGATTAAAAGTTATTTAGATCAGTATGTAATTGGTCAAGATACCGCTAAAAAAGTTCTCTCTGTTGCCGTGCACAATCACTATAAGCGTATCGAGTATGCTGCTCAGTCTGGTGATGTGGAAATTCAAAAATCTAACATACTTCTTATTGGCCCAACTGGATCTGGGAAAACTCTGTTGGCTCAAACTTTAGCTAGAGTTCTGCAAGTTCCATTTACTATCGCTGATGCAACTACATTAACTGAAGCCGGGTATGTTGGTGAGGACGTTGAGAATATAGTTCTAAGTTTACTTCAAGCCGCTGATTACGATGTCGAGAAATGTCAGCGCGGTATAGTTTATATCGATGAGATAGATAAAATTTCCCGTAAATCTGAGAATCCGTCAATTACACGGGATGTTTCAGGCGAAGGTGTTCAGCAAGCGCTTCTAAAGATCTTAGAGGGCACAATGGCCAGTATTCCTCCGAAAGGTGGCAGAAAGCATCCTCAACAGGAGTATGTTCAGGTCGATACAACAAACATTCTCTTTATTGTTGGCGGAGCATTCGTTGGTCTAGATGATGTAATTAGAAGACGGCTCGGATCTCGTAAACTTGGTTTTGGTATCGATAAGAGCAAGGTAGATAAAATTGCACAGAATAAAGAAAAGGATGAAATTCGCTCTCAGGTGCAACCTCAAGATCTATTGCACTATGGTCTAATACCTGAATTCATCGGTCGCTTACCGTTGATTGCAACTCTTGATGAGCTGGATGAGGACGCATTGATCCAGATTCTTCATGAGCCTAAAAATGCGATTACTAAACAGTATAAAAAATTATTTGAGTTTGAGAGTGTTCAGTTAAGATTTACTGAAGGTTCCTTAAGAGCAATTGCCAAAGAGGCCATTAAGAGAAAATCAGGAGCACGCGGTCTAAGAGCAATACTAGAGAGTATTATGCTCGATGTCATGTTTGACGTCCCATCTGAGGTTGATATCAAAGAAGTTGTGATCTCTGAAGATACCGTAATAAAAAATGAACGACCTCTAATCGTGTATCAGCATCAAGAGAGAGCGTAGAGTTTGAGCAGTTTCTATTGGCAGGCCAATTATAAATGAGATGAAGAGTATATGGGCATACCCGTATAATACTGTTATATAAAAGTCTGTAGATACGAATGTATACGGTAGTTATCCACAGGCGATAGAGTGTCAAATATTTTTCATCCGATTGCCTATAAAAATTACCGACGGATACTTATAGGAGTGATGTTAAATCTTTTTTATTATTGTGCTCTGATCGTCCATAAAATAGCATCGAATAACTAAGGCTTTAGATTATAAGTGGAAATTATGAAATCAGGTGATAACAAGGTTCCGTTGTTGGCGCTAAGGGAGTTGGTAGTATTTCCTCAGCAGGTAGTCCCATTATTTGTTGGGAGAGAGAAGAGTGTTAAGGCACTTGAGGAATCACAGAAAGAGAACAAGCTCATTATGCTTTCTGCTCAGAAAGATGCCAAAACAAATAACCCATCAGAAAATGATATCTACCACATTGGAACACTCGGAGAGGTAGTTCAGCTGATTCGTCTCGCTGATGGCACCGTCAAGGTGTTAGTTGAGGGAAAGAGTCGCGCTAAGATCAAAAAATTCCTAAATGAAGAGAGCTACATTCTTGTTGAGGTTGAGGAGTTAACTGTACCAACTGACCTTGGCTCAGAGATCAAGGCACTGATGCGTTCAGTAAACTCAACTTTTGAAAGCTATGTAAAGCTTGGAAATAAAGTAAATCCAGAGATGATTATGCAGGTTAATGCGATTGAGGATGCCTCTCGGTTAGCTGATGCTATCGTTGTTCAGTTAAATTTAAAGCTTGAAGATAAGCAAGATATCTTAGAAACAGTTAATCCAGCTGAGCGACTTGAAAAGATCTTGGCTCAGATGAAGTCAGAGATTGAGATATTACAAGTTGAGAAACGAATTCGCACCAGAGTTAAAAAGCAGATGGAGAAGACTCAGAAGGAGTACTATCTAAATGAGCAGATGCGGGCGATCCAGAAAGAGCTCGGTGAAAAAGATGATTTTAGAAATGAGATACAAGAGCTAGATGAGAAACTCAGGCTAAAAAACATGCCAGATGAGGCTCGTGAAAAGACTGAGAAAGAGATCCGTAAACTCAAAATGATGTCACCACTTTCAGCTGAAGCAACAGTTGTTAGAAATTACGTTGATTGGATGTTGGCTCTTCCATGGAATGAAGTTTCTGAAGAGGATATTGAGATCGATCGTGCTAGGGAGACACTTGATGAGGATCATTATGGTCTCAACAAGGTCAAAGAGAGAATTCTTGAGTTCTTGGCAGTTCATAAATTAGTTGGAAAATTAAAGGGCCCAATTCTTTGTCTAGTTGGACCTCCAGGTGTTGGTAAAACATCTCTTGGCAAGTCGATTGCTAGGTCTACTGGACGTAAGTTTGTTCGTGTAGCTGTTGGTGGTATTCGTGATGAAGCTGAAATACGAGGTCATCGCCGTACATACATTGGAGCACTACCTGGACGTATCATTCAATCTTTAAAGAAAGCTGGTTCAAGTAATCCAGTATTTCTACTTGATGAAATTGATAAAATGTCCGCTGACTTTAGGGGAGATCCATCATCGGCATTGCTTGAGGTATTAGATCCTGAGCAGAATGATACCTTTAATGATCACTATTTAGATGCAGACTACGATCTTTCTAAGGTTATGTTTGTAACTACTGCGAACTCGCTACATGGGATTCCAGCGCCATTACTAGATCGTATGGAGGTGATTCAGTTAAGTGGTTATACAGAGCTTGAGAAAGTAGCAATTTGTAAAAAATATCTCCTTGAAAAGCAGCTTGAAGCTAACGGACTTAAGCCTACTCAGCTAGAGATCGCAGAGGACACATATGTTGAGCTTGTTCGACATTATACTCGTGAGTCAGGTGTTCGTAATTTAGAGAGAGCAATAGCCACTCTCTGCCGTAAGGCTGCTGTTGAAATTCTTGAAAAGGGAGAGAACCACCTGGTTAAGATATCAGCAGATAAAGTTATTAACTTTCTTGGACAGCCCCGTTACAGATTCGGTAAATCAGAGGAAGAAAATCAGGTTGGTACAACAACAGGATTGGCTTGGACTGAGATGGGAGGGGATCTCCTAGTTATTGAAACTACAATTCTGCCTGGTCGAGGTCGACTAATCATTACCGGTAAATTAGGTGATGTGATGCAGGAATCTGCACAGGCTGCATTGAGCTACGTTCGATCTAGATCTGATATGATCGGATTGCCAAGAGACTTTTACGGCAAGATAGATATTCACGTTCACGTTCCAGAGGGAGCAATACCTAAAGATGGACCATCTGCTGGTATTACAATGGCAACTTCTATGGTGTCAGCTCTTACCGGAATTCCAGTTGATAAATTCGTTGCCATGACTGGCGAGATAACTCTACGTGGTAATGTGTTGCCAATTGGTGGACTAAAAGAGAAAGCCCTTGCTGCCCATCGTGGTGGTATTAAAAAGATCTTTTTTCCAAAAGAGAATGAAAAGGATCTTGAGGATATTCCACTAAGTGTGCGTAAGGGATTAGAACTTATCCCAGTTGCCCATGTTGATATTGTTTTGGCTGAGGCTCTACTTGTTACTGGAGTTAAGGATTTTGAAAGATTATTAGATAAAAAGGTTGTCAGAGATGAAAGGCTTTATTCAGACTCAAAGGACAATGGCAAAAGAGATGATTCCCTTGATGGAGAGAAGAGAAAAACCGATCCATCAAGCATTGTGACCCATTAGTTTTAAAAATTTCTCTTAATTTATTTTACTGAAATGGGCCTTTATTGGCCCTAGTTCCTCCCTATTTATTGACAGGTAGGCCGACCTAACTATAGACTGCTGTGTCCCTACGGTGTGGGTTAATCACACG
>CAZFXN010000005.1:8101-65790 GCA_964523015.1 uncultured Bdellovibrionales bacterium | reverse complement strand
GAAAGTTGTCCGAATGAAATTATTGGTGTGGGCGGTTAGCTCAGTTGGTAGAGCGAGGCAGTTTTTCGGGCACTCTACCAACAGGTATTTTGCCGCACGGAAAGTTGTCCGAATGAAATTATTGGTGTGGGCGGTTAGCTCAGTTGGTAGAGCGCCAGCCTTACAAGCTGGATGTCACAAGTTCGAGCCTTGTACCGCCCACCATTTTTTTGTTTCTTCCTTGTTTTTTGATAGATTTTTTTGATCCAGTCTAAAGTCATTCTTTTCCAAAATTAAACATTTTTATCCCCAAAAATCTCAGTAACTTAAAGAAAGTTGCTCATGTTACATAACATCCTAATTGGTCAATAATATCTATATGAACTATACTCCTTGCGAGGGAAGATGGTTCGGAGTTAATGGCAACATTCTTGACTCAATAGTAGCTAAAATAGACCTAGAATTCCCCCAATTTGTGGGCTGAATATCCGTAGTCCTGAATAGCGAGTTTAAGAAGTGAGTTTAAGAAGCGAGTAAGAAATTGGCAGCGAGGCTTTGTCCTATAATTATTGTCCTAGTCTTAATCTTTGGTTCAACTACCAAGGCTAGGGCTATAGACATTACTCAACTTGGTGGTGAGCTAACTTCTAGCTTTACCGATCGCAATGCAATTCAATTAACCGCCCCAAATGTAGCTACTGAAGAGCTCAGCATTAATCAACTGACTGGGTTTGGCGTTTTCCATAAAGTAGTAAATAAACCTGATGGACTAGGCCCACGTTTTAATCACGCGTCATGTAGCTCATGTCATGTTAATAATGGCCGAGGAAAAGTACGATTAAAGAATAATAGTCACGCTAGTACTATGGTTGTAAAGGTTAGTAAAAAGGGCGGATTAAACCCCGATGGATCCCCGATAGATGTGCCAAAGGTAGGAGAGCAGCTTTTAGACCATAATCTCAAAGGGAAAAATTTCTTTGATATAAGTCTTATCTGGAAAACAGTCTCTGGTTTTTATTCAGATGGCACTAAATATAAACTTAGAAAGCCGCGATTACGATTTACAATCAAGGGTAAGAAACATAAAAAGTTTGCTCATTCACTTAGGATGACACCACCAGTTATTGGCCCCGGATTACTAGAGGCAATACCTGAGGCAACTATTTTAGGATTTAGTGATCCTGATGATTTAGATGGGGATGGAATATCAGGAAAACCTCAGTATGTATTGAATAAGAAAAATGGAGCGAAAGAGCTTGGTCGTTTTGGTTTTAAATCAAGCCACCCAACTTTAGAGCAACAATCAGCTGCCGCATTTTTTAATGATATTGGAATTACTAATTCGATCTTTTTTAAACCTGATAAACCTCTTGAACTCTCTGATCAAGATCTATTTTTACTCTCGATCTATCAACAATTAGGCGGAATGCCAGCAGCTCAAAATCAGGGAGATCCGAACGTTATCAGGGGTAAAGATCTATTTAGCACTATCGGCTGCGATAGTTGCCACAAGTTTAATATTGAAACCTCAGGCCATGAGTACGAGGCCCTTAATGGTCAAACTATTCATCCTTTTACTGATCTGTTGCTTCATGACTTGGGTCCTGGATTAGCTGACTTAAGAAGTGAGTTTGATGCAAGTGGTGCAGAGTGGAGAACGACTCCTCTTTGGGGACTAGGTTTTTCGAAAAATCTATCCAAGGTAAAAGCACGATTTTTACATGATGGACGGGCCCGCACTGTAGAGGAAGCGATTCTTTGGCATGGTGGGGAAGGCGAAGCCTCTAAAAGTAATTTTGCAAATTTAAGCTTAGATGATCGTCAAGCTCTACTAGCCTTTCTTGATTCGCTTTAATCCAATCGATTTTTGTAGAATTTATTCGATAGTGACGAGTGGTTGCCCGTTTTCGACTTCTTGGCCTGCTTTAACATGAATTTTTTTAATGATACCTGTTTTTGAAGCAGTGATGTTGTTCTCCATCTTCATCGCTTCAATGACTAAGATATTATCTCCGGCTGTAACTTTGTCATCCTCAGATTTTGCAATGCTGACAATAATGCCAGGCATCGGAGCATTTATATTACCATTTGTGGTAGAGGAGGAGGTTGTCTGATTTTGAAGAGCTGAGGCATTAATTAAATTAATAGCTGGTGAAACTTTAGTTGAGTAATTTTTGCCGGCGATCTCAAATTCAATAACCTCGCCCTGGCGAGAGATTAATGTTACTGGATATTCTTTGTCGTTAACTTTAACTGCGTATTGTCTCATAATCTAAGATCTGTGAATTTCAAATTTTGTAAAACTTTTAATTTCGATGTCTTTTACAATAACCGTCTCAACTTTAGCAAACTTAGGCCCTCTGTGACACCAGGCTCTAGAGCTAACCCCTTGAACTAGGCCAAAAACAGATAGCTCTATCGCTCTTACAATTAAGACCATTCCCTCAAGTGCCTTTCCTATAATACCGTTAATAATTATAAGGACTTGGACAAACTCAGACCGTCTTACAGGAGACATACATCTAATAAAGGTACCAGGTTCTTTTAAGTGGGAAAATGGTAGGGATGATGATTCGGTAGTATCATGGGGCTATATGGAACCGTTAGAGATACTCAAAAAGATTAAAAGTCAGACAGGGAAAGCCCATACAGTTGGCCTAGCGGATGAGGTTATATCTAAATTCCTAGTCCATGGGTCAGGCTTATCTGAAGCTATTACTGAAGCTTGGCAACTTTGGCAGGGGTTACCTGAAAAAGAGCGTCAGGAAATGATGTCACCTGAGGAGGATCTCCTTAAAAATTTCCAATCTGGAATCTTAAATTTCTATTCAGCCGATGGGGTAAGTCCTTATATCCCGCTCACCGCACAGGGACCGTGGATCGTTACAGCTTATGGAGCTGTTTTATACGATGCAGGAGGTTACGGCATGTTAGGGTTTGGTCACAATCCAGAATTCATATTTAAAGCTCTTAATAAACGACAAGTCATGTCAAATATCATGACACCTAGCTTCGCCCAGAAACGGCTCGATATTGAACTCAGAAAACATATTGGCTTTAAAAAAGGAAGCTGTCCGTACTCTAAGTTTGTTTGGATGAATAGTGGCTCTGAGGCTGTAACTGTTGGCTATAGAATTATAGATGCGCATACTCGGATAATGACTGATCCGAGAGGAAAGTATGAGGACTATAAAGTTGGGATAGCTGCTGCCAAGGGTGGATTTCACGGTAGAACTGATAGTGCTGCTCAAGTGTCTGACTCAAGCATAAAGAATTATAAAAAATACTTAGCAACTTTTAGGGATAGAGATAATTTACATACGATTGAGCTTAATAATGAGCAATCTTTGACTGATCTTTTTAGTAAAGCTCGCTCAGAAAAGTTGTATATTGAGGCTCTTTTCTTAGAACCAGTAATGGGAGAGGGGGATCCTGGGCGTGCATTAACACGGCAGTTCTACGATCTTGCTAGAAAACTTACCAAGGAGCACGACGCATTTTTAGTTATTGATTCAATCCAAGCTGGATTTAGAGCTCATGGTTGTTTAAGTATTGTTGACTATCCTGGTTTTGAAGGGGCTGAGCCGCCAGACATGGAGACATTCTCCAAAGCACTTAACGCGGGACAGTTTCCACTTTCAGTACTTGGATTATCTAGAAAAGCAGTGGATTGCTATAAAGTTGGACTGTATGGCAACACTATGACTGCCAATCCACGTGCTCTCGATGTTGCTCAATCAGTTCTTGAAAAAACAACACCTGAACTTGCTATTAATATTGAATCAAAGGGGAAGGAATATCTCGATAAATTTAGAAAATTACAATTAGAGATGCCAAATATGATAACTAAAGTACAGGGCACAGGTCTCCTTTTTGGTGTAGAGCTGAATCCTGATCATTTTAGAGTTCTCGGACACGGTGGAGCAGAGGAATACATGCGCAGAAATGGTATTAATGTTATCCACGGTGGTCCAAATTCTTTAAGATTCACCCCACATTTTTGGAGTACTTCAGCAGAGATTGACCTCGTGGTAGGGGCAGTAAGAGAAGCGATTGAGTATTTTAAAAAAAAATTAAATTTTGAATCTAAGTCTTCGCTTTCAGCAGAGTTATCCCAAGATAGAGCCAGCCCAAAATAAACGAGAGTCCACCAAATGGCGTGATCGCTCCTAGAATTTTAATATTAGTAAGAGCTAGGGCGTATAAAGAACCGGAAAATATAACTATACCTATTAGCATTGCTAGAGCGACAACTTTATAGGTTGCAGGGATCAACAGATTAAGCGGGACTAAAATTGATATACAAAAGAGGGCCAGAGCATGAATGAAATGATAAAAATTAGCTTTTTGCCAGATATCTAATTGATATGCACTTAATCTTGTAGCTAAAGCATGTGCACCAAAAGCTCCTAAAATTACCGCCAAAGCAAGTAATAGTGATGAAATAGCAAGAATTTTTTGGTAACTTATTTGGTAGTTCATTAATAGATGATTGCATAGAACAGTTACTATGGAAAAGAGGGCTTATAGAAATCTAAGACGCTAAAGGGCTTTAGAATCCGAAAGGATCACCAGGTGCAATTACTGGTATATCATTAAAGATCTTATCTTTCTTACTTGGTACGTAAGGTACACCTGGAACTCGATCTTTAGGTAAAATAATTCGATCTTTATGCTGCTTTCTTGCAGCATGAATGATCTCCTTTGGTGTAAAGATATGGGCTGGTTCAGGTGGAGGAGGAGTTGGTTGAGGTTTCACTGGGATACTTTGCGTTTGTGAAATCTTATTTCCACTTAGAGATTTTTTGCTTAGATTAGGATTAGATAGCCTCTCCTTGATCTCTTCAGAAGAGAGCTCAGTGGAACTTGTGGCATTGAATCGTACTTTAAGTGAGATTCGACGGTTTGTTGCATCGAGTGAATTCTCCGATTTTCTAAGAAGTCTATCGGCCATTCCAACAACACTATTGATTTGTTTGCTTTCAAACCCTTGGGCTTGAAGAATTCGTCTGGCAGAGTTAGCGCGATCTGCAGATAAATCCCAATTGCTGTAACCTCGATCCTCTTGAGGATAACGGCGCGAATCGGTATGCCCTACAATATCTACAGTGTTATTTAATTTTGCAATAATTTTAGCGAGTTTACTAAATGCCGCTTCGGCATCAGGTAATACTCTGGCACTTCCGACCATAAACATTGACGTTTTCTCTGTATCTACAATTTCAATATTTAACCCATCGGCCTCAAGCTTTACATCAACTACACCAAGGAGATCTTGAAGCTCTGGAGAGCCAGCTACTAGCGTCTTAATTTCCTGAGCAGTCTGCTCAAATTGCTGTACCTGTCCATCTGAAGGCTCAATTTGAAATTCCTGATCACTGTTTTGTTCTCCTTCTGGACCTACTACTTCCTGAACTACGTTGGTGTCCTTGTCGCCACCTTGGCCAGCACCAAGGCCTGGATCCTCTTCGCCGCCAAGTGTACTTAGCTTACCGGCTTCCTCACCTTTGCCACCACCTTCTTCGGTGTCATTTTTACCACCTTGGGTTCCTGCTTTAAATTTTGTACTTGGACTGAAAGCCTCCTCAAGAATACCGGATTGACCCATCATAAGAGGGGTACCGGAACCGGTATCAAAGATACCAGGACGGCGGAAATATGAAGCGATATTTTCTTTGGTAACAACGTCGGCCGTGTTAACCAGCCACATCACCATGAAGAAACACATCATCGCAGTTACGAAGTCGGCATAGGCGATTTTCCAAGCACCACCGTGGTGACCGCCGTGCCCACCCTTTTTCTTGATGACAATAATTGGTTTTCCGTCGGCCATGGGGCTATTCCATTAATTATTAGCCTTTAGAGGCTTTAATCAATTCTTCAAGTTCTGTGGCTGTTGGCCTAAATACACCTGGAATTGTTTTACGAGCGAATTCTAGGGCGACAGCTGGTGGAGATCCTCCAGCAAAGGCTACAAGTCCTGCTTGTACACACTTATAAAGGCCGCTTTGTTCACGGTTGATATTATCCATTTTATTAGCGACTGGAGAAACGTATCCATAAGACAGCAAGATACCTAACATGGTTCCTACTAGAGCAGCGGCAACGTGGTGACCGATCTCAGTAGGCGGGCCATCAAGATGTTGCATGGTGATAATAACACCTAGCACGGCAGCTACGATACCAAGAGCAGGGAGTGCATCAGCAAGTTTATTAACGACTGATGGGCCAATTGCCACCTCTTCATGATGCACTTCATTTTCTGCATCCATCATTTTTTCAAGGTCATAGGAGTTCACAACACCGTCTACAAAGAGTCGTAGAGCACCGGTGAAACTATCCATTAGATGATGATCATGTGATGCTTTTGGATATTTGTTAAAACGCGGGCTTTTATGAATATCGTTTAGATCTTCTTCAATACCGAGTACACCTTCTTTTCTCATAACGTCAAAGACGTTTGCCATTAGGCCAAGAAGATCCATATACATTGCTTTGCTGACACCACTTCCTTTAAGAACCTGTTTTAGTCCATCCATTGTGACTTTAAAAACGGGCCCGGTACAGGAACCTACTATTGTAAAAATTCCGGAACCTACGATAACGACAAGTTCGAATGGTTGAAATAGAATTGGGATTGGGCCGCCTGGGCCGACAAAGCCCACAAGCACGCAAACGGTAACACCAATCATGCTTACAATATTGCCCACAGAATCAATTCCCTTTGATAAATGAGTGCCCATCCATAGAAACGGGACTTCACATATAACAATCGGGAATAACCGCTAGATTCTTAAAAGAAACATCCCTAACACCGTTTTGAAATAACGGTACCAGGTTCTTTTTTAATTAATCATTACAGTAGAATATGAATTGTCCCCGGTACTTCTGAGGTAGTAAGCTCAAAAAGGTACCAGGTTCTTTTATTTTTCGGTGATTTTAATCTCAGTCATACCTCTCAGATGGGTTAGGGATTGAGAACTGTTCCACTGAGCCATCTTTAAATTTGGCTTCAACTGTAATATCGGAACCGTACTCACCACCTGGTTTTGAAAATCTAAAGTGTTCGCGATCGCCATTTGCATATCCAGTAGACTTACCGGTTTCAATCTCATTACCATCAAGATCTCTTAGAAGGACCGATTCAATCTGCTCTTTGAGTCTGTGTGGCATAAGCACCACTAAATTACCGTTGCTTTCAGAAATTGGTTTAAATAAGAATCCCTCAGGGCCGTCTTGTGGATTTCCTTTCTCCACATCCGTAGCATCTGTGATAGTAGACGAAGAGAGTGTGCCATCATCTAATGTTGTCACCTTTACGTTTGGAAGACCTGTATTACCTACAGATAAGCCCAATTCACCAATTGTGTCTTCACCAGAGTCAATTTTTTCAATTATCGTCCTTGCAGAAAGAAGAGCAGCTTCTAGTTGAGAAACTGCTATTGTTGGATCTCCAGGACCTCCACGATTGTCAAATAATGCTTCATGGTTGTCATCTAGTTGTGCCGCCTTAAAGGCTTGAGCATGCATTCCGCTGGCTTCTGATTCGGTCAATGTGCCGTCAGCAACAAGTTCCTTCATCGCAGCTCTAGCAGCTTCTTCTACTGAAACAAAACCATCATGACGTTTAAGAGATTCTTTGCTTGCTGCTAGCTTTTCACTAAAAGCCACACCAGCTTCATCTCCTTTAAGTTTTGTTATTCGCTCTCCTAAAATGCCGGCAAAAAGTTCCTCTTCACTGACTTCATTTTGCCCATTAGGGGTTAACATTCTTGTTAAAACTTGCTCAAAATTGCCGTCACTTGTTTGGGGTTTTGTTTTGTCTTCCTCTACTTTCTCCTTTGGAGAAGTTGCAGACTTAGTTATAACGCCTGGAATTGATTGGTCTTTTATCGTGCTGTCAACATACATGACTAATATTCCTCCTTGGAATTATCGTGAAAATTTCGACGCCTACCTTGGCCTCTTAGTTCAGATAGAGCACAAAACATGCCAAAAGCATTTTTAAAGGTACCAGGTTCTTTTTTTGAAATACTATGGCTGAGTATACAAAGAATGGTGGTAGATCGGCAGTGTTATTGAAAATGAACTGCCACTTCCTAGAGTACTAGATACGGATAGTTTGCCGTTAAGTTTGTGTATGAGTTTTTTTACGCAGGCAAGACCAATCCCAGATCCTTCAATATCAGAACTATTTACACGTTTAAATGGTCTAAATATGTCATCAAGTTTATCAGATGGAATACCAATTCCATTGTCAGTTATTGTTACAGTAAAATAACTTCGTGATGTTTCACTTCCCTCTATCGAAATCAAAGTTTGCTTATTTGGGTCCCTATATTTTATTGCATTGCCAATCAGATTGCTAAAAATCTGATAAATCATAAGCCGGTCACCAACAACGCTACAGGGCATGCTAGAGAACGATACTTTGGAATCAGACTCTTTTATTTGAGCTGTATAATCATTAATGACTTCATTAATGACCTCTCCAAGCGGAACTGGTTCATTAGAGCTTTGTCGATTTGTCACTTTTGAGTACTCAAGAACAGCATTAACCAGCGAGCTAAGCCGATCTGCAGCGCTACTAATATGGTCTAAAATTGTTGCAGATTCATCAGCAAATTTATCTTTGTAATCAGTGTGTAATACGTTCAACATTCCTTTAATTGTAAATATTGGAGCCTTTAAGTCATGTGAAATCATATAAGAAAAATCATTTAGGTCTTTATTTCTTTCTTCAACTTGCTGTTGATATCGTACTGTACCAGTAACGTCTAAGGTAATTGATAAAGTAGCAACTACGGTTCCTTCAGTACCTATTACAGGAACTGTTCTCATCTCTGCCCACATTTCAATTCCAGTTTTATGGAAGAATCTATAGCGAAATTGAAAAGCCTCTCCTTGCTTGCTAAGTAAAAGAGCCCGTTTAAATTTATCGCGATCCTCCTCGTGTGCAGAGGTAACAAAAAAATCTTCATTTGAACCATAAATGTTTGAAAGAGGGTACCCAGTCAAAACTTCAGTATATGGACTGCAATAGGTAATGTGGCTGTCCTTGTTTCTAATTACGACTGAAGCAGCCAAATTTTCCGTAAGAGTTTTGTGTCGATCGATAATATCTTTTGTCTCTGTTGCGGTAAGGTTATCAGTAAAATTTTCTGGGGCAATTCTGCTTAAAAGTGGCAAATTTTCGAAGGATTTTTCAGTTTTTTGAGTATTAGCGGACCGTGTTAAAAGTAATGTAATTAGTATAAATGAGATTACAAGAACTCCTATAACAGCACCGTAAAGGAGTAGCAAAAGAGAATTATTATCAACACCGATATTTGATAAGATGAAAAACATAAGACAAAGGAGGGATAAGCATCCTATGGCGATTGTAGGTACTGAGAAGGAAGAAATTCTAATTAAAAGTGACGGTATCTGATCACATGAGAGTGATGCTGGCTTTTTGTAGCGCACATCCTTTGCCCCTTGTTCCTTCATAACTTCAACTATTTAAATACAGTTCGGATTCTTCTTCAAAGTCTTTTTTACAACTAACTAAGAAAGATTCTTTTTGCGTTGTTGGAATTCCAATTGTTTTAAGCGCAGTATCTAGTTGTAGCTCGCAATGCTCTTTGAATTTTGAAAATCCTGAGCCATGACCAATCCCTAAAGAATGGGCGATTAGATCAGCGGCTTTTACGATCTCTGTGAGTGAAGGATAAGGAGTTTTCTTTGGTAGTTTTGACCAATCAGTATGATGGTCCCTAATAATTTCTATCAGTTCAGGGGTAAAGTTCCATTTTTCAGCGATAAGTTGACCAACCTCGCAGTGATTAAATGCTAGGGTTTCTTGTTCCGCAGTACAAAAATCATAAGTTGAAGTTTTTACGATATGCAGAATCTCTGAATATTCACTGTCTAACCGTTGAAGTATTAAGAGTTTGCCAATATCGTGCATTAAGCCCCCTAAAAAGGCTAATCCTTGCAGAGCAGGGCATTTCATTGCAGCAATCTTTCGAGAGATAATTGCAGCAGCAATATCATTAGCCCAAAGTTGTGGCCTGATCGGGTTACTGGATGGTAGTAATTCAGGAAGTGAGTTTGCGTTTAAGAGGCAGCGAAGTTCATTTAGCCCAATCTTATTTACGCTTTCCTCAATAGTTTGAGAGGGTGTTCCACGATCGAAGTACACTGAATTAGAAATTTTTAAAATTCTTGCAGAGAGTGATTCATCTGATTCAATGACTTCAATAAAATCCGTTGCTGTTGCGTTAGGATCTACTGTTAGGGCAAATGCACGTTGAGCAGAATTTGGCATTGTTGGAATGCCACGAGTTCCCATGAAATTGAGAATTGTACTTCGAAGACCATGACTGATGGTCTCAATTTCAACTGGAGGCTTCTTTTTTCGAAATTTTGAGAACATAAGGAACCTGGTACCTTTTTGAAGTAATGATTACGATAGATTAGACGAGAAAAGTGATGGATTAAGTTCAACTAACTGAATTATAGCACCATCAATTATTTTATTGGTCTTAACATAAATTCATAGCCATTTCTTGCCCAAAACATCATTGATTTCAAAGAGTTAGGAACTTAATTTTTGGTACCAGGTTCCGAAAAAACCAAATTAGAGGAAACTTTTTGATTTTTTCGGCGAGAAAAAGAGTGCAAGGGGTAATTCTTTCACTGAAAAATTTTAGGAGTTGTTTTATGACTAGACCATTAAGAATAAGGGATCCAGAAGGGATATTTTTAGTAACAGTTAGAACTAGTGGCGCAGCCATTTGGATGGTGCCACATCAAAAACTTAACGCCACATTGGGTGGAATTCTAGCTAGATATCAAGAGATGTCAGGAGTTGAAATCTTTGCCTATTGTTTTCTAGGTAATCATTATCATCTTTTGATAAGAGCACCTAAGGGCAATCTCGATGAGTTTTGCGAAAATGTAAATCGTGAAGTTGCTCGTAGAGTAAATAAAGTACACGGACGGAAAGGGCAATTTTGGGGTAGGCGATATGATGCTCAGCTTGTAATTGAAGAAGCTGATCAGCTTGAAGCTCTTACTTATATAATTACAAATCCAGTCCATCATGGACTAGTAAGAAGTTCTTTGAGTTGGCCTGGCTTAGGTTGCTATAAGCATATCGTTTCAGAGATTCCTAGCGAATTTACCTTTAAAAAATTTGTTTATGTGAAAAAATCAGGGAGGAAAAAGAGTAATTCAAATGTAATATTTATAGAGCCTCAGGTTATGACTCATAAATTAATTTTGTCTCCAATTCCAGCACTTAGTGATTGTAGTAAGGGAGAGCGGGTAGGTCGTATTAGAGATATGGTTCATGCACGCAGCGCGAAAATTATCGTAGAGAGAGAGACGAGTGGACGAGGATTTTTAGAGGCTAAGGCGATATTACAACAGCCCGCAGGTAAGATCCCACGAAAAGTGTCTAATTCACCTCGACCTGCCTGCTATACCAAGAATATTGCAGCCCATCGCGAATTTGTCTTGTGGTACAGAGGATTCCGAAGTGCCTACAATCATGCTTCCGAAATCTATAGAAAGGGACAATTTTTGGTGGACTTTCCAATTAATTGCTATCGACCCCCAGCTCACAGAGTCCCCAACGATCTCTCGTTCAAAGAATCAAGTTGATCGCTATGGGAAAATGATGGAGCGTTAGATTACTTAACACGGAGATCTGCTGAATCTTCAGCACTAAATTCAGGATTGTCAGCGCTGAACTCAGGATCGGCTTCGAGAACATCAATGTCAACTTCGATTTTACTATTTTCGCTAGTTGCAGAGACTCCGCGTAATTCAAATTCGATCGAACCGCTGTCGTTATCGTCCAGAAGATCTCTTCCTAGGTAGTACACAAGAAAAGTACTTTGGGTTTGATCTGCGGCTGTCTCAATTGATGGAGCCCCGTCAATGTCCCTGTTATCAATAGTCCATATTGATGTATCTGCTATATAAACCAATCCAGAAGGATATCTAAATTTAATAGAGACGCCATCGGGGTGCAGGTCACTAAACTCAGCTGTAACTTTGACCCTATCGCCAGTATCTACTGTCTTAGGACTGACTTGCACCGAAATATTACCAGCTCCAACAAACGAATCACTTCCGCCACCGCCGCCACAAGCGACAAGTAACGTAGTTGTCACTATAAGGAAAAAAGAACCTGGTACCTTAAAAAAATTCATAATAATTCCTGTGATTTTTAGGGTTATTTTTTATGATTTTTAGGGTTACAACAAGAGGTTATTTGTGGTTCTGAATAAATTCCCGAATTCGTTCCGGTAATCTGGTTAGCCGTCGCTGAGTATTCGTTCTTTTACAGGCGATTGCCAGAGCTCGTTTTGTCCCAACTATGATTAAAAGCTTCTTAGCTCTAGTAACAGCTGTGTATACAAGTTGTCTCTCGAGGAGTGTGTAATGAGAGTCATGTAAAACTAAGACGACACAGGGGATCTCAGACCCTTGAGACCTATGAACTGTAACTGCATAGGCTAATGAAAGCTGAGTAAGATCTCCTCGTTCATAATCAATAAGTCGACCATCCCAAAGCTCCACCGTCACACGACTCGAATGCCGATCAACACTATAGACCTGCCCCACATCCCCATTAAACACTCCATGCTCATCAATGTGATAATTATTCACTCTTTGACAAACACGATCGCCGATTCTTAATGTGCCGTCCCCAACTTGAAGTTCTTGCTCCACATCAATCTTTCCAGAAGGATTCAAAAACGCTTGCAACTTTTCATTTAGAGCTTGTGTCCCTAACGGTCCCCGATTTGATGGTGTTAATACAACTATATCGGTTGCCTCTACCTCAAATTTTTTAGGAATCTGTTCAGCTAAAAGCTTTTGCACTAATCCAGCTACCTCTTCAGGATCGCTTCGCGGTATGAAATAAGCATCAGTTTTTGTTTCCCCATCTGGCACAGGAATATCAGGCACATTTCCAGAATTAATAGCATGAGCGATTTCATTTATCGATGATTCACTAGAGCGCCTAAAGATCTGTGAAAGAGAGATTGATTTTACTTCAACAAGAGATAAAAGATCCCCCAAAATCTTACCTGGACCAACCGAAGGTAGCTGATCTTTATCACCAACCAAGATTAGGGATGTTTTTGGTCCAATTGCTGAAAATAAACTTTGCGCTAAATGAATATCAATCATTGAGGCCTCATCAATGATTACGACATCAGCAACTAGAGGATCGTTAGGCCCGTGCAGAAATCCGCGTTTGGATGGATCAAATTTAAGTAGCCGATGAATCGTGCTTGCATTCATCGAGCATACCTGGGCCATTCTTTGAGCTGCTCTTCCTGTCGGTGCGGCTAACCTAACAACCAACCCCATCTCTTTATACACAGCACAGATTGCTTGAATTATAGTTGTCTTTCCGCAACCAGGGCCGCCAGTTATGACCATTAATGGGTAAGCAACAGATCTTAGTACCGCCTCACCTTGTTCCGTTGAAAACTGAAAAGACATTTTTTCGGCAAGCTCTTTAAGTATTCTTGTTGCTTGTGATTCTGAAACCCTCGGCTCTTTCCAAGGAGAGGTACGCCTAGCCACAAAATTACTGACAAAATCCTCCGCTCTGTTAAGTAAAGGTAGATAGTAAGAATCATCAAATGAAATGAGATCTCCAATTGATTTTAATTCCTCAACAAATGGCCCAAGATCAATGCTATCTTCTAGCCCCAATAGGGAACGTGCTCGATCTCCTAATAATTTGCCTGGAAGGTACACATGGCCTTCTCCTTCAGCAGCTCGCTCAAGAGTGTGGATAAGTCCAGCCTTTATCCGTAAAGGTGAATCACGAGCAATTCCTAAATTAGCTGCAATACCATCGGCTGTTGTAAATCCGATTCCCCAAATATCTTGAGCTAGTTGGTAAGGATTTTTAGAGATTAGTTCAACTGTTTTTGTTCCGTATAATTTGTAGATTTTTTGAGCAAAGAGAGGAGTGATACTATGCTCTAGCAAAAAACGCATCGATTCTCTTTCATCTTGTTGTTCTGCAAAAGCTTCTTGAATTAATTTTGCTTTATGTAGCCCAACGCCAGCAATCTTTGCTATAGCCTCTGGATCTTTATTGATTGTTTCAATTGTCTTTTCACCAAAAGCTTCCACGAGTTTTTCAGCAGTTTTTGCGCCGATGCCTTTTATCAGTCCTGAAGAGAGATATCTCTCTATTTCGCTTGCAGTACTTGGTTCAGTTTGAGTGAATGATTGAGCTTGAAATTGAGTACCATACTTTGAATGTGAAGATTCTTGCCCTCGAATTATAAGATGCATACCAGCACTGATCGAGAGGAATTTCCCAACAACTGTGACTTCATCTCCTTTGCCGGGATCAATTTTCATTACTGTATAGCCGTTATCAGGGTTACGAAATACTACCCGGCTTACAATGCCACGAATGACTTGATCCTCAGTCGTGTTTTTTTGACTAGAATTATTATCTACTTTTAATTGTGCTTGCTGTGGTGGAAGATCTGTCATTATTACTAACGCTATAAATCATTGAAAGGGTATCATTTAATTTCTGTAAGTAAAGGAGAAACTAGCACCCCATAGAGTATCCTCACTAATAGTTAAGAAGTTTCCTGGTAATTGATCCTTAAGGTTAGGAGCGTAGAAAATGCAAGAAGCGTAGCACCAACTACAACATGTAAACTAGTAATTATTGGATCTTTTACAAGCCAGATTGTGTACATTCCAAGTGTCCATTGTAAAAGAAGTATTATTAAAAGGCGCCTCGAAGATACTTTTACAATTACAGTAGAGGCAAGTTTTCGTATTTTAAAATAGAGAGATACAACCGCTACGGTAACAATCACTGCTCCTAATCTATGAAAAAGACTAATCCATACTTGCGCTACTGTAGCTGGACGGAGACCTAGACCTAATCGGTAGTCATTAATGTACTCCATTGTTTGAAATTCAAAATTTGGCCATAAATTACCACCCATAGTTGGAAAATCTGGGATAGCAAGACCAGATCCAGAATGCCTCATAATTGCCCCTAATATTAGCTGCAAATATATGGATATTACTACTACAATTGCGCTAATAAATAGTGGAGAAGGGTGCAGAGCAGTTACTCGATTGTAAGAGGAAGTAGAGTAGCACTCTTTTGATTGGCTATATGCAATTACTAAACTAAGAATTAAGAAAGTCTGTGCCATCACTCCATGAGCTATAGAAACAATAGGAGGTAATTGCATCAACACAGTTACTCCACCTAAGACACCTTGAACTATGACTAGGGCAAGAGCAGTGTACCCACAGTATCTAACCCACCTACGGCTTTCACTTTTGGCAAGCCAAAATGTTAGAATTACTGTAAGCAGCCCAACGAAAGATCCTACCAGCCGATGAAAGTGTTCGTAAAATACGCCACCAGTCCATTCAGAGGGTGGATAGAGAAACATGTTTTGTCCAAAGGTTGTTGGCCAGTCAGGAACAGCAAGCCCAGCATCATGACTTTTTACTAACGCACCCATAAAAATTAAGAATAGAACTGAACAAACATGGAACTTTGAAAATCTGGATCGACCAAGGGAAAATTTAAAGTTCTGATCTAGATTCTGTTTTGTGTCTGCACCATTTGCAACCGTGATGGCTGTCATAAGTTATAACCAAAGTCAGTTAAGTAAGTTTTACCAGCAATAATAATTGCCGCTAGAGATATTACTTTAAGAATGAATCTCTTTCAAATCTGCTATAAAGCTTCACGCTAGGGCCAAATACTCTGCCATTGAGTTAAACCTACTCAATAGAATAATTATTTGTTTGCCCGAAATGTTAAAAATTGAGACGATTCAATATAAATTTTCCCCTAATATTAGGCGTATAAGTGAAAGCATCAGATCTTTTTATCAGGGCTCTTGAACGAGAAGGCGTTGACTATATTTTTGGAATACCAGGAGAGGAGAATTTAGATTTCTTAGAATCTCTTAGACAATCAAAAATTCAGTTAATTCTTACCCGTCATGAACAAGCCGCAGCTTTTATGGCCGCTGCTTATGGCAGGCTAACTGGAAAACCAGGAGTCGCCTTGTCGACACTTGGACCAGGAGCAACGAACTTAGTTACCGGTGCTGCCTATGCTCAATTGGGTGGTATGCCGATGGTGCTGATTACTGGGCAGAAGCCAATCAAGAAAAGTAAGCAGGGACGATTTCAGATCTTAGATGTTGTTGAGATGATGCGTCCTATTACAAAATTTACCCGTCAGATTGTTAACAGTAATAATATTCCGTCAATGGTACGGGAAGCATTTAGGCTTGCCACAGAAGAGCGTCCAGGGGCAGTACATTTGGAGTTACCAGAAGATGTAGCTGCCGAAGAAGTTGATGCTCCTATTTATGCGGTTAATGAAGTTAGGCGTCCTTCTGCAGATCAGAAAGCACTTAGAAAAGCGATTGAATTAATTGAGCTAGCCCACACCCCATTGGTACTGATAGGAGCTGCTGGAAATCGCAATCGTACACAGGCCGCACTACTTAAGTTTATTGAAAATACAAAGATCCCTTTCTTTAATACTCAGATGGGGAAGGGTGTTATTGATGAACGCCATCCTCTCTTTCTTGGTACAGCAGCTCTTTCAGACCACGACTTTTTGCATGCGGCGATAAATAAAGCTGATCTGATTATAAATGTTGGACATGATGTTGTTGAAAAGCCCCCTTTCTTTATGCGCCATGGAGGGGCTCAGGTAGTACATGTTAATTTCTTTACTGCTCAGATTGACCAAGTTTACTTTCCTCAACTTGAAGTGATAGGTGATATTGCTCAAACTGTGGAGAATTTAGCGTCACAGATCAAACCACAAAGTCATTGGGATTTCTCTTCACTATTAAAGATCAAAGTCGAGATAGATAAACACCTTAGTGAATTAGTTGAGGATTCACGATTCCCACTTCTTCCTCAGAGGATCGTACAGGATATGAGATCTGTTGTGCCTGCAGATGGAATTCTCTCTTTAGATAATGGGATGTACAAAATTTGGTTTGCTAGAAATTACAAGGCATATAAACCAAACACCCTCCTGCTTGATAATGCACTAGCTACAATGGGTGCTGGATTGCCTGTCGCAATGGCAGCAAAGATGGTTCATCCTGAAAGTAAGGTCATCGCAGTTTGTGGCGATGGCGGTTTTATGATGAACTCTCAGGAGATTGAAACAGCCGTTAGAATGGGGATGGATCTTGTCGTCGTTATTCTAAATGATTCTGGGTACGGAATGATTAAGTGGAAGCAAACTGCTATGGGCTTTCCTACTTTTGGGCTTGATTATAAAAACCCTGATTTTGTGAAATATGCAGAAGCTTATGGAGCTCATGGTGTTCGGGTAGAGAGTACCGATCAGTTTAAACAAGAGCTCGCTCGTTGTATGAATTCAAAAGGTGTTTATGTGATCGATGTGCCAATCGATTATTCTGAGAATGATCGAATCTTAAACAAAGAGATAAAAGAGAAGATGCTCAAACTTTAGTAGGAATTAGATTTATGGCTCAGATGTTAAAGATTAATTCTCCGTTTGATGGACAGCAAGTAGGCGAAGTCTCTTTTATGGAGGAAGATGAAATTGAGGGAGCATTAGAGCTCGCTTATAGAACATTTTCAGATCGAGAAAAATGGCTCCCTCCCTACCAAAGAATAGAAATTTTGGAGCGATTGGCAACTCTTCTTGACCGAGATAAAGACCAATTGATTACTACTGCAGCATCTGAGGGAGGAAAGCCTTACGCAGATTCGAAAGTAGAAGTTGAAAGAGCAATTCAGGGTGTCAAGATTGCAATCTCAGAAATTCATCATATCCATGGCGAAGAGATTCCAATGGGGCTTACTCAAAGTTCAGTAGGGCGTTTGGCATTTACAATGTGGGAACCAATTGGAGTTGTCGCTGCGGTGAGCGCATTTAATCATCCGCTTAACTTGATAGTACACCAAGTTGTGCCTGCTATAGCTACTGGCTGCCCTATATTGATCAAACCTGCCAGGACAACACCACTTTCCTGTCTAGCACTAGTAAAACTTTTAAAGGAGGCAGGGCTGCCACAAGGTTGGTGTCAGACGATTATCTGTAAAAATGCATTGGCCGAAAAAATGATCACAGATCCACGGGTAAATTTTTTCTCATTTATAGGATCAGCTAAGGTTGGATGGCATTTAAATGGAAAGCTATCTCCCGGTACTCGTTCAGCACTAGAGCATGGTGGAGTAGCCCCAGTTATTGTTGAAGCTGATGCTGATATCAATGGAGCTTTGCCGCTTTTAGCAAAAGGTGGTTTTTATCATGCTGGACAAGTTTGTGTGTCAGTACAGAGAGTGTTTGCTCATGAATCAATAGCCCCAACAGTGGCTAGAGGTATAGCTGATGCAGGGTCTAAAATGAAAGTGGGAGATCCATTAGATCCTACTACAGAGGTTGGACCACTAATTACTCATGGTGATGTTGATAGAGTTGATGAGTGGGTTGGAGAGGCGCGTCAAAGTGGGGGAGAGATTTTGTGTGGAGGAAAGAGGACCTCTGATAGTCTATACCCTCCAACGGTAATTTATAATCCATCTCTTTCTGTTAAGGTCTCGACCCAAGAAATTTTTGGCCCAGTTGTTTGCGTTTATCCATATAAGGATTTAAAGGAGGCAATTGCTTGGTCTAATAGTTTACCGTTTGCTTTTCAATCTTCGATATTTACAAAAAATATTAACGTTGCTCTTGATACGGTGAAGCTATTAAACGCCACTGCTGTCATGGTAAATGATCATACTGCATTTCGTGTCGACTGGATGCCTTTTGGAGGACGAGATTCCTCAGGTTTAGGCCTTGGGGGCATTCCTCATACTATGCATGACATGCTTCGCACCAAGCTCATGGTGATACGGTCATAATGAAAGAACCCATAAAAAAGGTACCTGGTACCTTTAGAAATAGATAGTCAATACAGAATGTTATAGCAGTGTCTCCTATCTAGTATATTTCTATATAAAAATAGATTAGAATTAATCTAAGTTATATGAGGTATATTTTGGATCTGATATGAAGACAGTTTTGAGGGGAAAAAACGTAGTTGTAACCGCTTTACCATTTGCTAGTGAATCAGTATCAGCAGGATTTCCATCTCCAGCCGAAGGCGATACAGAGGATAATTTAGATCTTAATCAACACCTGATTGCTCATCCAGCAGCAACTTTTTTTGTTCGGGTCAAGGGTTCCTCCATGATTGGGGCTGGAATTCATAATGGAGATATCTTGATAGTCGACCGGGCTCTTACCGCCCATAACGGAACTGTCGTAGTTGCAGTGCTTAACGGAGAATTCACAGTCAAGCGTCTCTGTAAACGCGGAGAGAGCTATCTTTTAATTCCAGAGGATCAATTGCCCAAGCAAAATGCTAAAAAGCCGATTTACATCACAGAGGAAGATCAGTTCGAAGTTTGGGGAGTTGCTACCTATGTCATTCACTCTTTGGCAAAATAGCTCTAAAGCTTCAGATCGAGCTTTTGCATTAGTTGATTGTAATAATTTCTTTGTATCATGTGAACGTGTTTTTAATCCAAAGCTTTGGAATCGCCCAGTTGTTGTTCTTTCAAACAATGATGGCTGTGTAGTCTCGCGCTCTCAAGAGGCGAAAGCTCTAGGCATTCCGATGGGCGCGCCAGCCTTTAAGTATGAACATCTCTTTACTGCCCATAAAGTGGCAGTTTTTTCATCTAATTTTACCCTTTATGGAGATATGTCTCATCGGATCATGAAGATTCTCTCCTCTTTTGTAAACGAGTATGAAATTTATTCTGTTGACGAAGCATTTTTAAATTTTGATTTTATAGATCCACAAAAACGCGCTCAGTACGGAAGGGAAGTCCGAGAAGCTGTCCAACAGCAAACTGGTATTCCAGTTTCAATAGGAGTGGCTCAAACAAAAACATTAGCTAAAGTTGCTAATGCCGTTGCAAAAAAAGAACCGGGACATAATGGCGTTTTCTCAATGTATGACTTACTGAAACCTCAGGAACTTTTAAAACAATTTGACGTAAATGATATCTGGGGAATTGGACATAAGCTGTCAGTCCGCCTAAAGGCAGATGGAATTTATACAGCTTATGACTTAATAAATGTCCCCGATACATGGATACGAAAAAAAATCTCAGTGCTAGGCCTTAAGACTGTGATGGAGCTTCGCGGCATTCCATGTGCTGAAATGACCCAACCAACACCCAAAAAATCAATCACTTCATCTAGATCGTTTGGAAAGCCTGTTACAAAATTATCAGAGCTAGAAGAGTCAGTTGCATTTCATGCTGAAAGAGTGGCAGAGAAGTTAAGAGAGGATAACTTATGCGCGCACCTCTTATCTGTTTACATTCGAACAAGCCCATTTAATAATACTGATTACTATTCCTCTTTTGAAAGGCATTCATTTCTTACACCAACTTCGTTTACACCTACACTTATTGAAGCAGCCCAAAGTGTTTTAAAGAAAACATTTCGCTCTAATTATCTATATACTAAAGCAGGAATTGTAGTTGAAAAGCTAGTCCCTGATACACAATTGCAACAATCACTTTTCTCTGAATCCCAATATGGAGCGCGGGAAGAGGAATTAATTAGGGTATTCGATCAGATAAATTATGATCGGGGAAGACAGACAGTTTTTTTTGGATCCATTGGAACAGCGAAACGGTGGAAAAGTAAACAAGAGCAACGTACTCAAAAATTCACCACAAATTGGACTGAATTGCCGTTAGTAGTAGCTTAAGCTGTCTCATTTTCGGTTCTTGCATGGTGTTTTGGCTGGGAGTGCTCCTGGTCTTTGTGCCAATGCAGGAGATTCCGTGGAAGTGGGGTTCTGCTTCTGGAAGTGTATTTGCGATAGGCATCACTTGCCTCCTCGCACTTACAGAAGGCCAAAAGCAAACACTTCCACCGAGTGAGCAGCCGCCAGCATGAACCGTAATGCATCAAGGGTGAATGGTTTACAGCCAATAAGTTGTTCACCCCTTCTTATTTTTTTGAGATACAATCAGCAGATAGAATTAACTAATTAGTAAGGAATAACAGAAAAGCTTTTTCCTTGAGCAACTACGGTTGCACCATTTGGAATAAGGCCGGAAAATTCAGGATTATTATCTACCAGACAATGTTTGCCGATGATCGTACGACGCTTTATTGAGCATGAATCAAGAGCACAAGAGTTGCCAATCATAACATAGGCTGGCTCAACACCGGTTTCATTGTCAGGATCAAAGCCAATTTTAATAGTTCCATTAAGGGAAGTCTCTTGGCCAATTAGAACCCCAGAAGCAAGTTCTACGGCATGACCTACCCAGGCGTTTCTTCCGATAACAACATTGTCGCCAAAGACACCACCAAAAATCTTAGCGCCTTCACCAATAATACAGTTACGTCCAAAAATTGCCTTTTCAGAGATCACAGATTTAGCAAGAAAACATGTTCCTTGACCAATTTCACCGGCACTGATTTTTGTTTCAAGCTCTTCATCAGTAAAATCTAGTAGAGCTTCATCGGATACGAAAATATCACCATCAAAAAGTCGTCCAGAATCCTTACGTGCAGACTTAATAGTTACTAGTGGTAGATTGTCTGCGCCAACTTTTTTTGCAAACTCAATTTCTGTAACAATGGCAACGTTCTCTGATATTTGAACATAGAGTAGAGTAGGGAAAGCTAAATCTGATTCTGTGACTGCAGCTGCAATTAATTCTTTGCATGTAGGATCCAGAAAATCGGATAGTGCGTTAACTTGTGCTTCTTTAATCAATGTTTCTGGGGAGAGGGTCTCTGGGACCAGATTTGTAGTGTTAGTTTTCAAAGGGCCAAAGATCCGACTGATAAATTTACTCATAGAAAAGCCATATAAAACAATAAATAACCTGTAAGCAATTTAAAGCCTACAATAATATTATGGCAGATCTGTGGATAGATGTGATGTAGAGATTGGCCTGTCTAACACTGATCGAGGAAAAAAAGATTTTGCTTCAGTTTTTCTTTTATTCATAATAATTTCATATAGTTATGTATAATTTAAAAGAACCTGGTACCTTAAAAAATATGGAATTTCAGGGGGTTATCTAGGGATAGGGGAATATCTATCTTAGGCTAAGACAGTGGCTCAAACACTGCTTAATGGCCTTAAAATATAACTCTGGATCCGCTTTAGTTTTCGACTTTAAACGCTCAGATACTTCTAAATATAGCACTCCAACTTTTTGAGATACACCAAGAACCCCGGAAAGTGTTATGGCCTGAGTCCCATCAGGAAGCGTTTCAATCTGCTTAATTGGAGAGTTGCAACGAAATGCTGTTGCTACAGGATTTGAATCGAGATTCATTGCAGAGACTTTCACAGTTGCGGTTCGATTTTCTGGTAATCCACCAAATTTTAATAGAGGAACAAGGCTCATAGTTGCGGGTTCAAGCATAAAAACACAGCCACGATCAAATCCAGCACAGGGAATAATGTCCTTAGTCAATTTTTGTATGCTATTGCGCGAAATTTCATGTGGTGAAAAAGAAGAGTAGAGTTCTTTAATCTGCAATTTTAATAATGGCGGACAAAGTTCCACATACTTATTTTCTTCTAGTAATTTTTTAGCAAAATTAGAGTTTTCAATTTTATCCTTAAAGTCATTTGTGATCTTGATGATAAATGACTCAGGAGATCTTTTAGCATAAGCGCGAAGGTTCTCTTCGACTTTTGCTTGTATGGTCATAATGCCATTGGGCCCAAGAATAGTTTTGATGGCGCTCTCTGCATTTTCCCAATCAGACATAGCCGAAGGATAATGTTCAGGATCGTTAGCTCTAGCCAATGCCTCACCTATTTTACAGAGCTTTTCTAGTGTTATAGAGACAGCTAGGTTCTCTTGATCGATCGGAGCTTCTGTTTTAGCAATTGATTCTTCACCAATTACTTTACAAATCATTGGCGAAAGCCCCCATCTTTTTGCAACTGATGTAGCAAGCATAGATGGTGAGAATCCTAGAATTTTCTGAATAGCTAGATCCAAATCATTACTTTCAGGAGTTAATCCCTGAAGAGCACGAGAGTATACATGTGGATAGTTCCAGGCGATTAGAGTCATACCTAGTTGACGAAGTAAAGCACATGAGAAGCCAAGCTCTGGATCGATCGCGGAATCTTGAGCAAGTATCTCAGAGGCACTAGCACTGACAACGCATTCCTTAACCCGTGCAGCCTGAAGCTCGCTAATATTTTCAAAACGATGTGGAATATCTTTATCGAGATCGGAAAGTAACACCTCCTGACAGGCACCAAATCCAACTTGTCGGAAAACTTTTGGAGGGGTTAAGTTGCCATTTTCAGCTTTAGCTTGATCAATAAGAGAGGATAATTTTTTTAGGCATAAAAGGTATAGTGAGGCATCAGCTTTAAGATCCTGAACTAGCGGGTCAATCCGCCCATCATACCGTCCCTCTTTAAGAGCAGAGCGAATTTCATCAAGGAGATCCTTATTAATAGGGTACCATGCTTTAGACACGTGATCTGCGGCGTTATCAACTGAGGTTGAGATCTCTGTATGTTGCATAAACAGTCATTAGTTTAGGATCTAAGCAGATCTCTTAGTTGGCAGAACGATGTTCTGTTAAGCTTGCTAACTAATTGAAGATACTTATTTTCTGCAATTAACAAACTTCACCCTATTAGAAGACCAATTCGATGAATAAGATTCATGATTCAAAATTTAGGCCAAGGTACATATAGACTTATAGTTATAGCCCTAGGCATGAACTCTGTGGAATAATGTCGCTGAAAAAGGAACCGCTGAAAAAAGAACCTGGTACCTTTTTTATGGTGCATTCTTTTTGTAATGGTATGTAGTTGATATTTTTATGATTTATATTGAAAAGATAGAAGTAACTGGCTTTGCTCAGAATTGCAGGATTTTAGGGGAACCTGGAACCAAAAAAGCTGTTGTTGTGGACCCTGGTGGAGATATTGAAAAAATAGTATCCGCTCTTGAAAAAAGAACCTGGAACCTTGAACAGATATGGTTGACGCATTCCCATGTGGATCATTGCGGTGGTGTGCAGGACTTAAAAGATAGAACGGGGGCAATACTTTACGGGCACAAGGGGGAGGCGGAGATGCGATCCCATGTTAGAGAGATCTGCTCCTACTACGGAATAGAACCTGGAACCATGAAAAACTGCCCTGAGCCTGACAAGTATATAGATGGTGGGGATATCCTACAGATTGGCCCATATGAATTTAAGGCACTGTTTACCCCAGGCCATTCTCCTGGACATCTTTCTTTCTATAACGCTGACAATAAAATAGTATTAGCCGGGGATGTGCTATTTGCTGGATCAATCGGGCGCACTGATCTTCCTGGAGGAGATCATAAAACATTGCTTGATTCAGTTAGAACTCAGCTTTTTACTTTGCCAGGGGACACCAAAGTTTTATCTGGCCACGGTGAGGATACAACAATTAAAATCGAGCAAGAAACAAATCCGTTTTTTAGTTAGAGAATAATTCAGAGAAGATTGAGAGTAAGAATAAGGAGTCTAAATAATGAGTGAAATGAAAGAGCGACGAAAGGTAGTACTCGGGATTACCGGGTCTGTCGCAGCTTATAAGAGCGCAGAGTTAGCTCGTCTTCTAATTCAGCGTGGCTATGAAGTCAGATGTGTTATGACTGAATCAGCTTGCGAATTTATTAGCCCAGGCTTAATGGAGGCGATTACCGGTTCCCCAGTTCTTACAGATGTTTTTGACGCAGGGGACGATAGCCAAATTGGCCACATTCAACTAGCTGACTGGGCCGATACATTTGTAGTTGCTCCTGCGACTGCAAATATTATTGCCCGACTTGCTTACGGGTTTGCAGAATGTCCAGTCTCGACAGTTGCTCTTGCCACTAAGGCAAGCATTCTTGTCTGTCCAGCAATGAATGTAAACATGTGGACTAATACTGTTACCTTAGAAAATGTTGAGAAACTAAAAGCACGTGGTATTTATTTCGTAGATCCTGAAGAAGGTGCGCTTGCCTGTGGTTGGGAAGGCTCAGGTCGTCTAGCTGATCCATGGGAGATCTTTAACTTTGTACGTCGCTCCCTCTCAGATCATGATTTTAACGGCAAAAAAATTCTTATTACAACTGGTGCAACACGAGAAGCGATCGATCCGGTACGCTTTATCTCAAACCGCTCATCCGGGAAGATGGGAGTCTCCCTAGCTCGTGAAGCATTTCGTCGTGGTGCTGAGGTAACTTTAGTCCATGGTCCAATTAATTCACGACTCCCTTCGGCAGTAAAATGTCATAGTGTTACCTCTGCTGATGAGATGCATGAAACAGTAATGAGGCTTGCCTATAAGGGGGATGATAAACCTGATATAATTATTATGGCTGCAGCTGTTAGTGACTTTAGGCCAAAAGAGACTTCCTCAGAGAAACTTAAAAAAAGTGATATCGGTTCAGCAATTAAATTAGTTGAGAATACGGATATCTTAGCTGAGCTTGGGAAAAAGCGAAGTGGAGACAAGCCAGTACTAGTTGGTTTTGCCGTTGAAACTGGAGAGATTGAAGATTTAATTGCAGATGCACGAAGCAAACTTGAGCGCAAAAAAGCCGATATTATAGTTGGAAATTTTGCTCATGAAGCTTTAGAGCTTGATACTAATAGGGTTTGGATTATAAGCCGAACTGGTCATGAAAATGAAGTTGCTACTACTTATAAGAGTCGAGTAGCAAACAAAATATTAGATGTAATTCTTAAATTTTAAATTTAGTGACACACAGCCTTATAAATTATCTTGAGTCAGTAAAGGATCTCTATCCTTATGGGATACCACAGCGGTTGATAGATGAGGTAGTTGCTGTTAGTGAAAGAGTTAACTCCATTTCTATTTTAATACTTGGACCAAAATTAACAGAGAAGGGCCAAGAGCTCTTAAACGCAGCACTGCAAAAAGGGTTGAAACTAAAGAGCGGACAATATGAAGTGCGATTTATCGATGAAATGTCATCAAAAGACCTTAAAGATATAATCTCCGGCAATGATATCCGCTCAGTAATTTTATTCGGTGATATAAAAATGGAGACCCTGTCAGAAACTCTTAATGGTGTAATGGTCCAGCAAGAAGAAAGGCAGGAAGAAAGGCAGGAAGAAAGGCAGGGAAAGATATTTAATCTGTACGGCAAAGATTGTCTTCATACGCTTTCTCCTGATGAGGTTTGTAAAGATCCGACGCTAAAGAAAACCTATTGGGAGCAATTACAAAAAATCCTCCCATTTGTATTAATTTTTTAATTAATGTGAGCATCAAAGCAAATGTCAAAATATTTAAAAATACTCCTATCTAAAACTATAGTGATACTGGTCCTTGTAAGCCAAGTCTTTGTCACTGAAGTCTCCGCAGCCGATCACGTCGCGATAGCAAATATGCAGATGGGGATATTTCCAGGAACATCTGAGTATCTAAATTCCATAATTAATGAAGCTTCAAAAACTGGAGCAAAAGCGATCGTAATAACTTTAGATACACCAGGGGGCATGCTTCAAACATCTCAGGACATGGTCAAGAAGATGTTTGATTCGCCTGTGCCGATCTTTATCTATGTTGGACCAAGTGGTGCTACTGCTACTTCGGCTGGTGTTTTTATTACAATGGCTGGTCATATCGCAGCAATGGCTCCCGGTACAACTATAGGAGCAGCCCACCCAGTTGCAGGAGATGGAAAGAATATTGAGAGTGATATGCGCTCTAAGGCGGAGAACATGACAGTCGCTATGGTAAAAGCGATCTCTGAGCAACGTAACCGAAATGCCAGTTGGGCAGAAAAATCTGTTAAAGAGAGTGCCTCCATTACTGAAGTGGAAGCTCTCAAAGAAGGAGTTGTAGATTTTGTCGCCAAAGATATCGATGAGCTACTTAAAAAAGTAAAAGGGAAGAAAGTAAAAATAGGGGATAAGATAGTTGAGCTTTCTGATCTATCTCTTTTGCCGCGTATAAATTATGACATCTCTCTTAAGCAGAGCATCATTAACACATTGGCCGATCCTAACGTTGTACAACTTTTATGGTTAGCTGCAACTACCGGTCTTTCAATTGAACTTTACAATCCTGGTGCAATCCTTCCAGGTGTCGTTGGAGTAATCTGTTTAATTTTAGCACTGGCCTCTTATCAAATAATTCCAATTAATATTGGAGGGGCAATGCTTTTGGCCGTCGGATCACTTTTAATCGGCATGGAGATGTTTATTCCAAGTGGTATTTTGGGAATAGGGGGACTTATTGCAATAGTTCTTGGATCGATTTATTTGATTGATGTGGCTCAGATACCAGGCATAAGCGTTAATCTTACCCTTATATTATCAACAGCCATTGCAGTTGGCGGGCTTTTATTGTTTGTTGTCTTTGCAGTAGTTCGTGCACAGAAACGAAAAGTCACTACAGGTAAAGAGGGACTAGTTGGTCTTTTAGGAAAGGCATCTAACAATGTTTCCTCAACTGGACGTGTCTTTGTAAATGGAGAATACTGGAGAGCCACCTGTGTAAAGGGAATAATTGAAAAAGGATCACAAATAAGGGTAGTCTCTATGCACCCAGGGTTGATTTTAGAAGTGGAAAAAATAAATTAATCAGAAAGTTTCAAACAAAATGTAAGGAGAAAAAATTATGGGATTTTTACCGATAGTAGTTATTGCCCTAGTTATTTTAAAAATGGGTATTCATATTCTTCAGGAATATGAACGAGGAGTTATCTTTAGACTTGGTCGTTTGAGAGATCTAAAAGGACCCGGCCTTATTTTTATCATACCGATGGTAGATAAAATCGTTCGAATTGATCAACGTACCATCACGATGGATATTCCAACTCAGGACGTTATTACTCAGGATAACATCTCAATTAAAGTGAATGCAGTTCTCTATTTTAGAGTAATTGATCCGTCAAAAGCAGTTGTGCAAGTTGAGAACTATCTTTATGCAACAAGTCAGCTTGCTCAAACAACACTAAGAAGTGTTTGCGGTGAAGCCGCTCTTGATGATCTCCTACAAAAGCGAGAGGAGCTTAACATGAGGATTCAGGATATCTTAGATAATCAAACTCATCCGTGGGGCATTAAGGTATCACTAGTTGAGATCAAGCACATCGATCTACCTCAAGAGATGCAACGTGCCATGGCCAAGCAAGCTGAAGCAGAGCGAGATCGTCGTGCTAAAGTTATTCAAGCAGAGGGTGAAGCACAGGCTGCTGGCAAGCTCAAAGAGGCCGCTGATATTATGGCCCAAGAGCCAATTGCACTTCAGTTAAGATATCTTGATACGCTAAGAGCAATTGCAACTGAGCATAATTCAACAATCGTATTTCCGCTTCCAATAGATATTATGGATGCATTTAAGAAAGTTCCTAAGAATTGATCCAACCTTTCATTTACGATTTGCCGATAGACCGGATCGCTCAGCGACCGGTCTATCCGTACCATGCGGCTAAGCTCTTAGTCGTAGATCGGAATACAAAAAAGATAAAAGATTCCTCCTTTTTAGAGATCGCTGAATTTTTTCAACCGAACGATCTAATAGTCTTTAATAATTCAAAAGTTATCCCAGCTAGATTTTTAGGGGAGCTTTTAGGTACAGATGGTAAAACTGGTGCTAAGGTAGAAATCCTCTTAACAGAGCCTCTAGATCCTGAGCAAGAGAGTTGGCTTGCTCTTGGAAAACCGATGCGAAAGTTAGAGCCAGCAAACAACACTAAAAAAATAGTAAAATTCCCAAATGATTTAATGGCCGAAGTAATAGAGAGAACTAAGGCTCAAGAGATAAAGATTAAGTTTAGTTCAACTAAAAATCCACCAGAGAAGATCTCCTCTGCCTTACAAAAGGCCGGTATTATGCCGATTCCTCCTTATATACGAGAGGGGCTTTCAGATAGCACTGATATTAAAGATTATCAGACGCCGTTCGGAGAAGTCGACGGATCAATTGCTGCTCCAACAGCAAGTTTACACTTTACTTCGACTGTCCTTAAATCCATCAAAGATAAAGGAATTAGCGTTGAGCATGTAACACTCCATTTAGGCCCAGCAAGTTTTCTTCAGATCTTTGATCCGACTGAAGATCCTAAAGGAAACAATATCACTCCACCTTCTGCTGAAAGAGTTACTTATAATCAGGATCTAAAAGCAAAGATCATAGATAAGAAAAAACAGGGGGGAAAACAGGGAGGAAAACAGGGAGGCAGGATTATCGCAGTTGGGACCTCAGTAGTTAGAGCGCTTGAGACTCTTTTCCTCACAGAGGATCCTGATACTGCTCAAAGAACAGATCTCTTTATTAAGCCAGGGTTTATTTTTAAAGCCTGTGATGTTGTCGTTACAAACTTTCACCAGCCAGGCACTACACATCTTCTCTTAGTTGAGGCATTAATGGGGGGAGAGTTGCTTTACGAATCCTACAACCATGCTCTTAGTAATGACTATCGATTTCTAAGTTATGGTGATGGGATGGTAATACTCTAAAAAGCCTGATTTCTTTATAATATATGACTACTGAATCAAAATTTAAAATTCATAAAACGGATGGTCTTTCGCGCCTAGGGACTTACACGACTACTCATGGCACTTTTGATACTCCAAATTTTATGCCGGTTGGAACAAAGGCGAGTGTCAAAGGTGTTGATTGTGAGAGATTATCTGAGATCGGAACTCAGATAATGCTTGTCAACACTTACCACCTCTGGCTTAGACCAACTTCAGAGCGGATACAATCTCTAGGCGGTATTCACAAATTTGCAGGATGGAAGGGACCAATTCTAAGTGATAGTGGCGGTTTCCAAGTTTTTAGTTTGTCAGGGATAAGAAAATTAACAGAGGAAGGGGTTGAATTTCGATCACATATTGATGGCGCAAAGATGTTTCTAACTCCAGAGCGTTCAATTGGAATCCAAGAGGAACTCGGTGTAGATATTGCAATGGTTTTAGATGAGTGTCCACCATCAACCTATACACATGAAGAAGCTAAAAAATCATTAGAGATGACGATTCGCTGGGCTAAACGATCTCTTGCCGCACGAAAGAATCCAAACACCTCTATCTTTGGTATTACTCAAGGGATCTGTTTTAAAGATCTGAGATCTCAAGCAGCTGAGGAATTAGGCTCAATTGATTTTGATGGGATGGCCATCGGAGGGCTCAGTGTCGGAGAAGAGAAAGGAAAAATGTATGATGTCCTTAGCTATCATCCGCAACAGCTCCCAGCTCATAAAATAAGGTATCTGATGGGAGTAGGTACTCCTATGGATATAGTTGAAGCAGTAAAACACGGTATTGATCTGTTTGATTGTGTGATGCCGAGCCGCTCAGGCCGTTTTGGTCGAGGATTTATAACAGGCCCTGATCCTTACATAAATGTTAAAAATGCTAGGTATGCTGACGTTAATGAGCCTATAGACTCAAGTTGTAGCTGCCTTGCTTGTAGAAATTACAGCCTTGCCTACATTCATCATCTCTTTAAAGTAGGTGAGATGTTAGGCCCAGTGCTCCTAACTATTCATAACCTAAAGCATTATCTCGACTTGATGGCTGATATTCGATCGTGTATCAAGGGCGGTACGTTTGAAGCTCTATGGACAAAGACAAAGTCATCATGGAGTAACGTTAATTTAGGTGCACTTAACCAGGAGTAACATGATTGCCCGTTTTATTATTGCTTTGCTTATTATTGCGCTGCCAATTTTTCTACCAATTTTTCTACCAATTTTATTTCCATTTGCTATCAATGAAGCCATAGCACAAGTCGCGACTCCAGTAGCACAACCAGGGATTGGCGAGCTGCTAGCAAAGATGCTGCCTATGCTATTCATGGTTTTTATAATTTTTTATTTTCTAGTTTTAAAACCACAACAGGTTCGAATTAAAGCACAGGAAGTGATGCTTAAATCTCTAAAAAAAGGGGATAAGGTTATTACGGCTGCCGGGATCATTGGTAAAGTAGCCGAGACTTTTGAGGACTCTGTATTAGTAGAGATTGCTCAAGGTGTGAAGGTAAAATTCCTGCCATCAAAAATTTTAAAAAAGATTGAAAATCCTGAATCATTAAAATCAGCAGCATAGGGTGTATACATGAGTCCAGAAATTAAAAAGAGATTGATTATATTTGCTATTACTATATTAGCTGCCGCAGTTTTTTTGGCACCTAACATCTCTAAAGAGACATTTAAAGATGGTTGGATCTCAAAACCTTTAAGTTTGGGATTAGATCTTGTTGGCGGCGTTCATCTAGTTTACGAGGTGCAAACAAAAGAAGCTGTTAAAAGTAGGCTTCAATCTATTGCTAATTCAATCAAATCAGAGCTTCGAAAAGACAAAGTAGCGATCCTTAGAACTAAAGTCAGTGATAATAATGGTGTCTATCAACTTGAATTAACACTTGTCAGTGATCGCCAAGTTGAAACTCTCAAAACAAAAGTGACTGACGATTATAGAGATTTAATGTTCCTTGATGTTAAGCATGAGGGAGAGCGACCAAAGGTTGTCTATACAATTTCTGAAGCAAATGCTGGAAAGATTCAGGAAGAATCTGTTATCCAGGCGATTGAAACACTTAGAAATCGAGTTGACCAATTCGGGGTTGCTGAGCCGCTAATTCAAAGAGCAGGAAATGATAGGATCGTTCTTCAGATGCCTGGTCTTAAAGACATTGAAGCAGTTAAGCGGGTCGTTGGATCCGTTGCTAAGTTAGAGTTTAGGCTTTTGCCAACTCCTGGAAGCTCTGTTCCAACTACCAATGTTAAAGATAAAGATGGACAGATCGTTCAGGTAGAGGATGAAGTTTTAATGAACGGTGATGCCGTGAGCGATGCTCGTGTCCAAGTTATCAATGGACAGGTTGAAGTTTCATTATCACTAAATTCTGAGGGTGGAAAACTTTTTAGGCAAATTACTGGATCCAATGTAGGTAGAAACCTCTCTATAATATTAGATAACACCGTACATTCTTCTCCACGAATTAATGAAGCAATCGGTGGTGGTCGAGCAAGTATCTCTGGTGGTTTTGCCTTTGAAGAGGCTCGTGAGTTAGCTGTAGTTCTAAGAGCTGGTGCCCTACCTGCTCCACTTAAAGCGATGGAGGAGAGAACTGTTGGTCCAACACTTGGTGCAGAATCGATTCGGAAAGGAATAACAGCCATCCTTATCGGTGCTAGTTTCGTTATGATATTTATGGTGATTTACTATAAAAAATCCGGATCTATTGCAGTTGTTACTTTGCTTTTAAACCTTATTTTTATGTTGGCCCTGTTATCTGCATTTGGCGCAACACTGACCTTACCTGGACTAGCTGGATTAGCCCTTACTATCGGTATGGCTGTTGATGCAAATGTCCTTATCTTTGAAAGAATCAGGGAAGAGGTGACTAATGGTTCGACCCGGGATGCTGCTGTCACTGTTGGATATCAAAAGGCGATGGTAGCTATAGTTGATGCCAACATAACAACACTCTTAACCGGAATGTTACTTTATTATTTTGGCACAGGCCCAATTCGCGGCTTCGCTGTGACGCTTAGTATCGGCATTATGACTACACTTTATTGTGCTTCGTTTGTAGGTCGATTGATGTTTGATGTATTGCCGCTTAGAGCCAAAGGAAAGGAGATCTCAATATGAGCTTTATGAAGTTGATTCCTGATACTGCCAATATAGATTTCCTAGGAAAAGGTAAGTACGCAATCGTTCTCTCCATAATTATGGTCATCGGATCATTTTATATCTGGTTTGCTCGTGGCGAATCAAAATATGGAGTTGATTACTTAGGCGGCACTGAGATCGTTATTAAGCTTACTGAGGGTGGTACCTCTCAGGATATCCGCGATGCTTTAAAAGATGGTGGAGTGGCTTCGGCCTCTGTGCAGGCGTTCGAGAAGGGCAGTCATGAATATTCGATTAAAGTAGGTGGCTCTGATGATGCCAATAAAAAGAGTATCTTAGATGCTGTAAAGGCAAAATTTGCTGATAAAGCTACTATCGAGAGGACTGACGTTGTAGGTCCTACAATTGGGCAGGAACTAAGAGCTAAAGCCTTAGTAGCGGTGCTCTTTGGCCTCCTCGGTATCTTGATCTATGTTTCTGTTAGATTTGAACTAGCCTTTGCAGTGGGAGCTGTGGTTGCTCTATTTCATGACGTAGTGGTTGCAACAGGGGTATATCTTTTATGTGGTCGAGAAATTAACGCATCGACCTTAGCCGCAGTTTTAACAATTGTTGGATATTCAGTTAATGATACGATTATTATCTTTGATAGAGTGCGAGAAGAGATCTTAAAATCAAAGAGAGTAGATATCGTTCCATTAATCAATCGCTGTATCAACGTAACATTGCCACGAACAATCATTACTAGTTTGCTTACATTCATTTCTGCTTTGGCATTACTTATCTATGGTGGTGGTGCAATTGCCGATCTAAGTCTTTATTTAGTAATTGGTATCCTCGCAGGTACATATTCAACTATATTTATAGCTAGTCCAGTTGTCATTGCTTGGGATAGTTGGTCAAGAAAGCGAGAGGAAGCAAAGAAAGCTGCTAGAGCGAGTGCCTAGGTTATAATTTAAACACTAATAGTTCGCTTTGCTGATTATCTTTTAATTTGATCTTCTCTGATGGTGTTGCATTAACATCAAATGTATTTGTTATAAACGTACACCCCTGTCGCATCTCTTCTCTAACTTTTTGCCAGAGTCTTGGCATCGGCCCAGGAGCCAAAAAAGCATATACAAAATCATAATCAGATAGATTTAGATCCCACATATCTTTAAAAGTAATTTTTATGTTTTTCCTTTGCCACAGCCATACTTTAGAAGTGAGCCAAGCTAGAGGACTTATTTCTACCCCAATAAAGGTAATATCTGGGCGATGTGTAGATAGATAAGATAATAGTGCCCCGAATCCTGAACCAAGATCTAAAAAAACTAGTTTTTGATCCGTAATCTTGCTTTCAGGAATTAATTTTAAGATCTGATCATAGGCCTCTTTGCTGGTAGGATAAAATGGTACTCCAGAGAAAAATGTTGGTAGGAAAAGTAATACTACAAAGAGGGTTAAAATTATTAGCGCACTATAGGAAAGCGGTAGATAAGTTGAAACAAACATGCCAATAGGGATAAGAGCATTTAAAATAACCCACGGCCGAGTACATTTAAGAAAGTATGCTACTAAAGTTGCGATAACTGTATGGAGCACCAATACGATAATAGGGAAAAAAGACTGAGCTTCTAAAAAAAAGCCAACTAACACACCACCTAAAAATCCAGCAGCTTGTGAGAGCAGGGTAGTAAATAATCTATTAATCATAATCAGGATTATAAGACCTATAGTAACGTTGTTGGTAGTTGAGCTCTAACGTCTTTCTCATAGTATTTATTCAACTCATCGGTCTTTTCCTTTAAGAGCGCGGCATTAGGGTCGGGTGGGGTCATGATCATTACCTTAATAAAGAGATCTCCGCGCTTTCCATCACGTCCCTGAATTCCTTGACCCTCAATTCTTACTTCAGAGCCACTCTGACTTTGGGACGGAATTTTTACTAAAATTGAATCTTCTACACCGGGAACTTTTATCTGTGCACCATACAGGGCTTCACTCACAGTTACAGGGATCTCCATGATTAACCCCTTAGCTTTGATACTGAGAAAAGGGTGGTGAGCTAATCTTACAACAATAATAAGATCTTCATTTTTGTTTGATTTATTTCTTAGGCGAATAACACTACCGTCTCTAACTCCTGGTGGAATAACAATTGAAACTTTTTTTGTACCTTCAGGTTCAACGAACTCAACTTTTTTCCTTACTCCTTTAAGAGATTCCTCAATCGTCACTGATACTTCAACTATTGAAACTTTGGTTTTTGAAGCTCTCTGGAATCGTTCCTTAAAATCTTTTCCCTTATCTTTTAGCCAGTCATAAGATTTAAGAGAGAATGATCGTCCTTGGTTAATAAGAGAGGATAAATCTTTAAATGGATCTAGCGGTACATTAAAGGGAGCTTCCTCCCAGGCGCTCTCAACTTTGGATTTAAAACTTTCTTTCGGAGGTTCTTTAGATCTAGCGGAACTCTCGGCATACTTAGAGTACGATTTTAATTTTTGATTAAATTGCTGCTTTAAAAACGCCTCAGCCGTTGCGTCATACAGTTTTTTCTTCTCAGGATCTCTAAGAGTATTGTAAGCCTCCTGGATCTCTTTAAATCTCTCACCAGCATCGGCCCGACCGTTAATATCAGGATGGTGTCGTCGAGCTAAAATTCGATAAGCTCTTTTGACCTCATCAAGAGAAGCTGAATTCTTAAGCCCTAAAGTTTTATAATAATCTTTCATTTAATTTCTTAATCTATCACTAGAGATGGGGCATGGAAAAGGCCATAGAAAAAGCCATAGAAAAAGCAGAGAAAGAGAAAGAGAAAGAAAGAGGTAGAGAACAAACAGCGAAAGGATAGAGAAAAGACAGAAAAAAGAAGGATAAAATGGCGGGACGAGAGAGATCTAATGTACCTTATATAAATAAACCCGTCTCGTCCTTGCCCGCTTCAGTTATCCACTAGTTCTCCGCTAGATTTCAGCTTCGATTTTCCAAATCAAAGCATTGTACTTACAATCAGCCCGCGCCCACACCACCTAGAGAGATAGCTTTTTGAGCATCTTCTAGGTGGTGTGGATGACGGGTAGTGTAGCCTCAGAACATAGACGAACGCTCTACCTGGATGATGTGTACTACTCCATCCAGATCGCGTACTCGTCTTCGAGCTTCGGCGGGATGTTTCCGTTCGGAGCACCCCAGACCTGAACCAAGTCCCACCGTTTGTCGGTCGGCTTGTGCCGCATCGCGGTACGCTTTTTCGTGGTGCCGTCCGAGGGCCGCTCGACCGTCGGCTCGAGATCACGGATCGGATCACTCTCCCGATGGAGCTGCTTCCAGTCCGCGTCCGAGGTCTTCTTCTTGTCGAACTGGTGCCCGAGGTAGGCGCCACCACCAGCACCAGCAACGGTCATCAGGGTCGCGCCGGTCTTGTTCATGCCGGTGGCACGGGCGATCCCGAAGCCAAGACCACCACCAGCGAGAGCACCACCTGCAGCCAGGCACGACGGCAGCAGGAATGCGGACAGTGAAATGGCCAAGATGGCCATGAGGTTCTTCATCTTCATGAGTACTTTCCTTGGGGCATTGCCCCGGGTCGGAGTTGTCAGTTGTACACTACTCATCCATCACAAAAGCGACGTGCTTACATGGACGATGCCGGGGCACTTAGATATATGATTATTTAAGTAACCCAGTATCGCCCATGACAAGCTCATGTTTCTAAGATTGAAATAAGAAGTGAAATTGGCAGATGAACTGACAGATAAACTAATAGGGAACAGACATAGATATAAAAAATTTATAAACCTTTATTAGATCTCTCTCTACTCCCATATGATTTGTAAAAGATGTCTGTCAGATAACTATCAATACAATTGGAGCTATTTTTCTGACAAACTTTCCCCACATCTGTTATTGTGGTTTATTACTGATAAGTTACCTCTATAACTATAAGATATTGTTAGTTTTATCTAAAATTAATGAAACAGAACCTTACATTATTTCCTAAAAGTATCTCTAAGCATGAAAAGGTCAGCGGAAAAGCTGAAAGAGTGGGATCTAAAAAACCACTCTCCGAACTTTTACGCCCTAGTGAGTGGAATGATTTTTTTGGACTTGATGATATTAAAGGAGATCTCTTAAAAAAGATCCAAGAAACCAAAGGGAACTCACCATCCCTTATTTTTTGGGGGCCTCCTGGATCTGGTAAAACAACACTAGCAAAGATCATTGGCCAAAATTCTGGACTAAATTTCATAGAATTCTCTGCCGTTTTAGGCGGAGTAAAAGAGGTCAGAGAGATTGTAGAGGAGGCAAGGGAGTCAGAGATCTCAACGATATTGTTTGTAGATGAGATTCATCGCTTTAATAAGGCTCAACAGGATGCTTTTTTACCGCACGTTGAAAAGGGAACTATAATTTTATTTGGGGCTACTACTGAAAACCCCTCATTTTATCTTAATCAAGCGTTACTTTCCCGTGCACGGGTAATTGTACTGCCGCCACTTTCTATTGATTCCCTAGCAAAGATTTTAGAGCGTGCAGAGAAAAAACTATCGGCAAGTACAAAGATCACTTTTACTGAAGAAGCTAAAAAATTTCTTATCTCTTTTGCTGCAGGGGATGCCAGAAGGTTACTTAATCTTATTGAAAGTTTGTCCACAATTAACCGAGCTACAGATGAGATTTCAGAGCAGGAGGTAATCTCCCTTATCGGTGATAAAAACTCTATCTATTACGATCGGGATGGGGAGGAACATTATAATTTAGCTTCAGCATTTATAAAAAGTATGCGCGGCTCTGATCCTGATGCTGCACTTTATTGGGGATTTAGGATGCTTGAGGGAGGGGAGGATCCAAGATTTCTTTGCCGTAGGATGATTATCTTTGCCAGTGAAGATATAGGGAATGCCGATCCTAGAGCATTAACCTTAGCTGTTTCAACTGCAGAGGCGTACGATCGAATTGGACTTCCTGAGGGACGTATTCCAATTGCACAATGTATAACTTATTTGGCCTCTGCTCCAAAATCTAATCGGAGTTATCTAGCCATGCATAAGGTAGTTGACGCAATAAAAGAAGATCCTACCGGCGCAGTGCCACTTCATATAAGAAATGCTCCAACAAAGTTAATGAAAAGTTTAGATTATGGAAAGGATTACACCTATCCTCATGATACTGAGGCAGGATATGTGCCGAATGTAGATTATTTACCTGAAGATTTAATTGGCAGAAAATTTTATGAGCCAAAAGATGTCGGGTTCGAAAAGATGATTAAGGAGAGATTTACTAAGCTAAAACACTCATAATAACGTATAACTAGCTGTAAATTATAGAAAAAGCAAAATAATCTACTGTATTAAAGAGTTACTCTACTGACCTTTTGCCTTGAACTATTAAACCCAGTACATTTATACTCACGAAAGCCGAATTTTTAGCCCAGCTTTTATTAAATCCCTTTAAGATGCTTAGACAGAATTGGATATCAGTATCAAGATTTGCGCGGTTAGCTGACAACCTAGTTGTGGTACTAGCTTTTTTTCTTGCCTATTACGGGAGATCCTCTCTTTTATTTTGGGATCAGGAGTACGGACTAAATCTACCTTTTGCTGGTGAAGTTCTTGCCCCAGTAACTAAGTACTACATCTTACTTATTGTTGGGTTGCCAGTATTTAACCTTAGTTGGTCAGCTTTTGGCACTTACGATCGAAGCCGAATATTTTCAAGTCTTAAACTTTTTCAAAGTTTTATTACTAGTTCAGTTATAACTTTTTTTGGTATAGCAGCAGTCCTTTTCCTTTTGAAATTAGATCTGAGTCGCGTTGTTATAATTTTATTTTGTGGAATTACAGCGTTATCACTATCTGCTGGTCGTTACTTAATGCGTTGGTTTCTTAGATCGTGGAAGGGAAGTGGCAGAAATCTTAGGAACGTTATTATTGTTGGATCAGGAGATCAGGGGCAAAAAATTAGGGAAGAGCTCTTAAAACGCCCTGAGTTGGGCATTCATTTTGTTGGTTTCGCTGAGCTTTCTGAGGTGGAAAATCATACACCAACAGTTAGAAAGGGAGAGAAGAGCTTTGTCGGAGCCCATGAGCTTGAAGCAGCACTGCAAAGGTATGCTGTTGATGAGGTGATCTTTACTGATGTGCGGAGTAATTTTGATCTAGTCGAGAGTATGATCATAATCTGTACTGAGCAGGGAGTTCGAACTTCGTTGGCGGCCGATCTCTTTAGTGTGGGAATCGCAAAATCTGAGGTCAGTTATTTCGCCGGGACTCCACTTATTCATTACCATACTCCACCAGGAGATATGTGGGAGTTAAACTTAAAGAGGGGACTCGACTTAGCGCTCTCGATCATTTTACTGATAATCTTTTCCCCACTCTTTTTACTAATCGCTATTGGAATAAGGGTCATGTCACCTGGGCCAGTCATCTTTAAGCAAAGACGGGTTGGACTTAATGGACGATTATTCTCAATGTATAAATTTAGATCGATGAAAGTTGGTGCTGAGTCAGAATTACAAGATCTTATCGATAAAAATGAGATGGATGGTCCGGTATTTAAATTACAAGATGATCCTAGAATTACAAACTTTGGAAAATTTCTAAGACGATTTAGCCTTGATGAATTACCGCAATTATTTAACGTATTTCGCGGTGATATGAGCATGGTTGGCCCAAGGCCTCCTGTCTTAGGTGAAGTGAATCAGTATGCTCGGCGGTATCGACGAAGGCTTAGTATGCGTCCCGGATTAACCTGTATATGGCAAGTTAGTGGTAGGAACGAGATTAAAGATTTTGATACCTGGATGAAGTTAGATCTTGAATATATAGATAACTGGTCCCTGTTAATGGATCTAAAGATCTTATTTAAAACGATTCCAGCAGTAGTCTTTGGGTACGGTGCTAGGTAGTTTATCCCGAGAGAGCCTATTTGTTGAGTTTGGCGATTCTGAAATCTAGTATTGTCGAGTTAAAGATCTGTTGCTGGGATTGTAATTTACCAACCAAACCTTCAAGTTTTGAAAACTGTCTTATCAAGGACTCTTCCTGTTTGCTTAGACTTTGCTCTAAATTGTAGATCTGAGTTTGTAAACGGCCAATGCTTTCCTTATTGCTTTGAACTGCCGAGCCAATAATTCCTTTAAACTGAGTGAATTTATCTATTGTGCCACCAACACTTGAGAGAGTTTCTCCAACATTTGCAGCAATATTTTTTACTGCGTCACTGTTTGTAGAGAGTGCAGATTCAAAGGTGTTCTTATTAAATTTTAATGTGCCGTCCTTCTCAGTTGTAATACCAAGATCAGCTAGTGTCGCGATAGAGCTGCCGGAAACACTTGATGAAGTAAGTGCTGATTTAATCGTGCTTAGGGCACTTTCGTCAATTGAGGTATTTGATAGTGGGCCAAATTGTGCAGAGCTTTTACCATTTTTTAATTCAAATTTTACTTGGTCATTATTTTTTACAAAGTTAACAAGATCATTATAGGCATTTACAAATTTTTCAAATGAAGCGGAGGACGCCTCTACATCTGATCCAACTGTTACTGTAGTTGATCCAGCTTTTTTAAGGTTTAGTGTAACACCGGGCAAAACATCAGTAATTGAGTTAGATGAGCGGGTGATTGTTCCGGCAATTCCTGAGATAGTAAACTGGGCATCAGTTGCTTGATTAAGTGTTTGGCCACTAAAAAAAGCACTGTTGTCTGTTGTTGCAATTTGCCCCTCAGCGGATCCTTCACTAAGAGAGCTGATTACTATTTTATACTGAGGCGATTCACTCGATCCTACGTTAACAAGGGATGCTGATGCTTTATTTGAAGAATTATTAAAGGATTGAACAAACTGTTCAGCCGTAGTTGTGCTATCTACAGAGACTGATACTGATTCCTGATTAGCACCACTACCGATCGTAAAATCAACCGTTCCGGGAGAGGCGCCAGAGTTAATGACACTTGAAGTGCTTGAAAATGTATCATTAAAAGAGCTAGTAGCGTTTGATGCAACTTGTGAAACATTAATAGAGATCGATGAATTAAGCGCCCCATTTTTTGCGGTAGCAGAAAGAACAGACTCATCAGAGACAGATACATTCTTTGATACTGCACCGCCTTCAAGGGTTCGAAATGCAGAAGCGGCATTTTTTAATGCACCTAATTTTTCAGAGAGAGTATTAAAAGCAGAATTGGTTTTTTCAAAGTTAGAGATCTTTGCTTGTAGAGGATCGATTCTCGATACACGTTTTTGGTCTAAGATAGCCGAGATTAGGCTACCGCTATTTAGACCTGAGGCTAATCCAAAAAAATTGATTGTTGACACGCTTATTTTCCTGTTGATCCGCTCTATTTGTTACTACTACCGCTACAGGGGTATTATCGGCATAAGGAAAGGGGATTCTTTAGGTAAAAATTACCTAAGAAATCCTAACTATTCAGTGATGTTAGTGGAATTAATTGAATTTCAAGCTGGCTAGAGCGCTTGTTAGGGCGGCTTGCTGACCTTGAAGCTTGCCAACCAAGGACTCAAGTTTTGCAAATTTAGTAAGTAGTGATTGCTCTTTTTGAGCTAAGGCGCTTTCTGCATCTTCGATACGTTTATTTAGACTATCGATCTGTTGCTTCGCTGAATCAGTCGAGACCTGAAAGAGACCACCGAACCTTGTAAAGTTATCAATTACACCTCCAGCCGATGCTAGTGCACCAAGAGATTCACCAAGTGCACCTAAGATCTCCTTGGCTGATTTTGATTCCTTACCAATCGCACCTGAAAAAGTGTTTGTGTTAAACTTTATTGTACCATCCTGTTGGGTAGTAATTCCAAGGTCGGCCAAGATCCGAATCTCTGAACCATTACTGTAACTAGCTGAGGCTAATGCTGTACGAATGGCCGATAAGGCATTATTATCAAGACTTGTTTTTGCAAGAGGTCCAAATACATTTAATCCGTTTGGATTATCACCTGGAGGTGCAATTAAGTTATTCTCCTTTGTAAAAGCGACGATCTCATTATACTTATCAACAAATTTTTGAACTGCAGCAGTGGATCCCTCAACGTCATCATTGACAGCTATATTAGTACTGACCGTGCCTCCTTTTTTTAATTGCATTGTGACTCCAGGAATAACGTCACTTACTGTATTACTTGATCTAGTTATAGTTCCAGCAATTCCAGTTACTGAAAAGGTCGCATCCGTGGCATGATTAATTGTGCTTCCTAAAGCAAAAAATGTTGAAGGGTCTGAGATTAAAGCAATGTCCCCTTTAAAAGTACCTTCGTTAAGAGTGGTAATAACTATCTTATAACTTGGGGAGGAAGACGTACCTACGTTTACTACCGTAGCGATACCTTTTGTTGAGGTATCGTTAAAGCTATTTACGAATTGAGAGACTGTGGTGGTGTTGTCAACGTTGATTGCTACAGTTTCTAATTCACTACCGGTCCCAATATCAAATGTCACAGTAGATGCCGCCGCAGCACCATTTATAATAGTATCGCCAGTTGCAAAGGTATCATTAAATGAGGCAGTGCTGTTTGATGCGATTGTATCAACTGTAACTTGAAAAGAAGTATTATTAGCACTATTTGCGGCAGTTGCAGTGGCTACAGTTTCATCAGTTGAGGCTGCAGTTTTAGTTAATGCGCCACCATTAATTATACGCATGTCAGTTCCAAGATCTTTAAGCTCTACATAGAGGGCTTTTAATTCCTCCATTTTTTTAGATTGCTTATCGATCTCGATAACCTTTTTATCAAGCGGAGCAATCTTAACTCTACGATCAGCGTTTAGAATCGCCTCAATGAGAGCGTTAGTATCAATCCCTGAGGCAATACCTGCAAAGTTAATAGTAGGCATTTTTTTCCCTTGATAAAGTAACCCATTAATAGGAGTGCAATTACAAGGCCAAGGGAGGAAAAGAAGTATCTACTTGTATTCTATGATCCTTTGTTGGTAGGAATGTATAGGGGTAATAGATAAGGCGGTAATTGTTGCCATTGGAACTTAATTTAATTGAGGAATTCTAGGTGAAGATTAAATTTTTAGGAGCTGCTGGCACAGTGACTGGATCAAAGTATCTGGTCACTATCAATGAGAGAAAAATACTTATCGATTGCGGGGTTTTTCAAGGAGATAAGGAATGGAAGGATAAAAATTGGCATAACTTTGAGAATTATTCCGGGGTCAGACCGGATGAGATAGATGTTGTTCTCCTAACACATGCCCATATCGATCATACTGCGTATCTTCCAAAGTTATATATACAAGGTTTTAAAGGTCCCGTATTTGCTTCAAAGGCAACAACAGAGCTATGTAAAATTCTTTTACCTGATTACGGAAAAATACAGGAGGAGGATGCCGAGTATAGAAATAGAAAAGGGATCTCTTCTCATAAACCACCAAGACCTCTTTATACAGCTCATAACGCCGAACAATCTTTATCTCTGTTTAAGACAGTTTCTTTTAACTCAAGGATAGAGATATTACCTGGTGTTTTTGCTATATGGCGTCCTATCGGTCATATTTTGGGAGCGGCCTCTATAACCTTAGAAGCCACCTTAGAAGCTACTGAAAAATCAATTACGTTCTCTGGTGATATCGGTAGGTACAACGTGCCTATCTTAGTTGATCCACAACCTGCACCACTAGGGGATCTTTTGTTAATCGAATCAACTTATGGTGACAGAAATCATCCAACTGGTTCTCCTGCAAGAGAATTAGGTGAAATTATCTCTCGGACCGCAAAAAGAGGGGGAGCAACAATCATTCCAAGCTTTGCCGTAGGCAGGACTCAACTAGTTCTTTTTTATTTAAGAGAGTTAAAAGAGCAAGGAAAGATTCCAAATATTCCGATTATAGTTGATAGTCCGATGGCACTTGATGCGACAAAAGTGTACCGCGATAATCCAGAGTGTTATGATGCTCAGTCTGCTAAGCTGCTCTCTGATGATCGAAATCCATTTTTCCCAGAGAAGCTTCATTTTATTCGAAATGTAATGGAATCAAAAAAACTAAATCATATTCATGAACCGATGGTTATTATCTCTGCTAGTGGAATGTTAAACGGAGGTAGAATACTTCATCATCTTTACCATCGGATCTCTTCTCCGCTTAACACCCTTGTCTTTGTAGGATATCAAGCAAAGGGAACAAAAGGGGCATGGATTCAAAGTGGGGCAGAAACAGCTCGAATCTTTAAAGAGGAGATCCCAATACGTTCAGAGATCGCTGAAATCAGTGGATTAAGTGCTCACGGGGATAGAGATGAGATGCTCAGGTGGTGTAAGGAGAGTTTTGAAAAATTTAAAAGGGCACCTCAAAAAGTAGCCTTCGTTCATGGAGAGCCTGAATCTGCGAATGCTTTTAAGGAAACAATGGAAAAGACATTTGGTTGGCCTGGAATAGTACCAAAATACCTTGATGAAATTGAAGTTTAATACCTTATCGTAAAAGGTTAAGTACAACCTGTGGCTGTAAATTCGCTTGTGCAATAATTGCAGTAGATGCTTGTTGAACGATACTTAGTCTTGTTAGTTCTGCTGTCTCAGTAGCAACATCGACATCCCTTATTCGACTCTCTGCCGCAGATAGATTTTCTCGTAACACACTTAGGGTACTAATAGCTGAATTAAGTCTACTTTCTGTAGCACCTAACGTACCTCGCGAGGATGTAATATTATTTATGGCTGTATTTACAGCATTAAGTGCTAACTGCGAAGCACTCTGAGCACCTAAGGTTGTAGTATCAATAATTGAAAAAGCTAAAGCACTAGTACCTGAGTTAGCTAAACCAACAGAAGCAAGGGTTCCAAGAACAGACTGAAGATTGATAACTGAATTTGCTCCGCCTGTAATTCCGACCTGAAACGACACGGAGCTACTATTAGAGAGTAATTTTATATCGTTAAATTCAGTTGAAACGGCAATTCTTTCTATCTCTGATCCCAGGGCTAGAAATTCTGCGGAAAGTGCAGATCTTTGAGTGTTTGTAAAAACTCCATTAGCACTCTGTTCCGCCAACTCTGCCATTCGGATTAATACGTTAGATATTTCAGATAGTGCTGCATCAGCAACAGAGGTAAGGGAGATTCCATCATTTGCGTTACGAATAGCGACAGAGGCAATCCTTGTCTCAGCTCGTAATTTATCAGCTAGGGCTAGTCCAGCAGGATCATCGCTGGCAGAGTTAATTCTAGCTCCGGAAGAGAGTCGTTCAAAAGTTTTGTTTAAACTTCTGGTAGTTGCATCAAATTTTGTTATAGCTTTTAGAGCGCTAGCATTACTAGCGTATGAGACTGGCATTTTTGCTCCTCCTTGATGTACAACTAACTACTGAAAACTTAAATAAAATTACCAGCAACTAAGCAATAATCCTTTATCACTTGGAGATTTAATCGGAAGGAGATAAAGGTTTAGTAATAATCTGAGGCTCAATATTATATTTGAGCATTGATAAGAGGGCTCGCTTAAGAGAGGTCTACGAAAAATACAGATAGAATGACAGATCGAGTGATGGAGAAAGAAGGGAAAAAATATTTTACCAAAATGATTATTGTACAGCTCCTCCTTAGTGCTGTGTTCTTGGTAATTGTGTCATTGAAGTATGCTTCTCACCATTCTGCTCTTCCTGTTGGTTGCGATGAGTTCGGATATCTTAATTTGGCAAAGGCAATCGATACAGGCACCGTCTTATCAAACCATGTAGAGCGCCCTTTTTTTTCTGGCCTTTTGACTTTTTTAGGGCAAGAAGGAATCGATCGATCTCTTTATGAGAACTTGATCGTTCCTCATGCTTATCACTTAAAAGGTGAGAAAGTAATTAACCAATACCCACCTGGGATAAGTACGCTTTTAAGTTTTTTCCCTTTTGAATATCGAAAAATTATATTTCCTGGAATCTTGATCGTAGTTACTGCGATTCCGATAATCATCTCTTTGATCGTTGCTCGGGCTCCGCCACTTCTATCCTTTGGAATCCTCGCTCTCTCTTTAGGAATTGTTAGTTTTGTTTATCCATTTAGCCTTGAATTTGAGCGGATTAATTCAGTTGCCCCAACCTATGGACTCTTGTTTGGAGCAGGACTTGTCTTTACTACTTCACCAGTACTCGCCTTAGTATTTATAAGTATGACAACGATTTTTAGAATAGCAAATGTTTTGTTAATTGCTCCGTTTTTCCTCTATTTTTTATTTATAAATCTTAAGGTTTTTGATCTTAGGTCCATAATTAAAAGATCCTTGGTTGGAGCATCTATTGTTTTAGCTTCAGGTCTTGGTGCTTATCTTGTTTATGTTGCATTGCTTACTGGAAATCCATTTTTAGTAACTTATGGAGCAGTTGATACCGCCTTTATTCCAACAGGTAAGTTTATACGTAGTTTGAATTTTTATATCGGTTTAAATCGACCCTGGTTTGTCGTCCATCTTGTAGCGTTATTTCTACTGAGTGTTGCTGCCTTAAAAAATAAGCGCATGCGATCACTCCTGCTTTTCGGATTAGGTATATCTTTATTAAATTATCTATTCTTTCTAACTCATAAAGTTCGCGTCTCGTATTATCCTTATGGGTCTGCCTCTATCTTAGTTGGGCTAGTTCTTTATTCAATTTTCCTTTATGAACCTACAAAATTTAAAAAGCAGCTACTATCAATTTTAATTCTTGGAGTAGGTATCTATGGATCCCTAACGTTTAAATCATCTAAATTTCCATCCTCTGATGAGTTCAATCGTAATATCTCAAAATTCAAAAATATCTTTGCTCACTATGAAGTAGTTTGGGCAGAGCTTCGGGCCGGTACGATTGAATATGCCACTGATGTTCCAACATTTAGATACAATTGGGGCGATGCCACTACTAGAAGAAAGATTATAAAATGGCTTTACGACAATAAGTATAATCAAGCGATCTGGATTAGTGACGATAGAATGAAAAGAGATACCGTATCGAAAGATTTAGAGCTTCTTGCTTTGCCGCATACCATTGTTGATACTCCACTTGGACAAGTTGTCCAAATAGGAAACTATAACTGAGTCTTTCACTAAGTATTGGTATGTTGAAGTATTGCTATGTTGCCTGCGGATTCCCTGGCTCTGCAGGAGGAGCAGTACCCCCGTTAGCGGTATCAGACGCCAGAGCTGCCATCTCATCAGCTTTCTTTTTTGCAGCATCAGCACGAGCCTTTCTCTTCTTTTCCTCTTCCTGACGTTTGAGGCGAGTATAATCAAGGTAATTTAAATTAGCCTGAATGTTATCAGTGTTACTGTAAACATAGGCTAAGAAAAATTCAGTAATTGTTGCCTTTCTTACATCTAGTTCTTCAGCTAGGCGGAGAACTAGAGCTAAGCGGTGTTTGTTTTCATTTTCAAATGCAAGCCACCATTTGCGGGCACTTCCTGTAGTTTTATCCCACTCAAGTCTTCCTTTAACTTCTTCAACTTTTTTATTGATCTGATCATCATTCCAACCACGAGTGTCAGTGATTCCAGCCCGAACACCAGTATTCGGTGCGCCACCACCACTTGTTCCACCGCTGGCTCCAGCAGCAGCAGCTCCTCCAGCCGGTGTTGCTTGAGGAATATTAAGAGGGGTCTCAATGTAAGTAAGTGGACCTGCTCTGACGCTTAATTCATGCTCTTCAGAATCAAATTCATTCATGCGAGCTAGCATCTCAGGGATCTTATAATGCGGAATTAAAAAGCCCTGAAACACAGGTGTGTTTGGCATAAAGAATGTATTGATATTATCAGACGGCTTTCCAATTTCATCAGGAGTTAGAACTGAGCGTTGTTGAACTTGCTCTTGAGATCCATCGTTTTTACTTGCAAAAAATTCAGTGAGTTTTTTGTTATTTCCAGTAGAGTTAGTTGTGAATCGGATGGTCATCTGCCCGCTTTCTTTGGAAGCCCACTCAGCGTCCGAAACGTCAAGGTTAGGCATGAAGATCTTTGAGCTAAAACCAGCAATAACTGATTCGCCATCATCTTGGTAGTTTGCTTGTATCTGAGCTAGCGATTGAACGGCAGCAACGATACTGACGTTACGTGATCGTAGCGTATTAAGTTTAACATGAATATCAGGAAGACGACCAAGTGCACTAGCAAACTCGTCGATTACTAAGCTGACTGGACGAGGTAAACAGGTTCCTGGAAAAGCTTCTGCTCGTTTGGTTAAGAATCGTAAAATTTCGGTTACGATTACGTTAGCCAAAGGTCGCAGCATTTCAAGCTCAGATTCACGTAGCTCAACAACAAAAAGAGTTGGCTTTTGAATTATAGTTTCGAGATCCAACTCATTAATAGAGGTTGTGGTTCTAATAGCCTCAAGGTCCCAGGCTGAAAGTCGCATACTTAACTCTGACATGATCGTATCAGCATTCTGTGAGCCAGACCTAACTAGATCTACGAATGTTTTTGTATTTCTTATCGCTTGAGGATGAGCTTCAAGCCAAGCAGCCAAATTTTTATTTCCACACTGCACAAGTTGGTGAACTCGCGGCATAGAGAGAGTTTCATTAGGATCATGTAGCAAGCCAATAAAGAGGGCATTCAAAATTGCTAGAGCGTTATTTCTAAAGAAAGGGCTGTCTTGACGAGCAGAGGGATTGTCGGTTGCTTGAATAACCGTGTTAGCAATTAATTTTGCATCAGTATCAGTTTCAATTTTACCTAGGATGTTCCAGCTTAAACTTCGACCTAGATCTAGTGGATTAAAAAGGAGAATCTCTTTCTCTGGATTATGTTTTCTGGTTAGACCAGCAAACTTTTTCCACATTTCAGGCTTAGAGTCGATAATGATTGTGGAGCAATTTGGATCTAAGCAGTCATTATAGATGATTGGATAGATAAGTTTAGTTGATTTACCACTACCCGTTTTTGCAACTGCTAAGATATGTCTATTTCTTTCACCACGGGGGATAATCAGAGTAGCTTTTTTAAAAGCTGTTCCTGCAGAACCACGTAAGTCTTCTACTGCCAATTGAGTATCACCTTCTTTTCCTGAAGGGGTTACCCAGCGAGTGATCTGTTCATTTGTTGCAAGATCCCCAGAGCCTAACTCATTAGAAGTTGAGCGTTGTGGACGAGCTGCATGAGATTTAAAGAGGGAGAAGATGCTACCAGTATCAGCGTGAGCCCTCATAGTAGGATCTCTCATTGTGTGGAAAATAACACTTCCTATGTAAGCAAGAAGTGCCACAAATATAGACTCCTCAATAAGGCTTCTAGTTTCAAAAGGACCAACACCGAAGTGAAATATAAATTCTAAAAATCCGAGATCGGTACGACCATCAACTGGGGTATTAAGGCTAGCAATAAATGAATCTATAAAAGAGATCGCTTTGTGTGGCCAGAGGTAGTGAAACAGTTCAAGCATTGAAAAGATAAGCGCAAAGACACCAGGGATAAAAGTTTGACCCTGTCTTGAGAATTGAATTACGAAGAGGACAACTGAGATTACACCGAGTGTGAAGATGCCGACGAGAGACGGGAGGGTGTAAAACCATCTGGCTAAATATAGGAGCAGCTCTTCAAAAAATTGTAACATAAAACCTAATGCTAACTTAGAGTTCCATTACCCACAAAGAATTTTGGACATAACTAGTCGTTTGGCATTGTTATGGCCTGTTTAGACCTCCATGTATCATGAATTTTCGTTTCTCTTGCAAGGGTAAATCTATAATTAGAAGACCTATTCTATTCATATCCTAGCATGTACTTTTTTTGATTGATAGTTGAATCAATTACTTGCTTAAGTTCTGCCTGGCCAACTGGCTTTCTAAGAATCTGAATAGCTCCAGCTTTAAGTAAAGGGAGAGTTTGTTGAGGGGTCGCGCCGGAGAATCCGACTACTGTTACATTTGCGTTAATTCGCTTCAAACTTTTTAAAACAGTCGCCCCATCTGCTCCCGGCATCACAGCATCAAGAAGGACCAGTTTAATGCTGCGACTATATTGCTTAAGTATAGAACACGCCTTTTTTGAATCTTCAGCAGTAATACAATCAAAGCCAAGATCTTGGATCATATTTTTTACAGTCTGTAAGACCATATGATCGTCATCGACAATAAGAATAACAGGATTACGCCGACGAAGAGGAGTGATTTTGTCGCTGACATTTTCAAGTATAGTCTCAGAAACAGGGAGATATATCGCAACTGTTGTTCCAAGATCTTTTATACTTTCAACTTCAACTGTACCACCGAGATCTCGGATTAGTGATAATGATTTTGGTAAGCCTAGGCCACTTGGTTTGATTCCAACACCAGTTGAGGCATCTCGTTCCTTAGTTGTAAAGAAAGGCTCAAAGCATCTTTTTAATGTACTGCTTCCCATGCCACTTCCGGAATCAGTAATACTCAGCTTAGTGTAGGTACCCGCAGCAAGATCAGAGATTTCACAATCAGATAACCTAATCTGAGCAGTTTTTATTGATAGGGTCTTGGTGCTTGATTCTCCTTGAGAGACAGCTTCTTTAGCATTTCTTAAGATTGCAATAATTGCATCAGTTAATGGTTTACGGGGAGCTTTCACTTTTTCTGGATTTCCAAATGTCACTGCAACTTTAATTCCAGAGGTAAAAAGATCTTCTAGGGAATTAATCGCTGACATAGCGATGGTGTTTAGATCCAGCATAATTGGCTCATCAGAATTATCCTGGTTATTCGCTAGAAGCTGTTGAGTTAATTCTGAAGCACGATTTACTAATTCTACGATTGCATCTCCTGCTTTTGTAACGAACTCAGTATTTTCAGGGTGCAAAGTTAGGATTGAGGCATGACCTAAAATGCCTTGAAGAGCATTATTAAAATTATGTGCAACACCAGCAGCTAGTAAGCTTAATCCTTCAGCTTTTTGTAGGTTAGCCATATCGCTTTCTAATCTAACTAATTCAGAGATATCTGAGATTATAAAAAGTAACCCTTGAACTAACCCGTTATCTAGGAGAGGGGAGATCTCTAAATTATATACCGTTTCCTCTAATGAGATCCTGCGGCGATGGTGAGAGACTTTTCCATCCAGAATAGAATCTGAGATTTTTTTATAATCTTTGACTAGCTCTTCATCAGCAAATGCAGCAGTTAGAGGTTTTCCTATTTTTAGCGCATCAAAAGAGAAATTCTCATCTCCAAAATTAAAGAGTTGGGGACCGTTGGGACGGTTAATTCTTAAAAGCCTTAAATCACGATCCGTAGTAAAAACTAGAGTTGGAAAGGAAGAGATAACAGTTTGGATAGAGTCAGGACCGGCGATACGACTAGTTTCTCCTGTAAACTCTTGTGAGAGATCAACGATAATTCCCTCAAAGAGATCCCCTTCAGGAGATCTTACTAGTCCTGCACGACAGTGCAGCCAACGTATCTCATTTGAATCAGGTCTTATCCATCTATAAGTTGCCCGATAATCACTCTCTCCTTTAAATCCTTTTTCAAGCTCAGTTAGCAGGGCATAACGATCATCCGGATGAACATGTCTTAAAAACAAATTACCATCTCTGGAGATTGAAATATCTTTTACTCCCAAGATCTCTTCAGCATTTTCACTCCAAGAAAGGAGGGTTCTATGTGTCAGTGAATAGCTAAACATAAATATGCCGGATCGCTTAACTAATGTATCGATTAATGGGCTACCGCCCGGGGGAGTTTTGAACCCTTTGGTTAGAGTTGGAGAGAACTGTTTCACGTTGCCACCTTATACACCACGAAATGACAAACAAAGACTATCTGATACTATAAGAATACCTCGAGAGGCTACCCTAGGATTATAGTCAGACCAGTGCCTCTAGCGAAGGACTTTCTTTAGAGATCTTGGCAACACAATATCATATATGTAAGTATCCAAAATCGTTATGCAAAAAAAAGACACTCAGAAAAAAAAACTTAAGATAGCACTCCTTGGAACTAGAGGTATTCCTGCTAGGTACGGAGGCTTTGAGACCTTTGCCGAAGAGTTATCAAGTAGACTTGTCGAAAGAGGACATGAAGTTACAGTTTATTGTAGGAGATTTTTTGGTGAAGCTAAGCCTATTGAAACTTCGTATAAGGGAGTAACCCAAGTTTTTTTGCCAACAGTAAGACACAAATATCTTGAAACAATTCTACATTCATTGTTTAGCTTTTTAGATCTATTCCGACGCAGATATGATGTAGCTCTTTTATGTAATGCAGCTAATAGCCCATTCTCTTTTTTAGTGAGATTAAGAGGCTTGCCACTTTTTATAAATGTAGATGGTATTGAGCGTCGAAGATCAAAATGGAATGCGCTAGGTAGGCTTTGGTATCGGATAGGGGAGATTACCTCTACTTGGTTTGCTACCCGTATTGTTGCCGATGCGAAGGTTATCGCAGATTACTACTTACAAACTTACCGTTGTCAGAGTTCAGTTATTGCATATGGCGGGACTGCCATTAAAAAAGATTCAGGATTAGTTTTATCAAGTTTAGGGATTCATCCTGAAAAATATATTCTTTATGTTTCTAGATTGGAGCCTGAGAATAATGCGCTTGGAGTAATAAAAGCTTACGGTTTATCAGAATGCAATTTGCCTTTAGTAGTTGTTGGCGATGCACCATATGCCACAAGTTATAAGGAAAGCTTAAAGCTAGAAGCTTCTAAGATCATGTCCACTAACGGAGAGAATAATACAGAGAAAAATACAGCGAAAAAAGTTATATTTGCCGGATTTAAATTTGGTGCGGACTACCATGAATTGCAATCGCACTGTTATCTATATATTCAGGCCACTGAAGTTGGAGGAACTCACCCAGCATTAGTTGAGGCGATGGCCTATGGTAATTGTGTTATTGCAAATGGCACACCAGAGAATGTGGAAGTGTTAGGTGATGCCGGTGTATTTTATTCTGTAAATGATTTTGCCGAGCTGGCAAAGCGTTTAAGTTATCTTGTAGGTCATACGGAAGAGAGAGGGCGGTTACAAAAATTAGCCAAAGCTCGTGCAGATAAAGAGTATTCTTGGGAACGGATCTGCGATCAGTACTTAGAGCTTTTTTATAATTTCTAATCTTTGGAAGGATCTTTAGATGAAGATAATTAAAGGTGGTAAAATAGATTTTGTACCCGCTTCTCATGAAGATCCAAAAAACCCAGGAGTATTAAAACGGATCTTGGCTCAAAAAGAGGATCTTTTAAAGGGACAGGTTCAGATGGTGAACTGGGCACAGATGCCGGTTGGTGGTGTCTTTAGAGCTCACTATCATGAAGATATGGAGGAGGTTTTTGTGATGATCAATGGAGAGGCAGAAATTGTCATTGATGGGGAATCAGCAAAGCTTGATCCAGGAGATGCCGTTATTATTGAGCCAATGAAAGTTCATCTAATGCGGAACACTGGATCAACCCCAGTTGACTATATCGTGATCGGCATTACCCAGAATAAAGGTGGTAGAACAATAATCCTAGAATAATTTTCTTGAAAATTAAGAATAACAAGATCGTACTTCACCGGTGAGGTAGGGATCTGAAACTTGGAAACGCGTAAAAAAAGATCCACTGAAAATAGGTCTAGTCATTTTTATAATCACCCTTCAGTTCTAGAAATATTTCATAAAAACTAAAAAATAGCATTTGTCTCTTGACAAGATTTTTGTGGTCAAGAATTTTTAGAACTGAATTGGATCTAAATTCATATGTTAATGACACCTGCTTGATGGCGGGACCCTCGAAAAAATAAAAACATAATATTTCTTAATCGTGACTGAGATCTCTTTATGGCGTGCAAATACTAGCCCCAAAAATACCCATGTTATACATATAAAATAATTATTTATTAGTGATGGCAATATGGAGATAGAAAATCTATCAAACAGTGAACTAGAAAATAGACTTTTGATTCTAACAAGCAAAGAGCGACAAGTTATGTTAAAGTTTTTAGAACACCTAGTTGAGTTTGAAGAAAGAAGATTGTTTCTGGAACAGGGATACGCAAGCCTTTTTGATTACTGCGTAAGGAAGTTAAAATATTCTGATGGAAGTGCGTATCGAAGGATCCTGAATGGGCGGTGTTTAAGGGACAATCCAGCTCTAAAAGCAGAGTTCCTCAAAGGAACTGTTAATCTATGTACTCTATCAATTGTGGCAAACAGCCTTAAGGAAGATACATCAAAAGCTAAGGCTATTATTGGTAAATCGAAGAGAGAAGTTGAAGCAATCGTCAATAAAGATAGGCCAATTTTAAAGCCAAGGGAGGAGATAAAACCGATAGTTACAAAATCAATACCAAGCGATCCTATTGGCAGTTTATTCACATCCAGCCTAGAAATAAAAGCTGAAATTCAAACTGGACCTAAAGAAGAGCGATATGAACTTAGATTTTCAGTATCCAAAGAAATTTATGAGCAATTCAAAACTGTTCAATATAGGCTTTCAAATTGTCTAGGGAACAATCTTTCTTTAGTGAAGATCTTTGAAAAACTGACTGCAAATTATCTAACCTCCCATGTCCTGTCTCCCGCTAAGGCAAGAAAACAATCCTCATCAAACGAAAATTCACGCTATATACCTAGATCGGTAAAACGAGTGATCTTTGCTCGTGATCATGAACAATGTAGTTTTGTTTCTCCTAATGGAGTTAGGTGCTGCAATAAGCATCACTTACAGATCGATCACATCAAACCTTTTGCTTTAGGTGGTAAAAGTAACTTAGAGAACTTACGGCTGCTCTGCTCTCAGCATAATAAATTTCTTGCAGCAAAATCTTTTGGGGAGGGGTATAGAAGGTAGGTATACTAGGTAGGATCGAACTTCACCGGTGAAGTTCGAGGGTATTAAATTCAGTAATTATATAAATGGCGCAATTATTCTGTCATCTGCCATATAGTCAATTTTGCAAATAGATCTATAATAATATCAGTGAGTTCCCTAGTTTCCTAACTTCCTTAGGTATAGTATCATGCTGAGCCAAAATGGAGGTAAAAATGAAAGGTATCTCAGTAGTTATCCCAGTTTATAATGAAGAATTAAATGTTGCAGAATCGTATCAAGAGCTTTCCTCTGTCCTTGGTACATTGCAGATGCCCTATGAGATCATCTTTGTAGATGATGGTTCCAAAGATCAAACCATTAAGACATTGTTAGAGGTGGCAGGGAACGATCCATCTTTAAAGTTAATTCAATTTAGAAGAAATTTTGGACAGACGGCTGCAATGGCTGCAGGCCTTGAGCATTCTATTTACGATATCGTCGCAACCTTAGATGGTGATCTACAAAATGATCCCGCCGAAATTCCAAGAATGGTTCAGAAATTGGAGGAAGGATACGATCTCGTTGCTGGATGGAGGAAAAAGAGAAAGGATGCTTTCATCAGCCGCAAATTACCAAGTAAAATAGCTAATTGGATAATATCAAAATCCACTAATGTTAATCTGCATGATTATGGATGTACTCTTAAGGTCATGACTGGAGACATCGCCCGAGGCATTCGCCTCTATGGTGAGATGCACAGATTTATTCCAGCATTTGCAGCAGAGATGGGAGCAAAGATCTTTGAAATGCCGGTTAATCATAGACCTCGTAAGGCTGGAACAACTAAGTATGGAATATCACGAACCTTACGAGTAGTCCTAGATCTTATTACTGTAAAATTTCTCCTAGGATATTCAAAGCGACCAATTCATCTTTTTGGATCAGTTGGTTTATTAACTGGTGGTTTAGGATTGGGCATTATGGCTTTAATGACCTATCAGAGATTCTTTTATCAGATTGGAATGGCTAATCGACCACTTTTAACTTTGGGTGTTGTCTTAGTCATTATTGGAGTACAATTTTTCTGTTTTGGCCTTCTGGCAGAGGTCTTAGCTCGGACTTATTATGAGTCACAATCTAAACCGATCTATGTTGTCCGTAAAATTATTATAGGGGGCAATAAAGACGGTGAATTATTATCTGTTGTAGGTGGTCGAGGTCTTGGAAGCGCAAAGCACTGAAGAACGATACCACTCTGATTCCCACAATGCCCTAAATAGAAAGCTTCGAGTTTTGCTCGATGCAAGAAAATTGGGTGATGGGGGTATTGGAGTCTATATCCACAATCTTATTGTTGGGCTCTTAGAGTCTGACAAGGTTGAGCTAACTTTGATTACCTCACGAGAGAGAAGAACATTCTTGCGTGGCATTAAGGGATTTAGTGTTATTGAAGATAACGCTAAGAGCTACTCCTTTGATGAGATGCTTGGCTTAGCACGTCGGATAGATATGTCAGAATTCGATATATTTCATGTTCCTCACTATACCTTGCCATATAACATTGGAATTCCATCAGTTGTAACTATTCATGATGTTATTCATGTTACTCATCCAGAGAGATCCTTTTACCCAATAATTGCTAAGTTTTTAATTAGATCTGCCCTTAAGAGAGCGAGTAAAGTTATCACTGTTAGTGAGTCTTCAAAGAGAGCTTTATGTAATTTATTAGGTAAAGAGAGTTCAAAGATTGAGGTTATTCCAAATGCCATAGATCCTAAAATGAACTCTGTTCGTGATATAACAGAGCCACTTGCTACGAAGTTTGGGCTTGTGAATGAGGAGTATATCCTTGGGGTTTTCTCTAACTTAAAACCCCATAAAGGTGTCACCGATCTTTTACGTTCTTTTCAGAAGGTTCGCTCCGAATATCCAGGGATCAAACTTGCCTTGGCAGGTAGTGGCATTCCAGATCCTGAATATCTCGCTAAAGTACTTAAGGGTGTAACTGATTTTACAGATGTGAATTTTCTTGGCACAGTTTCTAGAGATGAACTATCCCACCTTTATGCTGGTGCACTATTCTTAGTTGTTCCATCATTAGCCGAAGGGTTTAGTTTGCCTGTTCTTGAAGCAAAGTTTCAAGGCACTCCTATTGTATGTAGACCAGTTCCAGCTATTAAAGAGTTAATTGATGAGAATGATATCTGTTGTTCTGATTTTTCACAGAAATCCTTAACAACTGGATTATTAGAAGGACTTAAGAAATATAGAACAAGAGATCGAGGTGATGAGATCTTAATAGATATTGAACGGTATTCAACTCCTCATGTTACTAAAGAAATACTGACTCTTTATCGAGATGCCATAAAGACATCTAAAACTGGAGATCCATTGTGAAAGTTGCCATTGTACATGATTGGCTTACTGGGCTTAGAGGCGGGGAGAGATGTCTTTTAGCTTTTTTAGATCTCTATCCAGATGCTGATATCTTTACGCTTTTTCATGTTCCGGGGAGTACTCATCCAGAGATAGATAAACGGGTAAAAGCAACTTCGTTTTTTCAATACCTACCTGGTATCAAAAGTTACTACCGATATCTTTTGCCGATTTTCCCACTGGCTGCAAAGAGCTTTAATTTCACTGGGTATGATTTAGTGATCTCGCTCAGTCATGCTGCTGCTAAAAATGTAAATGTCCCAAAAGAGATCCCACATATCTGTTATTGTTTTACCCCGATGAGATATATCTGGGATCAGGCCAATCAATATTTTGGAAAATTAACACCTGTGCTTTGGCCAATTATTACCTACCTTCGAAAGTGGGATTATCTTGGTCGCAAAAGAGTGACAAGATTTGTTGCTATTAGTAAATTTGTTGCTGCTCGAGTCCGTTGTTTTTATGGAGAGAGCTCAGAGGTTATTTATCCACCGGTAGATACTTCCTGGATAAAATCGACCCAACCGTCAAAATGTGGAAAGGCTTTTCTATATGCCGGAGCACTTGTTCCATATAAGAGACCAGATTTAGTAGTTGAGGCGTTTAATATTTTAAAAGAGGAACTTTGGGTTGTTGGATCTGGTCCAGAGGAAAAGAAGCTCCGGGCAATTGCCAGTAATAATATAAAGTTCTTTGGAAAAGTTTCTGATAAAGAGCTGGCGGAATGCTATCGAAACTCTAGAGCACTTATCTTTCCAGGTGTTGAGGATTTTGGAATGATCCCGATCGAATGTCTCGCATCAGGACGACCTATTATTGCCCTAGATGAAGGAGCTTTAAAGGAAAGTCATTTAGGAATTAGATTTTGGCTAAAAACAACTAGGCAACCGTCTGAATCCACAGGGGTTTTTATTCCGCAACGAGA
>CAZFXN010000005.1:0-8001 GCA_964523015.1 uncultured Bdellovibrionales bacterium | reverse complement strand
GAGAAGGAAAAGGAGAAGGAAAAGAAGTTGAAGCCTTAGTAGAGAGTGTAAGATACTTTATTAGTAAGGAAGCAGAGTTTAGTGCTGCTTCATGTATTAAACGGGCTCAACAGTTCAGCGTGACAGAATTTAGAAAGAGCTGGAATGAGTTATTGATTAAGCTTGAATTGCCGCCTGTTATTAAGTCAACTGAGAACGATACAGTTAATACTGCAATGGTAGGTTAATAGTAAGACAATGTTAAAGCAGAGAAGCCAACTATTTGAATTCCTGTTTGTTGCGGCAGATCTATTGATCGTGTCGCTATCATGGTTTCTAGCTTTTTGGCTCCGTTTTGAAACAGATTTTATCCCAGCTAGTAAGGGTGTCCCTTCATTTCAGAACTATTACTCAATGCTGTTTTTTATCTGGTTAATCTGGGCCTTTGTTTTTAAACGAATGGGACTTTACCGTCCAATGCGCGGTACTAATCCGAAAAAAGAGAGCTGGCTCTTACTCAACGCAAATTTCTTCGCTCTTATATTCTTTATTTCGGCTACCTACCTTTTCAGGGAGAAGAGTATCCCATATTCCCGACTTGTATTTCTTTATTTCGGAGTATTTACAACTTTAGGAACGATCCTCCAGCGATCTTTTCTAAGATACCTCCTAAGAGAGATCCGTCGGCGTGGGTATAACTTACGGTATATGTTAATTATCGGATCAGGACAGTTGGCAGGTGATGTAGCTTCAAGAATAAGAAAAAGACGTGAGCTTGGAATACAGGTTTTAGGCTGTTTATCTAAAGATGGAACAGAGAGAAAGGGGCCTAGAGGGATCCCGATTGTAGGATCATATTCAGATCTAGAGAGTTGTTTATCTAGGTTTGAGATCGATCAGGTCGTTGTGGCATTGCCTATGGAGGATAATCATTACTTACCTATAGTTCTATCCAGCATTGGAGACTCCTTGGTCGACATAAAGATTGTTCCTGATCTTCAAGGCTTTTCAACTCTTGGTAATTCAATAGAGGAGTTTGAGGGTCTAGCAGTTATAAGTCTTAGATCTTCACCATTAGAGGGAATTAATCTCGTTGCAAAACGAACAGTTGATATCGTGGTGGCGACTCTTTCGATCATCTTACTTTCCCCACTCATGTTACTTATTGTACTAGCTATTAAAGTTACCTCACGTGGACCGGTGCTTTATAGTCAGGAACGCATAAGCCTTGATGGAACTCCATTTAAGATTTTTAAATTTAGAACTATGGCTACTGATTCTGAAGTCAATGGCCCAGGATGGACCAAGCCAGGGGATGATCGGGTTACTGCAGTTGGCAAACTTTTACGATCGTTAAGCTTTGATGAATTACCTCAACTTTTTAATGTTTTAAAAGGGGACATGTCTATTGTCGGTCCTCGACCGGAGAGACCTGTTTTTATAGAAGAGTTCAGAAAGCATATTCCACGTTACATGCTTAGACATAAAGTTCCAGCAGGCATGACAGGATGGGCTCAAGTTAATGGTTGGCGAGGGGATACCTCAATAGAAAAACGAATTGAGCACGATCTATACTATATAGAGAATTGGTCTGTATTTTTAGATTTTAAAATTCTCTTTATGACCGTAGCTAAAGGGTTTTCAAATCGAAACGCCTATTAGCATCATAATGAAGGTTTACGAGATTTAAATGAATATTACAGTTATAGGCACCGGATATGTTGGCTTGGTTGCAGGTGCGTGTTTTGCAGAGATCGGTAACGAAGTTATCTGTGTAGATAAAGATTCCAAAAAGATAAAAACATTATCTAAGGGCATAGTTCCTATCTATGAGCCGGGCCTTGAGGAGATCGTAAAGAGAAATCTAAAAGAGGAGAGACTTAGTTTTACAACTTCACTCAAAGATGGAATTAATTTTGGTGACATAATTTTTATTGCAGTTGGCACTCCTTCTGATCAAGACGGATCTGCAGATCTCTCAGGTGTAGTTGAGGTAGCTGAGCTAATCGGCAAAACGATGAAGAAGCCGAAAATTATTGTAACCAAATCAACTGTTCCGGTCGGCACAGCTTCGTTAGTTGAAAAAACGATTAAGAAGGTCAGTACTTGTGAATTTAGTGTAGTTAGTAACCCTGAGTTTCTAAAAGAGGGCGCGGCAGTTGACGATTTTTTAAATCCTGACCGGGTTATTATCGGAGCAAGTGATCAAAGAGCTGTCGAGGTAATGAAAGAGCTCTATGCTCCGTTTGTAAGAAACAATAACCCAGTCTTGGTGATGGATAACGCCTCTGCAGAGATGTCTAAGTATGCATCGAACGTCATGTTGGCATCCCGTATTACACTGATGAATGAGATTGCACTCCTGTGTCAAAAGGCTGGAGCAGATATTGAATCTGTTCGTCAGGGAGTTGGGACAGATGCCAGAATAGGAATGAGTTTTCTTTTTCCTGGTATAGGATATGGCGGCTCCTGTTTTCCAAAAGATATCAGAGCACTTATTCATATCGCTGATGAGTTAGGAGTTTTGCTTGAGATTCCAAAAGCTATAGAATTAGTTAATGCTCGCCAAAAACTGACCTTAGTTGATAAAATTAAAGCTCATTATAAAAGTAAGGTTTCAGGGAAAACATTTGCAGTTTGGGGACTCTCCTTTAAGCCTAGGACGGATGATGTTCGAGAGGCTCCCTCTTTAGTCGTATGTACTGAGCTTTTAAAGCTTGGCGCGAAGCTACAGGTTTTTGATCCGGAAGCGAATAAAACTTTTAGATCTGCCCTTGGTGATAGAAAAGGTATAACATATTACGATACAAATTATGACGCTCTTAAGGGTGCTGATGCCCTTATCATATGTACTGAATGGAATGAGTTCAGGCGTCCTAATTTCGATAAAATGAAGAGTTTATTGGCTGGGCATGTCATTTTTGATGGGCGTAATCTATACTCACTAGATAAGATGAAAAAGTTCGAATTTTCATACTATTCAGTAGGAAGACCGAGTGTTTAACGAAGTTTAGAATTTTATGGCAAGAATAGTTATTACAGGTGGTGCGGGGTTTATAGGGTCACACCTTACCGATCGTCTCCTTGAGCGGGGCGATGAGGTTATCGTTGTTGATAATCTATTTACTGGTACTAAGGAGAATTTTTCAAAACACCGAGATAATTCAAAGTTTGAATTTCTGCGTAGAGATATTATTGATCCATTGGTGATTGAAACCGATCAGATCTACCACTTAGCTTGTCCAGCTTCACCGATTCATTACCAATATAATCCGATAAAAACTATTAAGACGAATGTAATCGGAACTCTTAATATGCTTGGTCTAGCCAAAAGAGTTAAGGCAAAATTTTTACTGGCCTCTACCTCAGAAGTTTATGGTGATCCTAAAGAGCATCCACAAAAAGAGGATTACTGGGGACATGTTAATCCGATTGGTCCACGAAGTTGCTACGATGAGGGCAAAAGAGTAGCTGAAACATTAACGATGAATTATCACGATCAGGGCCATGTTGATACGAAGATCATTAGAATCTTTAATACCTATGGGCCACGCATGTTGTTTGATGATGGACGGGTAGTTTCAAACTTTATAGTTCAGGCACTAAAGGGGGATGACATCACTCTCTATGGGGATGGTTCTCAAACTCGATCCTTTTGTTACGTTGAAGATCTTGTTTCAGGTATGATTGCTGCTATGGATAAAGAGAATTTTGTTGGACCTGTCAATTTGGGAAATCCTAATGAGATGAAGATCTCTGAACTGGCTAGTCAGATAGTCAAAGTTACTAATTCTAAATCTAAGTTAATCACAAAACCTTTACCAAAAGATGATCCAGTAAGAAGACAGCCTGATATCTCTTTAGCCAAGCGTGAGCTTAACTGGACACCTAATGTTGGACTTGAAGAGGGATTAAAGAGAACTATAGAAAACTTTAAAGAGAGACTTCAATCTTAGCCAACAATATTAATTATCAACCTTAATTATTAACATTAATTATCAATCGTAAATCGCTCAACTGTGTCAAAAGATCATATTCGTAATTTTAGCATCATTGCCCATATCGATCATGGTAAATCGACCCTTGCTGACCGTATTTTGCAAGCAACTGGTGCGCTTGTAGAGCGCGAGATGCAGAGCCAAGTTCTAGATAAGATGGAGATCGAGCGAGAGAGGGGCATTACTATCAAAGCCCAGACAGTAAGGCTGCATTACAAAGCTCGAGATGGAAAAACGTATCAATTCCATCTAATCGATACTCCAGGTCATGTAGATTTTCACTACGAGGTTTCTAGATCACTAGCTGCATGTGAGGGAGCATTACTTGTAGTTGATGCTTCACAGGGTGTAGAGGCACAAACTTTAGCCAATGTTTATGTAGCGCTTGAAAATAACCTAGAGATAGTTCCAGTTCTAAATAAGATAGATCTTCCTGGCTCTGATCCAGAACGAGTCAGAAAGGAAGTTGAGGATGTCATCGGTTTAGATACAAGTAATGCAATCTTAGTTAGTGCTAAGACCGGTTTAGGAGTTGAAGATCTTTTAGAAGCTATTGTTAAGTTTGTTCCTCCGCCAAAAGGGGGAAATAATGAAGAACCATTAAAAGCATTAATATATGATTCTTGGTTTGATTCATACCTAGGAGTGGTAGTTCAGATAAGAGTCTTTAGTGGGATTATTCGACCCGATGATAAGATCAAATTTATGAATACAGGATCTGAGCATGAAATATATAAGCTCGGAGTCTTTACCCCTCATCCACGGGAGGTCGAGAGCCTTGGATCAGGGGAGGTAGGATATTTCTCGGCTTCTATTAAGGATCTTAGAAACGTAAAGATCGGTGATACAGTTACCCTTGTAAAAACTCCAGCTAAGGAGGCTTTACCTGGTTTTCATGAAGTGAAACCGATGGTCTTTGGTGGATTGTTTCCTGTTGATTCTGATGATTATCAAGATTTAAGAGAGGCACTTGAAAAACTCTCCCTTAATGATGCCTCCTTTACCTTTGAAGCAGAAACATCAACTGCGTTAGGTTTTGGTTTTAGGTGTGGCTATCTAGGCCTGCTTCATATGGAGATTATCCAAGAACGTCTCGAAAGGGAGTATGAGCTTAATCTTATTACAACTGCTCCTAACGTTATCTATCAAGTTGTTTTGAATGATGGTTCAGAGGTCTCGGTAGATAACCCTGCCGATCTACCTGAGCCAAACTTGTATCAAGAGATTCGAGAGCCGATTGTAAAAACAACTATCCATGCACCTAAAGAATATATGGGGAATGCCTTGACCTTGTGTGAGGAAAAACGCGGTATTCAAACCTCAATGAGTATTCATGGAAATAGGGCAGTCTTAGAGTATGATATGCCACTTAGTGAGGTGGTCTTAGATTTTCATGATAAATTAAAGAGCTTAACCCGTGGCTATGCTTCATTTGATTATGAATTTAAGAAGTTTCAGGAAGCTGATTTAGTAAAACTTGATATTAAACTAAATAATGAAAAGGTCGATGCTTTAAGTGTGATAATACACCGGAGTTTCTCATTTCAACGTGGACGAAGCCTCTGTGAAAAGCTAAAAGAGGTAATAGATCGTCAGATGTTTGAGATCGCAATTCAGGCTTGTGTTGGTACAAAAGTATTAGCGCGAAGTACTGTTAAAGCTCTTCGTAAAAATGTTCTAGCAAAATGTTATGGTGGCGATATATCTAGAAAGAGAAAACTTCTTGAGAAGCAGAAAGAAGGTAAAAAACGGATGAAGCAGGTCGGCAGTGTTTCAATTCCTCAAGAGGCATTTCTGGCAATCTTAAAGGTGGATAACTAACCTAATGGCCCTCCTAAAAACGATCATTAAACCAAAAGGTCGGCTCTTCGCAATCGGCGATATTCATGGATGTAGTGACGAAACTGAAACTTTATTAAACTGGTTAGAGAGAAACGAGGGATTATCACAGGACGATCTGGTTATCTTTATTGGGGACTATATAGATCGCGGGTTTAATTCTCGAGCAGTTATAGATCTTCTTTGTGACTTTAGACGGAAATATCCAGCATCGATTTTTCTAAAAGGCAACCATGAGGATATGCTCCTTCACTTTCTTGGCAAAAAGGGGAGTAATGGGGATGTTTATATTAAAAATGGTGGTGGCCCAACCCTTGCAAGTTATGGACTTACCGAAGATGCCTCGCCTGAGGATCTCATGTCACGAATTCCCAAAAACCATTTAGATTTCTTTGATAAACTTGAATCTTTTATTGAGTGTGACAATTATTATTTTGTACATGCTGGATTGAATCCAAAAAGAACTTTAAAGAGGCAGGTTGTAGATGATCTTTACTGGATCCGTGAAGGATTCATGGAGGAAAACCATCCTTTTGGAAAGACAGTTGTATTCGGCCACACTCCTCATGCAGATGTTATATTTGAGTTGCCCTATAAAATAGGGATCGATACAGGGCTCGTATATGGTAATAAGCTAACTTCTATTGAATTGACTCAAAGGCTAGTTTACCAGGTTTCATGTCAGGGGCAGGAAGTTATTGTTTCAGACTTCCCTGAGCAATAGACTCAGTATAAAAACAGCTAAGTATAATCATCATCATTGGAGAGAAATATGCCGTCATTTGATGTTGTTTCAACCGTCGATATGCAAGAGGTCAAAAATGCTCTTAATCAGACTATAAAAGAGGTAGATCAACGCTACGATTTTAAAGGGACTAACTCTGTTTTAGAGTTAAAAGAAAAAGAGTCGCAGATAGTTCTTAATTCATCAGATAAAATGAAATTGGAAGCTATGAGGGACATTTTAACTCAAAAATTGGCTAAGAGAGGGGTTAGTTTAAAGTCTTGTGAGTTTGCTGACCCTTATTCATCGGCGGGAGATCGGCTTCAGTAGGAAATGACTATTAAGCAGGGCCTTAAGGATGACGAGTTAAAGTCCATCAATAAGGCGATAAAAGAGAGTAAAATAAAAGTTAGTTCTCAGATCCAGGGGGATCAGGTTAGAGTTACCGGGAAGAAAAGAGATGATCTCCAAGACGTTATTTCGTATCTAAGAGGTGCGCTTAAGGATCTCAATCTTCAATTTGTAAATTTTAGAGAATAGTTAGGAGTACTAAATGTTAGAGCAAGATGCATTAAAGCAGATAGAGACCCTTTATAAAAAATTAGATCAATCTCATGCTGAGGCACGACAAAAATTTGGTAGAGCATTAACTTACACAGAGAAGGTTCTTTTCTCACACCTACCAAGTTGGCCAACAGAGAGTTTAGTTCGAGGTAAATCATTTCTAGCATTAAATCCTGATAGAGTAGCCATGCAGGATGCAACTGCCCAGATGGCAATCTTACAATTCTCTACCGCAGGTAAAGATCAGGTGGCAGTTCCTACAACAATTCATTGTGACCATCTTATTAATGCCTATAAAGGAGCAAAGAGCGATCTACTTCAAGCTGTTGATGAAAATGAAGAGGTCTATCAGTTTCTAACTACCGCTGCCCAACGGTATGGCATGGGATTTTGGAAGCCAGGGGCTGGAATTATCCATCAGGTAGTACTTGAGCAGTACGCTTTTCCAGGTGGCATGATGATCGGCACTGATTCACACACTCCTAATGCTGGTGGTCTTGGAATGATCGCTATCGGAGTTGGTGGTGCTGATGCTGTAGATGTAATGGTAGGGGATACATTCGGTGTAAATAACCCAAAACTAGTTGGTGTTCATCTAACTGGAAAATTAAGCGGTTGGGCATCTCCAAAGGATGTGATTCTTAAAGTAGCTGGCCTACTCACAGTTAAAGGTGGAACTGGTAAGATCGTAGAATATTTTGGACCAGGCACCGAGACCATTAGCTGTACCGGTAAAGCAACTATCACAAACATGGGTGCTGAATTAGGGGCAACTACCTCAATATTTCCATATGATAAGAAAATGGCGGAGTACTTACGAAAAACTGAACGGGCAGATGTGGCTGAATTGGCGGACAAATATGCTGATTACCTAAAACCTGATCCCGAAGTTTTTAC
>CAZFXN010000004.1:85671-86200 GCA_964523015.1 uncultured Bdellovibrionales bacterium | reverse complement strand
CTTAGTGATTGGAGCGGGAGCCGGGATTCGAACCCGCGACCCTCAGTTTGGAAAACTGATGCTCTAGCCAGCTGAGCTACTCCCGCAGATGGTCACAATATGTAAAAACCTGTTAAAAATTTTTATGGGCACATGGAGCCCAAGATGGGGATTGAACCCATGGCCTCTTCCTTACCAAGGAAGTGCTCTGCCACTGAGCTACTTGGGCTTTAGGCTCTTCCCAATAAAACAGTGAGCACATTTACGATAAATTTAGATCTTCTGCAAGCGACTCGAGCTAGATTAACGTATTAATTATGTTAGGGGATCTTGACCTAATAAGAGTGGCTCTGTTACACAGGTAGAGCCCAAAATAGTGTTACGCTGACATAGCTCAGTTGGTAGAGCATCGGTTTTGTAAACCGACGGTCGGGGGTTCAAATCCCTCTGTCAGCTCCAACATACGCCTGTAGCTCAATTGGTAGAGTTCTGGATTCCAAATCCAGCGGTTGGGGGTTCGATTCCCTCCGGGCGTGCCATGAGATCGTAG
>CAZFXN010000004.1:82407-85571 GCA_964523015.1 uncultured Bdellovibrionales bacterium | reverse complement strand
TAAATTATCCGGTGACGTGCAATCATCACTGTCCTCAAGGAGGGAATCGAACCAGTGAGGCCGTAAGGCCGAACAAAGAGCAGGACGATTCCCAAAACACGCAGTCTGCGTGTTGAGCCGGGCGTGCCATGAGATCGTAGTAAATTATCCGGTGACGTGCAATCATCACTGTCCTCAAGGAGGGAATCGAACCAGATTAATTTTACTACCATTCCCCGCTAAGTTATCATAACGATCTGAATCTGCTCATTTAAAATCTACATCAGGGCCAAGAGGAATCATCATCAGTGTCGAAGCACGAGTAGGTGGCGGTGTATTCACCGTTTACTTTCTCGATCTTCGTGTACTGGTGGGTGCGTTGAAGGTTTTTTTCATAAACGTCGTTCGTCATTCTCCACCAAGAATTTCGAACAAGATCCCACGGGAGGGGTCACTTGGAAACAAAGATTGCTGTTCTGCGGAGAGAACTTCTCCGCCGACAGCCAAAGCTCGCACAGTTCATGGCACCCTGGGAAGTGATCGCGTTGCTTGTCGCAGCCGATCGAGTCCAGGGAGAGTTGATGCTTCAGAACGTCGTGACCTTGATTGGTCAAGGAGTTTCTGAGGCTGAAGCAAAAGCTCGGGTCTACCCCGCAAAGGAGATTCGGTACGAATCTTTCGAGCAGGTTTTCCTGAGAATGCTCGGGCTTCCTACGATCATCACCTGTGGGTCTGCAAACAAGGGTGATTTCGGAGGAAGTCTTTTTCAGGAGCCGACAAAGCAGCTGACCGCTGCTCTCAGCTTTCTCGGGTTCTCTCACATGAGTGGTGGGGGCCCAGGACGCATGGAGACGTTCGCAAAGGGTTGGTTTGAGGCGATTCAGATCGCCAACGACCTCGAACTGATGCAACGGTGGAAGTCGACAATGGGCCGAGTCCTGTTGTTCATCGGGAAGGAGAAGCCGCATGGTTTCTGTCCTTCTGAGAACACGACTTGGCCAATCGACACTCTGTATGTGAGAACACCGATGATGTCAACAATCGGCGTGCCGCAGCTGATCATTGTCGAGCCAGGAGGCCTCGGTACCGGGGAGGAGTTCTTCCGCGCCAGTGCTGATGGTCAACTCTGCGATCACATCAAGACGGCGATCCCAAGAAAGATCCCCATCGTGCTCGCAGACTATCCACTGTCACACAGAAGTGGAATGTTCTGGGATGGGTTGTGGCTGCAGTTGCAGGACATGGCCCACGAAGGTGTGCTTCGTTGGGAGGAGATCTCCAACATCCACCGGGTGTCGGTGACCGATCCGAACTACGTCAGAGAGATCGTTACCCTGGCCGACCAGTCCGTGGCAGAGATGCTGCTGACGGATGGAGTCGTTCAGTCAGGGGACCGGTCGATCATCACTGAGTTCGGCGGATCGATCCTTCAAGAATGGGGAACACTCAATGAGCGCGACCTTTTCGAGACGGTGGAGAGGTCGGTGGAGAGGTTGTAGGTACGTTTCCCGCGGTGCAGGTCGAACTCCCTTTAAAGGAGCTCTCGAATCTGCACTGCGGGAATACTCTTTTTTAGCACTCACCAGGAGCGAATTTTCAAGCTGAAGATCTCCCTAAAGAAATAATATAAAACGAATAATATAAATCATGCTCGGGGTTCAGAGCTTGGTAAACCTGTAATCAAAACCCCGTGCGAAATCATCCCATAAGGGATTGATTCACTCTCATCTCTCTTAATTAGGAGTTTGCACCTTAGAGAAGTGCACGATGAGAGTAGTGACGTTTCTTAGGATCCATGTCTCCTGCTCAGCTCTGGTCGGAGGAGTTGATCGATTTCCGTAGTCAGCAAGCGCTTTTTGAAAATCGGTCATGAATTGATCGAGTCGACGAACAAGATCATTTCTCTCATGTCCCGCCCCGAGAGAGGTTTTGAGCCTAGTTTGAAGCAGGTTAAGAACCTGACGCCAACTCGGATCGTTGAACGTTTTGACATTAAACATCAAAAGATGACTGACCGTAGCACTGACGAACTCTGGGTAAGTTCTCGGAGTAGACACGATGTCGGCGTCGACTTTGCTTGGCCTATTTGCAGGTGGAGCTTTCGGAACAGGAACAGATAGGGAAGGGGGGTCCGGAATTTTCTCTTTTGACATTTTGTGTTTTTGGTTGCTGTTAACAGTTCAATTAATCCTTTTCTGTTCTTTTTTTGTAACATTTATTGTGACCAATATTGGCTCCGTGGAGATGTTTGACCTGTCATATAGTTTTTGCTATTATCCTGCGATCTTAGCCCTAATGATCTTAATTTAGGCAATGTTTTCCGGTGTGTAGGGTCTTTCTGACTCTTACGCTTCTCCACCGTAATGCAATGTCCATCGAAATTCAGCGCTAAGCAGGTAGAGTATGTCTGACGTAAATGGAAATGATTCAACCACGGTTGGTGCCAGCATGTCCTTTCTTAAGGATAGTTGGTCTGAGCTAAAAAAGGTTACATTTCCAACAAAGCAGGAAGCAATACAGGCGACCATGGTCGTTATGTTTATGATGGTTCTTGTGGCGACATACCTAGGTCTATTGGACCTTGTGTTCTATAGATTAATGCAGGCGTTTTTGAACTAATTTGGACCTGATTTAACGTCATTGGACGTAATCAGACTTTAGGGAAAGAGTAGAGAGGCTTCAATAATTACTCAGTATTTACTAAGTATTTTGCCAAGTATTTTTTAGGCCTCATTTGAAGTTTTTATAGTTAAGTGTTTAAACAGGACTGTTTTTATTTAAGGCTGTTTTTGTTTAAATAAATATAGTTGTTTTGAATAGATTTAAATCGTTACTGGACTGTGATTGGCATGGATGATCAGAACGAACAAGTAGAGATTGAAAGCTCAGAAGAGTCAGAAGCAACGAAGATAGAAGTTGTTAAGGATTCTGTGGATGGCGATGTTGATGGTGCTGCTGATAGTGGCGCCGTTGAGGCTAGCCCTTCTCCAATAGATCCTTCTCCAATAGATCCTTCTCCAATAGATCCATCTCCAATAGATCCATCTTTGGAAGGTGAGGATGCTGAGGTCGTAGCTTTTACTGAGAGCGATGATAATATTGTGGCTGATCCTGTTGCTGAAACAGCTGCGGAACCAACTGAAGAGACTGAACCAACTGAAGAGACTGAACCAACTGAAGAGACT
>CAZFXN010000004.1:68175-82307 GCA_964523015.1 uncultured Bdellovibrionales bacterium | reverse complement strand
GAACCAACTGAAGAGACTGAACCAACTGAAGAGACTGAACCAACTGAAGAGACTAAGTCAGCAAAAGATAAAAAGCCAAAGAAACCAGAACCTCTAATTAATGACACCTCCTCTGTTAAAGAGGGCATGGAATGGTATGTCGTTCACGTCTACTCAGGCTTTGAGCAGAAAGCAAAAATTGCGTTAGCTGAGAGAATCAAGAGCCACAACATGGAACAGGGTTTCGGTGCCTGTCTTGTGCCACAGGAGCAGGTAGTTGAGATGGTTCGTGGTCAGAAAAAGACCAGCACGAAGAAATTTTATCCAGGCTACATGATGGTTCAGATGGATATGAACCGAGACACTTGGCACTTAGTCAAAGAGACACCAAAGGTTTCTGGATTTGTTGGTGATGCGACAAGCCCAGATGCGTTGACTGCGGAAGAGGTAGCAAGGTTACTTCAGCAGGTTAAAGAGGGAGCAACAACTACCCGCGCAAGTATGAGCTTTCATCAAGGCGAGAGTATCAAGGTTATTGATGGACCATTCGTTGACTTCAACGGTACCGTTGATGAAGTTAGACCTGAGAAGGGTAAACTGCGAGTACTTATCAGTATCTTTGGACGAGCAACACCGGTTGAGTTGGATTTTGCTCAAGTTGAAAGGATTGGATAATCAGTTGCTTATTGGCAATAAATTTTAGTGCAAATTTTAGTTTTGAATATTAGGCGAGTGAATAAATGGCAAAACAAATAGTTACAACTATCAAACTTCAGATTGAAGCAGGAAAGGCAAATCCAGCACCGCCAGTTGGTCCAGCACTTGGACAGCATGGTGTAAACATTATGGAGTTTTGTAAGCAATTCAATGCAAGAACTCAAAAAAATGCTGGCGAGATCACCCCTGTTCTTATCAGTGTTTACAATGATCGATCATTTACTTTTGAACTTAAAACACCGCCAGCTTCATTTTTGCTTTTAAAAGCAGCTAAAGCTGACAAGGGTTCAGGTGTTCCAAATAGAGATAAAGTGGGCAAGGTAACCAGATCTCAATTGAAAGAGATTGCTGAGAAAAAATTATCAGATCTTAATTGTTACGATGTTGATACAGCTTGCAAGATTATCGCTGGAACAGCTCGAAATATGGGAATTGAGATAGTTTAGATTAGATTTTCAAAGAGGATTAAATGGCAACCGTGAGCAAAAGATATAAAGCAGTCCAAAGTAAAGTGGATCCGTTGAAGGCTTACTCTCTGGACGAAGCAACTCAGATTGTTTGTCAAACTGGCTCAGCTAAGTTTGATGAATCTATCGAGATCTGCATTCAGTTAGGGGTAGATCCTAAAAAAGCAGATCAGAACGTTCGTGGCTCTGTAGGATTGCCACATGGGCGCGGCAAAAATGTACGAGTAGCTGTGTTTGCAAAAGGCGACAAAGTTAAGGAAGCACTGGATGCCGGAGCTGATATTGCTGGTGCAGAAGATCTAGTAGAGAAAGTTCTCGGTGGATTTATGGATTTCGATAGCGTTGTTGCAACACCCGACATGATGGGCCAGGTTGGAAAGCTTGGTAAAGTTTTAGGACCACGTGGTCTTATGCCATCCCCAAAGGTTGGAACTGTTACGTTTGATATCTCAAAGACAGTTGCCGCTATCAAAGCAGGTCGAGCAGATTTTCAAGTTGAGAAAGCTGGAATTGTTCAGGCTTCAATCGGAAAGATCTCCTTTGGTCCTGAGAAGATCCGTGAGAATGCTGTGGCTTTTATTCAGGCAATTGCAAAGGCGAAACCACAGACGAGTAAGGGTGTGTATCTGCAGACATGTTATATGTCTGCAACTATGGGTCCGGGAATTAAGCTTGATATAGAGCCGTTACGATCAATGTAGTGGTGGTCAATTTAGTTTAAAGGCTGAGTTTAAAGATAGAGGCGCAATGAATAAACAAGAGAAACAAGAAGAGGTAACGTTACTTAGAGATAGATTTTCTAAGTCGCAAATCTCAGTGTTAGCCGATTATAAGGGATTGACCGTTGCTGACATGACAAAGCTTCGAAGAGAGCTTCGTAAAGTTAAGGCGACTGCTAGGGTTACTAAAAATTCCCTCGCAAAACTAGTGATTAAAGAGGTGTATAAAGATGATTCACCTGCTGATGTAGAGAAACTTGCTAACCTTCTTGTAGGCCCAAGCATGTTGACATTCTCTGAGACTGACATAGTTGGTCCAGCTAAGATCCTTACAAAGTTTGCCAAGGAAAATGGAAAGCTCCAGATTAAGGGAGCTTGGTTTGATGGTGCGTTTCTAGACACTAAGGGTGTAGAGGAATTATCTAATCTGCCTAGCCGTGAAGAAACCTTGTCAAAACTTCTCAGACTGCTTAGCGCACCTGCAACGCAAGTTGTTCGGTTGTTACAAGCTCCTGGTTCTCAGATGGTTCGTTTACTTGGTGCATACAAGGCGAAGCTTGAGAGTGAAGGGAAATCGTAAGGAAGATAAGTTAAATTTTTGTATCCATAATTTTAATAAGGAAGGAGTGATAAAATGAGTAATGTGACGAGTGAGGATGTAAAGAGTTTTATCAAAAACATGTCACTCATGGACGCTGCGAAGCTTGTAAAAGAGCTTGAAGAGGAGCTCGGTGTATCTGCTGCTGCCCCAGTTGCCATGATGGCAGGTCCAGCAGGTGCTGGAGCCGCTGCTGCAGAGGAGAAGACGGAGTTTACCGTTCATCTAGATGAAGCCGGTGCTGAAAAAGTTAAGGTAATTAAAGTAGTTAGAGAAGCTACTGGCCTTGGCTTAAAAGAAGCAAAGGATCTAGTTGACGCAGCTCCTAAGACAATCAAAGAAGGATTGTCAAAAGCTGATGCAGAAGCTCTCAAAAAGAAATTTGACGAAGCTGGCGCTAAGTCCACTCTTAAGTAGATTCTATTATAGACAGGGGCTTTTAATTGAGCTCCTGTTCTATAAAGTTTTTGCGCTGTTTATCTGCAGTGGTGATTAATCATCGCAGCAGTAGATGGCAGGGAGGGTCCGGTAGTGTTGACAAACAGTGCTCTTGTCTATAGTAAATAGCCTAGATTACTGGATTTGTTTCATGTTTGATCGGACTGGTTTGATCAGACTTCGTGATGGTAATTAATTTTTCTTGACTTTTTTAGTTCTACTTAAAAATTGAACTTAAAAAATTGAGAAGGAGAAAATCACAGCGTTGACTGACAGCATTGACTGAGTTGCTTTGAGCTTTTACTACAATCAAAAAAATATCATCAATCTTAAGTCGTCTGAGACTAAAAAGTCAGCGACTGAAAAGAAGATGATCAGCGAGATGATTAGCACTAGGGTGTTGGGCGCACAGATTTGTCCTTCGTCCGCTTTTGCTTTTGTCTCTGCTCTTGCTAACAGTAATTGCTATTAGCATTTGATGTTAGCAACTAGCCATCTCGGTGGCTGATGTTGCCAGGTAATTTTGAAGTCGGCAATGCTATTTTATTTAGTTAATTTTATTTACACTTAACACCTTGAACGGGAACTATGGCATCACAATCAAATAACCAATCCCAAGTTAAGACAAGCTTTCGCTTACGTCATAACTACTCAAAAATCACCGAGACCGCTGAGATCCCACACTTGATCGAGGTGCAGAAAAAATCATACGAGAAATTTCTACAAACTAACGTTGAGCCGGACAAGCGAGAGGAGAACGGCCTACAAAAAGTATTCAAGTCGGTATTCCCGATCTCAGATTACAATGGCAATGCATCTTTAGAGTATGTTTCCTATCAATTAGGAACACCAAAGTACGATGTTGATGAATGTCGTGACCGAGGCATGACTTGGGCTGCTCCATTAAGAGTTACAATCCAACTTGTATTATGGGAAACAAATGCAGATACAGGGCAGAAAACTCTAAGTGCTCTTAAAGAAGATACTGTTTACTTCGGTGAAATTCCTTTGATGACAGACAAAGGTACCTTCATGATCAACGGTACCGAGAGAGTTGTTGTTAGTCAGCTTCATAGATCGCCTGGTGTATTTTTCTCTCATGATAAAGGGAAAAGTCATCCATCTGGAAAACTTCTCTATTCTGCTCGAGTAATTCCGTATCGTGGATCTTGGCTTGATTTAGAGTTCGACATTAAAGATCTACTTCATGTGCGAATAGATCGTCGTCGTAAGTTACACGCTTCAGTCCTATTGCGTGCCCTTGGCATGTCGGCTGATGACATTTTAAATACCTATTACAGAACTGACACCATTACCTTCGCTAAGAACGGTGATGTTACAAAACTATTTATTCCTGGACAGCTTGAAGGACAGAAGGCCTTTAAGCAGATTAAGGATAACGATGGTCAGATCCTTGTTAAAAAAGGTGGGAAGTTTAATCGCGCGGTAGTTCGCCGAATGAAAGAATCTAAGATCAAAGAGGTTGATGTTGATCCAGAAACTTTAGCCCTGTTTAAGATTGCAGATACAGTTATTGAAGCAACGATTAAAGTTGTACATCCAAGAAGTGGTGATGTTTTAGCTGACAAAGGTGAGATAGTTATTGGTTGGGAAAAAATCTTAGAGCAGATTGTAAAACCGCTTCAAGATATGAGCGATGACGATCTAAAGATGCTTCTTGCGAAGTTTAGGGTAGTTGCTAACGCCGGTGATGATCTAACTGTTGATAAAGTTAATTCTAAAGGTGATGTCGTTGCTAAAGGCAATATCACTGAGATTCGAGAAGCTGGTACTAATGAAATTCGAGTTCTCTATCTAGAGGACAATCATATCGGAGATTCTCTATGGAGAACTCTGATGTCTGATAAGCTTAGCCCAGAAGCTGAAGATCTATATTCTCGAATAGTGAACACTCCTGCTCGAGAGGCCCTGATTGAGATTTATCGTCGTTTACGTCCAGGAGATCCACCACGTCCAGAGACTGCTGCGGCAGCATTTAAGAATTTATTCTTTAACCCAGATCGATATGATCTCTCTTCTGTTGGTAGATTAAAGCTTAACCATAAGCTTTACATCGCTCACGGTAAGGAAGCTCCTCCTGTTGAGCAGGGTGTATTGTCAGAGAACGACATTAAGGAAGCAGTTCGTTATTTGCTTGAGCTTAAGAGCGCTAACAATCCGTTGCATTATACAATAGACGATATCGATCATCTTGGTAACCGACGTGTTCGTGCGGTTGGTGAATTGATCGAGAATCAGTTCAGAATTGGTCTTGTTCGCTTAGAGCGTGCTGTAAAAGAGCGCATGGGTATGCAAGATATCGATACTTTAGTGCCTCAAGATTTGATCAACTACAAATCAGTTGCTGCAGTTGTTAAGGAGTTCTACGGATCTTCTCAGCTGTCACAATTTATGGATCAGACAAACCCGCTTTCTGAGGTAACTCATAAGCGTCGTCTCTCTGCCCTTGGGCCAGGAGGTCTGACTCGTGATCGCGCTGGATTTGAAGTACGTGACGTACATCCAACTCACTACGGACGAATCTGTCCTATTGAGACACCGGAGGGACCGAATATCGGTCTTATCTCATCCTTGGCTACACACGCACGGATAAATGATTTCGGATTTATCGAAACACCTTACCGTATCGTTGATAACAATCATAAAGCCACTGATGATATTATCTATCTATCTGCTCTTGAAGAGGAGAGAGAAGTAATTGCTCAGTGTCAGGTTAAGCTTGATAGCAAATCAAAGTTTGCTGATCCAACTGTACCAGCTCGTAAGAATAACGATTACGTTATGGCAGTGTCAGATGAAGTAACTAAGATGGACGTGAGTCCAAAACAGTTAGTCAGTGTGGCTGCTGCATTAATTCCGTTCCTTGAGAATGACGACGCCAATCGTGCTCTCATGGGATCGAACATGCAACGACAGGCTGTGCCTTGTCTACGTACTATGGCACCTCTTGTAGGTACCGGTATGGAGGCAGTTGTTGCTCGCGATTCTGGTGCTACAGTTGTTGCTCAGCGACCTGGAACGATTGTTTCAGTTGATGCTGATCGAATTGTTATCAAAGCTGATGAAACTACTGATAATCCACTTGATACTGGTGTTGATATTTACAACTTAGTAAAATATCGAAGAACAAACCAAAATACCTGTATCAACCAAAAACCAATTTGCGCCCCAGGTGAAAGAGTTGTTGGCAATGAAGTTATTGCTGATGGACCTTCTACTGATATGGCTGAGCTTGCCCTTGGACAAAACGTGCTTGTCGCGTTCATGCCTTGGAATGGTTACAACTTCGAAGATTCTATTTTAATTAGCGAGAGATTAGTTAAAGAAGATATCTTTAGCTCAATACATATCGAAGAGTTCGAATGTATTGCACGTGATACAAAGTTGGGTAAAGAGGAAATTACTAGAGATATTCCAAACGTAGGTGAGGACGCTCTTCGTAATCTTGATGAATCCGGCATTATCCGCGTAGGTGCTGAAGTTAAGCCTGGTGATATCTTAGTTGGTAAGATCACTCCAAAGAGCGAGACTCAATTAAGCCCAGAGGAAAAACTTCTAAGAGCTATCTTTGGAGAAAAGGCTGGTGAAGTAAGAGATACAAGTCTACGTCTACCTCCTGGTGTTGAGGGAACGATCATTTCTGCTCAGGTATTCTCACGAAAGGGAACTGAGAAGGATGAACGAACTCTTATGATCGAGAAACGCGAAATTGAGCGTATCGAACATGATCAACGTGATGAGATGAACATTCTTAGGGACGCTGCTCTTAAACAGATTAAGGAGCTTCTCTGTGGAAAACCTATCTCTGCAAAATTGATCGATGATAAGAGAAAACAGCTTATCGCTAAAGATACAGTTATAACTGATCAACTGATTGATGAGACTCCATTTGAGTATCTACGTGATATTCAGATCGGTAACGAGAAAATTCAAGAGAAGGTCAACGAGATCGTTGTTAGAACTGGACAGCTTATCAATAACAAACGTGCCGCTCTTCAAGACAAGATCAAGCGCCTCAAAGAGGGTGATGAGCTTGCTCCTGGCGTGATCAAAATGGTTAAGGCTTTTATCGCAATCAAACGAAAGATTCAGGTTGGTGATAAAATGGCTGGGCGGCATGGTAACAAAGGTGTTCTCTCCAAGGTAGTACCGGAAGAGGATATGCCTTATCTAGCTGATGGTACTCCAGTAGATCTTGTTTTAAATCCGCTCGGCGTTCCTTCTCGAATGAACGTTGGTCAGATCTTAGAAACACATCTTGGATGGGCTGCTTATCAAGTTGGATTTAGAGTTAAAGAGATCCTTGAGCAAGTTATTGATCCTCGAACAGGTGCCGATCGTTTAGGCACAACTGAAGATCAGAAAAAAGAAGTTGCTAAACAGCTTCGAACCTTCATAGGCGGAGCTTATCAAAAAGAATCTATCGTAAAGATGATTACTGGGCTTACTGACGATGATACGTTCCGTCTAGCTAGAAAGCAGATGAACGGACTCCACGTTGCTTGTCCTGTATTTGATAGCGCGAATGAAACTGAAATCACTAATCTCTTAAAGTATACCGGATTACCAGCTGATGCTCAGGCACAGCTATTTGATGGTCGTACTGGAGATCCTTTCTCAGAGAAGGTGACGATTGGTGTCATGTACATGCTGAAGCTCGACCATCTGGTTGATGATAAGATTCATGCTCGGTCTATTGGGCCATACTCCCTTGTTACTCAACAGCCTCTCGGTGGTAAAGCACAGTTTGGTGGACAGAGACTTGGAGAGATGGAGGTCTGGGCACTTGAAGCTTACGGTGCTGCTTATACGTTGCAAGAGTTCTTGACTGTAAAATCTGACGATGTACAGGGCCGAACTCGAATGTATGAAGCAATCGTTAAGGGTGAGCATATCCTTGAACCAGGATTGCCAGAGTCTTTCAACGTTATGATGAAAGAATTGATGGCACTTGGACTCGATGTTGAACTCATTGAGGATGTATCTGATGAAGATGATCTTTCTGATGATGATGATATCGAAGATGCTGAGATAACCCCATCTGCTGCAACTATATTGAGTTAACTCAAGAGAGAAATTTTAATCTTGAGTGTGTGATAGTTTAATTGAAGGACATTAAGTTATGGATGATCTATTTAGTTTATTTGAGAAACCAAAAAATCCTCTCAAATTCAATGCTCTAAAAGTATCAGTGGCTAGCCCTGATAAAGTGAAGAGCTGGTCACATGGTGAGGTAACTAAACCAGAGACTATAAACTATCGCACATTCAAGACTGAGCGAGACGGTCTGTTCTGTGCCAAAATATTTGGACCAACTAAAGATTACGAATGTAACTGCGGTAAGTACAAGCGCATGAGACATCGTGGTGTGGTCTGTGAAAAATGTGGCGTTGAAGTTATTCAATCAAAAGTTCGACGTGAGCGAATGGGCCACATTGAGCTTGCCTGTCCAGTAGCGCATATCTGGTTCTTAAAGAGTTTACCAAGTCGTATCGGTACGATCTTAGATATAGGTCTTCGTGATCTTGAAAAGATCCTCTACTTTGAGAGCTATATTGTAACTGATATGGGCGAGTCAGAGTTAGAAGTTGGAATGCTTTTAACTGAGAAAGAATACCGCCAGGCCCGTGAAAAATACGGATCTCGGTTTGGTGCTGGTATGGGTGCTGAGACTGTACGTCTTATGCTCGAAAAGATTGAGCTTCAACCGTTACATGATCAATTAGCAGGTGAGTTAAAAGAGGCCACTTCAGAAGCTAAAAAGAAAAAATTAATTAAGAGATTAAAAGTCCTTAAATCTTTCTTGGCCAGTGGTAACCGTCCTGAGTGGATGGTGCTTACAACTGTCCCAGTTATTCCTCCTGATCTTAGACCACTTGTCCCACTTGATGGTGGCAGATTTGCAACCAGTGATCTAAACGATCTTTACCGACGTGTTATTAACAGAAATAACCGACTAAAGAGATTAATAGAGCTTAGCTCTCCTGATATTATCATCCGTAACGAGAAGCGCATGCTTCAAGAGGCGGTTGATGCCTTGTTTGATAATGGTCGTCGTGGACGAACTATCACTGGACCAAACAAGAGACCACTTAAGTCTCTATCAGACATGCTTAAGGGTAAGACCGGACGTTTCCGTCAGAACTTACTTGGTAAGCGAGTCGATTATTCAGGTCGATCCGTTATCGTTATCGGCCCTGAATTAAGATTGCACCAATGTGGTCTACCAAAAAAGATGGCCTTAGAATTATTTAAGCCATTTATCTACAACAAGCTTGAAGAGCGCGGTTACGTTACTACCATTAAGAGTGCCAAAAAGATGGTAGAAAAAGGTAAGCCGATTGTTTGGGATATTCTTGATGAAGTTATTAAAGAACATCCGGTTTTACTAAACCGAGCACCAACGCTGCATCGTTTGGGTATTCAAGCTTTTGAGCCACTCCTTGTTGAAGGAAAAGCGATTCAATTGCATCCGTTAGTTTGCACAGCTTTTAACGCTGACTTTGACGGTGACCAGATGGCTGTTCACGTTCCTCTCTCTGTCGAAGCACAGGTAGAGACCCGTATTCTTATGATGTCAACGAATAACATATTGGGACCAGCACATGGTAAGCCAATTATTGTTCCATCGCAGGATATCGTATTGGGTCTATACTACATGACTCGTGAGCGTCCTTATGCTCTTGGAGAAGGGAAAATTTTCTCAAATAGCGATGAAGTTCGCCTGGCTTGGGAATTAAAAGAAGTTGCTCTGCAAGCTGCAATCAAGTGTCGTCTTGATGGCAAAGTGTACCCAACAACTGTTGGTCGAGTACTTCTCTATGAAGCATTGCCAAAGGCGTTACCATTTGAGCGTTTCAATAAATTGATGAAGAAAAAAGAGATCAGTCAATTAATTGATGAGGCTTTCCGTGAAGCTGGAAATAAAGCAACTGTAATTCTAGCTGATAGATTGAAAGACGTTGGATTCAAATTCGCCATGCTTTCTGGAGCTTCAATTGCGATTAAGGATATGATTATTCCTCAATCAAAAGTGACTCTTCTAAAGAAAGCCGATGACAAAGCTCAAGAAATTGAGATGCAGTATCAAGAGGGTCTTATCACCGCTGGTGAGCGTTACAATAAAGTCATCGATATCTGGTCTGACGTTGCAGACAAGATTGCTGAAGACATGATGGCTGTTATCTCGTCCGAAGAGTTCACAAGTGAATTCACTGGAGAGAAGAAAAGAGGTCCATCATTTAACTCAGTATACATGATGGCTGATTCAGGAGCTCGAGGATCTAGTCAACAGATTCGACAGCTTGCTGGTATGCGAGGACTGATGGCTAAGCCGGACGGTTCGATTATTGAGAACCCAATTAAGGCTAATTTCCGTGAAGGATTAACAGTTCTTCAGTACTTCGTATCGACCCACGGTGCTCGAAAAGGTCTAGCTGATACAGCTCTTAAAACTGCTAACTCTGGTTACTTAACCCGTCGTCTAGTTGACGTATCACAGGATGTGATCGTTGCTGAACTTGATTGCGGTACAGCAGAGGGACTTGAAGTTACCTCTCTAACTGAGGGTGGTGAAGAGATTGAATCATTAGCAAACAGGATCTTAGGTCGTGTGGCTTTAGAAGACATCCGTGATCCGATTACCAATGATATCTTAGTAAAACGTAACCAAGAGATCGACGAAGCAAAATGTGACATTATTACTGAGTCTGGTCTTGATAGGGTAACGATTCGTTCGGCCCTAACTTGTGACTCTGAAAGAGGTGTTTGTATCCTTTGTTACGGTCGTGACTTAGCACGTGGACATCTAGTTAACATCGGTGAAGCTGTTGGAGTTATAGCAGCTCAATCAATCGGTGAGCCAGGAACTCAGTTAACTATGAGAACCTTCCATATCGGTGGTGCCGTTAGCGGACGCGCCGAGCAGACATCCTTGGAAGCTCGCTTCCCTGGACAGGTAAAGTTTGAGAACTGCAAACTTGTAGCCCGTCGTGATGGAACTCAGGTAGTCATGAGTCGTAAGGCAGAAGTTCTTGTTATCGATCCAAATGATCAAAGAGAGCGTGAGCGTCATCCTCTAGTTTACGGTGCCCGAGTTAGGGTTAAAGAGGGTGAGGATGTTAATGCTAATCAGTTAATAGCTGAATGGGATCCATTTACGATTCCAATTCTCTCTGATCTTGCTGGCCGAATTGAGTGGCAGGATATTAACGAGTTGACGATGGAAGAACGTGCCGATGAGCGAACTGGTTTCGTTGAAAACGAAATTATTCCTCCAAAGGATAAGAGCACTGATCTTCGTCCAAGAATTGTTATTCATGGTGAGAGTGGTGAGCAGAGAGTGTTTAACTTGCCAGTTGGTGTTCGTGTTGCTGCAGAGCATAACGCTGATATCGACGCGGGGGACATTATCGCTAAGCGTGAACGTGCTACCACAAAAACAAAGGATATTACCGGTGGTCTGCCTAGAGTAGTAGAACTATTTGAAGCAAGAAAACCAAAAGATCCGTGTGTTGTTGCTGAAGTTGATGGTGTTGTTTCATTTGGTGAGGATTTTAGAGGGAAGAGACGAATTGTTGTTACCCCTGAAATCGGCGATCCAGTTGAATACCTAGCAGCTAAGAATAAGCATATCGGTGTTCAGCAGGGAGATATTGTTAAAGCTGGTGAAGCATTAACTGACGGTGCAAGTAATCCGCATGATATTTTAAGAATTGAGGGTGCTCATTCACTTGCCGCATTCTTAGTTAACGAAATCCAGGAGATCTACCGTCTGCAAGGTGTGCGAATTAACGATAAGCATATGGAGGTAATTGTTCGCCAGATGCTTAAGAGAGTTCGTATTGCTGATGCTGGAGATACTGAGTACTTAACTGGTGATTTTGTGGAACGTCACAAGGTCCATAAAGTTAATCAAAAGATTCAGCTTGAGAAAGGCAAGGCTGCTACATATGAGCCGCTATTGCTTGGTATTACTAAAGCATCTCTTACAACTGACTCCTTTATTTCAGCAGCAAGTTTCCAAGAAACCACCAAGGTGCTTACTGAAGCATCGATCAGTGGCAAAGTGGACACACTGCGTGGCTTAAAAGAGAACGTCATCATGGGTCGATTGATCCCTGCTGGTTCAGGTATGTCACAATACAGTGCTCGCCGCGTAAAAGTAGAGAGCGAAGAGCCAGTTGTAGATGAAGGCAAATTTAGAATCGGTCAAAGCTCATTAGAGTCATTGGCTGGGTTGATCTAATCATAGGGGACGGTGCTTAGGCACCGTCCCTATTAAGACCTTAAGATATTTTTCGCCACTTGGCGGATCTTCCTTTTCCACTGACAGTAATTAGACCCTCTGCTTTCATCTTAGATAAAACTTTTTTTACAAGCTGAGGGCTAACATTTGTTACCTGTTCTTTGAGTTCAGCAAAAGAAAACTCATCTGCCATAGTAGCTATTTCCTGAAGAATAAGATTCGATTTCCCACCACCTATTTCAACAGCCACCTTATCTTCAAGTTCTCGATAGGCTGCTTTAATAAGGCCTAAAAAATAGTGACAAAATGGAATAATATCATGCTTAGATGATGCCCAATTTTGAGAACTTTGCTTAAGAGTTTCATAATAACTATCTTTAGAATTTTCGACGATCCGCTCTAGACTAATGTATAAACCAACGTAGTATCCCATCTGATAAAGGAGCAGTAATGTGAGCAATCTAGAAACTCTTCCATTTCCATCACGAAATGGATGTATGCAAAGAAAATCAAGTATGAATGCTGCAATGCCAAGTAGGTCAGGAAGCGCACCTCCTCCTTTTAGATCTTTATAAGCTAAACATAAATCTTCAATTGCCTGTGGAGTATCCTCTGGAAGTACAGGAATAAATCGAACCTGTCTTCTGCCATTAGGAAGTATCTCGATAATTTCATTATTTCTTTTCTTCCATTCTCCGGCATCCCCAGAAAAACCAGATTGTGAAATTTTATGCAATTTCTTAATTGTTCTGGGAGTGATTTCAATTGAATCATGTTTTGCATGGATCCAATCAAGTGCCTTCTTATAACCAAAAACCTCCTCTTCTGATCGATCGCGAGGCGTAACTTTTCTACTGAGAAGAGGGAGTAATCTTTTCTCATCAACGGTTACTCCCTCGATTCTATTTGATGATTCAGATGATTGAATAACAGCCACATCCCTAAGTGCTTTTAATACTTCAGGGGTAGTTCGAAGCCAAAGAGTCTGTTTCCCTCTAGCTTCCATACAGGATCCGAGGAGCCAGCTCGTTGCAGGTGGAATAGTTATATTATCAAGAAATCGCTGTAAAAACGAAGACATAGTAGTTATAGTAGCTTATTAGTAGCTTATTAGCAATAGGTAGTAGCTAATAGGAGATAAAGAGCAGAACCCTTAATTACGACTCCCTCAAATACCCCCAATTATGGAGTTTATCGCTATCCTCTGCCCAGCGATCGCCAATGTCAGTTCGGTAATACATGCTAGGGATAATTACATTTTTAACCCTGGAGTAGGCTTGAGCTTGAGCTTGCTTCATTGTTTGCCCAGTACCAACAGCAATTAAGATCACACCTGAAGTACCTGAGACTAACCACTCACCATTTACAATTTTTACATCCTCAATATGAATGCCATCTTTTTGGGGACGCTTAAACAGTATCGCGGCATCCTGTGAATATGTTTCAAACGCCTCTTTGTCATCAAAAGGGTATGGAGGCACAATGATTCTTACTCCAACTTGAAATCCTTTTTTTGCTTTAAACCGTTGCATGTTACCGCGCGGCAGCTCGTAAAGTAGCTCGCTAATCGGTGTAATTAATCCCTCTTGTTGAATGCTAATTGTCGGATATCCAAAGCGAGCAGTGAATTCTAGTGGGTAAATTCCATTATTATTTACAATACAGTTTAGGTCTATGTATCCAACGTACCCTTCTAGGGCCAGTTTTGGTTCTAATTTTTTAAGGGTAATATTAAACATCTTGTTTGGATCACTCCAAAACATCGATGTTCCCATCTCGCCAGTCGATGGACCAATATTGCCAGGAAATAATTTCTTATTCTCAAAATTTACATTAATTGGATAGACAAATTCTTTCCCATTAAAAAACGCGCCAACTGCAACTTCTACACCGATAACTCGTCTTTGTAGTTGAAAGACCTTTATTCTATCAGCATAAAGTTTTTT
>CAZFXN010000004.1:50985-68165 GCA_964523015.1 uncultured Bdellovibrionales bacterium | reverse complement strand
GCACTAAGCATCTGGATAACATCAAGACCATCCTCCTCTTCACCTACGAAAAGTAATCGTTTAAAGTTCTGTGCTTCTCCACTTGGTTTGATCGCATACTTACAAGGATTAGCCTGCACAAACTGAATAGCTTCATCGAAGGAGCTAAAATCTTGGTAGGGGATAATTGGAATTCCGACTTTCTTTAGTTCCTCTTGGCCAAAAGCGCGATCATCCTCAAGCCGATCTGTATATGGAGTGCCGCCGACTACAAATTTTCCTTTAAGCCGCAACTCCTGGGCAATTGTGCCTTGACCAAGCACATCATCAAATATAATGGTATCAGCCCAGTCTACCTCTTCTCGCCAGTTGTTGGTCTTAGGTACGAAGCCATCCCCGATCTCTTTCTCGGCCACATCATCGATATAATACTTTACATTGTGACCCTCTTTGACCACCTGCCAAGCAGTGTCACTAATAAGGCCATCCAAGGAGACAAAGAGAAAGTTTTTTGGTTCCATTTATGTCTTCTAAGATGTCAGAGTTTAAGTGAATGATTCGATTTAAACAGATATAGCATCTTCAGCCATAACAGGTTTTGCCCTGTTTCGGTATACTTGAAGATCCTCGCTTAAGTAGGCATAATATGAGGGATTAATTTTCAGGTACTATACCTTGGATAGTGTATGAGTGAGGAAGGTCTTCAACAAGAAGCGGTAGTCTCAGTGGCTGTGCCGGATACTGTGTCAGATACTGTATCAGAGTCTGTGCCAGTGGCAGAGGTTCTTGAATCAAAAGAACCTGCTGAGCCGCTATCTGATGTCTCACCCGAGAGTAAAGACGAGAGTAAAGAACCAGCTCCTGTTAAAGAAGAACCAATCTTTACCCAACTTCCATTTATTGAAGAAACCATAAAAAAAATTCCTCTAGTTACGTTTCAAGAGTCGTACAGAATTACCCCACAGGGCCTATTTTTTAGTCTGACAAAAAAAACTGAGATCTTAGATTTCTACCGTACCTGGTTAAAGGAAAAGGCAGGAGAAAAAACAGGGGATGAAGTTAAAGAGGAAATTAAGGAAGGAAAGCTAGTTAAAAAACTTTTCAATACTGATGCACCAGAGCGATTTTATTTACTAGAAGGTAAGAAGTGTCTTTGTGGATACTTTGTCCCAGCCGTTATACAAAATCCTCCTCAATATCGATTGCCTTATTACCTTGGTTCTCCAAATTCAGCTTTTGATTATCTGCACCCTTCCGACCCTCTTTTTACTGAAGTTGATGGGGTTCGTTCAACACAGGGTAAAGCAGGACTAGAATTGATAGTCACTGTTCGGGATAAAGAGGTTACCGTATCTCTGATTGGGCTTAGGCACTTTATGAAACTTGCCCGTAACTCTAAAAAAATTGCCAAGTTTTATCCTCGGGCCACTTTGAGTTTAAGTGATGCCGCCAGAGCTTTTATTCAGATACTTAGAAAAGCTAAGTTAGTAAAGATAGAGGAAGAGCCAGTTCGTCCAATGCGGTTTGAAAAGGATGGCGAAAATCTTGTCGTTCTACAACGTTCCGGTTTTTATATTTTGCTTCAAGCTAGGAGATTAGCGGGGCTCTATCATGTTTATGGTAAGAATTTTTACTTTATGATTCGTGATGAGATTGCAATCGATCTTGGTAGAGCGACACGAGGTCGGATCGGCAGCTTTGAAATATTCAACAGAAAAAATAAAAATGTAGGAACACTCTTAATCAACGGTGTTAAACATGCTCTTAGTGGTGAGGCCGTTGTTGGTTTTATCAATGAAGCTTTGGAATCACCAGCTTTTATCAAGCAACCAAAAGGCCCAAAAACTGTTCGACATTATATTGAGCAGCTCATTGATATAGTTCAGACAGCGCAGCCAATTGAGACGGCAAAGGTAATTTCATACTTAAAGCCTAAGTATAGAAAAGGACATAAAGTCTTAGTAAATGATGTATGGATGTTTGTAATCTCATCCCGTTATGAATTAGTTGCCTGTATCTCAAGAACAGCAAAGAATCGGAGTGAGTAGAGTTCTTTTAAAATGAAGCTACTTTGTATTACGGACCCAACAACACACCCTGCTTTTGATACCACAGTAGAGCTATATCGACGATTTGCGGAAGATAAAGAGATTCAGCTATTTCACATGCCATGTAATGTCCCAGCGGCAAATGGAGATTTGCTGACTGTGCCTGTGATGCAACCTCTCTCTTATGAGGAGTTTCTTGCATTGGATCAAAATGTAACAGAGGGCCAGAATATTAAGGACTTCGATCTTATCTTTGATCGATCAGATAAACCGTTTCCTAGTGGATATTTATCCAGGCTTTCAGAGTTTGAAGAGAGAGCTCAAAATAGAGTTCAATTCGTCAATCGACCCTCATCTTTAATTGAATTTGATGGAAGAGGTTTTTTACATAAGATTGCAGCCTCATATATGCCGGAATATATATTTACAAATGATCCTACTGAGGCAGAGCAGTTTTTAAATAAGCATACTGTAATTGTTGTAAAGCAAAATGTGAGCTACGGAGGAAAGGGAGTTTATAAGGTTTGGCGCGAAAGATCGAGTGAAGATGGAAAAGTCTATAGTGATAATACAACTCAAGGCCTTAAAAGTTTTGCTAATGCTAAGGATCTATTTCAGACATTATTTACACCTAATTGTGATCAGTTTCAGTTAGTACGCTTTTTAAAAAACATCGGAGCAGGGGATAAGCGGGTTCACGTTGTTGATGGTGAGATCTATGGTGGGTATATTCGGCAATCAACAACTGGTAGTTGGGTGCATAATATAACTTCCGGTGCTAAAGGTGTACCTGCAACAGTAACAACCAGGGAAAAAGAGATTGTGTTAAATACTGTGTCTTACTTTCAGGAGCGCGGGGTCTTTACATTGGGGTATGATTTTTTACAGGATGATGATGGTCAGTGGATTTTAAGTGAAATTAATGCAGGTAATATAGGGGGGTATGACAGACTTGAGAAACTATCTGGTCAACCGGTCATTAGTCGTTTAGTTGATTGGTTGGTGTCTTCGTGCAAACAGAAAAAATTTCTAAAAAAAGTATAAGATTAGAGGATAAGTTAAAGGATAAGATTGTAGCGCAATGAAAATAATTCCAGGACATAGTAAGTTTAGAACATCAATATCTGATAGCGCTTCTGATTTAGTTATTTTTGCCTCAGATATTTTATCAGAACCCCAGCGCGAGGTTTTTGCTAGATTAAATCCGTATAGTTATGCCAAGTGCGCACGAGCCCTGCCAGTTGCAAATGAGGAAGATTTGGTTGTCCTTACAGGTGATTTAGATAAGGAATATTATCAATGGTTACGAAACTTAGGATTCGGCCCAAAGTATGTTCATGCTTATGGGTATAAAGGGACGGATAAGATCCTTAGCGATCTAATCCTTTCTGATCCCAATCCTATAAAAAAAATAATCAAAGAGAGTGGACGAACCCCAGTGTTTGTTCCTTTTTATTCTGGAGCAAAGGAGAAAGAGTGTACAGATCTTTTAGAGGCGGAGCTTTTTGGTGCGGAGGCCGGAGTCTGTAGTAAGTACTTTAACAAGGGATCATTTAAAGAAGAGTGTAGAAAACTTGGGCTTGATGTTGTTGGTGGCATTACCCATGAACTAGATCATGAAGATGTTTTAGATTATGAGGTGCTTGAAGAGTTGATTTCTTCACTGCTTAAAGACTATGGAAGAGTGATTATTCGAGGAGAGCAGGGATCCGCTGGAAGCTCTACCTTTGAAGCAAAAACATCAGATATAGGATCTATTTATGCAGAGATTAAAAAAAATCAGGATAAAAAACTTTTAATCGAACCAATGCTTGAAGTTATCGCTTCACCAAATGATCAATGGGCGATTGATCGCAAAGGCAATATTCATCATCTTGGAATAACAGCACAACTTTTCGAGGGATTAAAGCATGCTGGAAATCTAAAAGGGCAGTATTTTTCTGATCGTACATATAATCAGATGACCCAGAATTCTCTCAAGGTAGTAGAGAAAATGACATCTGATGGATACTGTGGAGTTCTTGGTATTGATTATATTATTGCTGAGCAGGGAATTTATCCGACAGAGAATAATGCGCGGGTAAATGGATCTACATATACTCATGCTCTGGTAAATAAAGTTGAACAGCAGATAGGCAAAGTTCAGTTTTGGAAGTTTTTTAAAGCAAAAACATCACCTTGTTCATTTACTGAATTAGTAAATCGTATGGGTTCATTAATTTATAATGGCACTTCAATTAATCATGTTTTTCCGTATGATTGTGATATGTTGTCAGTAAATGGCACCTTCGCAACTGTTCTAATAGCTGAAGATATGTACCACATTGATTTCTTAGAGCAGGCTTTGAAATATTTAGAGATTAATAGAATTTAGTATGAGTAAAGATCTTTCAGTAATAATACATGGTGGAGCTGGAGGTATTGGCAAAGATCACGGACAAAAAAAATTACCTGTTCTAAAAGAAGCTCTCGATGCTGCTTGGAAAGCTTTGGCTAGCGATCAGCCTGGTGAGATGGCAGTTGTTGCAGCCCTAAAAGTTTTAGAAGGAAATCAGTATTTCAACGCTGGCTATGGTGGATATCCAAACGTCCATGGAATCGTTCTCACTGATGTTGGGCTAATGCGTGGCAACAGAGATTTTGTTTCAATTATTAACTGCCGTAAAGTTAAGTATCCATCCCTTATAGTCCTAGATATGCTTACACCCGGTAAAAATCTACTGACTGTTTGGACTCATGAGATGATGACGAATCTTGAAAAAGGAGCTGATGAGTTAAAGGAGAGGTACGGTCTCGTAAAGTCACATGAGGAGCTGATCGCACCATTTGTAAAGGAGATGATAGAAAAGAAAAAAGCGCTGGAGGTCTCTAGTAATGCTTCTGAAGGTTCATCTCAGCGGAATGCTGACAAGCATACTGATAAACACGGCACTGTTGGATGTGTCGTGCGTGACGCCTCTGGATCCATCTGTGCTGGAACCTCTACTGGAGGTGTAAGTTTTAAATCTAATGGACGGATAGGGGACACCCCAGTTATTGGATCAGGAGTTTATGCTGACACTGAAATTTGTGGTCTTTCAACAACAGGGCATGGTGAAACCTTTCTAAAAACAGCGATATCATCATTTGTTATCGCAGAGATGCGAAGTGAACTAAGGAGAGATCCAGATGTATTTTATAAAAACGAATTAGCTTTAAAAGAGCTGATTGAGCGAGAATTTTTGGATCTGCAAAATAAAGCTACCGGGACAGGAGCCATGATAGTAATGCCGCCTAGTGGAAACCCTGCATATGTATTTAATGCTTCCCAGGTAGCGCTAGCTACTAGATCTGGCACAAAAGAGGGTATTAAATATGAAGATGTCTTGATAGATAGCAAAAAGACCCCGCCTATGAGGCTTTAGGAGAAGCTTTATATAGCGGCTTTAGATATTTGAATAAGAATTCATCTCTATATATAGTATCCCTCTCTCAAAATTAGATCGTCGTAACGTTGTAAAGTCATGGATGTTTAGTGACTCATTTCTCCTCTCATATGTCCGATGGACCGGTATCTGATCCGGTTGTTTCAGCCTTAATAGATATTAAGGAGAAGTTATTTGCTAACACCGGGTATGGGTGTCAGCTTTTGGATGTCTCGGTTTCAGCGAATGCTGGGTTTCGGTGTCAATTAACTAAGATGTTTGATGGAACAATCTTTTTTGATCTTAGTGATAAATCTCGTTCAAGATATGCACCTTCAGTTATAACTGGCAGTTTATCTTATAACGCTGAAGATCTGCAGTATTCTACAACTCGGCGAGACGCTCAGTATCTTATCACTAGTGCAATAAAACAACTTAAGCATGCTCTTGATGATGACCCTAGTCGTATCCGTTGCAGTGGGCGAGTTGTTCGCTCTCAAGAGGAGGGATTTGCAATCGTGTCCTCTAATGCTTTTTTAAAGACCCGTTTGGCACCAATGGAGAGAGCGTTAATGATGCTTGAGCTCTCTCCTCATACTTTTCGGATCAATAGCGCACAACCTTATTTTGCTGATGCTACTATAACAATTATTCAAGGTGGTGCTCAGAATGGTGATCAGCATAGTGGCGCTGTGGTCTCTTTTCGAAGAGAAGATGAAATTGACGATCCGGGTGAGGGTACTATCTATACCGTGGTGATCTCTCCAATAGGTAAAATAAAGGAAGTTAGAGAAGATAATATTGTAATTTCTGGTGACGGGATCGAATGCGCAGTAGATAGAATTATCCTTCAAGCTGTAGAGAAGGGAGCTAAAGCTATTGATCTATCTAATACTAGTTTTTCTGACAACCAAGATTACAGTTTCGAATAATTTTTAAATAATTACAAAAACTTAATGTACGCATACCCTTGATGTTGTAAGTCAATTACCCTTACATAAGATCCTTCGATAATATCTATTCCAGGAAGTAGCTCAGAATGTGGAATCTTTTTAATTCTCATGGACTCACTACAAGCTTCGACCTTAACCCCATTACTAATTAATGTTTCAATTGCAGAAACGTTCGGATTGCGATGACCGCGACCCCCATGACCACTGCGATTTTTAAAGTGGGGATCTTTAAGTAGGCTAAAGATAGAGTCACCATAAAAAACTGCTACTAAAGTTATATTTTCTTTCGGGATTCCTAACCGTTTATAATGATCCATTAAGTAGGTTAGGTAGTGAACACCTTTATTAACCTTGTGTTTCATCTTATGGGTGTTGATTTGGTATACAACTTTAATTGGGTTTGTGATTTCAAGTGGAATAATCTTGCTCTGAGTTTGCTCTTCTGATTGAAGAGCCATCACAATTCCAGAAAGGGTTATTAAGAGGACAAAGATTAGTAAGGAAGTTTTTTTCATTATTAGATCTGGTTGTATAATTTATTTCAATAATATTATTACTATCCTTTTATCAGATCATTCTTTAAATATCGAATTGATTTTGCGTGCCAAAAAGGAAAGAGAAACAGTCCAACCTTACTATACTCAACCCAATTGCCACCATGTAGGCTTAGAACTGTCCAATGATAGTCAAAACCTCCTCTTGAAATGACCTTTATTTGGCATACATCTGATAATCCAAACCCAACACAAAGGAGAGCCTCTTCAGCATCTTTAAAGTGCTGATGCCAATCATCAAAATGCACAATATAATTATCCCCGTTATCAATAAAAGTTACATGAAACCCTGTATCCGTTTGGGGCGGAATAGTGATGGAATCGTCACTCTCCACATACTTTGTATTAGGATATTTTTTTAGTTTTTCTAAGATCTTTTCGATGTGCTTGGAGGTCATTTACTATCTTAGATCAAAGTATTGTTGAAATTCTTCACCGGAGTGGGAGATTGATGGTTGAAGCAGAAAGCAAGATACCCCAAGAAAAATAATAAAATTATGCATAGTCTCTTAGTATAAAAAAGAGAGGCATTTCTAGCATAATTTGGGAGTTCGCTCAAACGGCCTTACGCTGCGGAATACCTATAAAGCGCAACCATTTTGCGGCGGCGACAATGCGCGTCCTAACCTAGTATTTTCTTATGAATTCGCCCCGGAGAAATTTTTTGAGCATTAAAATTGTAATTGCGTCGAATGGCTTCATCCAAAATTGCATCAAGGTAGGTAGCAACTGCTGCCACAGGTTTATTTAAATTTTGGAATCGTTTTAGCTGTGGGTGGTACTTGTAGCCTTTAGTTTCTCCTTGCAGGACTTTTTGTGCGAGGAGACTTTCGCGCCAAAGTGCAACCAACCCTTTAGTATCAAGATAACTCGGATGTAATGACCATAGTCTCATAATTATTAGTTGCAAATATTAGGTCTAGGTGTCAACTAAATCGGGGGGCATGTGCACAACGGACTTAGAACTAATTATTATACAGCCTGTCACTTGCTGTCTCGTTTTTGAAATCGCTTCCCGCCAGCAATCGCTTGCACCACTCGATCAATAGGAACAACACGGCCGATTGTGGTCCAGCTGAACATCTTTTCATTGTTATTGGTATGGGACCTCTTTTCAGCAAATTCATCCTCATGTTCGAGAAACCACGGTTTCAGTGCATTCATGGGAAAGCAGAACAGATCTCCGGCATCGATGAATAGATAAAAGAGCCACTCAGCTCTCGTTATTACAAATGCTCCAGGTTTCTCACGATGAACCACGCTCACGGTTTCGAAAAAGAAATTACCAGTATGGCGATTTCGATCCGTCTTTACTTCAATCGTGTAGCATCTAAGATAATCGAAAACAGGAATAACCCAAAGCAAGTCGATGTCATGTTTCTGATAACGAGGATCCTGTTCTACATTATGCACAAGCTGGGTGTCGAACCAGGTAGTTTTGACAATTTCAGTTTCCAGAAAGGCCGAAACTTCTTGAACGCCTAGAGCACCAACTTGCAGAGATTCATTCCAATCTTGAACACTGCCTTTCTTTTTCATTGTACAAATCCTGGGTGTAAAACGGTTACAAGCACCCGATTGTAACTTAAGTTGAGAGTGAAATCATCTTCGAGTTCGATTGGTTATAATTCCCGTATCTTGATTTGTTATTCCGTACAAAACATTTGAAGCAACTATTCACAAAAGATCTCGATATACAAAGTAGAGGGATAGTATGCAAAGAGAATTAGAATCATTAATAATTAGCCTTAGAGGGCACAGGGTCATATTAGACATGGACCTGGTTGTCATTTACGGCGTGACTCCAAAGAGGCTTAACGAACAGGTGATGCGAAACAAAGGGAGGTTCCCTGATGACTTCATGTTTCAGCTGGACGATCAGGAAGTTAGCGATTTGTGGTCGCAAATTGCGACCACAAAGTGAGCAAGAACTACGGATTGAATCAATGATGATGGTAACTATGCAAAATCTTTTACTTTCAGTTGTTTGGCTGCCAATGTTTTAAATAGTTCAATTGCGATTGAATCGAGCATTCTAATTGTGCGCGCCTTCATGCGTCTCAGAGAAATGCTACTGGAGCATAGTGATCTTAAAAAACGCCTTCAAGAGATTGAAACCCGACTAGCAAAAGGATTCGCAGCCCATGAGCAAGAGCTGCAGGAGGTCCGTTTTCTTATCGCTCAACTTGAACAACCACTAGACATTAAAAAGAAACGAATAGGTTTCTGATTCCATGACAGTATTTCGTTAGATGAATTGGAGGAGTGGGGCTTATCAGTACGTTAGGGACAGGAGGAACTGTCCCTTTTGCCAAGGGTGTTATCAAAATAAAAAATCATACGGGCGAGTGCCAATTTTTCTTTGTAGAGCGGATCTGATCTAGATGGGCCATCAACTGCCCATCCATCGTTTAGGTAGGAGTAGACTTGAGAATCTAGTGCGACTTGCATCATCAAACATTATTAGAACAGTATAACATAGATTATATAGTGCTTTATCAACCTTTAGTGAAGGCGTCTATCAAACTTGCGAAAACTGCGGTTATAAGAGTGTTGATGATTGATAAGAGGGAGAATCCAGTAATGTGACAAGGTATTGCAATTAAGGCTGCCAACCACCCAAATGGTATTGAAAGAATAATACCTAGAAGAAAACCAAAATCATAAAACCATCCTGTATTCGGCATTGCATAAAATTTGGTTTCAAAGATAACCCGTAATATCAGGGTATAGGGCGCAACCATGCCATGCCAAATTCCAGAGAAGAATCCAGGAGGATCATAGGAAGAATAATGTTCCGACCCTACAAAGCCACAACCGCTGGCCAGAATCATCAGCAGTCCTAAAGTCAAAAACAAAGAGATCTGTTTGCTATAATTAATTGTCATAGGAATTTTACCAACGGGATAACGGACTAATTCTGCCGGAAAGGGCCAGACGAATCTGCGAATTGCCACGGGTAAATATGGCCCTTTATCGGCAGCAATTGATGGGTATAACTTCTTAAAATGCTTAGATCAATAACTACTTGACGCTAAGACGTTAAAACGCTATAATTATACTATGACACACCCAAATAATGATTCGACTAGTAAAAGAGCAACCGTTTATTTCGAAGAAGACATACATCAAGCTCTTCGGATAAAAGCTGCTGAAATACAAACTTCAATTTCCGACCTAGTGAACGAGGCTGTTAGACAAGCCCTAACCGAAGATGCTGAAGATCTTGCTGCTTTTGAAGAGAGAAAGAACGAGCGTGATTTACCTTTTGAAAAAGTACTGAAGGATTTAAAACGGCGTGGCAAACTATAATATTGTTATCAAGCCATCTGCGCTAAAAGAGCTCGAAGAAATTCCCAAAAAAGATCGGTTACGAGTTGCAGAGAGAATTCAAAAACTAGGATCGGAGCCTCGCCCACAGGGATGTCAGAAACTCTCCGGACAAGAAAGGTATAGAGTTCGCCAAGGTGTATATCGAATTATCTATTCAATTGAAGATCAGATTCGTATTGTCTCAATTGTAAAAATTGCGCATCGAAAAGAAGTTTATCGATAATTTAGTTAAGTTATAACGTATAGATTATATAGATCCTGATATTACCCAGAATTGGGGGCTTAGTCTATATGCTTGATTATTAATAATCCTTGTAAATGGCTAGTTATATTCACTAAAAAATTGAGCCAGTCATGTGTTCCCCCGAGAGAGGACAATCATGTGTTCCTAGGTTTGGTGCTATGACTGATTCAAGAATAAGTTTGAAAAAATAACAGTATGGCCAATGGAGAGTCTTGCTTATTATGTTTCTATATAGAAATATAATCGTTTTGATGTTTGCTGCCATCGTTGGCGGTAGTTTGGTGATTTTGGGCCGATTGAGTTTGATCCTTTAAAAATAGATTTCGAAATCGGGGGCGGTTTGTTTGACAATTTAACCTCTTGCATGATATCAGAACGCTTCCCATTAGGGACGCATTTTTTGCTATAGGGACTCTAACCGAGCATATTTATTGCCAAGATTGGGCGTTGCCCAAAATCGATTACCGGTAAGTGTGGATCGAGTCGGAGTTTTATAGCTTTTTTTGCTATTTGTAGTGACAGATTTCTATATTGATTTTTATCTATATTGATTTTTGTTACTGAATGATTGCAAAAACTAAATGTGAGTAACACGAGGAGATGCAAGGTTTCGTCCTGGGGAAGCAACATCTCTGTTGGTTAGACTCGTTGTTAGAAGAAAAGGATTCGAAGTTAGAATTTTTTTCAATCAATGTTTCGGGACTGTAAGTGTTACAAAGATAAAGTCATGGAAAGATCGTTGATGAGTTTATTTATCGCGACCATTTCTTTCTCTCACCAGGAACAGTTTATAAAAGATTGTATTGTCAGTCCTTAAGGTTTAGCTAGTCGTGTCTTTAAAGTGTACGGATTTGATTCGGAAACTTTTTTAGAGCGGTGTAGTTAAGTGATGAGGATTCGACTTTAAGTAAACGGAAATGGAAAGAAATCTAGGAGCAGGCAAATATGCCAACGATTAATCAGCTTGTGCGAAATAGACGTCGAGCCAAAGTTCAAAAAACTAAGGTTCCTGCACTTAACAGTAGCCCGCAAAAACGCGGCGTTTGCACTCGCGTGTACACACAGACCCCAAAGAAGCCGAACTCTGCGTTGCGTAAAGTGGCTAGGGTAAGACTCACTACTGGGATGGAGGTAACTAGTTACATTCCTGGTGAGGGACATAATTTACAAGAGCATTCTGTTGTTTTGATTCAGGGTGGTCGTGTTAAGGATCTTCCGGGTGTTCGTTATCACATCATCCGCGGAAAACTGGAAACTCATGGCGTTACTGATCGTAAAAAGAGCCGATCACGTTACGGTACTAAAAAGCCGAAGTAGATAAATTTTAGGACTGGATATACAGGATATATATGTCACGAAAGAAAAGAGATTATACACGGGAAGTTCTACCAGATCCGAAGTTTGGCAAGGTCTTCGTATCAAGAGTTATCAACCGTTTGATGACTGATGGTAAAAAGGGAATTGCTGAAAAAGCTGTGTACGATGCCCTTGATGTAGTTGCTGAGAAATCTGGAGAAGAGCCGGTTGGTATGTTTTTAAAAGCAATGAGCAACATTAAGCCAGTTGTTGAAGTTCGTTCTCGTCGTGTTGGTGGCGCTACTTATCAGGTTCCAAGTGAAGTTCGTCCAAGAAGGCAGGAGACTCTAGCTATACGATGGCTTGTTGAGGCTTCTAACTCACGTGGTGAGAGAAAGATCGCTGATCGGTTAGCTGCTGAATTGTTAGATGCAGCACAGAATCGTGGTAGTGCAGTGAAAAAGAGAGAGGACACTCATAAGATGGCGGATGCTAATAAGGCATTTGCTCATTTTAAGTGGTAATTATGAACAGGATAAATGGTGCCATACTTCGTTACACTTCACTCGCCGCTGCTGCGACTTACATTAGTAATATCTCGCATCGTCTCGCTTGTGTGCCTCGTCTGCCACACATTTCTCCAGTTCATAATGGTAAAAAGGATTTTAATAGGAATTAAGTAAAGTGTCAGAGAAAATTGATCTTAATAAAACGCGAAACATCGGCATCATGGCGCACATTGACGCCGGCAAGACTACTACGTCTGAGCGTATCCTTTATTATACTGGGGTAAACTATAAGATCGGCGAAGTTCATGATGGCGCAGCCACTATGGATTACATGGAGCTTGAGCAGGAGCGTGGTATTACTATTACCTCTGCTGCAACGACCTGTTTCTGGTCTGGATCTGATGATCAGTATCCTAAGCATCGTATTAATCTGATCGACACACCTGGACACGTAGACTTTACAATTGAAGTTGAGCGAAGTCTTCGAGTGCTTGATGGTGGTGTTGTTGTTTTCGATGGCGTGAGCGGTGTTGAGCCACAATCTGAAACAGTTTGGCGTCAAGCTTCTAAGTTCAAAGTTCCAAGATTCTGCTTTATTAATAAGATGGATCGCGCTGGGGCAAGTTTTGAGTTCTGCGTAGAGAGCATTAAGGCTCGCTTAGGAGTAAAGCCGATTCCGATTCAGATTCCAATCGGTCGTGAAAGCACATTCCAAGGCATTATCGATCTAGTAAAGATGCGCGCAACTTTCTACCTTGATGATTCTTTGGGTGCAAAGTTTGAATATCGCGATATTCCAGCCGAGATGATGGAAGAAGCTCAAAAAGCTCATGACTACATGATTGAGTGTGTTGCTGAGTACAATGAAGATCTTCTAGAAAAATATCTTGCTGGTGAGAAGCTTACTGAAGCTGAGATTAAGCGTGGTCTACGAAAGATCTGCTTAACTATGGAAGCTTTTCCAGTTATCTGTGGAGCGGCCTTTAAGAATAAAGGTGTTCAGCCACTTCTAGATTGCGTTATTGACTATCTTCCATCTCCTTTGGAATTACCTCCAGTAGTCGGATTAGATCCTGATGATGAAACTAAGGAGATTACTCGAGAAGCACAAGATGATGCTCCTTTGTCTGCTCTCGCTTTTAAAATCGTAACTGATCCTTATGTCGGCGTTCTTACTTTCGTTCGAGTTTACTCCGGTAAACTTGAAACTGGTATGACAGTGCTAAACTCAACTCGTAATAAAAAAGAGAGAGTTGGCAGACTTGTTAAGATGCATGCTGATAAGCGTGAAGATACTAAAGAGATCTGTGCAGGTGATATCGGGGCGATTGTTTCTATGAAGGAAACAATTACTGGCGATACAATCTGTGATATTGATAATCCAGTTCGATTGCAAAGTATTTATGCCCCACCTCCAGTTATATCCGTAGCTGTTGAGCCAAAAACTAAGGCTGATGAAGAGAAGATGGGAATTGCTCTTTCTAAGTTAGCTAAAGAGGATCCATCACTTCGTTTGTCTACTGATCATGAATCAGGACAGACAATCATGTCAGGAATGGGTGAGCTTCACCTAGATGTGGTTCAACAGAGACTTTTTAGAGAGTTCGGCGTATCAACAACAGTTGGTAAACCACAGGTGGCCTACCGCGAAACTATTAAAAGTACTGTTGAGCATGAAGTTAAGTATGCAAAACAGACTGGTGGTCGAGGCCAATTTGGACATGTTCTCTTGAGAGTTGAACCTCTTGGCCCAGGTAAGGGATTTGAGTTTGTTGATGAGATCAAGGGTGGAATTATACCTCGCGAGTATGTCCCAGCAGTTGAGAACGGCGTTATTGAAGCGTTACAGGGTGGTATATTAGCGAATTACCCAGTGATAGATCTCAAGGTGGCACTTTACTACGGTAGCTACCATGAGGTTGACTCAAGTGAAATGGCCTTTAAGATCGCCGGATCAATGTGCGTAAAGGAAGCTTGCCGCAGAGCGGGACTAGTTCTCCTTGAGCCGATCATGGCACTTGAGGTTGTGACCCCAGATGATTTCGTTAGCAACGTGGTAGGTGACATTAATCGACGAAGAGGTCAGATTCTTGGTATGGAACCTCGCGGCAATGCCCAGGCTGTAAAAGCTGAAGTGCCTCTTGCTGAGATGTTCGGATACGCAACTGATATGAGGTCTATGTCACAAGGAAGGGCAAGCTTCACCATGGAATACCATCACTATTCGCCGGTACCGAATAATATTCAAGAAAGCATAGTGAGCAAGTAAACGAAAGATAGGGAATAAACAATTTTTTAATTAACTGAAGGGAGCTTAGACAATGTCAAAAGCAAAATTTGAAAGGACCAAGCCGCACGTAAACGTGGGAACTATTGGTCACGTTGACCACGGTAAAACCACCCTTACTGCTGCTCTGGTAAACACGCAGGCAAAATTAGGAATGGCTACCGCAAAAGCTTATAGCGATATCGCTAAAGGCGGAACAGTTCGTGACGATTCAAAGACTGTAACGATTGCTTCAGCACACGTTGAGTACGAGACAGTTAATCGTCACTATGCTCACGTCGATTGTCCAGGCCATGCTGACTACGTAAAGAACATGATTACTGGTGCTGCTCAGATGGACGGCGCTGTACTTGTTGTATCAGCTTCTGATGGACCGATGCCTCAAACACGAGAGCATATTCTGTTGGCTCGCCAAGTTGGTGTGCCACACATCGTTGTTTTCTTAAACAAAGTTGATCTAGTTGATGATCAAGAGCTCTTGGAACTTGTTGAGATGGAAGTAAGAGATCTTCTAAATCAATACAAATTCCCTGGAGACACAACTCCAATTATTAAGGGTTCTGCATTAAAGGCTCTTAAGGGAGATGATGATGAGCTAGGTATGCAGTCAATTCAGAAACTACTTGCTACTCTTGATGAGTACATTCCAGTTCCTGAGCGTGACACTGCTAAGCCATTCCTTATGCCAGTTGAAGACGTGTTCTCGATCCAAGGTCGTGGAACTGTAGCAACAGGTCGTATTGAGCGTGGTATCGTAAAAGTTGGCGAAGAAATCGAGATTATCGGTCTTCGTGACACAGTTAAGACTGTAGTAACTGGTGTTGAGATGTTTAGAAAACTTCTTGATTCTGGTCAGGCTGGTGACAACGTTGGTTGCTTGCTTCGTGGTCTTAAGAGAGAGGACATTGAGCGTGGACAGGTTCTTGCTGCTCCTGGCACAATTAAACCTCATACAAAATTTAAAGCAGAAACTTACATCCTTACACAAGCTGAGGGTGGACGTCATAAGCCATTCTTTAACGGATACCGTCCGCAGTTCTATTTCAGAACTACAGATGTTACCGGTAACGTAAAGCTCCCAGAAGGAGTTGAGATGGCTATGCCTGGTGACAACATCACTGTAGAGATTGACTTGATTCAGCCAATCGCTTTAGAGAAGCAGAGCCGTTTTGCTATCCGTGAGGGTGGTAAGACAGTTGGTGCTGGTGTTGTAACAGAGATTATTGCTTAAGAAACTGTAAGAGCTGGAGTGAGTTGTTTTAAGCAACTTACTCCAGCAAGAAAAAAGGAATTGACCAATGTTAGGTGGACAAAAAATTCGAATAAGGCTTAAGGGCTACGATCACAAGCTGCTTGATTCTGCTGTTGGAGAGATCGTTCAGATTGTTCGTAGAACTGGTGGACGAGTTGCTGGACCGCTACCTTTGCCGACACGGATTGAGAGATTTACAGTTAACCGCTCTCCTCACGTAGATAAAAAATCTCGGGAGCAGTTTGAGATTAGAACTCATAAGCGGTTATTGGACATCCTTGAGCCAACCCAACAGACGATTGATGATCTTGGGAAACTCGAATTGTCTACTGGAATAGATGTTGAGATTAAGTTGCAATAATGCGGGGATAGTTCTGTTGCCGTAGGTGGCAGGATTTATCAGCCAGAATGTATTAACTGGAAGAATTTATGGCTTCGAAACAATATCCGGAAGGATTGGTTGGAAAAAAGATAGGAATGTCACAGGTCTTCAATAAAGAGGGCGAGTGTATTCCAGTCACAGTTGTAGAGACAGGACCTTGTGTTGTCCTTGATCTTAAGAGTGACAATAACGGCGGCTATACGGCTGTTCAGTTTGGCTTCGGTAAACGCAAGTCACAGAACACCAATAAGGCTCAGACTGGACACTTTGCTAAGGCAGGCAAGGGAATGTTCACTCATGTCGAAGAGATCCGTTGTGATATTAATACTCTAGGCTGGACATTGGGTACAGAAGTTAAAGCTGCTGATCTGTTTACTGAAGGTCAGTATGTTGATGTAACTGGTACTTCAATTGGTTGCGGTTTCTCAGGTGTTGTTCGTAGATTCAAAGTAAAAGGACAACCAGCATCTCGCGGTACTCATGAAGTAGAGCGTCATATCGGGGCCATTGGTTGCCGTAAAACTCCTGGACGAGTTATGAAAAACAAGAAAATGCCAGGTCGTTATGGTGGAGATCAGGTAACTGTACAAAATTTAGAGATCATCGCTGTTAGACCAGCGGACAATGTCCTTTTAATAAAGGGCGCAGTTCCAGGGTCTAAAGGTGGTATGGTTGTTGTTCGTCGGGCGGTTAAGACTTTCACAGGAACAGTTGCTCCAGAGGCAGCTCCAAAAGCAGCTCCAGTGACCCCAACGGATTCAACTGAACAGGCAGCGGCGTAAATGCAGCAGCTTAAATTTTGATTATTTAAAGGATTCGTCGTAGAGGCGGAAAAGAAAGTGGAAGCGAAAACGGAAAAGAAAATGGCAGGGGAAATGACAGGGAAAATGGCAACGAAAGAAACAGAGACAGCAACTGCGAAAAAAAGTTCGAAAAAAA
>CAZFXN010000004.1:39006-50885 GCA_964523015.1 uncultured Bdellovibrionales bacterium | reverse complement strand
AAAAACAAAGAAGCTCTCTGGTTCCTTGCAGTGCGCTCTAAAAGATATGAAGGGTGGCAGTGCTGGTACTGTGGATCTTAATCCAGAAGTGTTCGGTGCTCCTGCATACGCGCATCTTGTGCACCAAGTTGTACGTTGGCAGTTAGCCAAGAGACGTGCTGGTACTCATGACGTGCTTACCCGTAGCGAAATGAAAGGTGGTAAGAAAAAGCCAATGAAGCAAAAAGGCTCAGGACGCGCACGAGCTGGAAGTAGCGTTTCTCCATTATGGGTTGGTGGTGCTGTAGTACATGGTCCAACACCAAGAAGCTACGAATTTAAAATTCCAAAAGAAGTAAAAAGAAAAGCATTATGTGCTGCTTTATCTCAGAAAGTTAAAGCTGAACAGGTTGTGATTCTTGATAAATTGGAAGTTAAGAGCGGTAAAACTTCTGAAGTAACAAAAGCTCTTAAGGATATCGGCATAAATAAAAATTCTGCTTTGATTGTAATGCCGGAGTTAACTACAGAGACTGCTTTGAAAGCAGTAAGAGCAACAAGTAACATTGGTAACATTAAGATGATACCAGTTGCCGGAGTTAACGTGTACGACCTTCTTAAGTATAAATATCTTGTGATTAACCAAGAGGCACTTAAGGGAATTGAGGAACGTTGCTTACGAAGCTAAATAGGAAGCTAAAAGTTTGTTAGGAAAGATTTATGAAAACGGATGCTAAAAAAGACGCAAAAAAAACAGCAGTAAAGAAGTCAGCTTCTAAGCCTAAAGAGATCCAAAAGAAGATGGCAGGAGTGCAGGATTTCTCTGTCCTTATAAAGCCAGTTATCACTGAGAAGTCCTCAATGATTGGACAGTCTGGTAATCGGATTGTTTTTAAAGTTGCAGTTAAAACAACAAAGCTAGAGATTAAACAAGCTATTGAGCGAGTGTTTGGAGTTACAGTTAAGTCAGTAAACACTGTGAATATGCTTGGAAAGGTAAAGAGAACAGTTCGTGGAATAGGAAGGAAGCCAAGTTACAAAAAAGCTTATGTAACATTGGCGGAAGGTCAATCAGTTAGCGTAGTGGAAGGATTATAATATATGGCCCTTAAGAGTTTTAGACCAATTACCCCGTCACGACGTGAATATAACGTTGCTGACTTTTCTAATCTGACTAAGAAAAAGCCAGAAAAGTCTCTTATTGCTGGCAAGTCAAGAAGCGGTGGTCGTAATAATTTAGGTCATCAGACAAATATCAATATTGGTGGCGGTCATAAAAAACGGTACCGAATAATAGATTTTAGAAGGAATGATAAGATCGGTATTCCAGCCAAGGTTGCTTCGATTGAGTATGATCCAAATCGTACAGCTCGAATCGCTTTATTGAATTACGCTGATGGAGAGAAGAGATATATCTTGGCACCACAAGGACTAATTGTTGGACAGACAGTTCTTGCTGGAGAGGGAGCCGATATTAAACCAGGAAATTCTCTACCTTTAAAAAATATCCCAGCTGGTACAATTATTCATAACTTAGAGTTATACAAAGGTGGCGGAGGTCAATTAATCCGATCCGCAGGAACCTCTGCTCAATTACGAGCGAAAGAGGGCGAGTATGCTCAGATTCTCCTCCCATCAGGAGAAGTAAGAAAAATTCTGGTTGATTGTTACGCTACAATTGGTGCGGTTAGTAACCCAGATCACCAGAACATGACTATCGGAAAAGCTGGTAGAAATCGTTGGCTTGGCAAGAGACCTCATAACCGAGCTGTTACGAAGAATCCAGTAGATCATCCGATGGGTGGTGGTGAAGGTAAGAGCTCAGGTGGTCGTCACCCATGCTCACCTACTGGTGTTAAGGCTAAAGGTCTTAAGACTAGAAAGAATAAGAGAACCAATAAATTTATTGTTCAGGGCAGACGCTCTAAAAAGAGTGTTTAGTTTAGTAATAGTTTGAAAGTAAGGAGACGCTTGAATGGCACGCTCAGTTAAAAAAGGACCCTTTGTTGATGATCACCTAATGAAATGGGTAGATCGGGTAAAGGGTGGTGCTCATAAAGGACCAATTAAAACTTGGTCACGTAGATCTACTATCTTACCAGAGATGATAGGTGTAACTTTTGCTGTGCATAATGGTAAAAAGTTTATCCCTGTATTCGTCACTGAGAATATGGTTGGTCACAAGTTAGGAGAGTTTGCTCCAACTAGAACTTTCTTTGCACATGCACGTGGTACAGGTGCAGCAGCTCCAGCACCTGGAGGATCGTCATCTGGCGGATCTAAGTAGAACTTTAAGATTTTAAGTAGAGGCTAAAATGGAAAACGAAAAAACAGCCGATAAGGCCGAAGAAAAAACAGGAGCTTCTAAAAAAGGAGCAACTAAGTCAGCTAAAAAGAACGCTGCAAAAAAGGTTGCTTCCGCTGTAGCTAAAGATGCCAAGAAGGGATCTAAGAGACGGCCTCCACGTAAGATGAGCCCACGGCAGAATAACCAGGGATATCTGGCTCAAGCAACGTTGCGTCATGTAAGAGTGTCGCCACGTAAACTCCGCTTAGCTCTTAATTTGGTGAGAGGAAAGCAGGTAGATCAAGCTCTTCAGATTCTTCAGTTCAACCCACGTAAGGGTTGTGCAATTGTTTCCAAGTTGTTGCGTTCTGCTATTGCAAATGCACGGGAGCGAGAGGGAGCTGATGTAGATAGATTGTGGGTGTCAGGTGGTTCTGTTGAGCAGGGACCGACAATGATGAGATATATGCCGGCAGCTCAGGGTAGGGCGACTCCAGTAAGGAAGCGTTCTGCACATTTAACTGTACGTTTGGATCAACGATAAAATTTTCAGGATTGTAGGAAGGTAATACATGGGTCAGAAAATTAATCCAACAGGATTACGAATTGGAATTACAGAGGGATGGCGTTCACGTTGGTTTGGCAACAAGGAATTCGCTCGTTATCTCGGTGAAGATTTTAAGATCAGAAAATATATCGTCGATCGGCTAAAAGCTGCTGGTATCGCTCGTGTTGAAATTGAGCGAGCTGCTGCAAGGGTAAAGATTAACATCTTTAGTGCTAAGCCAGGTCTAGTTATCGGAAAGAAGGGTAAAGACATAGAGGATCTTCGAAAAGATCTTAAGAATTTAGTTCAGAGAGATGTCAGTTTAAATATCATTGAAGTAAGAAAGCCCGACCTTGATGCTAAGTTGGTTGGAGAGAACGTTGCATTTCAACTTGAGCGTCGTATTAATTTCAGAAGAGCTTGTAAGGATGCAATGGCTCGTTCGATGAGAATGGGAGCAGAGGGTATAAAGATAAGAATCTCTGGCCGATTGAATGGAGCAGAAATTGCTCGTGTTGAAACATTTCGTGAGGGTCGTGTTCCAGCCCACACATTAAGAGCTGATATTGATTACGCTTTATCTGAGGCCGCTACGACTTACGGAATAATTGGAATAAAGGTCTGGATATTTAAAGGAGAGATATTCTCACCAGGAGAGGAAGTCCCTGTTGAGATGATGCAGCTTTGATAAGGAAGATGAACAAGGAATACTAACGATTTTTTTGAGTAACTAAATTATGTTGAGTCCAAAGAAAACAAAATACAGAAAGCAGATGAAGCGACTTCGTCAACTTCGTGGCACAGAGAATCGTGGCACAGAGCTTGACTTTGGTGACTACGGTCTTCGTGCATTACAAGCTGGATGGGTTACAAATCGCCAAATTGAGGCGAGTCGTGTTGCGATCTCTAGAGGAATGAAAAAGGGTGGAAAGATGTGGATTAGAATATTCCCAGATCATCCACTAACATCAAAGCCAGCTGAAGTTCGAATGGGTAAAGGAAAAGGGGCTCCAGATAAGTGGGTTGCTAACGTAAGAGTTGGACGAATTTTATTTGAATTAACTGGTGTTACTAAGGAACTAGCTGAGGAGGCTCTTAGTTTAGCTGCGGCTAAACTACCAGTAACAACACAAATTGTTTCAAGAAGTGAAGGACTTCTCTAGGGAGTATATATGAAGAGCACAAATCTTACAAAAGAGTTAAGGACATTGTCGACACAGGACCTAAAGCAGCGCGCCACTAAAACAGCTGAAGAGTTGATGAAGCTCCGCTTTAGAAATAGTACTCGCCAGCTTAAAGAGACGCATGAGATCCAACGTTTACGTAAAGAGATGGCAAGGATTCGTACAATATTATCAGAGCAGAGATTGGCAGCAGGGAAAGCTTAGTTATAAAAATTATTTATTAAGAAAGTGATAGGTATGACAGAAGAAAATAAGACAACCAGAGGACAGACCAAGTTCAAAGAAGGTGTCGTTGTTAGTAACAAGATGAACAAGACAGTCGTGATTGGTGTTACTGGAAAAAAGAAACACCCTAGGTATGGAAAATATATTTCATTTTCCAAAAAGTTTGTAGCCCATGATGAGGAGAATCGTTGTAAAATTGGTGATTCTGTCAAAATTATGGAGACAAGGCCTCTTAGCAAGACAAAATGCTGGAAGGTTGTAGAAATATTAAGAACTGCTGTTCTTGATGAAACGGGACAAACTATTTAAGTGAGCTAACGATGATACAGTTAAAATCAGTTTTAAAAGTTGCTGACAACTCAGGTGCTCGCAAAGTTCAGTGCGTAAAGGTAATCGGCGGTTCACGTCGACGTTATGCTGGACTAGGTGATGTCATAGTTGTTGCAGTTAAAGATGCGATACCTAATTCGAAGATCAAAAAGGGTACAGTGCATAAGGCTGTGATCGTCAGAACTTCAAAAGAGACGAAGCGTAGTGATGGTTCGTTTATCAGATTCGATGAAAACAGTGCAGTTCTTATTAACCCCCAAGACGAGCCAGTTGGAACACGTATATTTGGACCAGTTGCTCGTGAGCTACGCAGTAAGAAATTTATGAAGATCGTGTCACTTGCTCCAGAGGTGCTATAAAAATATTTTTTGCAAGTAAAGTTTTTTAAGAGATGATTTATGAAAACTGCTAAAAAGAAAATTATCACAAAGGCTGGAAGAACCAGACTTAGAACCGATATCAAAGTTGGTGATGAGGTAATGGTTATCGCTGGTGGCAACAGTAAAAAGCGTGCGAACAAAGGCAAAACAGGCAAGATAGTTCGTTTTGTTGGTCTCGATAAGGTCATAATCGAAGGGCTTAATATGGTGACTCGTCACCTTAAGCCAGCTGGTCCAGACAAGCTTGGGGGTAAAACACCGATGGAGTCACCAGTGCATGTGTCTAACGTTATGTATTACGCTGGTAAGATTAAGCAGCCAGTTGCTCTGACTTCTCAAAAGTTAGCTGATGGCAAAAAAGTGCGTGGATATTCAGATCCTAAGAGTGGAGAGTTTGTTCAAATAGATTAATCGAACAAGATTGGAAATGTTATGGCAAGATTAGAGAAACAGTATAGAGAGACAATCGTACCAGCACTACAGAAGGAGTTTAACTTCTCATCTGCAATGCAGGTACCAAAGATTACACGTATCGTTTTGAATATGGGACTTGGCGAAGCTTTGGCTAATCAAAAAGTCATAGAGTACGCTGAGTATGCGATGACTCAGATCTCAGGACAAAAAGCCGTGGTCACTAAAGCTAAGAAATCAATTGCTTCTTTCAAGTTACGAAAAGGTTTACCGATTGGATGTATGGTAACTCTTCGTGGTGCTCGAATGTATGAATTCTTGGATCGATTTATCTCTGTAGCATTACCACGAGTTAGAGACTTTAAGGGCGTACCAACAAAGGGTTTTGATGGTCGTGGAAATTATACTATGGGACTTAAGGAGCAATCTGTATTCCCAGAGGTTGAGATCGACAAGATAGATAAAGAGCGCGGAATGAACATAACTTTTGTAACATCTGCACCTAATGATCAGCAGAGCAGATCTCTACTGACTCATTTTGGGATCCCATTTAAAAAACCTGGGAATGCGTAAAATTTTATTAGGAGTTTACTGTGGCTAAAAAGTGTTTGGTATTAAAGCAGAAAATGACACCAAAGTTTAAGGTGCGTGCATACACACGTTGCCAACATTGTGGTCGTGCTCGTGCAGTATATAAGAAGTTCATGTTGTGCAGACTCTGCTTTAGAAAATCTGCTCATCAAGGAATGATACCGGGCGTTATCAAGGCTAGCTGGTAATTTAGAAAGAAAGAGAGAAGATTATGAGTACAGATACAGTTGCAGATGTTTTAACAAGAATAAGAAATGCTCAAAGTGTTAGCCATAAGACAGTGGTCATACCTGGTTCACGAATAGCTGGAGATATCCTTTCAGTTCTACAAAAGGAAGGATACCTCGACGGATTCGATAAAGAGAAGGATGCCAGTGCTAAGTTTGATCAGTACAAAGTTTTTCTTAGATACGATGATGAGGGTGAGCCTGTTGTTCGCAATATCAGCAGAATAAGCACACCAGGACGTCGTGTATATGCGCAGACTAAGAAATTACCTCGAGTACTTTCCGGTTTAGGTATCGCTATTGTCTCTACCTCACAAGGTATTATGACGGATCGTGATGCTCGAAGACTAGGAATTGGTGGCGAGCTTTTAGCTAAAGTTTATTAAGAATAGTATTTAAAGTTTTAAGGATAAATAGCCATGTCTAGGATTGGCAAACAACCGATTACCGTTCCGAAAGGTGTTCAAGCAACTGTTGCTGGTAGCATCATTTCAGTTCAAGGCCAGAAGGGAAAGCTTCAGTACAAACTTGGACGTGGTGTTAGTGCAAAAGTAGAGGGCGAAGTTCTTACTTTGAGTACAACAGCTAAAGGAGACACTCAAACTAGTGCAAACTGGGGAACAGCTAGAGCTATCATTGATAATATGATGACTGGTGTAACTCAAGGTTGGTCTAGGAGTTTAGAGCTTCAAGGTGTTGGATACAATGCAACAGTAGCTAATAATTCTTTGAAATTAATAGTCGGGTATTCTCATGACGTATTAATGCCAATACCTGCCGGAATTACTGCAAAAGTTGAAAAGAATACAACTGTGATTTTGGAGTCAGCTGATAAGCAATCATTAGGAAACTTTGCTTCAAAGATAAGAAAGGTCAGACCTCCTGAGCCGTATCTTGGTAAAGGTATCCGAATTGTTGGAGAGAAGGTACGTAGAAAAGCTGGTAAGGCTGGAAAGAAATAATTAAGAAATAGTTAAAAAATAATTAAGAAAGAGCGAAAAAAGAGCGAAAAAAGAGCTAAAAAAGAGTGTAGAAAAAGAAAGATTAACTGGTGACATATGGCAACAAGAACTAAAAGATCAAAACTAACATTACGCGAGAAGAGAAAAATCGCTATCCGTAAGAGAGTATTCGGCACACCAGAGCGACCACGCTTATGTGTATTTAAAAGCTCTAAACATACATGTGCTCAGTTAATTGATGACGATAGTGGCAAGGTTTTAGTTAGTGCTTCAACTCAGGAAAAAGATGTGATGAAAGAGATCGCATCGATAAAGACAGAAGGACTGCATGCTACAGCTAAGAGTACTAAGGGAGTAATTGCAGCTAAGACAGTAGGGGTTGTTGTTGCAAAACGAGCCATTGAACAGAAAGTGGACAAAGTAGTTTTTGATAGAAATGGAAACCTATATCACGGACGTATTAAGGCAGTTGCCGATGGCGCTCGTGAGCAAGGACTTAAATTTTAGTAAGGATAGGCATCGACTATGTCGTTTAATAACAAATTGAGATCTAGAAGAGTCCAGCTAAATTCTGATACAGAACTTAAAGAGGTTGTTGTATTTATCAATCGTGTGGCCAAGGTAGTAAAAGGTGGTCGACGCTTTGGCTTTACTGCACTTATTGTAAATGGTGATGGTGCTGGACATGTTGGCTTTGGCTTAGGTAAAGCTGCAGAGGTACCTAATGCTATCGCAAAAGGAAACGAGCAAGCTCGTAAGTCTCTTATTCGTGTCCCTCTAAATGGAACTACAATACCTCATGATGTAATTGGAAAGTTTGGACCAACTCAGGTTGTGCTTCTTCCTGGTAAGCCAGGAACTGGTGTTATTGCCGGAGCCGCAGTTCGTGCTCTTATTGAGTCTGCAGGTATTAAGGATATTCGAACAAAAGTAATTGGATCTAATAATCCTAATAATGTTCTTAATGCTACGATGGAAGGATTATTAAGATTACGTTCTCCAGAGGTTGTTGCACGAGAAAGAAAAACACCTTTTGAAGAGTTGAGTTATCAACCTTTTTAAATACACCCTTTTAGTGCGGGAATTTTTTAATTTGAGATTTAGATTATGAAATCAGGTCAAAAAGTAGTTGTAAAGCAGACTAGAAGTACCTCTTCTAGAGATAAAAGAGCCACCCGAGTACTAGAGGCTCTTGGTCTAGGAGGTATTGGAAAGTCCCGAGTTGTCACACTTAATCCAGCAACTGTTGGTATGATTAATCGCGTAGGACACTTAGTTTCGATTGTAGATAAAGTTGATGAGCAAGTAGATAAAAAATAGATAAGTGATATTACATTTTAATAGATTTTAGATGGAGTCGTAAATGGATCTGCATAAATTAACCCCGGCAAAGGGTTCAAGAAAAGTTAGAAGACGCATTGGAAGAGGTGAGGGATCTGGTGCTGGTAAAACCAGTGGACGCGGTGGAAAAGGACAAACTGCACGTTCAGGTGGAAAAATTCGCCCAGGCTTTGAGGGTGGACAGATGCCTCTATACAGAAGACTTCCTAAGATCGGTTTCAGATCTCGCGTTGATGTCAAAGGTACTAACGTTTATCATGAAGTAAAACTTGGCAGCTTAGAGATTTTTGGCGACGGTGAAGAAGTCACATGTCAGACTCTTAAGTCAAAGAAATTGGTAAAAGGTTTGAACTTTGGTGCTGGTGTTAAAATATTGTCTTCCCCTGGGTTAACCAAAAAGTTAAGCATAAAGGTACAAGCAATATCAGCTTCAGCAAAAGCCGCCGTAGAGAAGTTAGGTGGTACTGTTGAAATAGTGAAAAAGGAAGTCACCAAATCAGTAGTTAAGTAGAGAATAAATAGAGAGCTAGTAGTAACATTCATTTTGTAGTCATTGCTGCAAAATAGAAATGTTTAAGTCCTAGCCAAAGCTTTTTATATTTTAAAGGGGATGAATGATTCCTGGAATGCAAGGCATAGGAAAAATTCCTGAGCTTAGAAAGAGAGTCCTTTTTACCCTTTGGATGTTGGCCGTTTACAGATTTGGCGTGTTCGTCTCAACTCCCGGTATCGATGTAGCCGCCTTAAATAATCTCTTCTCAACTGGTGATGGCACACTCTTTGGACTAGTTAATATGTTCTCGGGTGGAGCGCTTGAGCAGTTCTCGATCTTTACCCTTGGCATTATGCCGTACATCAGCGTCTCTATTATTATGCAGCTTCTTAGCTCTAGTGTCCCTGCTCTAGAACGATTGAAAAAAGAGGGAGAATCAGGGCAGCGCATAATTACACGGTATACTCGTCAATTTACAATTCTACTTGCTCTGTTTCAGGGCTATATGATCGCAATGGGCCTTGAGGGACAAGGTGTTGTCTTGAGTGCTGGTCTCAGTTTTAGGATCTCTACTGCTATTACATTAGCAGCCGGAACAGCTTTCATTATGTGGCTTGGTGAGCAGATCAACGAGAAAGGAATTGGTAACGGTATGAGTATCGTTATCTTTGCCGGTATCGTTGCACGTATGCCTGAAACATTACTATCAACCCTGGTTCTTGCACGGAATCAAGAAGTTGCCCCAATGACAGTTCTAATCGTACTTGCTTTTTGTATCTTTACAATTGCTGGAATAGTTTTTGTTGAGAGATCTCATAGACGTGTTCCAATTCAGTATCCTCGTAGAATGGTTGGAAACAAGATGGCCCAAGCTCAAACTCAGTATATGCCTTTGAAAGTAAACATGGCTGGTGTTATCCCACCAATTTTCGCTTCTGCATTTCTAGTTTTGCCAGCAACTATTGGATCGATCAGCACCAATGAAACTGTATTAGATATTATGGAATACCTCCAACCTGGATCGTGGGTCTATTCCTTAATTTTTATGGGATTAATTATTTTCTTTGCATTTTTCTATACTGCAATGATCTTTAATCCAACTGAAGTGGCAGAGAACCTAAAGAAAAATGGTGGATTCATACCGACAGTACGACCAGGTAAACAAACAGCAGATTTTCTTTATGGTATTCTTAACCGGTTAACTTTTTGGGGATCTATTTACATCTCACTTATCTGTATCCTCCCGCAACTTGTTTACATTGAATTGGGTGTAGTAAGTTTTGCATACATCTTTGGTGGTACCTCTATCTTGATCTCTGTTGGTGTTATTTTAGATACAGTTTCTCAGATTGAATCTCATATTGTAGCAAAAAATTACGAAGATTTTATGGGTAAAAATTCCAAGAACCGCGGTGGAATTGGTTCAATGGGACATACTCGTTCGAGATTACTTCGTCGTTAATGGAGATACGTGTCACATACTTTTAGCCCTCGCCTAATTATACTCGGTGCCCCTGGAGCTGGTAAAGGTACTCAGGCTGAGCTCATTTCAAAAGATAAGAAAATTCCACATATCTCCACAGGTGAGATGATGAGAGGAGCAGTTGCAGCCAGCACGGATCTCGGTGCAAAAGTCAAAAGTTATCTTGACGCTGGTAAATTAGTTCCAGATGAATTGGTGATAGATCTGATCAAAGATAGACTGAGTCAGCCTGACTGTACCAATGGATTTTTGCTTGATGGTTTTCCAAGAACAGTTGCTCAAGCTGAAGCACTTGATATCTTACTAAATGGGATGAATAAGCCATTAACTCACATTATAGAGCTTGAAGTCCCAGATGAAGTTTTGATTGATCGGCTTTTAGATCGTGGAAAAAGCTCAGGTAGAACTGATGATACAAGAGAGGTTATTGAGGAGCGGTTAAAGATCTATTATCATCAAACCGCACCAGTTTCTAATTATTACAGTAAATCCAATAGGTTAATAGAACTTAGAGGAACAAAGGTAGTTTCAGCGATATTTGCTGATATTTCAAATCTGCTTTCTAGTTAAACAGCTCATTAATTGATTAATTTTACCTGATTTTTCTCAGATTTTTCTTGGCTTTTTTGCCCTGGTTGCCTTGAGATTCATTTAATTAATGTGTATCATCTTTCACTCTCGGCGCTAGTAAAGATAGATAGCAGAATAATGCAGTCTCTACGGTAACTTCCATGATTAGCTAGTAGGCTTTTATGGCGGTTCGTCCAGAGGTGTATTTTTTGCTTGTTGAGAAGCGATTTTTAAAAGAGAGATTTTTAAGCAATGAAAGTTAGAGCATCAGTAAAACCGATTTGTGATTACTGCAAAGTAGTGCGACGCAAGGGAGTTATATACGTAATTTGTAGCAGAACACCAAAGCACAAACAGAGACAGGGGTAATAGGTTGCGATAGTTGGCACTGGCACTATTAAGTGACAAAGAACTAAGTGACAAAGAACTAAGTGACAAAGAAAACTTTTAGAAATTAATTTTGAAGTTAGGAGCGTAAGAATTATGGCACGTATTGCCGGAGTTATTTTACCGAAAAATAAAAAAGTTCATATCGGACTGACATATATTTTTGGCATTGGAAAATCCAAGTCTGAAAAAATTCTTAATGAAGCAGGAATTGATCTTAACATTAGCACTGATGATCTAACTGATGATCAGACTGCAAAGATAAGAGCTATCATTGAGAACCGTGACAAAGTTGAGGGAGATCTTCGACGAGAAGTTACAATGAACATTAAACGCTTGATGGATCTCGGTTGTTACCGTGGATTGCGTCATCGTAGAGGACTTCCTGTTCGTGGTCAGAGAACAAAAACAAATGCACGAACACGAAAGGGACCAAGAAAGATGGCAGTTGTGAAAAAGAAAGTCGTATAATTTATAGTTTA
>CAZFXN010000004.1:0-38906 GCA_964523015.1 uncultured Bdellovibrionales bacterium | reverse complement strand
TTTTTTAGCAAAATTTTTTGATTCTGGAGAATCGCAAGGTGGCAGAGACACAACAAGAAAAGAATAAAGATAAAGACGCAGCGAAAGACGGAGCGAAAGAAACCGCCAAAAAGAAGAAAGGTAAAAAGAATGTGCCCGTTGGAGTGGCTCATGTAAATGCTACTTTTAATAACACCATGGTCACTATTACCGACATGAATGGCAATGTTGTTGCTTGGTCAAGTTCAGGAGTTGGTGGATTTAAAGGTTCAAGAAAATCTACTCCGTTTGCTGCTCAGGTTGCAGCAGAAACAGCAGCACGAAAAGCCATGGAGCATGGCGTTCGTACAGTAAGTGTACTTATCCGTGGACCAGGAGCAGGTCGAGAATCTGCATTGAGAGCTCTTCACATTAGCGGACTTAATATCTCTACTATTCGAGATATCACATCGGTGCCACATAACGGTTGCCGACCACCAAAAAGAAGAAGGGTTTAGCGAAGAAGACTTTAATTTTTACTGAGGGATTGTTCAATGGGCAAGTATTGTGGACCAGTTTGTCGTTTATGTCGGGTAGAAGGAGAAAAACTCTTTCTAAAGGGAGAGCGTTGCTTTAGCAGCAAGTGTTCGGTAGAGCGCCGTGAAGGTGGTCCAGGACAACATGGCAAACGTCGATCGAAAGGTTCTGGTTATAAACTCCAGCTCCGCGAGAAGCAGAAGGTAAAGAGAACTTATGGTCTACTTGAGAGACAGTTCCATAATACTTTTGTTAAAGCTTCACAGAGTAAGGGCATGACCGGTACTGAGTTGATCTTACGTTTAGAGAAGCGGTTAGATAACATGGTATTTAGAATGGGCTTTGCCTATTCCCGTAGACATGCTCGTCAGATGGTTCGTCATGGAATTATGTTAGTGAATGGCAAGAAGGTAGATATCCCTTCTTTTCAAGTCTCAGTTGGTGATGTTCTAGAAGTTAGACAGAAGAGCAAAGAAGGAGTTGCAACAGTTGGTGCACTTAGCTTGGCTCAAAGTAGAAGCATTCCAACTTGGATCAATCTTGATCGAGATAACAAAAAGGCAACAGTGGAAGCTCTGCCAACTCGTGATCAGATTACGCAGCCGATGAATGAACAGCTTATTGTTGAGTTGTATTCTCGCTAATTGAATTTCTAAATATTAATTTTTCATCGAGGGATACTTATGCGTCGAACAACTGTTACTGACATGATCAAGCCACGAAGAATTGAAATCGAGACTAAAACTCTTGATGAGCAATATGGTAAATTTGTTGCTGAGCCACTTGAGAGAGGCTTTGCTATGACGTTGGGCAATGGCCTACGTCGAATCCTTCTCTCTTCACTTCAAGGAAGTGCGATCACTTCTATGACTATTGAGGGAGTGATGCATGAGTTCTCAACTATCCCGGGTGTCACAGAAGATGCCACTGAGATAGTGCTTAATTTTAAAGAAGTCGTCCTCAAAATGGAGGAGAAGAATGAAACAACTGTGCGTATTGAAGCACAGGGTCCATGCACTGTAACTGCTGGAATGATTTCTGGTGATCCTTCAGTAGTAGTTGTTAACCCAAGTGCACATATTGCAACTTTGGCTGAAGGAGCCAAGTTCAATGTTAATCTAGTGGTTAAAAAAGGTCGTGGCTATGTGCCAGCTGAGAGAAATAAGGATGAAGAGGCTCCAATTGGAACCATCTATCTTGATTCTATCTTTTCACCAATCCGTAAAGTAAATCATGTTGTAACAAATGCCCGTGTTGGGCAACGAACTGACTATGACAAATTAACAATGGAGCTTTGGACAAACGGAAGTATTGATCCAAGAACCGCGATTGCTGAAGCTGCTCATATTCTACGTGACCAATTGAGTATGTTTGTTGGTGATTATGTAGTTGAAGATCTTAAGCCTGAGATAAAAGAAGAGCCGAAGGAGGCATTTAACGCTAATCTTTACCGAAGAATTGATGAGCTTGAACTCAGTGTTCGTAGTGCAAATTGTCTAGAGAATGCTGACATTAAGTTTATCGGAGAGCTTGTACAGAAATCTGAAGCTGAAATGCTAAGAACAAAGAATTTTGGTCGTAAGTCTTTGAACGAGATCAAAGAGATTCTTACTGTTATGGGGTTAACTCTTGGTATGAAGTTAGATAACTTTCCAGCAAGGGAAGATTTAGAATCACGAACCAGAGAGGTCAGCACAGATCCAGGGTTATAATACCTTGATTCTGTAATTTTTTAATAGAAACGGTAAATTTATGCGTCATCAGTTAAGCCATAGAAAATTAAGTCGTTCGATGTCTCATCGAAAAGCACTCTTGCGTAGTCTAGTTACAGCAATTGTGACTAGAGAGCAGGTCAGGACCACTCTTCCAAAGGCTAAAGAGCTAAGACCGTTAGTAGAGAAGTTTGTTACCCTTGCTCGTGTGGATAATCTTCACAATCGAAGACAGGCTTACGCTTTCCTGTTTGACAAAGGCGCAGTGCAAAAACTTTTTACAGATTTGGGACCACGATTTAAGAATAGAAATGGTGGCTATACTCGGATAATCAGAACAGATTTTAGAAAAGGTGATGCCGCTGAGATGGCTGTTATTGAGTTTGTTGAAAAGGGCACAAATACATCTGGCAAGTTAGCTAAAGATTCGTCTGAAACCGTCACAGAAGGAGATTCAACTTCTAAAAAAGCAGCTCCTAAAAAAGTAGCAACTAAGAAAGCAACAGCTTCTGAAGATGGAGATAAAAAGGCTACTAAGAAATCAACTTCGAAAACAACTTCAAAGAAGAGTGATAAAAAAGATTAGGAATCAATGAGTTTATTCCAGGGGAAAAAAGTCCTCATACTAGGTGTTGCTAATGAAAGAAGCATAGCCTGGGGCATCGCTCAAAAGCTTCATAGTGAAGGAGCTGCATTAGCTTTCACATATGTAAATGAAGCAATTGAGAGAAGGGTTCGCCCACTTGCCGAGGGGATCGGTTGTACAAATGTTCTTCCTTGTGATGTTCAATCTGATACTGAAGTTACCAATCTTTTTTCTGAATTAAAAAACCGTTGGGGTGGATTGGATGGAGTTGTTCATTCGATTGCATTCGCAAATGGAGATGATCTTAAAAATCGTTTTGTTGAAACCAGTCGTGCTGGATTTTCCTTAGCACTTGATGTTTCTGCTTATTCATTAATCTCTGTAGCGAAGGGAGCATTACCATTGATGCAAGGTCGCTCCGGGTCGATCATTACTATGACATATTTAGGATCCGAGCGTGTTGTAGAAAATTACAATGTAATGGGTGTTGCTAAAGCTGCTCTTGAAGCAAGTATGAGGTATTTAGCTGCGGATTTAGGTAAAGAAGGAATAAGGGTTAACGCAATTTCAGCCGGGCCAATTAAGACCCTTGCTGCAGCTGGAATCCCACATTTTAGAGAGTTACTAAGTAACTTTGAGCAGAAGTCTCCATTAAAAAGAAATGTTACTCAGGAAGATGTTGCTAAGACCGCTCTTTATTTTCTTAGTGATCTTAGCTCTGGAGTGACAGGCGAAACCACTTATGTCGACTGTGGTTATAATATTCTAGGTATCTAAAACCAATTGGTTAGGGGTTGCAGTACGATTTTTTTTGGCCAATTTTAATGCACCAAATATGAATGCCGGATCTACAAATATCAAAGATAGTATTGATTCTCTGTTAGTACAAAGTACAGAGATCTTGTCTGGTCAAAATTCGTCCGAAGAGACGGTTCAATTATTAGAAAAGTATGTTGATTCCTTTGCTACTTGGCTTAGGGATCAGGATGGTCAGATTAAGGTAAGCAATAAAGAGGATGTTCGATTGTTAAAAAAGTTAGCTGATCAGCATAGTCAGGTATTATCATTAGCAAATGACTCAAAGAGCCAACTAGTAGATGCGCTCAAACAGCTTGAGGTACGCGGTAAAGCTATTTTAGCTTATTTAGATCAAGGATCTGAGAGGATAAGTCAGGGCCCTTTTAAAAAAGGATAATAAAGTAATAATCATAATATGAGAAACAATATGACCTTACATCTTTTAAAATTACTATTATTGACTATTTTGTTCACTGGTTGTGGTTATCAGTTTCAAGGTAGTGGAACGGTACTCCCTGATGACGTTAGAAAAATATACATTCCGACAGTAGAAAACTTAACTGCTGAAGCTAGAATTACCAATTACATGACTGAAGCTATTCGAGAAAGATTTGAGAGATTTGGTGTGATTACTGTTGTTGAGAAGTCAGATATTGCTGATGCTACATTAAATATCGAGATCCGATCTTTAGATCGAGAAGCTAGGAGTGTTACTTCAGGGACGGATACAGTGCTCCAGTACGAAACAGTTGCTCTTTTATGGGGTGATCTAAGACGCACAGATGGAAGGATTCTCTGGCGCAATCCTGCAATGCGAGTAACAAAGAGCTTTGGAGCTACAGGACAGACAGTAGTTACTTCTTCTTCCGATTTTGCTCAGAGTGGCATAGATTCCCAAACCTTGGCTTCATTAAGTGATATCGAAGTATCGCGTGGACAGGAGCAGGAAGCTTTATTAGATCTCTCTGAAGAGGTTGCTAAATTTATATATGATGATTCTGTTGCTCCTGACTTTTAAATGAACATTGCTAACTTAGCCCTTACTTCGCTCTTACTTCGCACATTATCTATATAGCTGCTGATAGCATAGATAGCTCTTCTAGAAATGAAGGTATATTTGTTGAAAGAAGGGCACTTCGCATTGAAGTACCTTTTTCTCTAAGGGATCCATTTCGATCTTGTCCGGCCTTTATATTGTTTAGTTCTAACACATAAGGATCAGGTGAAAATAATCGTTTAATTAAAAACCATTTACTATCAACAGAGATTCTTGACCCATTATTAGTATTGTGACCAAGGACCCCATGCCAACGACCGGAAGTCGAAAGATTATCATTTATCTTTTCTAAATTATCTGGAAAAGTTGTTTTAAGAAAAGAGTGAGAGATGTTGCCAAGAGCTTGTTCTTTACTCCAGCCGTAGGTGTCAACAGCTCTATTGTTCCAGAGATTAATTTTACCGTCTAAGTTTCTTAACATAAGGGATGGAAAGGCCACTCCTTTAGAGTCGATATCGCCATTTTCAATATAAGAATTAATTATATCTAGTAACTCTTGAACAAGACTAAGCTTTGGTTGAAATCCAAGCTCTTTTACAGCCTTACTACAATCAAAACTTCTATCTTTAGTAAAGAAATCAACCCTTCTTCTATACAAAGGAGGATTGATATTGAATGGTTCACAGATAGCTTCACATAAAGAGCCTAGCATCTGAACTGGTCTAACTGGTAAATGCAACCAAGGTGGCGGTACTCCCATAATGGAGCAGATAATGGAAACTAAGGAATTTAAACTTAGATACGATTCGCCAGCGATGATATAAGTTTGGCGATTGATATCCTCTCTTTCCATCACTAGTTTAAAAGCGTTCGCAAGATCCCTGACATCAATAAAGTGAACTAACGCATTACCTGGGCCAACATAAAAAAATCGACGACTCGCCAACATCTTAAATAATTTTAATGTGCGTTCATCATTGGGTCCGTAGATCATTGCTGGCCGAATCACAGCACCAGTTATTTTTCCTTGACTAAAGTATTCATTAACAAGTGTTTCCCCGGAAAGTTTACTTCTCTGATATGGATCTCCAGGGCTAAAAGGGGATTCCTCAGAAGCAGGTGGGAAGGTTATATGACCGTGTACCCCAACTGTTGAGCAGTGAATAAATCGTTTAACCCCTGCTTTAATTGAAGCATCAAGAAGGTGTTTTGTGCCATCAACATTAACGGCGGTGTATTGAGATTCTGGAACACCAGCTTGTCTAAAAAGTGCAGCGATATGGTAGACACCGGACACTCCAGTAACAGCTCTCTCTAATGATCCTATATCAGTAAGGTCCCCAAGGACTGCCTCACATCCAAGTGCAGATACTCGCCTGGCTTGTTCCTCAGTACGAACTAGAGCACGGACAGATATCCCTGAGTTTAAAAGGAGGTTCGTTATGTTACTTCCAACAAAACCGGCTGCGCCGGTAACAAGTACTTTCTTCATGGTTTTACCTTTAATGAATCTATACTAGAGATAAATACCAGGCAATCCTCTTAGCTGAACAATTTAGCTGAATAATCTTTTCCATCTTTTCCATGGTGAGATAGACCCCAACTTAACTGTGCGATCCATAGGGCAATCCATTAGTTTTACAAGGGTTATATCAGGAGAAATTACTTCAGGAGCTACTATGCAACTAGGAGCTTCCAAGAAAGGTAGGTATGTAAATTTAAGTATAACTTCAGAAGATTTTATCTTCAATTCAACATTCGAGCCAGTCTGAGCAACTATCTCACCTTTGCCTTTATGAAAATAAGAACCTTTGTAATCAACTCTTTCAAAGATTGTAAACCGATCAATCTTAGTAATTTTTCTAAATTTCTTATGTCGCTTTGTGTACCAATCACGCCAAAATTGATCATGAGTAATGATAGTGCCAACGTTCATTAGATCTAAGAACTCATCAACCCCAGCAGCTTTTCGATCTCTATAAGATTTTGGAATAATATCTGTATAAAACCAACGATCATGTTGGTACCTAGAGGCTAGAAGAGGTGCATTAGTTAAGGCTGGTAGGGGAGCTACATGTCCATGACTTAATTCATGAAGGGTAAATCCAGCAAACATAGTTCGACCAAAGTTACGCCTAGCAGAGATCGCGTCTACTAATTCAAAGACATATTTATCGGCTGTTTGATATTTTTCAATTGTTTCATTTGTGGTGAGTCTATATGTCCAGTACGGAATATAAAATACAAAAGCCAAAAGTACTACCGTTGCGATCTTCGCCCCAAGATTCTTAGGATTTAAAATTATTTTTTCACAACAGAGTCCAGCAGGAATTGCAGCGAGCAGGAGTCCAGCAACTAAAAATCTCTCTAACTCAAGTTGCGGTTTAATTACAAAACCTAATGCTCCGATTGTGATAAGCCAAAGTAGAGTAGAGGTTAGTGCTCTTCGATTGATCCCTGGTTTAAGAAAATAAACTCCATAAATAGCTAGAAAGATAATAATTGGATTCGCTGTTCCGGTCGCATCCCTTAAAGTTTTAAGAGCTGTTTCATAAAAGGGGTCATTGGCATGTTTAATTTTTCGGATGCGGCTTGTCCCTTCATTGTTTTGAACTTGTGGATTGTCATCACTGATTGCAACAAAGCTAAAAATATTTGAAGCCTTGGCGAAGGTAATCATCCAGGGCAGGTGAGTTAGTAAAAGAACAGAGACAAGGGTAAAGATTAGTAGCTTTGGTTTAAATTTTGGGAAAGCCCACAGAGCTAAGATAAAAATAGGCACAATAAAGAAAAGGGACAAACTCCAAAAGATCATAAGGGAAAAGGAGAGGTAGGCTCCAATAGCGTAGATTTTCTTATTTACGGTATCAGTACTAAATAGTTTAGTTGAAGTAGCAATTACTAAAGGGAGTACTACTATAGCGATAATAAATCCCATTGTTCCATGCCCAAAGGCCCAGCGGTAAAATATCAATGAAGAGGAGATGCCAAGAATCGCTGCGATAGATGACCCTAGATTTGATATCCCAAGTAATCTAGCCGAAATATAAATTGAAGCTGGACAAAATATAAACAAAATAAAAGTGATTAGATAATTATAGTTTTGGAGCAGATCTCCAAAATATACAAATGGGAGGCCTAAGAAAAATAGACTAAGGGCACCGGAAGGAAAGAACTCCCTTGCTTCTACGCCAGCATTCCATAACGGATTATAGAAAGGGATGTACGGAAAGTTTTCCTTTAACTGGATTAATCGATAAAGAAAACTTGGATGATCATCTGTAAATAAAAGTGCTCCATCGATTCTTGAAAAAAATCCGTAAAAGGCAATGGCGATAGTTATTGCTAGTAAGATAGAACCAACTCTCTTTTGAAATAAAAAAAATAATAAAGAACCGATCGACGCAGTTATTGCAAGTGTAAGGTAGTACTCATTAGGCTGAGAAAATCCAAATCGTCTAAATGGAATATCACTAAGGGCGAATATTATAAGCGGTATAGTAATCCCGAGCTCTAAGAGTGATTCAGATCTTCGTTTTTGATTTAATAAAAAGCCTGCAATAATTAAAATAAATCCAGCAACGCTTCCATAAAATGTAGTAACTTCAATGTAAAATGTTTCAGAGCCAAATAATGTTGAGTGCGGCAACTTATAAGAACCGAAGCAGAGAGAAAGCAATAAAAGTCCTAATCCAAGTGGGCTAAGTAGGTTCATTTTTTTGTAACAATAAAAGTGGCAGCCAATCTTGATAGAGTATATATTGAACTACATATGTCACAACAACGTAACGTAATTACAATTGACGGTCCATCTGGTTCTGGCAAGAGTACCTTAGCTAAGCTTCTTGCTGAAAAGCTCTCCTATGCTCATTTAAATACAGGGAGTATTTATAGAGCAGTTGCCTATCTGGCTATTACTAATAATGTAGACTGTTCAGATGAGGAGTCAGTTCTTAATCTACTTAAGAACGCTAAAATTGAATTAAAATATAGTAGCCATGGTGAGGCTGAAACTTATTTAAATGGATCTGTTTTAGGTGATGAAATCCGCACTGTTCAGATCTCAGAGGGAACTTCCAAAGTTGCCGTACTTAAGAGTGTAAGAGAGAGCCTTAAAGAGATTCAAAGGAACGCCTTCCCAGAAACTGGCTTAGTCGCAGAAGGACGAGATATGGGAACTGTGATTTTTCCTGATGCTACGCTTAAATTTTACATAGATGTTGATCAAGATGTCAGAATAGAGAGGCGTCTTAAGCAGCTTGAGGAAGCTCATGATAAAGGAATAAAAGAACTTGGTACCACAAAAACCAGTACCACAAAAACCACTTTCGATCGTAACTCCTTGAAAGAACAGATGAAAATTGAGATAGCAGATCGTGACAAGAGGGATGCCGAAAGGGAGATTGCACCTCTTAAGCCGGCCCCGGATGCTATTATGATAGATAACTCCTTACAAACATTGACTGAAACCCTTCAAAATATGTATCATCACGCCACACAAAGGGGACTTTAATCTGAGATAGAGCTTTAGTTTCATTACCAGAGTGAGTGTGTAGCCCGCGATAGTTTACTTTCAAGGGGCTTACTAAAAAATCAAGCACTCTTAAAGAATGAAGAAGCCTAGGATTCAGACGAATTTCAACGGTAAGATTTAGGGCGAGTTTTCTCTCGGCGTCAATGTTGATGTCGAATCAGTAGACTTATGCCATTAACTTTTTTGACTAAATATAATAAGAGGAAAGAACGTGGAGAATGTAGGTGGTAATAGTAACTCATCTTTTCATGATGAGTTTGAGAAATTATACGGTGAGAACGTTAACAAGCTAAAGCCTGGTCGTGTTGTTGCAGGTACCGTTGTTGAAATTGGTAAAGAGTACGTTGAAGTTGATATTGGTTACAAATCAAATGGACATGTAGAGATCATCCAGTTTATTAACTCTAAAGGTGAGAGGAAGGTAAACTTAGGAGATGAAATTCAGGTGATGATCGTTAGCGCAGAGAACGATTATGGCCAAGTAGTACTTTCTAAAGAGAAAGCCGATCAATTCCGTGTTTGGAAACTAGTCGAAGAAGTTCAAACTAAAGATGATCTTATCACTGGCACAGTGGTTCAAAAAGTTAAAGGTGGATTACAGGTTGATATTGGGATTCCTGCTTTCTTGCCAGGATCTCAGATCGATATCCGTCCTCAACGAAACCTTGATAAATACATCGGCCAAGAGCTTGATTTTAAAATTATCAAGATCTCAAGAGAGAAAGGGAATATCGTACTTTCTCGTAAGGCAGTGCTTACCTCAGAGCGTGATACTCTTCGTGCAGAGACATTGAAAGTTCTCTCTGAAGGCGTTGTGCTTGAAGGTATTGTAAAAAATATCACAGACTACGGTGCATTTATTGATCTTGGTGGTATCGATGGATTACTTCACATCACCGATATCTCATGGGGCCGTATCAATCATCCATCTGAGAAACTGACAATTGGTCAGAAAGTTCCAGTTGTGGTTCTAAAACATGATGCTGATAATCAGCGGGTAAGTCTTGGAATGAAGCAGCTAACTGAAGATCCATGGGCAGTCGTGCCTGAGAAGTATCCTGTTGGTAAGCGCGTTACCGGTAAAGTTATTAACATTGCTGACTACGGAGCATTCATTGAACTTGAAGAGGGACTCGATGGACTTGTGCATATCTCAGATATGACCTGGTCTAAAAAGACTCGTCATCCAAGTAAGATTCTATCTCATGGACAAACAGTTGAGGCTGTTGTTCTTGTGGTTGATACTGAAGAGAAGAAGATCAGTCTTAGTCTTAAGCAACTTACTCAGAACCCATGGGTTGAGTTCGCCGCTAAGAATCCTTCGGGTACACGACTTAAAGGTCAGGTACGCTCGATTACTGACTTCGGTATATTTGTCGGTGTGGCTGATGATATCGATGGATTGGTTCACGTTTCTGACTTCTCCTGGACAAAGAGAATTAAAGATCCAAAAGAGATTAAAGATCTCTTTAAGAAAGGGGATGAAGTTGAAGCAGTTGTTCTTGAAGTTGATGTTGATAATGAAAGACTCAGCCTTGGCGTTAAGCAACTTGGTCAAGATCCTTGGGATGCAATCTCAAAGAGATATCCAGTTGGATCCAAAGTCAAAGGCAAGGTTACCTCAGTTACTGATTTCGGTGTCTTTGTTGAGATCGAAGAGGGAGTTGAGGGGCTTGTCCACATGTCTCAACTAGTTATTGAACGTGGAGTTGATCCTCGAACAGTGTACACAGTTGGCCAAGATATGGATGCTGAAGTAACTAACGTCGATAACGATGATAGACGCATTAGCTTAAGCATGAAGGCTGTATCACGTCGTAATGACAAAGATGACATGTCTGGTTACATGGATGATAACGACTCTCCAGTTACATTCGGTGATCTAATCCGTCAGAAGATGGAGGAAGACAACTAGGACCTTTCTAGATACTTCTATAGTGGCCAGTAGTTCTAAGTTTCTTAGTGCTACTGGCCATTTTGATTTTAGTGCCTTAGGACGAGTGTCTGAGGATCCTAATGCTATAAAAATCAATTATCTAGAGTGATGGCTATTTAGATTTGGAACCGAATTTTTGCAATGACACTCGGTAGGACAGCCCCAATTCCTTGATCTGGGATTGAAGAGCGAGGCGTACAAATTGATCTCGAGAAAGCCGCAGAATTTCAGCAAATCGTATAGCACGTTCAAGGCTTATGGCTTTTCTTTCTTTTTCTATATCGCATAGATGAGATTTTGAGATGCCTAAAGTGATTGCAAATTCGGACTGCGATTGATTTCCTGATTCTCTAAGAGCTTTTAAATACTGTGCTAAAGTAAGCGGTCCGTCGGTTGATTTTTCTAATACTGATAGAGCATCTTTCTTATTAGTATTCATGCTTTTTGTTAATTATTATGTCATAAATCATAGTACACCAACTTGGTGAACAAATCAATAGCTTTTATTCTTGATGCCAAAGATATGTGTTCTCCCAAATGAGTATCTGTAGATTTTTAAAAAAGTTTCTTGAAATTATTAGAAAAACAAAGGGGATATATAGTTGGGGATACTATCAATTATTTTCTAAGTCTGGGGAACACGATAAAACGTATAATCTAGATGTTACTCAGCAAGGCCTTATGCTGGGAAGAGTAATTCCAAAATTTCACAAGGACATATCGAATTCTGTCTCAATAAATAGTAATTGACGTTTGTATATATGTGATATATACTATCTTTATGGTTTGGGATTTCTTCTCTGAATTTGTTGGCTTTGATTGGGATAGTGGAAATGCCGATAAGAATTGGATGAGACATAAAGTTACCCAGCAAGAATGCGAGGAGATTTTCTTTAATCAGCCGCTAATAGTTGCATTGGATACAAAGCATTCTGATAATGAAGAGCGGCAATTTGTACTAGGGCAAACGAATTCTGGACGTAAGCTATTTCTAGTTTTTACTACCAGAAGAAAGAAATTAAGAGTTGTTTCTGCACGTGATATGAGTAAAAAAGAAAGAGTAACATATGGCAAACAAAAAAATACCTAAGTTTAAAAACGAAGAGCAGGAGCGAAAGTTTTGGGCTACCCATGACTCTACAGACTATATTGATTGGTCTAAGGGCAAGCTTGGAATATTTTCCAATCTTAAGCCTTCGTTGAGAACTATTTCAATTAGGTTACCGGAAGGACTTATCGAATCCTTAAAAGCCTTGGCCAATAAAGCTGATGTGCCTTATCAATCCTTGGTTAAAATATTTTTGGCAGATCGAGTCGAAGAAGAGATGGTCCAAGATCCAGATAATATTAGGCATAAGAAACGAATCCATCGGTCCTCGCAAGACTCGGCCGATGATTCTTAACGTTTTATACGCCAAACACATGGGATATTTGGGACGCTGCCTAATCTTCAATTATTCTTATGATCCTTAACTTAGTATCTTCAGCTCACCAATTTTTACAAAGTGACGAAAATCTTTATCCCTAGTTACTAAAGGCACGTTATGATCGGTGCAGTTTTGAGCTATAAGAGTATCTGCTAATCTTGCTTTATGGCCACGAGAGAGAACTTGAGCTCGCAACTTCCCCAGCCCTTTCCCAAAATCCAGAGCCTATATCAAGAAGAGGAATGTTTTTAAAGGAACTGGTATCAACTGCAACAATCCTTGATTTTTTATAAGCCTTGACTTATAATAACCCATAGCTTATAATCAATCTGTGAAGGTCAGATATTACCAAACGTCTAGTGGACGAAGCCCGGTTGAGGAATTTCTTCTGAATTTACATCAACCAACGCGACTTGAAATTACGGACGCGATTATTCTTCTAGAAGCTGGTCATAATCTGAGTATGCCTTTAAGCCGTAACCTTTCTAATGTATCTCGTGGATTACATGAGCTAAGGTTTCGGGATAAAGGCGGACAGGTCCGAGTTGTTTATTTTATCAAAAAAGGAATCGCAATTTATTTGATTCATGGTTTTCGTAAGAAGACACAAGCAATACCACAGAAGGAATTGGATTTAATTTTAAAACGATTACGGGAGATTTAATATGCCTTGGAAAGAAGTCAGTGTTGAACAATTAGCTAAATCACTAGGTGCTGATATCTCTGAAATTAGGGAAAAACAGCGCTTAATTAGTATGATTATCAAGGTTCGCAAGGTAAAAAAGATTTCTCAAGTTATGCTTGCTAAGAAACTTGGGGTTAGCCAAGCAAGAGTTGCTCAGATTGAATCAGGAGTAGGAACTTCTAAAATTACCTTCGATGTGATTTTTAACATTTTAGTAGCTTTAGGGTATGACTATAGGGTTGTTACTACAAAAGCGGCTTAACAACATAATGGTGCCTATTGCTTTACAACGGATCATTTCAACAGTTATCCCTCCGACTTAAATTCAATTCGTCGTTTATTAACGCTAGTAGGTTGTTCGAGTTGAGTGATAAGAAAACGAATCTCCTGAAGCTCTTGCTCATGGGCGGCAAAGCCCTTTGCCAACCGAGCTTCGATATCTTGCAATCTTCGCTTAAGGTCAGAGTTATCTCTGAGCATTTCTCGAAGGCGTATAAATGCTCGGACTATTAAGATACTCATATCGACCGCAATTCTGCTATTAAGGATCGTTGCGGGCCATTACGGCCCCGTGTTCGGTGAACACAAAGGGTAAATATCTTCGTCCGCCTTTACCATTCTTTGAGATCGCAATTTGCGATCTCAAATTGCTAACTTCTTGAATTGTAAGCTGAAACATGAAATCTGCAGGGAACCTATCTCGGTTGCGCTTCACCTGCTCATTTAGGCGATAAGTCGGTAAGCCGTATAGCTCAGCGAGATCTTTGTCTAGAACTATACGTTGACCACGAATTAGATGAATTCGTTCCTCGACAGACATAAGCAAGGGTAAGATAGGCTTTTTGGGTGACATGTAAACTCGTTTATTGTTAAATCATTTCATCTAATTAATCGTAGATTATTGGTAAAAATTGCTTAAAAACTTGAGAGTGCAGGATAATTGGGGACACTGCCTGTTATCTCTACTAGTGGCCAAGAGTGCTGATTTTATTAGTTCTATTGGCAGTTGCTTTTTTATTTCTTTTCAATCAATCCTAAGACAACCGCCTTGGCTTTTCTAAATGCCTCTTTGGCATCCTCTTCAGAGTAGAATTCGGAAGGCGTTAGATCTTCACTTCCATAAAATGATAATTCCCGATCTCGTCGTAAGTCATGCGAATATTTTCCGAAAATTAATAATTGTTCGTGCATCTCTTTAGGGAACTGTTCTAGGTTGTCTTTGATGATGTTGCTTACATCATGAAGTCTTGGAAACTCAATATTATTGCAACGTAGCAGACCTTTTAAGGCTAATTCAATCGTCTCCTGAGATTCTCTAACGACGTCTGCCCAGGATTTTTCTCTAACATAGACTTCAAGTGCTTTGAGGCGGACCACTGATCTTTTTAAGTAATCATTTCCTAAAGCTTTACTTTTCATGCTGCTTCTTTTTTCCAAACCCAATATCGTTGCCCGTGAGTCTCGCGATAAGAGACCTCGCCTAAAGCAATATGTTTTCTAACAGAGATTAAAAATTTATTTAATATAAAATTGGGATCCCATACTACTATCCCATCTAATGATATCTCAAGCCAAAGGCCACTGCACGTGAAACTCCTCTCAGGGAGATTACTAAAATTTACTGAAAGTTCTAGCCCGTTAAAATTCTCTAGATCAGAGGACTCCTCTTTTTGCTGCCACTTTCTGTAAAGATTCCTATCAATTTTTATAGAGGAGGAAACTACAACTAAAATATCAATATCTGAGGACTCAGTTGCTTCAGAGCGAGCATATGATCCAAAAACGACTACCCCGAGTAGGTTATCTCCAAATAGATTCTTTGCTTTGTTTACTATGGAACTTAGCTTTAAGCTAATAGGACTGACGTTAGAAAGTTTTCTGTTGGTCGCTTTTTCTAATATATCCACACATGCGGAGTTTAATGAATTACCATTCTCTAAAGCTAGCTGCTTAAGCTTCCTGTGAATAGCACTTGGGATCCTAAGAATGAAATTTGTTTGCGACAGCATATGATACTATAGTATCATATGCCTTAAGTATGTCAATTAAATAAGAATTTTAGACAAAATTTCTTTAAGATCCTGGGCACTAAAAGGTTTCCCTAAAAAGCTAGAGATGCCAAGAGCTTTTCCACGTTCAATATCCTCAGCAGTGGCATGGCCAGAGATTAAGATAAAAGGAATGTTCGAATTTAGGCTTTTAACAGCTGTGAGTACGTCAAATCCATCAAGTTCGGGCATCCTTAGATCACATAGTATAAAATCAAAACGCTGATCAGTTTTAAGGGTTTCAAGAGCTAACTTACCTTGGCTAAAAGGGAGGACCTCACACTCAAGTGCCTCAAGCATAAGCTTTAAGGCAAAGATGACTCCTGGCTCATCATCTATCAGCATTATTCGAGGCATTATTCGAGACATTATTCGAGGTTTAGCTTGGTTATTCACAGGTACTTATAGACTTCCTAAAACTTTATTTCAAAACTCCTCTATAGTACCCTTAGGGCCAAAGATATGGAACCCTACTCTAGCAAAATAAACGCTAAAATAAATGCTCAAATAAATACAGATGCTTTGCCGCCAATGCTGAAGGTCTATATTGAGTATAAAGAAAAGTATCAAGATGCCCTTCTATTTTTCCAGGTCGGGGATTTCTATGAGCTATTTTTTAACGATGCAGTAATTGCAGCTAAAGCATTAAATCTAACACTTACAAGTAGAGATAAGTCTAGCGAGAATCCAATTCCGATGTGCGGTGTGCCGATCGGCGTAATTGATAATTACGTGGAGAAGCTAATCTCTCAAGGACGATCAGCAGCTATTGTAAAACAGGTCAGCGATCCTTCAGCTAAAAAGGGGATGGTAGATCGTGAGCTTGAAAGGATTGTTACCCCCGGTATTCGGGTATTGGGTGCAGAATCTAAATCAAAAGAGGAAGTTTACATAGCGGCAGTTAGTGTTTCTTCTCTAGGGGAGGAATTTTCTTTAGCCTATAGCGATGTTCGTACTGGCAAGATCTCAGTACAGGAGGCCTTGGATCGAGAGTCTTTGTTAAATGAGTTGCGGTTTATTTTGCCAGCTGAACTAGTGTTACCTAGAGAGCATGAGGGTAAAAGACTTGATCGTAGAAGCAATTGGGTTAAAGAGATAGAGGCGGCATTATCACGGCCTGAGAATATAAAATTTCGTGAGCAGGTGCGAGATAACCTAAGAGGAGATAGCCGTGAATTTCCATCTATAAATGGGTACATCTCACTTTCAGAACTTTCAAAAAAAGCAGTTCAAATATTGATTCATTATGTTGATGAAACAACAGTGACATCGACCCTTGATTTCACTCAGATATCCCGTGCTTCGCATGATGAAGATTTGCTGATGGATGCCTCAACACGAAAGCACTTAGAGCTAGTATCTAATGTAAGAGATGGTGGTCTCTATGGAACACTGTTGTCTGTCATTGATCAAACTGTAACAGCTCAAGGAGGTCGTGCGTTAAGACAATGGTTGCTTAGACCTTCACGTAAGCTTGATGAGATTTCGGATCGACAAGAAATTGTGCAGTATTTTATTAAGAATCAAGATCTAAGATCTGAGCTGATCGAAAAATTAAGTTCCCTTTCTGATTTAGAGAGAATTGCAACAAGGATTGAACTTTCTGCAGCCAATCCTAGAGAACTTGCAGCATTAAAAGATTCACTAGTCGTAGTTTCTGAAATTGAGTCCCAGCTTTCACAAATAAATGATCCGGCAAATTATTTGAAAAAAATTAGAGAAGCATTACCTTTTCCAAGCGAGGTGCTAAATAGATTAACCGGCACTTTAACTGATTCACCTCCAGCAACGATGAATGAGTGTGGAATAATCCGTCAAGGCGTGGACTCTGAGCTTGATCGACTATGTGATATTCGTCTAAACGGCAAAAGTTGGCTGGCCGAACTTGAAGCTAAAGAGAAGGCTCGGACAGGAATTTCCTCCCTAAAAATTAGATTTAATAATGTCTTTGGATATTTCATAGAGATTACAAAGGCTAATTTAGATAAAACCCCTAGTGAGTATATTCGAAAGCAGACAATGGTTAATGCCGAGAGGTTTATCACTGAAGATCTTAAAAAGTATGAGGAAGAGATCTTATCTGCCGAGGGGAAACAGTTGCAACTTGAGCAATGGTTCTTTTTAGAACTTCTGTCATATGTAAAACATTATACGAAAAAGCTGAGAGCCGTTGCTGAGGCAGCGTCCCTATTAGATCTTTTCTTATCTTTAGCCACAGTAGCAGAAAGAGATAATCTAATCCGGCCTGAGATTATCAATGATACGGCATTAAATATTAGTAATGGCAAACATCCTGTTTTAGCTAAAGAGCTTGAGAGTGATTTCGTTCCAAATTCCATCTCTATGGAACCTCAAAAACGAAATCTTATGATTCTTACTGGTCCAAATATGGGCGGTAAATCAACTTACCTAAGACAGGCCGCACAGATTGTTATTTTGGCTCAGATGGGAAGTTTTATTCCTGCAGAAAGTGCAGTGATTGGTTTAGTAGATAAAATTTTTACCCGAATCGGAGCATCAGATAATATGCTTGAAGGGGAATCAACCTTTATGGTTGAGATGCGTGAAATGGCATTTATCTTGGCTAATGCCACTCATAATTCTCTCCTTTTAATTGATGAGCTAGGACGCGGGACTGCTACACAGGATGGATTATCAATAGCTCAGTCAACAGTTGAATGGTTAGTAGAGCGGGTAAAAGCTCGGACACTTTTTGCGACGCACTTTCATGAATTGACTGAGCTTGAGGGTAGATTGCCTGGTGTTCATAACCTCTCGGTAGGATCAAAAGATATCGAGGGACAGATAATTTTCACTCACGCTATCTGTGAAGGCCCGGCGAATAAATCTTACGGACTTGAAGTAGCAAAGATTGCTGGATTGCCAAAAGATCTGATCGATAGATCTAGGGAAATCCTACAGAATTGGGAAGCTGTCAACCAAAGTAATGGCAAAAGAGAGAAGCAGCTCTCGATGTTCTTACCATCTAGTCAGATCCAAAACGTAGATAATAAAGTAGATAAGATAATAGATAAGCAAGTCGAAAAATTAGTAGAGCCCCCAGATTATAAGAGACTAAAAACCTTATCTAATGAGATCGAACGGATAGAGGTTGACACAATTACTCCAATGCAGGCTCTGAATATTTTATCCAAATTAAAAGAGAGCAAGAAAATGGAGAACCATGGAAAAGAGAGTGAACGAGAGGAGAAAGAGTGAGATCTGTACTCTTTTATCTTGTCATAATCCTAGTTACTACTATTTCGTGTCAGCTAGAACTAAAGGCTGAAGATTTCCCAACTCTTCAATCAAAATATCTTGCTCTTAGAAACACGGATACTTTAGTTAAAGAGCGGGCTAGGTGGGAATCACTTTCAAAAAGATTTGAAGAATTTGCTAAAAAAAATCTTCGAGCCAAAGAAGCCGGCCAAGCCCTATTTAATGCGGCGATAATTCATGAACAGTTATATCAAGCTTCTAAGGATAGAAAGTATATAGATCGCAGTATCCAGCTTTATGAAACCATTCCACGAGACTTTCCTGGAAATGATTTTGCTGATGATGCTCTACTTAAGGTTGGAGATATCTATAGTAATTTATTAGACAACAAGGATGAAGCAGAGCGAAGATATAGAGAGATAGTAGAGGCCTACCCCAATTCAGACATGTTGATTGTTGCTGATGCCAGACTAAAGAGAACTCAAGAGCATAGTCGAGATCTATCACCAGATAGTCGTCGTGCTGTGTTGAACAAAGATCTTCCTCTTATTGTTATCGATCCAGGCCATGGCGGAGAGGATCACGGTGCGGTTGGAAAAGATGGTCTTATGGAAAAAGACATCGTTCTTGATGTGGCGATAAAACTTAATGAGATCTCAAAAAAAGAAGGTGTCTATAATATTAAACTCACTCGTAGTAGTGATGTTTTTGTTCCGTTAAAAAATAGAACAAACTATGCAAATGATTTTGATGCGGAACTTTTTCTGAGCCTACATGTTAACTCGTATCCGAATGGAAAAGTAACAGGGATTGAGACGTATTACCTAGATAATACCAATGATAAATCAAGCCAGCGGTTAGCCGATCGAGAGAATCAATATTTCTCAGAACGCGAGGGGCTACAGGATCTTAATTTCATGCTCAGTGATTTAATCCAGAATGCAAAGTTGGGAAACTCAATTGTTTTAGCAAATGTAATTCAAAAACAGTTAATTGATACGATGAGCACTCAATGGGGCAAGCAACATAACTTAGGAGTCAAGACAGCCCCATTTTATGTCCTTGTAGGGGTTCATGTTCCTTGTGCTCTGGTTGAAATGTACTTTGTAAATAATATACAGGATGAGAAGAACCTTGCAAGATCTGCTCTTCGACAGTCATTAGCTGAGGGTCTTAATCAAGGGATTAAAGAATATATTTTAAGAGGTTCTTAGGTGGTGGTCTCAAGTTCGGTGCCAAATTCACATATAGATATTTTAACCTTAGCTAGCAAACAGGCGTTAGATGCTCATCAAAATTTGTTTGTTGTTGGTGGAGCGATAAGAGATTCATTACTTGGCAAGTCATCTCTTGATTACGATCTTGTTATTGAGGGGGATGGTGTCGCTTTTGCAAAGGAACTACATAAAAAAGTAGGTGGTACGCTAAAAGAGTTTCCTAATTTCTTAACTGCGAAAATCTCTAATATAGTTCCAGGGCTAAAAGAGCTTGATGTCGCGAGTGCTCGTGAAGAAACCTATGAATCTCCTGGATCTTTGCCTAAGGTCACTAGCTCAACCATAGCTAAGGATCTCTCTAGGCGAGATTTTACAATTAATACATTAGTTGCCCCACTAAATGCCTTTATTGATTGGGCCAAAGGAGAGGGATCTGAAGTACAGCTACGAAAGATAATCATTGATAACTTTTCTGGACTTGCCGACCTAGAAAACCGCATTATTAGAGTGCTTCATCCAAAGAGTTTTTTTGATGATCCTACCCGTATTTTTAGAGGGTGTAGATATGTAGCCCGTATTAATGGAGCATTAGACCCTGAAACTCGACAGTTAATGACTGAAGCGATATTGGGAGGGGCATTAGAAGCAGTTTCAAAATATAGAATATTAAATGAGTTTAAATGGATTTTACTTGAGGAGAATCGCCTGACTGCTTTAAAGGATCTTTGCCAATTAAAAATATTTACCGCTCTTAGTTTATGTAATGATACGGAAGAGGATTCTAAAGTTTTTACTTTGCTTCAATCTGTATTTTCTAAGGAATCAATTCTGCAGATCCCTGAGCTTGATCCTAAATCAGAAACTGCACCTGATTTATACGCAACATTATTATTTTCAGTTTTAACAAAAGATCTTGATCCAAAGGAAAAAGCTCTTATTTGTAAAGAATGGCGGCTAAGTAAGGAAAGAATCTCTAAAGCAGATCAAACAATCAATAACTTGTTAGCTAAATAAATGATCAAGTATGACTGGCAAGCAGATATTGGGTTAAGAGTACCTAAACTAAGTACTGTTTTAGAGAGTACTGCTCAGACTCTTTGGCCAGAGCAAGTACTTCCGGCCCTTTTTTATCCACTATCCGATTCCGCTCGTGGTGAGATCGGTACTGATTTTACACAACAGTTAGCTCGCCTAATAAAGATTTCAGTAAAAGAGGTAACGACTAGGCTTTTAAAGGAGATGCCACAAGTTGGAACTCAGCTTTTTTGTATCTATGACGGATACTTAAACATTCAAAGCTCATTAGAATTAAATTCCCTCTTAGCATCAGAGTTTAAAGTAAAATCTGATACTTTAAGTTCCAATAAATTTGATATCGTCCTTCCAACACCAAACAGTCGTTGCTTTGGGGAATCATATCTTAGATTATTCTCGTTAGCCCTTCTTCATCGAAGAATGCTAGGTAGTATATTTTCACTGCCACGTCTTTTTATTGGTGAGATAGAGATTATCTCTGGTCAAGAAAACTGTAACGCCTCTCATTGGCTAAAAGTTATTGAATTATTAAATCAACCGGTCGGATCCGAGAGCGCTTCAACTGAGGCACTTTTTAGTTTTCTAATGACTGCTGATTTAAAGAGGGTGTTTCTATGGGGCTTTGATGAAAATCTTACACGAAAGCAATTTGTGCAAATTAGAGAGAGAGTAGATTTAATTTTTAACTTTCCAAAACGTGGTTGGTTATATGGTGAAGATTTCGGAGATGGAATTGCGCAATATCAGAAGCATCAAGAGTTGTTAAGTCATCATTCTGTCCCCTTAGAATTTTATCTAGCGGGAGATATAAGATTTACAGATGTGGATCTATTTGTTCCTACTAGTGCTGAAAGGGCCAACTTAGTTTGGTACATTCAGGCAACAGTTGACCGGCTTAGGACTATTTTGGAGCAGAGCTCTGATGATAAAACAGGAGAGCTGTCTTTGCAGGAGGATCCTTTACTACGGAAAGCCCTGCTTTTAGATTGGCTCTCCTGCCACTTAGCTACTACAGGACAAATCTGGGATTTTCTTGATTATTTAACCAAAATACTTGACCAGTTAAACCAGAAGTTAAATGACCCTATTTTTCGCCGTCGTATCATCTCTGAAGGCATGCTAGAAACTTCTAACCTTCTAACTGTACTTGAAATTATGGAGCAGGTAGGGGGAAAATTAAAAATTCTGACACATTGTTTGGGCTTGAACGGAGTGAATTAAAAGCCCATAATTGTATTTGTCAGTAGTTGTTTTCCTTTTAGGTGATTAGGTGGAACCCCAAAAGAGAGTAAAACAGAGTTGGTCCTTAAAACTTGGGTTAATTCAGGCGGTAGTCCTTTTAGGAGTCGTTACTGGAAGTATGCTCTGTGCTTTTTATCTTGGGTTAGTTTCAGGACAGAAGGCTGGTTTTGAGAGTGCTCAAACAATTAACCTAGCTAGTGTAGCCAAACTGCCAATTCCTGAGCAGTACCGCAACGAAGATCTTGACTCTGTTGCTTCCAAAGTTTACGCGAAATTAGGATCTCCTGTAGAGAAAGAAAAAAACGGTGAGCTTAATGAGATGCCAGCCTTGCCGGAGTTGGGATCTATTGAAACCACAAAAGTAGTAAAACCTGTATTGCCAGCAATCTTAGATGATGAGGATCTACTGGATGATAATGTTGATAACGAATCAGATGTCATTACAATTTTAAGCGACCCACCATCACTTCTTGATAATTCTAAAAAGAGAAATGACGAGACTAAAACAATTGGAACATTAAAAACGCTCAAAGAATTTAAAGCCGAGGAGATAAAAAGCGAAGATGTAGAAGTCCCACAAAAAGACTCTCATTCAAGTGTTTTAGAATCTCTAAAAAATGAACCATTAGTTCCAAACAAGAACAATGAAAAAACAGAATCAGCTTTTAATGATGAAGTGGAGAGTAATATTAAGGTCGTAAAGCCTGAGACAAAGCTTGCAGATAAAAAAGTTAATGGCACAAATAGTAAAACTTCAGTTGCTAAAATTGTCGCTGAAAAAGTTGAAAAGAAAGAAGAAAATAAAATTGAACCAAAACAAGAGCTCAAAACACCCTCAGTCAAGAGTTCAGTTTCTTCCGGTTGGTATGCTCAGGTGGCAGCAACTGGCAAGTTAGATGATGCTAAGGCGTTAGCCAATAAATTGAAGGATTCAGGCTTTCCTGTTGTTATAGAAAACGCAAATATTCGAGGAGAGGAGTACTACCGTGTACTAGTTGGCCCTGAGGATGCCAGGAGGTATTCTGAAACGATGGTTCAGCAGCTAAAACGAGAGAGGTATCTTCAGGGAGATCCTTTCATAAAACTTATCAAATAACTCTTTTTTAGTACCAGCTATAGGTTTCCTAACCATAACGTATCGTTATGGAAACTTTGAACTATTTCTGTAATCTAATTTCTAGAACCATCAGCCGATAATTATTGTATGGAGCTATTTAGGATCTTCTCAATATTTTTAGTAGCATTTTTAACAACTTTTTAATTTCCGGAAGTACTTTATTTCCATGAGCTCAACTGACACCACCAAAGATGCAAAGCCACTCAGTGCACTATCATACAGTGTTGGTACTGATGTTGGTCGTCGAAGAGATGAGAATCAGGACTCATACGGTGTCGTTAATACAGACAACTTAAAATTCTACATCGTTGCTGATGGTATGGGTGGCGCAAAAGGTGGCGCAACTGCTTCCAGTATGGCGGTTAAGATTGTTGAACAGTCACTTAGCCACAGAGATACCCTTTCTCCAGATGATGTTGCTCGAGCATTAAGTAGAGCAAATTCAGATATTTTTAAAATGGGATCGGAAGAGGAAGGTCTATCAGGAATGGGGACAACATTTGTTGGGCTCGCTTTCTTTGACAAAAAAATGATCGTTGTAAATGTTGGCGATTCTCGTGCTTACAGAATCCGTGGAGATAAGGTTGTAAAACTAACTGATGATCATACTTTAGTAAATGACCTTCTCCGTAACGGGGCAATCACTGAGGAACAGGCTGAAAATCATCCAGTTGCACACATGCTAACTAGATCTCTTGGCCCATGCCCCGATGTAGATGTTGACGCATTCATTGTGGATGACGGCCCAGCAAGAAAAGATCAGTATTTATTATGCTCTGATGGACTTTATAATGTGGTATCAGAACAAGAGATTCTAGCGATCGTTAAAAATCATTCTAGCGATGATGCTGTGCAGGAGCTAATTAGTTTAGCCAATCAACGTGGTGGACCGGATAATATTACCGTCATTGTTATTCATCTTGATGAAAGTTATCCAAGTAAGGCAGAGGACTTCAAGGAATCAGAGTATCCTCGAGTCGTCTCTAAACAGTTACCAAAGACTGATGCCATTGATATTCGTGCTACTAGAGAACAATATAGAAGCGGAAAATATAAACGTCCGCATGATGATGCAGACATGCAGATCCATTCTTCTGCAACGTTTAAGCAAAATATACCGTTAAGGTCTGAGGCAAATGCGTTACCACAATCACCTTTGGTTCACCTTAAGTGGGCTGGGCTTATGGTTCTTGGTCTAGTAATGGGATTTCTCTTATCAGAAACATCTTCGTTCTTTAAGCATCAATCATACACTGAAATACGAACAGTATTAATTAATCCGTTAGCAACAGAGATTGCAAAATTGCCACTGGTTAACTATGAATTCAGCGATCGAGAGATGGAGACAGGGTTGTTTACCGTTGAACGGATTGCAGGAATTACAGAAAAGCAGCAATTTGCTGATAGTTATCCAATTAAAAGAGGGTTAAGTAGAAATCAGATTGAGAGTGCAAATCAGAGAAAAACAAATGTACAAGAGCAACTAAATAAAATTAACCTTCAACTTGCTACACTAGATAATCCTAAGTCTGTGCAGGTATCTGAGAGAAAGGAGAACACCACAGCAGAGATTCGAAAGCTTGAGGCTGAACAATATAAATTAAGTGAAGAGCTAAGTACTACATCAAAAAATTTAGTAACTTGGATTGAGAGAAAGCAAAGATTGGCAACAGTTGATCCTGTTGATATGGCTTCTGAGGTCGCCTTTACCTCTCCTTACGTACGAGAGCGTAAAGAGCTTTTTGAAAAAGCAACTTGGGCGTACCTTAGAGAGGTGGAAGTCTGGCGTTTTAGTCCAAATGATAAAGAGCTAACTCAAAAGATTTCAGAACTCGGAAAAGCTAGAGAGCAAAGAAGAACAGAGCTTGCTTCAGTTGTTGCTAAAGCAGTAGATCAGTCTAAAGAGGAAATTGAAGAGAGTATCTCTGAATTAAGTGCAAAAACAAAAGCTATCGATGCAAAGTTGTCAGAACTTCAGAATGACTTAGAGTTTTACGATCTTATCACTGGCGCAGATAGTAAATCTAAACAGCTTTATCGAGAGGATCTAATAAAGCGTAAAGAGCTAGCTCAAACAGAGCTTGATGAGCTCAGTAGAATGTTGCCATAAAAATTGAATCAAGCCATACCAGGCTTTAAATTCATTACTATCCATGCTAAAATCTCAAGATATTATCTTTTTAGCGATGATCTGCCATGACCAAAGCCGCATTAATTTCTGTAACTGATAAAACTGGCATAGTTGAATTTGCCAGAGCGATACAATCTCTAGGGTATACCATCCTCTCTTCCTCCGGTACGGCAGTCGCCCTTAAAGAGGCAGGTGTTCAAGTTACCTTAGTTGAGGATTATACAGATCAGAAAGAGATTCTTGATGGTCGGGTAAAAACGCTTCATCCCAAAATACATGCGGGAATTTTAGCTAAAAGATCTGATCCAAAACATATGGCCGAATTGACTGACAATCAGATCTTGCCGATTGATCTGGTGGTGGTCAATCTTTATCCCTTTCTTGAAAAGGTCAAAGGTCCTGATAGTAAGGATCCATCGAGCATGGTCAACTTTATTGATATTGGCGGCCCAGCCATGTTGAGAGCTGCCTCAAAGAATCATGAAGGTGTTTTGCCAATCATTGATCCTGACGATTACGGAAGGGTTGTGGATGAGTTAAAGAAAGGAGAGGTTCCATTAACCCTTCGTCAGGGATTAGCTGCTAAAGTTTTTATGACCTTGGCCAATTATGATTTAGAAATTGGACGATATTATGCCCGTGTAGCAGAGAATCCTGAGAGTGCTGGAGATAGAGATAAACTCGGTTTAGTTTCAGGTATGGTTCTTATTAAATCTCAGGATTTAAGATATGGGGAAAACCCTCACCAGATGGCTCAGCTATATTTAGATGTGAATCAACAGGGAGCAAAGCGATCCTGGAAGCAACTACAAGGGAAATCACTCTCCTATAATAATCTTTTAGATTTTGATGCAACCTTACGGGTTATTAGGGATCTTAGGGATCGCCCAACAGCAGCGATTTTTAAACACCTAAATCCATGTGGGGTAGGCAGAGGGAATGATCTTGTAACAGCACTGCAGTTAGCCAAAAAAGGAGACCCTAGAAGTCACTTTGGAGGAGTAGTTGGATTTAGTAATACTGTAACCAAAGACGTTGCTGAGGAATTAGGGGAAGGATTTGTCGAAATAGTAATTGCTCCTTCATTTGATTCAGCCGCATTGAGTGTTTTACAAAAACGGAAGAATTTAAGAGTTATAGAAGTTGATTTAGATTCCCCATCTCCAAGTCATGAATTTCGAATAATTCAGGATGGAGTATTAATACAGCAGCGAGATACTAAGGTTTCTTTAGTTAGTGAAGGTAGGGTTGTTAGTAAGAGAAAGCCTACAGAAGTTGAACTATCGGCCCTTCAATTTGCCTGGACTGTTTGTAGTCATGTAAAATCGAATGCTGTAGTTGCTGCTAATGAAACGATGATCTTATCAGTTGGAGCAGGACAGATGAGCAGGGTAGATTCGGCTGAGCTTTTAATCTCTCGTGCTAAATTACACGGCAATGATCTTAATGGCGGTGTTGCTGCCTCTGATGCGTTTTTTCCCTTTCCTGATTCTCCAGAAGAGCTAATTAAGGCAGGCATTGGATTTATAGTTGCTCCTGGTGGAGCCACAAGGGATGATGAAGTTATTGCTGCCATCGATAAACTTGGTGGTGGTCTTTTGTTTGTTGAAGATAGACATTTTAGACACTAAGGGAGGAGATATCTAATGAAAGCCCTAGTTATAGGATCTGGTGCCCGAGAGCATGCGTTCTCATGGGGCTTACGGCAATCATCAAAGTTAACTGAACTTTTCTGTGCGCCTGGAAATCCTGGCATCTCCAAAGTTGCTAAAATTTTACCGATCCCTGTTGATAAGATTGACGATCTTTTAGCCTTTGCCAAGGAAAACAAAATTGATCTAACAGTGGTTGGTCCAGAGTATCCTCTTTCATTAGGAATCGTTGATGCATTTAGAGATGCAGGGTTAAGAATTTTTGGACCGATTAAAGCAGCAGCAGCTATTGAAGGTTCAAAGAGTTTTGCAAAAGATATAATGACCAGTGCAAAGGTTCCAACTGCTCGGCATGAAACATTTTTAGATGAGAAAAGAGCAAGATCTTATTGCCAATCAAATGGCGCACCGATAGTTTTAAAAGCAGATGGCTTGGCTGCGGGTAAGGGAGTTTGTGTTTGTACTGAGAATGATCAGATTGAAACAGCGCTTAACTTTATATTTGGGGAGCTAGGTGCAGATAAAGTTGTTATCGAAGATTTTCTAGAGGGAGTAGAAGCCTCTTTTATCGTAGCTGTTTCTGAATCTCACATTGTTCCAATGGCTTCATCGCATGACTATAAGCGTCTACTTGATAATCAACGGGGACCAAACACTGGTGGTATGGGATCGGTATCTCCAACGAGTCATCTGACTGTAGCTCAGGAGGAGTGGACAGTAGAGAATATTATTAAACCAACTCTCAATGAGCTTAAAAGGCGAAATATCCCGTTTACTGGATTTTTATATGCTGGTCTCATGATATCTCCTAAAGGGGATATTTCAGTTGTTGAATTTAACGCTAGGATGGGAGATCCAGAGTGTCAGTCGATTATGCGACGATTTAAAGGGGATTTCTTTGAGCTCTTATTTGCATTGAGTAGCGATTATTCAAATTCTGGTTCAAATATACCCTTACCACCTGTTAGTTGGAGTAAAGAAACAGCTGTAACTATTGTAGCGAGCTCTTATGGATACCCGTCTGAGGTTAGAAAAGGAGATGAGATATTTGGTCTTGAACAGGCAGCACAACTCTCTGATATAGTAGTCTTTCATGGCGGCACATCTGTTAATTCAACTGGTAGTTTAGTCACTGCTGGTGGAAGGGTCCTTAGTGTTACATCATTAGGGCAAGGAGTAGAGGATGCACGACATAAAGCCTATCGCGCTGCTGATATGGTGCAGTATAACGGAATGCATGTTCGTAGAGATATCGCACAGTAGAATTAGAAACAGTAGAATTAGAAAAGGGAAAATTATAAACGCAAAATTACAAAAGAGAAAATTATCAAACAGAAAATTGTCACACATTTCTTCTCTGCACTTTTCTATCCAGCACTTTTTTTAATTGGTGTTACTTGTAGTGCTTTGACGATTGCAGCTCAACCGTTAGTGCTAAAGGTAGTCGATGCTCATGGATTAGTTAGAACTGAGAGTACAGTAAAAGGAGTTGTTGCTGTGGAGGTCTCTATAAACTCCCAGAGTCCAACACCAAGAGTTACAATTTCTAACATAGATGGCTTTCATACTGAAAAAGAACCAAGCTCAGTGAATTCTGATAAATATCTATTTGAATCAGTTTCGCCTGGAACATGGAAAATTTTAGGATCAAACTTTACAGTAACTTCAGTGAAAATAGTTACTAAATAACACCTTGATGACTAGAGAGACACTTAAAAATTTCATTTCACGCCAAGAAACATTTACCCAATTAAAATCTAAAAAGACTGCTGATTTGGTTGTCGTTGGTGGTGGCATACATGGTGCTGCTATTGCACGATTAGCAGCCCTTAATGGTTTTGATACCGTATTATTTGAACTGAATGACTATGCCAGTGGAACTTCTAGTCGTTCATCAAAGATGGCACATGGTGGGCTAAGATATCTTGAAAGTTTTGATTTTCAGCAAGTTTTTGAAGGAGTCAAAGCTAGAGAAGAGCTACTTAAGGTGGCTAATCATATTACCGCTCCGGTTGATTTTCTAATCCCAATTACTAAAGGGGATTGGCTCTTTAAATCAAAACTAACATTAGGGCTTCATTTATACGATCTATTTTTGTCAGGCAAAGAGCGTCGACATAGATGGATTAAAGAAGATGCTGAAATGATGAATTTTTTTGGAAAGCGAAAAGAATTTTTTCAAGGCGGCTTTGTCTATTCAGATGGAATCATTAACGATACCCGTTTTGTCCTCGATACAATTTTGGCTGCACGTGAAGAGGGTGCGATCTGTATAAATCATACCTCGGTAGATCGAGTATCTCAAATGAGAAACCAAAGAGTGTTAGTCTCTTGCACCGATTGTTTACTAGATCGAAAATATGAAATTGAAGCAGGGGCCGTGATAAATTGCGCTGGTCCGTGGGTTCCTGATGTTGGAGATACTAGAGAAATTAGGGGATTGAGATCACAGATTCGATACAGTCAGGGTACCCATATCTTATTTAATAAAAAATGGAATGGACCTGCCTTATTGTTACCATTGGCTAGAAAAGGAAGTTATTATTTTGTTTGGCCTCATTATGGTGGGACCCTAGTTGGCACGACAGAAAGTGAATTAAATAGTGCGGATAGAGATCCGCTTCCTTTTAAAGAGGAAATTAGTGAAATATACGATCGTTTAAAGAAAGATCTTCCAGATAGTGGCCTAACACCTGAAAATGCTCATTATTGCTTTGCTGGAATTAGAGTATTGCCAGTTAGAAAAAAGGGATGGGGCGGTAGTACGTCCCAGATATCAAGAAAGCATAAATGGTTATTTAATCGCGGGGTACTTTCTCTTATTGGAGGGAAGCTAACTACGGCGTATTGGACAGCTTACGAAGGTTTAAAAATTGTTGCTCGCTTAGCAGAAGTTGAATCACGGGTAGTATCTACAAAAAGTAGAGGACTCCCTGGCTCGGGCAATCTAAAAGAAATTACTGAAAATTTTAAAAAGATTGCTCTTAAGGAGGGTGTTTCACTTAAGTTAATTGAGGGTGCTATCTCTCGATTAGGTACCAGAGTTCAATATTTTGTAGATGATCCAGGAGACCTTTCGTGGTTAGAGCCAATTGCTAATGTTTGCTTAAAAGGGGAGATTTTATTAGCCCTTAATGTAGAACAAGCTGAAAATCTTGAAGATATAATGCAGCGAAGAATAGGAGCTGAGCTAATGCCGGATCATGGATTAGCAGGACTGGAAGAGATTTTAACCGTACTGACTCAGCATCGTCCAGATATAAATATTGAGAGCGAAAGGGCAAAATATAAGGCTAAGCTAAGCGTAATTAAGTCACTACTAATATCCAGTGACAATCAATAATTCTTGCTCATTTGTTTATCGAGCAGATATAGTATCATAACAATTTATATTTATGTGGATTTATGAAAGCAATTTTTTTTGAAGAGCACGGTGGCCCAGAGATTTTAAAGTATGCTGATTTACCTGATCCAGAGCCAGGTCCAGGAGAAGCTTTAGTGAGAGTAAAGGCGGTAGCTCTAAATCATCTTGATATCTGGATACGACGTGGATGGAAGGGGCTTAAGTTAGAGATGCCCCATGTCTCTGGGAGTGACATTGCAGGTGAGATCGTTAAAGTAAATGCTCCTAATTCTCAATTTATTGACGGTTCTCGAGTTATTATAAATCCTGGAATAATTACCTCTGAGGATCAATGGACTCGTAATGGAGAGGACAGTGTAAGTCCAGGGTATAAAGTTTTAGGTGAGCAACGTCGTGGCGGGATGGCCGAGCTTGTAACAGTGCCCGCCGCTAATCTATTTAAGATTCCTGAAGGGATCTCGTTTACTCAAGCTGCTGCTCCAATTCTAGTTGGGATGACCTGTTGGAGAATGCTTTTTGGAAAGGCAAATTTAAAAGTTGGTGAGACAGTGCTTATAGTTGGTGCTGGTGGTGGAGTAAATTCTCACTGCATCCTTTTTGCTAAAGCAGCTGGATGTACTGTGTATGCTCTAACTAGCTCAAGAGAAAAGAAAGCACGAGCTCTTGAGTTAGGTGCGGATGAAGTCATTAATTATAAAACAACTCCCGATTGGGCTGTCGAAGTTCTAAAACTTACTAAGGGTCTTGGAGTGGATCTGGTCGTTGATAATGTAGGCGAGGTTACAATGCCTCAAAGTCTAAGGGCAGTTACACGCGGAGGTAGAATAGTTACTGTTGGTAACACAAGTGGACATAAGATCGTTTATGATAACCGACTAGTTTTTACTAAGCAGGTGTCTATTCTTGGCTCTACAATGGGAAGCCGACAGGACTTTATTGATTCAATGCAATTTCTCTGGAGTAGAAATCTTGCCCCTGTCATTGATCGTGTAGAACCACTATCTGAGGGGATCAAAATGTTGCAGTATCTAGAAAGAGGGGAGCAGTTTGGTAAGATTGTGCTGACTCCTTAATCAGATAGCCTTTAGTTTCTAGATTTGAATAGGAATCCAACCCAGTCGTTTTTTTCAAACCGATCAACTTGCTCCCAATCGGAGTAGAGGTAAGACGATGTAATCTCATCAGCCTGGTGTTTCATAATGCCAGATAGCAGGAGGAATCCATTCTTATTAAGACGCTTTTTAAAATCCTCTTTGAGGGCACAAAGTGTGTGACTGTATATATTAGCTAAAACTAAATCATAACTACTATCTGTAGCTGATATTTCACTATGTTGTAGAGTGACTAGAGATTCTATCTTTTTATTTAAGGATAAGTTTTGTGTAGCGTTATTTATAGCCAGTATATCATTATCTATTCCCAAAACAGGGCACTGAAAAAGTAAGGCAGCTGCAAAAGCTAAAATTCCGTTGCCTGTACCAACATCAAGAGTCGATTGAGGAGGAGATCGTGGAGGCGATTTGCATAAGACATCATGCTGTAGAATATGCAGAGCAATTTGAGTGCTTTCATGATGACCTGTCCCAAACCCATTTCCAGGTAGAATCAAGATATCCATTGAACCAGGATTTATGGGTGCGTGTTCCGCCTCAAGCACAGGAAAAAGATTGAACTTACCAACCTTAACAGGGGACCAAACATCCTGACAATTTTTGACCCAATTCTCCTCTTTGATTGATTCTTCCTTTGCTATGATTACGCCTTGAGAGATTAACTGCTCTTTTATTATAGGAAGCTTATTTTGATCTACGATAAAAACTACAAATGAATGATCGTCAATGATTTCAGATCCAGCCGCACCATATTCGACAGCCCATAAAGACATCTGTTCAGGATCGCTGCAGGTACAGGTCAATTTTAGCCAGGTCAAGTTTTGTTCCAATCGAGATCTTCTAACTTTTAAAAGTAGATAATTGAAATTACTCAGAGGAGTCTATCTGTGAATTTATTCGACGGAGCATATGAGAAACTCTTTTGCTAGCCCCAGAATATGAAACTTTTGCACGTTTCTGAGGTATCACACTATTCATGAATAGATCAATTGCTGAGACATAATATGTTTCAAGATCATCAGGAGCCAGTGTCCTTAGTATAAACATCCTTTCTTTAAAAACAGTGAAGATCTCAGAGGTTTTTTCTCCTCCAGCCTTCATTGAGGCCATCACATCAAGCTCCTCCATAGTCTCTTTGACGAAGAGGTTAAGGGGTGAAAATGTTCCGAATTTTGTTGTCGCTTTTTCCAATGAATCAATCATCTGAGTTGCTGTTTCAGTAGTATGGGGTCTAAATAGCATAGCATCAATGCCAAGTGAGATAGCAGTTTCGATCGTTTTTCTTCTTGTATCTGGACTAGGAACGACAGTTAAGATTATTTTGTAAGTTGCAGATGGTAGATCATCTTTGAGCTTAGTAAAGAATCCTCTCGTTTTATCCTTATTAAGATCGCTTGAAAGAAAAATATAGTTGATCTTATCATTACTCTTTATTGTTTTAATTGCATCGTTTAGATGAATTGCCGTTAACACCTCTTCAAATTTTCCTGCATTTATGATGACTTGTTGGAAGCTCTCACGTCGAGAACTGTCACCATCTATTATAAGTGCTGTTAAGTGATTATTACCTGGTGTATCCATTCATTTCCAATGAAGGGTTATTACTTTCTATATCGGAAGAGCTACTATTCTACCTTATAAAATAGCCCTCAGAGCACCAATCTACTTCCTATAGAATCATTTAAGGAAGGCTAAAAATTATCCGATTATACTATTGAATATAAGTGTAGGAGCAGGTTGGTATGATAAGGTTTATCTTGGGGTTTGTACTCTCAGTTGCTGTTACCAATTGGGCATATTCTGAGCTTATTCAGATAGATCCATCATTCGAGGGAGTAGTGAGTGAAGTCACTGAGATGCTGGCAATTCCTACTCATAATGAATGGCCAAGTATGGATCTTGCTTTCCTATTAAACGATGCAGAGTCTCAATTTGCTCAGGGCAAATCATATATACATAACTTACCAATTTTTCATGTGACGGACCGACTAGCAAATATAAAAAGGCTGGTTATACAAAAGCGAACTGGAAAGCAACCAGCTCGTGAGATTAAGCTTTACGAAATGGTCTCAGGGGAGGAGATCTTTATAAAGAGATCTTAGGTATATTGCAGTATTGAATTGCCACCAACCACACTCTTCTCGACGACAAGCGAGATGAGGTGGTGGTGGTGATGGTAGGATGCTTTGAGAGCTGTATTAGGCCTCTCTGTCGACTCGACGCCCTCTCTCTTCTCTTGCTTGAGTCTCTTCTTGACGACGTGAGGCATCATCCTCTCTAGATTGAGCAAGTCTTTGTGCCCTATCTGCATCAGCCCTCTCGACGTTTCTTTGCCGAGCTTCCTGACGAATATTAGCCTCTCTTGATGAATCAACTTCCATAGTCTACTAACTCCATATTGAATAGAGTGTATAGAATCGAGTGATTTGATAGATTTAATAAGAGTTGGTGGCAAAGATTTTAAGGAAAAAATACAGCAGAAACCCTATTGATTTCTATTGATCCACAAATCAACCTACGAAGATCTAGTAGTGAAAATCTATTAGCTTGCTCAGCTATCTCTTAAGTACTCTTAAGTATGTCTTAAGCAACTTTTGTTAAAGCAGTTGTTAGCTGGTCTTTAGGCACCGCTCCAACTATCTGCTCCACCACCTGTCCATCCTTAAATAGGACAAGGTTTGGAATGCCTCGAACTCCATATTTGGTTGGAGTTTGAGGATTATCATCAACGTTTAACTTTAGAATCTTTACCTTTCCTGAGTACTCAGTGGCTAATTCATCAAGAACAGGAGCAATGCTTTTGCATGGGCCACACCATGGTGCCCAAAAATCTACTAATACAGGCACGGAACTTTGTAGTACCTCTGTCTCAAAATCTGCATCCCCTACGTCTTTTACATTACCTGCCATACCATAAACTCCAAATTTTTTTGACCTAACCCCTTTATTTTTATGTCTTTTTACTACTGAAGTCAACCATATGCTTTATTTAGGTATGTTGTCGGACCTTAAAGGTAATGAGTTGAGTGGTTATCTTAGTTTAACTAATTTGAACCTTTTTATGGTATTATACGTCATAAGTTTAAGTAAATTAAAGTTGGAGCTGTAAATTACATGTTTGAAACAGGTTAAAGGGTAGGAATTAAAGGGGAGATTGAACTATGAAAGAAAACAAGCAGGAAAATGTACAGACGAAAAATAATAGTAGTTCCTCTATAGTTTATACAGTTGACTCATACTCTGATGGGGTTTCTTTTGGTAAAACAAAGGTTGCCTCTGCCCAGGATTGGCGTCAGGATTTAACTTTGGAGCTAACTGACAATACCGATCTTTTAAGATTTCGAAAGCATTTTACCCTTGATGATAAAAAATCCCTCGATACTCTAGAGATCGAACTTATGAGTCTCTCTCAAAAGGGGATACTTGGAAGCAGTCACCTTGTTTTAGGTACAACAACGGATCCGTTCTGGCCATTCGATCGTAAGTTTGATGGTACCATGAAGTTTTTAGCTCTATTCCAGCGTTACGTTCCTGGACTTCTAACTGTTCAGACACGATCCCCATTAATAGTCATCGCAATGCCAGTATTGGCACAGCTTGGTAAAAGAGCTGCTGTAACAATCGGGATTGAAACTCCTAATGAGGAGGCGGTTAGATTATATACTCCTGGGTTACCAAGGGCTGAAGAAAGATTAAAGGCGGCGAGAGCCCTTAAGCGATTTGGTGTGCAGGTAACTTTGCAAGTTTCTCCCGTTTTACCATACGGAGATTGGAAGAAGGATGCGGTTCCGTTTGCTGAGCAACTAATTTCAGCTGCAGATTATATACATGTTCAACCACTTCTTGACGGATCAGAGGAGTCGAATACTAAAACAAGAAATACCCATGTTGCAAAAGCACTTGCCCGAGATCGAAAATTTCACTGGCTACGCCCGGATAGTGCAAATCCACTTATCTCTGCGATAGAGATTTTGGCCCCCGAAAAGTTAAAAATACCAGTTCCTACCCATCTTGAAGAGCGTCAGGTCAGGATGTTTGCTGCTTAAGCCTTCTCCGCAATGTTTATTTATTGCTTATTTTATTGTTTCTGGATAACAAATCCTAAGGTAGAGTCCTATAGCTTTTTTAATATCCATAGTAATTGTCAAAATCTTTATGACAACTACTCTATAACAAAGGATCTGTATGAATCGTGTCGCGATAGTTGGTGGTGTCAGAACTCCATTCGTAAAAGCAGGAAGTGATTTCTCAAAGGCATCAGCCCTTGATCTTTCAATGCATGTTGTCACAGCAGCAGTTAATAAAATAAATCTAAATCCAGGATCAGTAGATGAGTTAATTTTTGGTAGTGTCCTCCTTGATTCAAGGTTTCCTAATCTTGCACGAGAGATTATTTTGAGGACAGATCTTCCTAAAAAGATATCTGCTCACTTTGTCTCTAATAATTGTATCTCCGGTATTGTCGCTCTTAATTTTTTAGCTGATGGTATCAGGGCTGGTAGAATTAAAGTCGGATTAGGTGGTGGTGTTGAGAGCATGTCTATGCCAGCATTGAGCGTAAATCGGAAACTAGAAAAAACTTTCATCGCTCTTTCAAGAGCTAGAACATTTGGCGATCGCTTAAAATTGATTTTATCACTGCGTCCTGGGCAATTTCTCCCCCAAGCTCCCAGTCCTAAGGAACCATCGACTGGATTAACCATGGGACAGCACATGGAGATAACTGCTAAGGCTTTAAATGTGCCACGGGATGAACAAGATCGGTGTGCATTTAGAAGCCATCAAAATGCTGCAAGAGCTCAAAAAGAGGGTATTCTGGCCGGTGAAATAGCCGGTTATCAGGGCGTTACTACCGACAATATTATAAGAGCAGGTACTACAATTGAAAAACTCTCTTCTCTAAAGCCTGTTTTTGACAGATCTGGTGAGGGAACTATTACTGCTGGTAATGCTAGTCCTCTAACTGATGGTGCTTCTTGCGTCTGTTTGATGAGTGAAGAGGAAGCAAAAAAACAGGGAAAAGAGATTTTAGCATATATTGAGGGAGTAGAGTTTTCAGCTCTCCATCCAGATGATGGGCTATTAATGGCACCAGCACTTGCAGTGCCTAGACTTTTAGCTCGTCGAAATCTAACAGTATCAGATATAGATCTTTTTGAAATCCATGAAGCTTTTGCTGCTCAAGTTTTAGCTAATTTAAAAGCTTGGGAAGAGGGATGGGCACCTAAAGGTGTTAGTGATGTTAAAGCAATCGGAAAGATACCAGAGGAAAAAATAAATATCTGTGGAAGTTCAATTGCTATTGGACACCCATTTGCAGCAACTGGTGGTAGGATAATACTCTCGCTAGCCAATTCTTTAAAAAGACTGAAAAAGACTAGGGGCATTATAAGTGTTTGTGCTGCTGGAGGAATGGCTGCGGCCGTTTTACTTAGTAGAGAGTAGCTTCGGCTGACCTTAAAAAACAGACCACCCGAAGCATGTTATAAAATTGAAAGGGAAGAAAAGAGAAGAGTAGTCTAGCGGCCTAATAGTAAGGATCTCTGCTGTTCTGACTACTTCCCTGATCGTTTCTTCGATCATATCTGTCATATCCGCCACTACCACTACCATCACGAGATCCTGTATCATTACCTTGTTGTCTACGAAGTTCTTCAAGCTCTCTTCTTTGGCGATAGAGCTCTTCATCTTGTCTACGGAGACGCTCTTCTTGGGACATGGTTGCCTGATTTTGTTTATCTACCTGGCCACCGACTAAGCCACCTCCAAGTAATCCAGCAGCAGTACCTATAGCTACGCCCGCACCAGTGTGGCCGGTCTGACTCCCAACTATTGCGCCAAGGCCAGCTCCTAGAGCTCCGCCTCCTAAAGCACTTTTTTCTGTAGAGTTCATCTGATTGCCAGCACATCCAATGAGAGATAATGCTGTAACTAAACTTGCTGTTACTAATATGTTTTTCATTACTTATTAAATCCTTTTTAGGTTACAAAAAACTTTACGGTCACTAAACTAGCTTACCATTATAGTAAACAATTTAGAAAATACCTTCGTTTTTGACGAAATAAAATGAAAATTATTTAATGTATAACTACCTGAATATATTGATAATATTAACCACACACAATAGCTCAACAATTTTTTATTCAAGAAAAAATCTTATCTGAACGTTACTTAACTTGCGAGGAATTAGAGCGGTAGTTGTACAAGCGGTCATGTGGCGAGGTAACTGATTTCATTTTTTCCACTTAGACCATAACAAAAAACTTAATTGATGTTCTTATTACGAATCTGATTTCGCTTTAGCACCCCCATGCTGCAGCGAAGCGCATAGTCAAAGGATATGACTCTGTGTGTAGGTTTGTGATTTCACGGAGGAACAAGCCATGCCTATTACAATAGGATCGAATATTGCGTCTCTCAACGCGCAAAGACAAGTTGAGAAATCCACATCAAGACTAGCACAATCATATGAAAGACTCTCATCGGGTCAGCGTATTAATCGTGCGCGTGATGATGCTGCGGGTCTAGCTATTGCAGAGGTACTACGAGCAGATCAACGTATTGCTAGCGTAGCTATCAGAAATGCCAATGATGGTATATCTGTTGTGGCTATCGTAGACTCAGCGTTGGCTGAGATTGGAAGCGTTTTAGCACGATTAGCCGAACTAGCTGAGCAATCAGCCAACGGTGTGTTTTCAACAACGCAACGTTCTGCGCTACAGGGTGAATTTGAGGCCCTCGGTTCGGAAATTGAGCGTATTGCTAATACTACTGAGTTTAACGGAGTAAAACTTCTCTCTGGTGCTTCGAGTATAACCTTCCAAGTTGGATTTAACTCTAACTCTAACTCACAGGTTACATTTCAAGGCGTCCAAGGAACTCTTGCATCATTGGGATTAGCAGCTACGGGATCAACAGCATTCAGCTTCTCAATTAATGACGTAACTAACGTTGCTGGTCAGTCCGCTGCACAGCTGGCGCTTGATGCGGTTCGTAATGCGATTAGCTCACTTACTAATAATCGAGGATCACTAGGTGCGGTTGAATCAAGACTGCAAGTATCGATCAACAATCTGTCAGTTGCGCGTGAAAACTTCGCCGCTGCAGAAAGTCGTATTAGAGACGTGGATGTTGCTTCTGAAGCGGCCGAGCTTACAAGGCTTGGAATCCTTCAACAAGCAGGTACTGCGATATTAGCACAAGCTAATCAGCAGCCAGCTCTAGCGCTTCAACTCCTCAGAGGATAAGCACTTAATAGTTAGTAGATTCCCTATCGGTAGTTCGGTCTAGCTAGAGACATTCTAGCTAGACCGAGATAGAGAAGGTGTATGAGGATTTGTAAGCCGGGTCTCACTAGATTGAATCACAGCTATCAGAATTGATAGTAACAATAGAGATCCACCTGGGGATAACCGGGTTACATACCTCGCAACTACCCATCGTTCCAGCAAGTGAGAAGATAAAGGGCTCCATTGATTCTTCTCACTTTGCTGGAACTTCTTTTTTTCAAATTCAGTTTGTTGAGGACAACCCCATTTTTATTGCTGAATATTAAAGTCCTTCACTATTCTTCTTTAGATCTTCTCTGAAATGAGATC
>CAZFXN010000003.1:0-92026 GCA_964523015.1 uncultured Bdellovibrionales bacterium | reverse complement strand
ACAGAGCTTATTCAATTAATAGTTTACTGATCCAGGATCAGTGAGAATCATTAGGGTTTTTCTATCAGGGGAAATGGAATTAGGGTGAATCGATGTCAATTTGAAAGGTCTGCAGAGGCTTTCCATTGGCGCTATCCCTATTTCTCTTCTTTATAATCTAGATTGTTTTCCACCGATTAGACGCCTTATCTTAATGCCATTCAACCCTGGCCCTAATTTTTTATGGACCTCAATCGCGCAGCCTATAACTTTACCGCTTAATGGATGATTGTATAATTCCCTATTCTCCTGTCTCTTCATTCATAAAGCTAATCGCCGCAAAGGCTAAAGAGTTGCTTACTATTCTCCAAACCACTATGATCTCGTTTCGTATATAGTTATGAGAATTCCTAAATGCAGCCAACAATGGCCACGACATTTACAGTTAAATCAAAAAGCCACTCTTATAAGATTATTATAAAAGAAGGATCTTTATCGCAGTTTGCTCAGAGTTTAGAGGCATTAGGACTCTCCTCTAATGATTTTGATAACTTGATCTTTGTCTGTGATACCAATACTCAAAAAATTGCTAGAGATCTCTCAGATCAATTAGCCACAAAGTACCGTATTTCTCAGCAGAAAATATTAACAATCCCAGCTGGAGAGGATTCAAAGAGTCTTAAGCAGTGTGATTTTTTATGGAATGGAATCTTAGAGTTTGGACTAGGTCGAAATGCAATTCTTATCGCAGTTGGTGGAGGTGTTGTTGGAGACCTTGTCGGCTTTGTAGCTGGTACACATCTGCGCGGGGTTAAATATATTCAGATTCCAACTACACTTATGTCACAAGTAGATTCCTCTATTGGAGGGAAAGTAGGGATTAATCTTGAGAATGGTAAAAATTTAGTTGGACTCTTTAATCCTCCACTTGCAGTTGTAATCGATCCAGAGATCCTAACTACTTTACCAGTAGAGGAGATCAGAAATGGTTTAGTTGAGATCGTAAAGATAGGACTTTTATTTGACCCTGAACTCTATCAAGAAGTCATAGAGCTTAAGAGTTATGAACCTAAGAAGTTAGCTTTACTTATCGAAAAGGCAGTCGCTTTAAAAATAAAAGTAGTCACTGCAGATGAGACTGAAAATACTGGAGAGAGAATTTTTTTAAACCTAGGTCATACAATTGGACATGCTCTTGAGTCAGGCTGTAACTTTAAAGGAATTTCTCACGGACAAGCTGTTGCGTTAGGGATTATTCTTGAGACGAAGCTTTTAGGAGAGCAGGATCTCTATCAGAGATTAATTAAAGAGTTTAAAGAAGCGGCAATTTTAAACTCTAATATAGAACTGAATATAGACACGGCCTGTCAAGCGATCGTAAAGGATAAAAAGGTGGTCAAAAAGGATACCAAAAAAGAGACCAAAAAGGTTATAAAAATCCCTGTTATCAGTAAGATTGGACAGAGCTCTATAAAAGAGGTTGAAGCTCATATAATCACCGAATTTTTAAAAACTGAAGGGCTTTTACCAGGGCTAAAGTTAGGCTAGGATTGTGCTAGACGGCAGCCTACTAAAGTTAGCCTCCGAAAGTATAAGGATCCATTATGAGTCAAAGAAATAATAGCAAAAAAAGTTTTTCGATATTTTTATTTGGAATACTGTTTATAGCAGGAATCTTTCTTTCCGGTTGCGAGCGGAATATCTTCAACTATGCTGGTAAGGATGCTCCTAAGACTCAACCTGAGTATACTTACTCAGTAGAGGAAAACCGAAATTAGTCGAGCGTGGCTTCATCTTAAGGGCGTTACGTACACTTAGAATAGTTATATTTTTCAACTGCCAGTGTTCTAACTCTTTAAAATTGTTACCAAATCTAACAAAATTAAGCTTCCGGGCCAGGGATTGATTCAAGTGGTGCGTTTGATTATAGTCTCAGTCCGGTTCAATATAGGGCTCGGATCAATATTTGAGTGGCCGGCTCGATATTGAGTTATTTATTGTAGTGAGATTGCAGCATATGTCTCGTGTAATTATTGAGGATGGACAAAGTATGAACAACAAAGTTTTTGAGCAGGTCGAAAAAAGAGGACACGAGCAGGTCTCATTTTTTAATTTTCCAGAAGTCGGCCTAAAAGCCATTGTTGGTATTCATGATACAACCTTAGGGCCAGCCCTTGGTGGTTGCCGCATGCGTCCTTACGAAGAGGAAGCTCAAGCGCTTGATGACGTTCTCCGTTTATCTGAGGGAATGACCTATAAAAGCTCACTAGCCGGTCTTAATCTAGGTGGTGGTAAGTGCGTGCTTATCTGTGATCCACTAAAATCAGAAGGCCGCCGAGAGATGTTTTTAAAGTTTGCCGAGTGCCTGAACCGTTTAAACGGATTCTATATTACTGCTGAAGACATGGGCACAAGTGTTTCAGACGTAATGACTATGCGTGAAGTCACACCTTATGCAGCTGGCTTTGCAATGGATAAGGGTGGCAGTGGAGATCCTTCCCCTTGGACTGCGAAAGGAGTTTTCCAATCTATTTTAGCTGCATCTGAAAAACGATATGGCTCAAAAGATCTAACCGGCAAAACAGTTACCGTTCAAGGTGCTGGTCACGTTGGTATATTTTTGATGGAGCTTTTAAAGAACGCTGGAGCGAAGATCGTTACCTGCGACACTAATAAGCAATCTATTGAATTAGCAAAGAGCAAATTTGATTGCCAAGTTGTAGGCGTTGATGAGATCTACGACATTAAAGCTGATATCTATGCACCATGTGCAATTGGACAAACTGTAAATCCAAGTACAATCGGTCGCTTAAAGTGCGATATCATTGCTGGCGCAGCCAATAACCAACTTCTTGATTCAAGCATGTATGCGCAGATCGAAAAACGCGGAATTATGTACTGCCCAGATTTTGCAATTAACTCTGGTGGCGTGATCTCCGTTGGCGCAGAGTATAATGAAGGTGGTTGGAAAGAGAGCTGGGTTGCTGAAAAAGTAAACGGCATTTTTGACACTACACTTAGAATTTTAAACGAGTCAGAAAAGAGAAAGAAATTCCCTGAGATCGTTGCTGTTGAATTAGCTAAAGAGCGGGTTAATGCATCCCGTGAAAAGGGGCAGATCTGGTCAAATACTCGTAAATAGCTGAAAAAAACCAACTCGTGCCCTATAATCTTAACAATGACTTAGTCAACAAACGGATTCACACGCTTGCCGCTATAATGATCCTGATTGCTTTTCTATGGCAGATCTTAAGTTATCTTGGTCTAGAGGTTAACGTTTCTCCCGATGATGCTTTTATAGCTTTCGGATACGCACGAAATCTAGCTCTCGGAAAAGGTCTTACGTTTGATGGGCATTTGCCAACTTTTGGTTTTACCTCGCCAGCGCATGTTTTGCTTCTTTCAATCTTTGGACTTTTTGGTATTCCACCCACTCCGCTTGCCGAGATACTCAGCATAGCAGGCATAGCTGTAGCTGCGTTCGGTTTATATTTTGTCTCCACGTATTTAACTAGTCAAATTGCAGCAATATTTATTGCCCTATTCTTTGTCTTTGACGGAGTTGGTTCGTTTAGTTTTCTCGGAATGGAAACAGGATTACTGCTTGCTTGTTCCGCCCCGACGCCATTTTGCTGGTGGTGCCAATTTTGCTCATGGCCGCAGATAAGAAATCATTAGCAAAAACCATAAGCATTTTCGTTATTCTGCCAATTATCTGGGTTGCTTTCAGTTATTGGTATTTTGGTAGTATTCTTCCACAAACTTTTCAAGCAAAAGCTGGTAAAGATTTATTCTTCGTCAGTTTTGTCATTAGAACTATTGAGCTTATGTCATATCCGACTGGGCTGAATTTAAGCCTACTGCTGGAAAGTAATATTCCAACCAAAATAACTTTGGCCATGATTTCCATCCTTCTGTCGATCATGTGTGTCTGGTTTGGTTATAGCAAGCTCAAGAAGATTCCCTACCTTTGCTATGCAATGTATTTTTATCCGTGGGTTATGCTGCTCGCATATGCAGTGATTGGTGCCCCAGTATTGCACAAATGGCAAGTGCACTCCATGTTTGTTTTTTATGCATGGGGGGTTCTTAGTGGTTTGTTTGTGCTGACGGATAAAATCCTAAGTTCCATTTCTGCCTCCTCGTTGTCCAGAAATATCAAATCTATAACCATAACTTTTCTGATAGGTTGTTGTCTCCTTTTACTCAACGCCAAATTCCCAACAGATACGTTTAGTGAGCTTGTAAACTCTCCCTGGCATGGCAAGCGACACCTTGCATACGAGTCAATAATTTCGTCCATTAATTCTACCATTCCAATCGAGGCTACTATCGGAGTTCATGATATTGGAATTTTTGGGTACTATCTCAATCATAGGTTGATTGATCTTTTTGGGTTAGTTACCCCATTTCATGGAAACCCATTTAAGGAACCAGAGAAAGTGATTCAGCATTTCAAGCCGGACTATCTACTATTATTTGGTGAGGATGATATGCTGTCTTTCCATGGTCTCACTTATCGCCGATTGACTATTTATAAGACGGACGGGTTTTATAGCATATCCCTTCTTCAGCATGTTGATTTATAATACAATTATCTAAAATGAAGATTAAGTTAACAGTTGAAACTTTGTTCGTTTACCTGCTCTTTATCTGCTTTACTTAGCTAGGTTTGCAAGTCTCGTATCATGGATAGCCCTATGTTGGCTCTCTCTTCGAATAATACCGTGTAAAAAGTGGATGATTTTCTTTATGTGCTTGACACCATTGGCAACAGCTATTGGCGCATCCGTATCTGTTGATTCGGTGACTAACGGTATCACTTTACTCTGGATTGCCTTTTGTGCACATCTAACATTCAATTCGGCTAAAACACAGATCTCTAACAGAGATGTAGTATGGTTGATTCTGCTTGCTGCCTTATTAGGATCGGTAAGACAGAATGCCTCACCTCTTTTGCTTTGTATCTTTTGTATTCCAGCTACTAAATGGAGAGGGCTATCACGTAATCTGTTCTTTTCAACAATCTGTGCGATCTTTACATTGACTTTTTTTGTATGTTGGTACACCAAAGTAAAAGATCTTCCGATGCCCTATGAAGTGCCCGAAGCTTTGCCGAGCGAACAATTGCACTATATAATTACTAACCCTTTAGACTACGCGAAGATTTTTTTTGATGCACATTCAAGTTACTTTCCCATACATATGGCGTTGCAATATGTTGGATTAAAGCTTGTTTGGAATCCGGTAGCATCTAGAGGAATTGCGGGCATGTCAGGTAGATACTATATTGTCAGTGCTCCGGCTCTATTTTTTGCAATGTCAGGATGGTTTCAATTGCATAGCAAAAAATGGATAACAAATAAAGTGGCCCACATTGTGTCGATTATTATCGTAATAACATCAACATTCGTTACCTTTTCCGGAATCTTTACACGCTACTACTGGTAGCTGAAATTATAGTCTGCTAGCCAAAAAGTTTCACTAGCTATATAATTACTAATAATGCTTATCATCCTAGTAAAGTAAAATCGTTAAGTTTAGTAAGAGCAAAAGAATAAATAGAGGATTGAACCATCGCTATCTCTAGAAAAGACTTACCACCAGCCAAGTTTGATCTAGTGACTCAATTTGAGCCTCAAGGGGATCAGCCAAAGGCCATTTTAGCGCTTAATGAAAATCTAAATAAGAAGATACCTTATCAAACACTACTTGGGGTTACTGGCTCTGGCAAAACTTTTACCATCGCTAACTTAATTAAAGCTCAAAGTAGGCCTACTTTAATTATTGCACCGAATAAAACTTTAGCTGCACAATTGTACTCTGAATTTAAAGGACTCTTTCCTAATAATGAAGTTCATTATTTTGTAAGTTTTTACGATTACTACCAGCCCGAAGCTTTTATTCCCTCAACAAATACATACATAGAAAAAGATTCGATGATCAATGATCAGATCGATAAGATGAGACATAGCGCTACTACGGCACTGCTTCGATCGCGTGATGTGATTATTGTGGCGAGCGTAAGTTGTATTTACGGTATAGGTGCGCCGGAAGAGTACATGAACATGATGGTAACTTTTCGACGGGGCGAAAATTTACCTCGTGAAGATCTTTTAAAAAAACTAGTCTATCTTCAGTATGAGCGCACCGAGATGGATTTTAAGCGAGGCACATTTAGGGTTAATGGTGAAGTAATTGACATATTCCCGGCTAATGAAGATGAAAGAGCTATTCGATTAATCTTTTTTGGTGATCTGATTGAAGAGATAAAGTTTATTGATTTTATTACTCATGCAGTTTTAAGAGAGCTAGAAGTTTGTGATCTTTTCCCAGCTAGCCACTATGTAGTGCCACGAGAGGTAATGTTAAAAGCGCGGGAAACTATCAGGACTGAATTAAAACCGCATCTAAAGGAGCTTCGAGCGGCGCAGAAAAATTTAGAAGCTGATCGGCTTGAGCAGCGCGTTCTTTACGATCTAGAACTTATTAAAGAGGTTGGATTTTGCTCTGGTATTGAAAATTATTCGCGACACTTAACGGGTCGTAGTGCTGGTCAACCACCCGCAACATTGATCGATTATTTCCCTGAGGATTATCTCCTCGTAATTGACGAAAGCCATGTCACTATTTCTCAAATTGAAGGGATGTATAAAGGGGATCGTTCTAGAAAAACAACCCTTGTTGAACACGGATTTAGATTGCCTTCTGCTCTTGATAATCGACCGCTTAACGCGGAGGAATTTTGGCAGCGCGCTGGACAGACGATCTTTGTATCAGCTACACCTGGAGATGCTGAGGTTGAAAAATGTAATAACATTGTGATTGAACAACTAATTAGGCCGACCGGTCTTTTAGATCCAGAGGTAATTATCAGGCCAGCTACAAATCAAGTTGACGATCTTTTAAAAGAGATCCGGGAGACTGTAGCAAAGGGGGATCGCGTTTTAGTTACCACACTTACTAAAAAGATGTCTGAGGATCTCTCTTTATATCTAAGAGAGATCGGAGTTAAGTCAAGATATCTTCATTCTGATATTGATACTCTTGAGCGTGTTGAAATTTTAAGAGGTTTAAGAAGAAAAGATTTTGATGTTCTAATCGGCATAAATTTACTTAGGGAAGGGCTAGATCTCCCTGAAGTAAGTCTGGTTGCGATCCTTGATGGTGACAAAGAGGGATTTTTACGATCGCGACGTTCTTTGATCCAAACTATCGGACGAGCAGCAAGAAACATTCGCGGCAGAGCCATTATTTATGCTGATATTATGACTAATTCTATTAAAGCAGCCGTAGATGAGACAACAAAGAGACGGGCAAAACAGGAGAAGTATAATAAGGAGCACAATATTGTTCCAAAAAGCACTACCCGTGAACTAGAATCAGGCCTTACTGATACCTATAAAGACGGCGCGCATATTGACGGCGCAAAAACAGAGTTTACACTAAAGAGCCGAAAATTTGAACTTCCGACAACTAAGGCTGAGCAGCAAAAGTTACTTGAACGGCTTCGCCATGAGATGCTTGATGCAGCAAAGAAGAGAGAGTTCGAGCACGCGGCTGAAATTAGAGATGTTTTGGTGGAGGTTCAAAACGAATTGTTGAAAATTTAAAAATATTTAACAGATCTCAAAAGTTTAGATTGACAACTGCCACCTTTGTGGTAATTTGATTAAAGATAGTACCGTAAAGATTTGATTCTTGCGGCATTTTTGTTGTTTTTGGCTTATTTTATGCGTTTTTTGAATAAGCCTTAACAATTTTAAGATTTAAAGAAAGTTTTTACAGATGCGTTTAGAACATAACTTAAATATTTTTAGCATGACCTCCAGGCAGCCTTCTCATAAGCCGGGTTGCGGTATTGGTGCGGCTAGAATTACGTCGCATACCAATCCGGCGTACGTGGAACAGGGTTATGTGGATCTGGATTCGTGGTATGCCGATCAAGGATATACAGCTCAAGGGCCGGCCGCGATAAAGGTTAAGGTTAAGGTTAAGGTTAAGGTTAAGGTTACTGCAAAGGCCACAAAAAAATTGAATATATGGGTAGAATTAGAAACGTTTCATCTGTTTAATAAGTTAGCCTTATTGAGTAAATTCCCGCAGCAATCCTCTGCCATGATTCCCTCCTTAAATTAACTTCTTACCCAGGTGTAATGCACCTGGCTTGAGAGTTTTTGTTACCGACAAGCAAACATAACTGACCCGAAAGCTTACAGAGCACACGCTTGAGTTGTATCTAAAGCTGTACCTAAAGTTTAAGGGTTGAACAAAACAACTAGGAAACTAGAAGAAACGGAGGTTTTGTGACACGAAGAGATCTTTTAAGGCGCAACATCGCTCTTAGCTATGTGCATGTGGCACTTATAAGCGGGATTGCGATTATTGCACCAACACTTGTCCTTTACTGGCAAGAGCACGGTGTAACACTTGCTGAGGCAAGTGTGATTGAAGGAGCTTTTTTCTTGGTAATTGCTCTTCTCTCAATTCCAAACGGCATGCTTGCCGATCGGAAAGGAAGAAAGGTAGCAATTGTTGTAGGAAGCTGCCTCTTTGCTCTGGCACTAGGTGGATACATCCTAGCGAAAGAGTTCTGGGGGTTTCTTTTTGCAGAGGTGGTGTTGGCAGCAGCACTAGCCAGTTTGTCAGGAGCAACACAGGCTCTCGTTACTGACTCAGTAGAGGAGGTGGGCGAGGGGGCGCATAAAAAGTTAAAGACTGTTGGAAACTTAAGGACAGTCTCCTTTGGTGCTTGGATGTGTGGCTCATTTGTGGGCGGTTTTCTGTTTGAGGTTAACCGTGAGTTGCCTCTTAGTGTTGCGTTTGTTTTTGCATTGGGTGCCATTTTGGTTGCCCTTTGTCTTAAAGAAACGTCCATTAAGAGCGATGTTGCAACTGTGGCCCTGAAAGAGCAGTTTTTAAAAGCCTTTCGCTTTTCCTTTAAGGAAAACGGCAGGCTCAAAGAGATACTGCTTCTTTCAGGGATGTTTGCTGGTCTTTACCACGGTGGTGTTGTTCTTATTCCAGGATACTTTAAGGCTAGTGGCCTTACAGAATCTGGAATTGGAATGCTAGCAGGGATGTTTCATCTGACGGCTATTGGTTCTTGCCAATTCTGTGTCAGGCTTAACGGACGTGTTAGTGAGCGACAGCTTTTGACAATTGCAAGCGTCCTTATTGCAATTGGCTACGGGATGATGTCGCTTAGCGCTACGATAGGATGTGCACTTTTTGCCTTTCTCTTTCACGTCGCTCGCGGATACACTGAGACTGCGTTCTCTGCCGCTGTAGATGATGAATGTAGTAAAGACAATAAGGCAACTGTCCTCTCGATACGTAATACACTTGATTCCCTTTCTCGGGTAGCGATGCTACTGCCGATTGGGATCCTGGGTGATGCGTTTGGATTTGGTGCTCCTTTTGCGATTCTTTCAGTACTCGCAATCGGTGTCGCTTTGATCCTAGTAAGAGAGAGGAGAGTTAGTGGTGTGCTTGAAGGTTAGTTCTAAAAAGAGGGGTGATTCAAGATCGCCCCTCTTTTTTAGGACCCCTTTTAGGCTCCTTTTTACAGGGTTTTTTTGGCCAGGTGCTTATACTTATGTATAAGGAAAATTAGGTACGAAATTAAAGTGGATAACTGTATATGACAATAGAAGTAAAAAATCTTAGAAAAACATTCTCTGTGAGAGAAAAAGAAGCTGGATTAACTTCTGGCTTTAAAAGACTTTTATCTAAACAGAGTAGAGAAGTGGTCGCAGTTGATGACATTACCTTTAGTGTCAACGAAGGAGAGATAGTTGCGTTTATCGGACCTAATGGTGCGGGGAAAAGTACTACCATCAAGATTATGACTGGAATTCTTTTTAGATCTAGTGGAGAAGTTTCAGTTTTAGGACTCGATCCAGAAAAACAGAGAATAGAGTTGGCTTTTCAAATTGGGGCAGTTTTTGGCCAAAAGGCTCAGCTTTGGTTTCATTTGCCAGCACTAGATAGCTATAAGCTATTTTCTGAAATGTATGAGTTAGATACTGAGAGCTATAAAAAACGGCTTAATTTTTTAGTAGAAGCGTTTGAAATTGGAAAATATCTAAAAACCCCGGTAAGGAAACTTTCACTAGGAGAAAGGATGCGCTGTGAAATTGTGGCATCTCTTTTACATGGCCCAAAAGTTGTTTTTTTGGATGAGCCAACTATTGGATTAGATGTAGTAGCAAAGCAGCAGATAAGAGAGGTGATCAGGCACATAAATGAAACAGAAAAGGTGACTATATTTTTAACCTCTCATGACGCAGGTGATATTGAAGCACTGGCAAAGAGAACAATTGTAATTAATCATGGACGAATTGTTTATGATGGAAGCACCGCACTGTTTGGGCGAGAGTATCTTAAAACTAAAACCATCGAGCTTGTTCTTGAGGAGAGCACAGAGAGATTCAAATATCCTGAGGGGAAGGTTATTGAGTCTGGAAAATTTAATTTAAAGATTGAAGTTGAAAATAATGGTAGAGCGATTGAGAAGCTTTTAAGTTATGCAACTTCAAATTTTAAATTATCAGATATAAACATTAGTGAGCCAGAATTAGAGGAAGTAATAGCTGGTATTTATAAAGAAAAAAGAAATTAAGAGAGAAATTAAAGGAGAAATTAAGAGAGAAATTAAAAGATAATTAAAGGGCAACTCGTGCTATATGTTTTTAAGAAAGTACATCTCAATTGCTTCTATTCAGGCAAAAACTGAAAAGACCTATCTGTTTAACCTTTTTTCTAAGGGCGCAATTATTGCGCTTAGAATCTGGATAATTGCCCAGTTATATGAAGCGAGTTTTAGCTCAGGAGTAGTTGGTCAAATTGAAGGGATAACTCCAGCCATGATTATTTGGATGGTTACTTTAACTCAAGCTTTTGGAATTGTGACAAGTCCAGATGTTGGAACGTTAATTAGTGAAGATGTAAGGAAAGGAGAAATTGCATATTCTCTCCTACGCCCAATATCTTATCCAATGCAACAATTTGCAGGGTTTTGGGGACGAAGTGCACCATCATTAATTTTGGGAACGACACTAAGTGTTATTGTCGCATTTCTTTTAGTTGGTGGATTTGAACTTCATCTTAAAGCACTTTTTTTTGGCAGTATACTTTTAATACTAGGATTAACTCTTCATTTTTTAATCTCGTTATCAATAGGACTGCTTGCATTTTGGACAGAGGATGTTTCAGCCTTTAGATGGATCTATCAAAAGCTCTATATAATGTTGGGAGGTATGATTTTACCCCCTGCAATTTTTCCAGAAAGGCTTCAATGGATTGTTGAACGGTTACCTTTTGCGCATCTTTTTTATTCTGCCTCAGAGGTAATAGTATTATTTGATTACACAAGAATGATGCAGCACTTATGTGTTCAAGTCGGATGGGTAATTTTGCTTAGTATAGTTTCATATTTTTTGTATCAAAAAGGAGTCAGACGTGTTGCTCAAAACGGCGGCTAAATATTTAAAACTTACTTGGATCCTATTTAGTCATGGATTAATGTCGGCATTAGAGTACCGAGCATCATTTATCACTCAAGTTTTAGGGATGATCTTTAATAATATCTGCTGGGTAATTTGCTGGTGGATCTATTTTCAAAAATTTCCATCAATTCAGGGCTGGCAATTTAATGACAGTATGGTTTTGTTTGCCCTTGGATGTTTCTCTTTCGGGCTTTTTGGTACCTTTTTTGCCGGAGCATTTGAATTATCTCGTACTATATATAGAGGGGAGCTTGATTATTACCTAACATTTCCAAAAAATGTGCTTTGGCATGTTAGTATGAGTAAAATGTACTTTAGTGGTATCGGTGATATTATTTATGGAATTATCGGATTTATAGTATTTGCTGATTTTAGTATCGAAAGATTTGCCCTCTTTATTGTGGGAGGGTTTATTTCTGCTATAGCAGTTCTCTCGTTTGTAGTTATTACTCAATCAGTCTCATTTTTTGTAGGCAATTTTGAGGATGCTGCTGCTAATATGCTTTGGAGTTTAATTACTTTTTGTATTTATCCCCTTACTTCATTTTATGGAGGACTTAAGGTTATAATATGCACTTTAGTACCTGCAGTGTTTATCTATGGAGTGCCGCACTCTATGATTCAAAACTTAAGTCTTACTGATCTTCTGTACTCAGTGCTTTATATGGTGTCTATTTTTACCATAGCTGTTTGGTTTTTTTACTATGGTCTTAGGCGGTATGAGTCAGGAAGTCTTATTCAGGCTAAAACCTAGTACTTTTTTATCTGGAATACTTTGTGAGTGCTGATAGTGAAGATAAACATCCGATAGCTTTACGGGTACAATCCCTACCCGAATCCCCAGGAGTTTATCTAATGAAGGATAAAGAGGGGAAGGTTATCTATATTGGTAAAGCTAAGAATCTAAAGGAACGGGTAAGGAGTTACTTTAATTTTCAAGATACAAGAGCTCAGATCGCTTTTTTATTAGATCGGCTTTATTTTATTGATACAATTATTACTGAAAACGAAGAGCAAGCCTTTGTTTTAGAAAGTGATTTAATTAAAAAATATCAGCCGCGTTATAATATAAAATTAAAAGACGATAAAGCTTATCTAAGTGTACGAGTAAATCATGAGGTTGAATGGCCAAGATTAGATCTAGTGCGTCGCATTGAAAACGATGGAGCAAAATATTTTGGGCCCTATTCGTCAAGTTCAGAATTAAGAGCTGTTTTAGAATTAATTAAAACAGTAATCCCACTAAGAAGTTGCTCGGATACTGTTTTTTTAAACAGACAACGTCCCTGCTTAGAGTATGAGATTAAGCGTTGCGCAGGTCCGTGCTGTTTGCCAGTTGATAAGGGGGAGTACCAAAGATGGATCAGGCAGGCTGAGCGGATCTTAGAGGGCAGATCCCAAGAGGTCAAAGAAGAGATCGTTTCAAAGATGAACCAAGCTTCAGAAGAGCTTCGCTTTGAGGAAGCCGCTCTATATAGGGATAGAGTTGAAGTTTTAGAAAATTTTAAAGCGGGTAAGGATATCATCTCTTACCGCTCAGAGAATCGAGATGTGTTTGGACTCTATCGAGAGGGAAGCTTAGCGGCTATTTCAATTCTTCATGTAAGAGATGGTAGAATTTTAAACAACGAGAATTTCCCTTTAAATGAAGTCATAGGATCAGATGAAGAGATCTTAGAAAGTGTGCTTCAACAATATTATGAGAGAGCTGATGTTCCTAATGAGATAATTATTCCGTTAGAGATCGAATCTGAGAAGGTTCTAATTGATCAAATTGAAAAGGCTCGTGAGGCGCGACCCAAGATTATCTCAGCGAAACGTGGCATTAAACGAAGACTCTTAGGAATCTCTGAGCTCAATGCACGTCAGGCATTTAAAGAGAAATTTAACGCCGAAGATCGATATAGTGCTATTGCAAAAGATCTGTATAAGAAATTTTCTTTATCGCAAGTGCCGCGTAGAATTGAGTGTTTAGATATCTCTAACCTTCAAGGATCTAATATCGTAGCTGCAATCGTTACATTTCAAGATGGCTTTCCAGATAAAGGATCTTACAAAAAATTTAAATTACCGTTTTCTGAAAAGCCCGATGATTTTAAGGCGATGTATGAAGTTGTACTAAGACGATTAGTGCGCGGCATTGAGGATGAAAATCTCCCTGACCTATTAATCATTGATGGGGGGATGGGGCAATTAAATGCTGCGCTAAAGGCGCGAGATGAAATCGGGTATAATATAGATATGATCTCACTGGCCAAAAGTCGTGCTGTAAACAATGAAGATGGAGAGAGTGTCCTTAAGCCAGAGCGGGTATTTTTGCCGTATAAAGAGGACTCAATACCCCTAGTAAGTACTGATCCCACAACCCAATTTTTAGAAAGAGTTCGTGATGAGACTCATAGATTTGTAATTACCTTTCATCGAACACAACGTGCTAAAAGAGTTTTTAAATCAATTCTTGATGAAATTCCTGGTATAGGAGAAGAGCGTAGGAAAAAACTATTAAAAGAATTTGGAAGTGTAGATCGGGTCAGATCCTCATCGATAGAAGAGATATCAAAACTAGGAAAGCTTCCTCTATCATTGGCCCAAAGGATAAAGGAAGCTTTAGAAAAATAAAACTTTTAAAAGGTTTTTTTGAAGGAGAGGAATCTTCTAGATTGAAAAGTGGGGGTTTTATCTTCTGTAAATGTTGTCCGTATCGCGATTGATTCTCTAAGTACTTTTAATCTCATCCTTAGTGACGGATGAGTTAATTCATCTTGAGCTATGAATGAGATAACCGCACCGTCTTCAAGGAATTTTTCTGACCCGTAAGTACCTATAAGAGAAGAGATACTGGACATAGCCGGAAATCCAGCATTGGTTATTACACTAAGGGCAAATAGATCTGCCTCTAGTTCAGCAGTCTCAGTATCAGGACCATTAACATGATGATTAAGAATATCATGACCAAACTCATGGCTTATAACAAAGGCAACTTCCCCCTCGCTCTTTAGTAACTTTAAAATTCCACGGGAAAGAAAAATCTCTCCTGAACCAATAGATAGAGCGAGTGGAGTCTCAGTATCTAAAATCGTCGATCTTAATACGAATCTCTTAGGGTTAGATGAAGCAGTGCTAATAGTAGTACTAATACGGACGCAAAGAGATACTAAAAAATCATCAGCTTCTTTATTTTGAAAGACCCCATAGCGAGAAACTAAATATAGTCTATCCCTATTAATTGTTTCGTTAGAAACAGACAAATTGAGATTTTTCTCTAGATTTTTTTCTGCACACGAGCAAAAAAAGAGGCAACAAATAGAAAAAATAAGGGAGATATAAGGTGAGAGATAATGTGAGATATCAAATGAGTTATACTGTATGGGGCTCTTATTTGGGAAAAGAAAACTTTGTAAACTGCGCAATCTATATCCCTCGTTCTTAATTGTTGTTGGAGTTATGGGAGGGCAGCTCCTTGCCCTCTATTCAACCCATATTTCCACTGCTGTACTTTTTATTCAAGTACTGATCTGGCTAATTTTAGATCAAAAAAAGCTAAATGGATTCTATTATGGAATTGCGATCGGGATTATCGGAAATTTCATATCTTGCACCACTCTAAAGATAGACGGGCCATCAAGTGTCGATAGCTATTTAATAGAGGTGATTGAGGAGCCAAGATATAGACGTGTTGGGGAGATAAGTTTTCCAGTTAGTATTCTCGGTAAAATTAAGAGGAATAGCTCTGGTGCTGAGTATGTTTCAAATACAATGCCTAGCCGGTACTTATGTAAAGGAGTGCATCTGCCCTGGAAAAATATAAGTCAAAGTAAAAAGGGGGATCAGTTTTTTATTAAGGGGAAATTCAAACCTATAAATCAAAAACATTCAATACTGTCGTTTGACGGATATTTAAAACGGCAAGGGTTGGCAGGCACCTGTACTATTCAATATTCATCACAATATTCATCAGAGATAATTAAAAGGGATCGGGGAGTATTTTCAAAGGTAAGAGAAAAAATTGTTAGATCTACTGAAAAACTCCTTGGACAAGGAGAGCCCTCGGGGATCGTCCTTTCAATGTCAATAGGCACAAAAGATATTCTAACAACAAAAACTGAAGATGCATTTAAAAAAGCTGGCCTAGCTCATCTTTTAGTTGTTTCTGGGTATCAAGTAACAATTATTTACGCGGCTACTCTATTTCTCTTAACTTCCTTAACTGGTTATCTATACCGGTTAGCTTTTTTTATTCCAATCAAAATAGTTGCAAACATAGGAGCATTGCTTGTCGCTTATCTTTTCATCCTATTGGTAGGAGCTGACGGGCCAGTATTAAGAGCAGGTGTAGCATTAACAATTTATGCACTTTCAAAGTTACTTGAACGTGGTGATGGAGGTGGAATAAGTTTTGCTGTTAATTTACTACTTAATTCCCTTTTTATTTTAACAATTTTATCCCCAGCAGCTTATTTAGATCCTGGAGTTGAATTAAGTTATGCAGCATTAATCGGACTTATGATTGGGGAAAGGTTAGGTCAAAAGCCGTTAAGTAAGTATCTTTATAGCTCAATGATCGCATCATTTTTGGCTTCAATGGTTTCATTATCATGGTTTGGAGGATTTTCATTTGGCTCGTTGCTACTAAATCCAATCTTTGCGCCACTTCTCTCCTTTATCGGTTGTAAAGGGGTGATCTTTGGTTGGGCACTGTACTATTTAAGAATTGATGATGAAGGATTAATTCTTAGAGGAATATCAGAGATCCTTTTATGGCAGAGAGACTTTGTAAGATATGTTGCTAGTGCCCCATTAATCTATCTTGAGAGCAGTGTCACTCTTTGGTCAGTCATTATACTATTTTTATTGCTAGGGATCTTTTTAATTGTAAAATCACCAAGGGTAATAGGCACCGCGCCGTGCCAATAAACACGAGGGATCGCCCCAGCTTGTTTTAAGAAAGTACATTTAAGAATAATATCAGTTGGCGCGTTAACACTCAGTTCATTTGCCCGAACAATTTTACTACATTCCTTACCAAAAGAGATTGTAGCAGCAGTTTTGTCGCCATAGTCAGAAACTATGTCTCCTTTTTTCGAATCTTCTTTTTTAGAGAAGATAGATAAAGGGAAAGATAAGACGTAGGTTCCTGAAGGCATTTTATATGGGTATAATGCATAGAGTAGATGTCCCTTACTATGTTTCTTTGTTGATACATAGATAGATCTATTTTTGCTTGAGCGAACTTTTCCAGTTTCTCTTGGTTGTGATGAAACTAAGATAGTAACTTTATCAGAGAAATCAAAGATTGGGACCTTAAGAACTTGGGTAACGGTTAGGTTATTATGTTTATAGTTAAATACTGGATCGTTTTTTATTGTAGCATTCCAAAAGCTTCCACTAGGTAGAGGGATTCCAAACATTGTAAAAAGATAGTCGGCAACAAAGGGTGGAAAATATCCAAAAGTAAATCTACTGGCGACTTCAGGATGCTCTCTCTTCATCATTTCATTTAAGACATCTCCATCTCCGATTACAGATATGGTGATTTTGCCATTTTTAGTGGGTGCATTTTCTTTAAGGAATCTTAGAGTCTCATGAATGCCAAGTAAGGGTCGTATCTGGCCTCTATTAATGGCCTCCTTATAGGAGCCACCAAGTGAGTTTAAATATAGTTCATAGTGTGGGGCTAGTGAGTAAGCATTATAGCTTGCCGTTAAGATACAGATTGTAAAAATAGTTGCTTTAATAGTTTTAGGATTTGATTTTGAGAAATTTAAAAATATGGAAGTAACCCAATTTGCAAAATATAAAAGTCCGATAGATGAGAGTACGTAAATAAATGGTAAAATCGGCAAAATATATCTAAATGATTGTTTTGCAGAGATAGCAAGAGGAAAGATCCATACAAGGATTATCCCTAGTAAAAGAATATGAATTGGCGTTTGAGCAGATAGAATCTCTAGTTTAAAATTTTTAAGTAAAAAGAAAAGGTAAAAAACAAGTCCTATTATAATAATCGGAGGAAGTAGCGAGAATAATAGACCGAGATATCCAGCCGGATGTGGGAGTGTGTTACCAGTAAATCCATCATGTTCAATGCTAGATAATGAGAATACTCGGATCCAATAAAAGACAATATTTTCTAGAATCCGAGGTGCAAAAATAAGTGGAATGAGAATTATTGATAAAAGTAGGCTTGCTTGAGCCAGGTGATAATCTCTTTGTTGATTACGGTTTTTATATCGTTTCCAAAATATAAAAGTGGAAGTTATAAAACTCATTAGTCCCAATATAGATACAATGGGTCTTTTAGATAGTGATATTCCGAAATTGTAAATTAGATCAGCAAAACTATTTGAGATGTGTAACAGAAAAACATACTCACTTGGATGATGCCAAAACCTTGTATATATGGCGGCTAGCATAATGTGGCCAGAGACCACAGCCCATAGATCTCCCCAGTCAAGTATTTTCTCTCTGGTAGATTTCTCTCCTTTTAAATTAGTGGTTATAAGAATTGCTTTTATAAAAAGAAAGGCAGGAATTAACGCTAGGGCAGTTGGTTTAGTTGCGATACAGAGCCCCCAGATCATACCTGCTAAGATCTTTAGATAGGTGCTCTGCTTTTGCAGGGCCTTTAGATAGAAAATTATAGTTAATGAAACAAGCACCGTTAAAATACCATCAATATGTGCTAAGCGAGTGAGAAAAAGAGAATTAGGATCAAGCGAAAACAGGATCGCAGCTAGTAATGTTGGAAGGAGACCTATAAAAGGAGTCAGCCCGAATATTAATATTGGACCAATTAGAGATGAAAAGAGAGCATTTGCAATTCTACAAGCTGAATAACCATCAATAAAATTAGGATCCTTAGCGGTAAGGTTTCTAAAATTATTATACTTCTCAGCGCTCCACTGACCAAACGCCATAATAACGGCGGGAGGGACTCCCGGATGCCCCAAGTGATCTGTTGCATGGGTCGGGTTTTTTCTTAGTTGATGAATAACCTTATCACTTCTACTTAACCAATGTGATTCATCCGATTGTAGGGGGAAACTTCCTATTCCATGAAGTCGGATGGCCGCACTCAATACAAAGAGGAGTATAGCTAGAAATGTTTTGTTCTTTAATACAATGCTCATGATTTTAGCAGTAGTCTTTGTCCTGGGAGTTGTGTCTCAAGCAGTTCACATGTAATATTTAGCCTACTTTAAGCCTGACCAACCCCTTTAGTTAAATGACTCTTTCCAGTCTATACATACTTTTAGGTAAACTCCATCCTGTGGCGGTTCATCTGCCTATTGGACTTATAATCTATGTTGCCATATTTGAGCTCTATTATTTTTTAAAAAGAAATAGAGACTACTCACTTGAGCGAAGCGTTTACCCGTATACTCTAGGAGCACTCTTCTCTGTTGTCGCTGCTGTGTTTGGTTGGATCAATGCTGATACTCAGGACTTTAATGGAGAATTAGGAGAGATTCTAGAGACACATCGATTAGGTGGTCTCGTTGTCGCTGGGCTACTGCTTGGAATATCATTCCTTGGATTAAAGGCGCTAAAGCAGAAAGGCGCATTCTCATTTCTCTATAGAGCTTTGGCTATTGTTAGTGCGGGTGGTATCGGGTTTGTCGCACATTTTGGCGGATTGTTAGTACACGGTACTGATTACTATGATGAAGTTTTTTTAGGCGGATCACATAACGGAGCAGATAGTAGTGCTCAAGATATAGTAGCTCAAAAAACAATCCCTCCAGCAGCTCTAAGAAAAGTTACTTTTGATGAGGATATTCATCCGATCTTAAAGGGAAGTTGTTATAAATGTCATGGTGAGGGTAAGCGTAAAGGTGATTACAGTATCGATTCCCGTGACGATTTAATTAAGGGTGGAAAGTCTTTAAAGGTAGCGATAGAGGTTGGAAAAAGTGAAGAGAGTCATCTAATAGAGCTGGTCTCTGGAATTATTCCTAAAAAAATTATGCCCTCTAAGGGCAAGAGGCTTACAAATGATCAGATCGGTATTTTAAGAGCGTGGATCGATCAGGGGGCTCCATGGAGTAGTAATGTTCACCAGGTTGCTCATCGGATTGCTAAGGTTGGAACGGAGCCGCGACGTCCAGAGTTACCGGAATCTAACCTAGTAAATCCAATTGATAAGATAGCAGCAGCTTACTTTAAAAAGCAGGAGATTTCACCGCCAAGTATTGTGGATGATCGAACTTTTGTTAGAAGGGTGTATCTTGATGTTCTAGGGGTGATTCCATCTGCAGAGGATCTCACTAAATTTCTAAATGATACATCTCATAATAAGAGAGAGATGCTTGTTGATAAGATCTTAGGATATAATTATCGATACGCAGCTCATTGGATGACATTTTGGAATGACGCTTTAAGAAATGATTATTCAGGGCCTGGCTTTTTATTGGGTAATCGAAAAGAGATCACCCCGTGGCTTTTTGAAGCGCTACTTAAGAATATGCCTTATGATGAATTTGTTTCTTTGCTGATAAATCCGACACCTGAAACTGTTGGTTTTGTTAGAGGGATTAAATGGTGGAAAAGTGGCGTAGTTAACGCTAATGAAGAACCCTCAATGCAAGCGGCACAGAATATTGCTCAGGTATTTATGGGGGTAAATTTAAAATGCGCATCCTGTCACAGTAGCTTTACTGATGAGTGGAGTTTGACTGACGCTTACGGATTTGCAAACGCAATTGGAGGCAAGGCACTTGGAACAAATGAATGCAATATCCCTACAGGCGAAACAGTAGCGCCGAGATTTTTATACCCTGAATTAGGTGAAATTAAATCAAGAGGACGGGTTAAAAGACGAGGAGAGTTGGCTGCACTTGTGACAAGTGATGAAAATGGTCGATTTGCTCGTACGATCGTTAATCGAATTTGGGAGAGATTGTTTGGAGTAGGACTAGTTGAGCCGATTGATGAATTAGATAACCCTGCCTGGAATCAAGATATGCTTGATTGGCTTTCCTCAGAGCTAGTAAGTCAAAAATATGATCTTAAAAAAATACTAAGGATTATTTTAACGTCCCAAACATATCAGTTGCCTTCCGTGCCGGCTAAGGAGACGTTTGAAAAAGAGTATGTATTTCGGGGACCCACTGTTAGGAGACTTACGGTAGAGCAGCTTTTAGATTCAGTATCTTTAGCAACCGAGGTAGTACCTCCAGCAAAACCAGGAGACATTGAACGTATAATGAGTGTTACATTAGCGAGCTCTAATCTCTCAGAATCGAGTCCCAGTATCTCAAGGGAACCTAGGATTTTGTATCAGAGCGGAACGGTCAGTTCTGAAGATGGCACAGTTGATATTGAAGCTAATATAGATGGAGCGTCTTCAATTTGGATGGTTGTGCTTAGAAGTTATAAAAAAGCTAACAAACTTGATGCCCAGAGAGCACAGTTTGATCTAGTAGCTAAGCAAGATTCTGGTGCATTAGATGTATTAGATCAATCGCTGCAAGCAAGGCGTGACTCAAAAGATCATAATAGGAAGTTTAAATTTAAACCTGGCAGGGTTCCATCCTATGAAGCCCAGTGGATTAACCCAATCTTATTAAACGGTAAAGGTCAGGAGATCTCTTTAGTAAACCAGAGCAACATTGTTAGGGATGTCTACATTGATGAAGAAGGTGCTGATGATGATAAAGAGATAGGTCAAATGGAGGATCGGCTCACAGAAGTTTCCTTTGATAATAACATAATACACACCCGTGCCTTTTCAGCTGTTAGTTATAACGTTGAAGGGATGGGGCTTAAAAAGCTTAAAGCAAAAGCAAGGTTAGTGCCTAAGGATCCAAGAGCAAAAGGAATTAGGGTTCAATATTGGATAGTGTCGGATCTCCCTGTGCGTTCTGTGTTTCTTGAGGCTTCGCCATTGACTTTGGCTATGGGGAGGCCAAGAAGGGAGCAAATTACTACCCGACGAGCACGATTTACCTCAACGATGCAAGGACTTGAATTATTAAGTGGTGAGGAATTCGATGATCTTTTATCTAGGAGTGCTAATTCGCTACGATTAGAAAGCTTAGCAGATCCAAAGTTGATAGCTGAAAAATTGTATGTAAGCCTTTTAGGAAGATCTCCAAACGAAGATGAGATTAGCTTAGCAGTAAAGGTGATCGATGGGTCGTATGAAAATGGATCTTCAGTAGAGGATCTTCTGTGGAGTCTTGTTTTATTACCGGAATTTCAATTAATAACTTAGGTGTCAGTGTTTAATGGGACAGTGTGTTTGATATCTTAAATAAAAAATGGAATCGCAGAGATTTTTTAAAGACGGCCAGTCAGGCTACTTTAGCGACTATGGGGGCGGGCTGCCCAGCTGTTTCTTGGGGCTTAAAAGAAGAAAGTGGTAAAGATGGGGATAAGGAGAGCACTAAACAAAAGATAACACCAACTGCCGACCAAGTGATCTTTTTATGGATGGCCGGTGGTCAAGCCCACACTGAAACGTTTGATCCTAAAACTTACACTCCGTATGAACGAGGAACTAGGCAGTATAGATTGATCTCTACCTTTCCATCAATTCCAACTTCCTTAGATGGTGTTAACTTTAGTGCTGGTCTTGAGAATCTTGCTAAGGTGGCAGATCGCGGAACTATTATTCGCTCTTTTTCCCCTCCAGATTTGGGGCATATCTTACATTCAAGACATCAATTTCATTGGCACACGGGATATGTTCCACCTCAAACTATTGAGGTGCCTCATCTTGGATCTATGATAACTAAAGTTTTAGGACCTAAGAATCCTGATGTCCCTGCTTTTGTTCATATTGGACAACGACTAGATATTGATGGGGCTCCAGAGGTTCAAGCATTTTTAACCTCAGGGTTTCTAGGTGGAGAGTATGCTCCACTTTTAATCCCGTATCCTGATCAAGCAATGGATAAGATGAGTCCACCAGAGGGGATGGCAATTTCAAAATTTCAGAACCGTTATAAACTATACAACGATCTCCTTAAAAAAACTCCGGTAGGTGAATACGGGAGTGATTATCAAAGAGAATCCTTACTTCGATCCTTTGATAACGGATACCGCATAATCAATTCCCGTTATGCAAAATCATTTGATCTAACTGAGGAGCCCAAGGAAGTTTATGACACATATAATACTGGCCGGTTCGGCTTAGGTTGTTTATTAGCTCGAAGGTTAGTAGAGGCAGGGGTGCGATTTGTTGAAGTGACGACAGAGCATGTTCCATTTGGAAATTGGGATACTCATGCTGACGGACACAGAAGAACTAAAGAGATGAAGAGATGGATTGATGCTCCAGTTGCCCAACTAATTTTGGATTTGGAAGAAAAAGGACTTCTAGATCGAACTTTGATAGTTGTTGCTAGTGAGTTTAGTCGCGCTGGAATTAAAGAGGATGAAAAGCAAGATCCGGGAAACAAATCTTTTATTATTCATCAGATTAAACATTTTGGATTACATAGGCATTATACTGGAGCTGGTTGTGTCCTGATGTTTGGGGGCGGAGCAAAAAAAGGGTTAGTTTATGGCAAAACAGGGGAAGAGCCACCTTGCAAAACAATTGAAGATCCCGTCTCAATGAAGGATTTGCACGCCACAATATTTCGGGCACTCGGCATTCCAGCAGATCTCAGCTTTGAAATTGAAAAACGTCCATTTTATGTGACTGAAGATGGACTAGGAAAGCCAGTAAAGGCACTCTTAGTTTAATCTAAGTTAAGCCTTAACAGCAGACTTTGGCGGAGTCTCTTCAGAGTCATCTTCAACTGCTAAAGTTTTAGGATCCTCGGTAGCGGCTACGTCGTCCCCCTCCTCGTCATCAGCGCCACCATGTCTGTGAGATGGGTGAGCATCATCATCAACCTCGTCCTCATCGTCAACTTCGATTGGAGCAATTGCGGCGCGAACTGGAGCTTGCTGCTCTACAGCGCGAACCTCACCTTTTAAAGTTTCCATTTCAAACTGGTATTCATCCGGACGGAGTCGGCCATCAGCAAGGATTAGGATCCTTACATCTTTTTCAGATTCTAATTTTGCGATCTCTGCTCGTTTGTTATTAAGTAATATCAGAGCAGCTGAAGAATGAAGTCTTGCTCTGACTCCTGAAACTCCACCAACAATAACTGCCGCCTGTATTTTTCTTAATGCCTCTAGTGCGACTAGGTTAGAATCTTTGATTTGGCCAGCCCCACCACAGGTTGGACAGTTTTGATGACTTTGGCTACTGAGCGGGGCTCTTAGCCGTTGTCTCGACATTTCAAGAAGTCCAAACTTTGATAGAGTGCCGATCTCCACACGGGCTCGATCCTCCTTAACAGAGTCCATCATCTTTTTCTCTAATGAGTTTTTGTGACGCTTATCTAGCATGTCAATAAAATCTACTACTACAAGGCCACCAAGATCTCTTAACCGTAGTTGACGAGCTACCTCTTCAGCTGCTTCCAAGTTTGTCTGAAAAGCAGTATCTTCAATGCTTCCGCCTTGTGTTGCTTTGCCAGAGTTAACATCAATTGCAACTAGAGCCTCAAGAGGTTCAATTACTATCGATCCGCCTGAGGGGAGTTTCACCATTGGAGTTAGAGTCGTATCAACCTGACGGTCAATATTAAACGATGAAAAAAGCGGGGTTTGATCAGCATACAGCCTGATACGAGATCTATATCTTGGCATAACCCTAGATACGAAATTTTTTACCTGCTCATAGGTATTAGGATCGTCAATTAGAACTTCTCGAATATCTGGCGTAAAATAATCGCGCATAACCCGAGTTGGCAGATGGTTGTCCTCATAAAGCAGTGACGGACATCCTACCGATTGCCCATCCATTAAAATATCTTCCCAAACTTTTAGCTGGATGCTGAGATCTCGACTTAATTCGCTCTGTGATCTATCAAGACCAGCTGTTCTAACAATAATTCCAACACCTTTAGGAATCTCAAGTTCTTGAGATAGTTTTCTGAGGCGCACACGTTGTTCCTCATCAATAATCTTTCTAGAGATTCCGCCCTTATCACTGCCGGGCATAAGTACAATATATCTACCAGGAAGAGAAAGGTATGTTGTCAGGGTCGCGCCCTTTATCTCCCGCTCTTCTTTGACAATTTGAACAATTAATTCCTGGCCTGCCTCCAAAACATCTTGAATGCGCGGACGTCCACGCCGAAGTGTTGGATCGTAGTTTTTAAAATATGCTGGATGAATATCATTGATCTGTAAAAACCCATTTCGTTTAGTTCCCAGATCTAAAAATGCAGCTTGCAAGCTCGGCTCTATCCGAGAGATCTTGGCTTTATAGATATTCCCTTTAGTATTCTGTCCGGAGGTAGATTCTACCTCAAGCTCGACGAGTTTTTTATTTTCAACGATCGCAATCCGACATTCCTCGTGATGGATTGCGTTAATAAGCATAAATTTTTCCATGTGATCCGCCTTAAGAAGGTGTGGATCAGACTTGTATGAGTCAGTAGTTCCATTTTGTGCCTGCACACATTCCAGCACAGCGTATTCCAAGATACCGCATTTCTACACTGTGTCTCTGGTGAGTTTAAGTAGAGAGGAGCAAAAGCATTAATGCATGGTACGACTTGTCTTGCGTTATGATCGCCGACAGTCGCCCAGGCAGGACAATAACTACGTCCAACAATAAGGCTATATATATCTATGCTCTCTAAAATTGACTTACTCATTATATGGTGACTGTGTAATCTGACTTATAAATCCGAACCAAACCAAATAAATGTTAAAAGTTTTAATGTCCCAAGATCACAACATCTCGGTACGAGCGAAAATTTTTTCAATCCTTTAAATAAGTTAAATTCAGAGAGGATTGATATCTCTGAGTGAGGTTGGTTAACAAATCTTCAGAGGTCCTTATCTCTGTGCTAACCTGGCCCCAACTGCATATGATACCATTAAAGATTAAGATTTTGAATCAGTAGATTCAAATTGAGCCATAAATCTATAAAAAGACATTATAAACAGACACTTAATCTAAGTATTTAAGGTAGTTATGTACAAGTAATAACTTTACTAAAATGGGAATCTTGACGATATCCAGAGTACAATATCGATAGGTGCACTAGCCACAACATTATAGGGGAACAACAAATGAAGCTTCGAGTGATTAAAGGGGGTACTCCCGGCAAGGTATTTGAAATTGTTGATGGAATGAATCTCCTTGGGCGTGCCTGCGATACTAAAGATTGCAATATTCTCGACCTTACCAACGAAGATTTGGAAGCAAAAGTTTCTCGAAAACATGCCATGATTGAAAAGAGTGGAGAGACTGTAATTATCTGGGACCTTGGTAGTCTAAACGGAACCTTCGTTAATAGGGGGGATCGATTGGAGACTGGCGAGCAGTGTCACTTAAAAGAAGGTGACCAGGTCATCATTGGTAAAACCGCTTTAGTGGTTGAAGGATAGGAGAATCCTCTTCGTTCTTATTACAGGACATTCTAATAGTATCTCATAGAATAGGTTTGCCCCTGCTGCATATAATAATATACCTTCTCAAAGAATATGGCGATTATGACGGATTCTTTGAGCAAAAAACGTATCGGTATAATGGGTGGCGGACAGCTCGCTCTTATGTTGGTTGAAGCAGCTCAAATACTTCAACTCCCTACAAAAATATACTGTCAAAAAGAAACCGATCCAGCTGCAAAAATTTGCGGCGATCGCGTTATTGGATCCCCCGACGATTTAGATCTTATTAAGAAATTTTTTTCAACTGTTGATACAGTTCTTTTTGAAAATGAGTTCTCGCCGTTCGATCAGTATCAAAAAGCTGCAATTGGGTTGAATGTAGAATTCTGTCCAAATCTGAATGTGATGAAAACTCTCTCCGATAAGGCTAAACAGAAAGAGGTGTTATCGGAATTAAATATTGAGACAGCAAAGTTCACGGTCTGCTCAGATGAAAAGAATCTTAATGAATGGGTCGGAGATGCCTTAAAAAGATTTGGTGAAGATGTAGTTTTTAAATGGGGTAGTCGAGGATATGACGGTAAAGGATTACTGATATCGCCAAAGAAAACAGAGCAGGCAGCAATCCTCTCTTTTGCCCGTGAAACGATCTCTCATGGAGGGAGAGTTTATGCTGAGGAAAAAATTCCGTTTAAGCGAGAGCTTGCTATTTTAGGGTGTGTCTCGAAAAATGGTGAGTTTGCAAATTACCCTCTTGTTGTTTCAGAACAGAAAAATGGGATCTGTTCAGTAGTCACTGGGCCAGCGAGTAAGCTAGGAGTGGATCCACAGCATGAAGTAAAAGCGATAGAGTACGTAAGAAAGTTAGCGGAGGGGCTTAAAATTGTTGGAACCTTTGCCGTTGAATTATTTGAGACAGTTGATGGTAGGATTTTAGTTAATGAGATTGCTCCGCGGGTGCATAATAGTGGGCATTATAGTCAGGACTGCTGTAAGACGAGTCAGTTTGAGAATCATTTACACGCCGCTCTCGGTATGCCGCTAGGTGAGGTTTCAACAACACCATTTTTTGGAATGTATAATCTGCTAGGCCCCACAGATCCAAAATGCGAAAGAAATTTATCCAATACTGATTTTATCGCCCCTTTTATTTCTCCCCTTACCCAACCTTTTATTCCGCCTTTTCCCCCACCTCAAATAGTTGATCCTGATATCTTTATTCACTGGTATGGTAAGGATGTCATGATGCCTCGTCGGAAGATGGGACATGTAAATGTTATCGCCAATGATCATGATCAGCTTATAGAAAAACTTGAACAGGTTTATAAGTCTGAAAAGAGCTGGTATGGTTCGCTTGCCCCTGATGTGTAAGTTTTAACATAAATATAATTATAAAAATTAGGAGCCGTTGATGGCTAAGGCTAAAAAGAAAAGAGTAAAGAAAATAATTATGAAATCTACCAATAAAAAAAAGGCGTCGCCACAGGTTTCCATTATTATGGGGAGTTCTTCGGATCTTTCTGTGATGAAGGATGCAGCGAGTGCACTTAAAGAGCTTTTAATTCCTTTTGAGATCTCGGTTGTCTCAGCTCATCGTACTCCTAAAGAGATGGTTCGTTTTGCAGAGGAAGCACGCAGTAGGGGAGTTCGGATAATTATCGCCGGAGCTGGAGGAGCTGCTCACCTGCCAGGAATGGTTGCCTCTTTGACTGAATTACCTGTTATTGGAGTTCCGGTCCCAGTTGGAGAGCTGAAAGGAAAAGATGCACTCTACTCAATTGTTCAGATGCCACGAGGGGTGCCGGTTGCTACTGTTGCGATTGGTGGAGCATGGAATGCCGGGATATTAGCAGCTCAGATGTTAGGAGTTGCTGGAGGAAAAGAAGGGGAAAAGATTTTTAGTCGAATTAAAAAATATAAATCAGCCTTAAGGCAAAAAGTATTAGCAATGAAGGTTCGCTAGTCAACTTGGTTTAGTAAGGAATTGCTTAAAAAAGATTACTAAGCGAGGTAGTATAAAAGGCAAATCCAACACTTAGTATAAGTCCACTAATAAAAGAAACATAGCTAAGGGTTAGGAATTTAAATTTTCGGTTGGCTAAATATTGGCCCATTAAGTACACTTCCTTAGTTTGTGTGGAGTAGGCCAGTCCTGGATCTGCCACAATCCGCTCTATCTCAGTATGAAAGTCGTTGTAATCAAGTTTTACAAAGTCAGTAAAGAATAGAATATTAAAGTTGGGAGAGCTTAGGTTCGGACGCTTGTTTTTCTCCGCAAATATTTTCGGCATAGTAGCATAGGCTGCAAGTAAGATAGTTAGTACAGAAGTTGTGATTAAGATTGCTGCAGCGATATGAAATTCTGGCCTAAGTAGAAGGGGGACAGTCAAGGAGGTAACTATTGAAGAGATTGTAATTAACATCCCAGCTTTAGCATCAGCCATCTGACTAAGTTGCATTAGTTGAGTCCTAGTTTGGCGCAGCATGTGATCGGCATGTGATCCAGGAGCAGAGAGATTAAATCTTGATTGAGGTGATTCTAAATCGACAGGTTCAGTTTTCATCAGTGGTAAATTCATTCAGTACAGTAGTTTCAGTACCGTAGTTATCGTAGAGTGCGATTTTAAAGACTAACCCAAAGACTAATTTCTAACCAGATTCTCTATGTGTTTTACAAGATCTGATGGCTTACATGGTTTTGTAAGTACAAGATTACATCCTGCCTCTCTAGCAGCATCGTGTACATCAGAATCATCAAGCGCGGTAAAAGCAACGATCGGTATCTTAATTCCTTTTGCCCTTATCTGTTGAACTGCCTCTTGTCCAGTTATGCCAGGCATCATTAGATCGACTAAGATTATATCAGGTTTAACTTCATCTACGCAGGCAACTGCAGAAGTTCCATCAGCTCTACGGACTACCTCGTACCCTTTGTCCTCAAAGAGGAGATCGATAAGGTCTAGTGATGTTACATCATCATCAACGACTAGGATTTTTATTTTATTCTCACCCATAAGCTAGGTAACTGTAAGTTATAAGTTAATATGGAGCTTGGCAGTTTGAATTTGATGCCGAACTCGCACCAAAGGTTACCTGTAATTTGAGGCACCTAGCAAACGGTTTGTGCAGTGGCTTCATTAGCGGTTCCAGGTTCTTTTACTAATATATATAGTGCGGATTCCTGATTTGTGATTTTCCTCGTCATACGGCTTGTTAACCATCTGAAATTCTTAGTCTTTATATTGCTTTTTTAGTAATTAGTGACAAAATTTCAAAGCTACTGAACTATGATTACAGCTCATAACAGTTTTGAATGACCGCACTTTTTAGGTGCGTAGGCTTCGTAGGCTCTTAATGAGGAAGTTAATGAAGATTACAAATTTTATAGTAACCCTAGGGGTTATCTTGATCGGTGTTACAGGTTGCGGATCTGTGCAACCTGTCCCGCGACCTGTCTCTCTTGGTATCGGAGGAGCTGCTGTAGGTGCGGGAGCTGGAGCACTAGTAGGTGCTGTAATTTCAAATGGAGATCTTGGCATGAGTGCTGCGCTTGGTGCTGGGCTAGGAGCAGCGACAGGTATTGTAGTTGGATACGTTAGAGATGAAATGGAGAAAGCCGAAGTTAGACGGATTAATCAAGAGATTCAAACTACTCAATTTGAAATTGATGCTCGACAAAAAGAGATTGATGCTCTGCATCAAAGAAACCTAGATGGATCTCAAAGAGCAGAGCCAAACGATTCTATGTATGAGCGGTTATATGATGGGCCAACTCTAGGCAACCCATACCGCTAGAAAATCTCTAGCAATAATTCCACGTTGTATCTGATTTGTCCCCTCAACTATCTGAAGCATTTTTGCATCCCTCATGTATCTTTCGACCTGGTACTCTCTAATATATCCGGCACCCCCTAATAGTTGAACGGCATCGGTTGTGATCTCCATCGCAGAATCTGTTGCAAAAAGTTTGGCCATTGAGGAGAAGCTTCGCTGAGTCTCAACTGGGGAGTGTTGATCTATATGATTCGCGGCCTCTCTAGTTAAAAGCCTAGCCGCCTCAAGTTTTGTTTTCATATCGGCTAACATAAATTGAAGCCCTTGCATCTCTATTAAGGGTTTTCCGAACTGCTCTCGATCGTTAAGGTGAGCTACGGCGCGCTCCAGTGCTGCTTGTGAGAGACCGTTAGCACAGGCAGCAATGTTAACTCTTCCAGATGCCAGTCCACTAAGAGCAATTTTGTATCCTGAGGTTAAAGATCCTAAAAGTGCCTCCTTTGGAAGTTTAATATCTTCAAAAGTTAGAGTTGATATGGGGGAGAGCTCGCACCCCATCTTCTTTTCAGGGGTTCCTACAATAAGCCCCTTTGAGTCAGCTGGAACTAAGAATGCAGCGATAGACGAATCTTTTTGATCTGTTGAAGGAATTTTAGCGAAGACTATATAAAGGTTAGCCCATCCAGCACTTGTAATATATGTCTTAGATCCATTTAGTATAAAATCGCCACCGGATTGAATGGCCGTTGACTTAAGCGCTTTAGCATCACTACCCGCAGAGGGTTCAGTAAGGGCAAATGCGCCAAGTAACTTACCGTCAGCTAGTAATGGCAGGTACCGTTGTTTTTGGGCAGCGTCCCCAAAGTTTTGAATTATCCTTGAGACCATAAGATGGACAGAGAGAAATATAGCAGGGCCAAGATCTACCTTTGATATTTCTTCTAGGATTGAGGCGATTAGAGAAGCAGACCCTCCAATACCGCCTCCTTCTTCACTTATAGATAGCCCAGTTAGACCAAGTGCAGAGAATGATTTAAATAGAGGTAGTGGGACTGTCCCGTAATACTTTTCGGTTTGATATTTGGGGATCTCATTTAAGCAAAGTTTTTTTACACTCTCTATAATTTCTATATTATCGGTATTTATACTCATTGACCCCTTTTCCTAGAACGATGTTTATAATTTTCGCTAATTTTTAATGGTAAACTAAATCTGATTAAAACCCCCCTAAACATATATAACCTAGTTAAAATTCTCAATTCCTACCTTTTCGCTAATTATACGGGAGCTCTATCGTAAGTATTAGAGGGACCCGCAATTTAGAATCTTGACGATTTTTGCTCTCAATGTGATCTAATACGTGAGCTCTAGCGATCATATGTAGCTATTGCATATATTCTCGTTTGGGAATTTTCCCCTGTGAGGATCGATATAGAGTTTTTAACGTTAAAGGCAGGAGGCGAAAGCTTATGCATAAGGCAGGAATTTTAGTGGCAGCATTGCTCCTTCTTCCAGCAGTTTCTCAGGCAAAGACGCTTGATGAGCTATTGGTTGAACGTGGTGTTGTTGCAAAAGACGGATATGCGGCTGGTGGAATGTCAGCTGGGCGTGTGTATTATGATAATGGTACACGTGTAGAGTTCCCAGATAATGGCTTTACATTCGGCATTAACACACAATTTATCACTCGATATGACTATACAGATGTCGACGGCGCAGCCGACGAAATATCTGAATTCTCAGTTGAGAGTGCACGAGTTGTGGTTTCTGGTTCAGCATTGAACAAGGAATTTGAGTACATGGTATCCGGTGATTTCGTTGATTCACCTTCCATCAAAGATGCTTGGTTAAAGTGGAATGCTTGTGACTGGGTATGGGCTAAGATGGGTCGATACAAGACTGGAGTATCACGTCAGTGGAATAACCATGACACTAAGCTTCAGTTTGCTGATAGATCCATTGCTTCTGAAAGATATAACTTCGGAAGAAGTGAAGGCCTTTCAGTTGGTGGCGGTATGGAAGGATTCAGCTGGGGCTTAGCTGCATTCAACGATGCTAGTGATGCAGAGAACACAGATCATCTGTGGATAGCAAATGCTCGATACTCAATGGGTGATATTAATGCTTATGCTGAAGGTGATGTTGACAATTCAGCAGATCATGGATTCACAGTTGGTGCTGCATATGCAATGTCTGATAGCGACTCAGTCACTTTCGACACTTTCGCTGCAGGAGAGGACGTCACAGTACTTAACCTTGATGCTATGTGGAAATTCCAAGGTTGGAGCCTTGCTGGTGAATGGTACACTGCAGAAGAGGACGGCGGTGATGATAGAGATGAGGATGGCTGGTATGCTCAGGCTGGATACTTCATTATTCCGAGCGAGCTAGAAGTAGCCGGTCGGTATTCTATGGTCAGTTATGATGATTCTGATGCACGTGATCAGACCACTGGTTGGGACCTTGGTCTTAACTACTACTGGTGGAAGCATCAGCTTAAAGCTCAGCTTAACTACTCTCAGTCAACTGATGAGGCAAGAGGCGGAGCAGAGACAGATACCGACAGATTCATTCTCCAGCTTGTTAGCTGGTTCTAATGAATCGGATGTAGTCGGCATCTAATTGATGCAATCCGAGAGGGCACTTCGAAAGAGGTGCCCTTTTTATTTGGCAGCGCCCCAAGCCAAATAAGCGTTTGTTTAGGGATGAAAAACCAAGTAATATCTCTCAATAATTATGAAACACTCTGCCGGACGCATAATATTGATAGTGCTGATCTTAGTCGGTCTTGGCCAAATGCTCTTCCAAGATAGCGAGATATTTATATTTGCAGATGATACCCCTCCCTCATCTAAATCATCAGCTCCTGGTAGAAGTGGCGGATTTTTAGAAAAGATATTGCCGGACTCCCGTACAGCCAAAGAGAGGCAGGAGAGTGCAGAGCAGGATAAATTGTTTAGTCGTGTAAAAGCTGAGATCGAGTTTTGTATTGAGAAAGAACTTCCTCGAGCAGTAGTAGGATGTCCCCATAAACGGAACAAAGCTGGCAAAAAAGTGGCTCCGGATAAAGACTGCGCTAAGCTAAAAAAAGCTGAGGTCGGTCTTAAATGTGAGAGTAAACTATTAGGTAGGATCCCTTACCGATCTAGACCAGCCTGGCACGAAGATAGATCTAAAAAGATTGAAAAGGATAAGGCTAAATTAGAGCGTCTTCAGAATAAGCAAAAAGGTGGCACTCGAAAAAGTAGCGGCAAGGTCGCCGAGTCTGGTGAGGAAAATTGGCTTAAAGAGTTTTAACTTTTTTAGTGTTGCTTAAAATAAGCTGGTAAAATTACTAGCGGCTTATTTAATCTAAAAACAGAATCAGTATTATCAACCGCAGTTAAAAGTAATTGAATTAAGCTAATTGCGCCTAAGTGAATTTCTGCATGTTTATATAGCTCAAGAAATCTTTCCAAGTATCGCTGCTCCTGGCCAGTAATCTCATCATTTGTAGTACCAGATCCCCAAAGCGGATTTAGAAACGGATTTGTTATGTCTTTATTCTCTAATTGGGTAAGTCTTTTTGAGATCAGTATCTTTGGATCGAGCCAAAAATAATAATCATTTAAATTATCTATGGATAAACCTTTCCTCCATAAATAAATGTTCTGCTCCATCTCTGCTAGAAACCAGATCGGATTAAAGGTGTTAGTATGAAGTGCAGGCAATAACCCACGATGAGTTAAGGTGTTCTCAAACTTCTTCATGTAAGACATTAAAAGGCCAGATTCTGGAATTACCTGTGAAGCAATCTGCGGAGCATTGTTCAAGGTTCGTTCAGAAATGTTCAGTAAGTCAGTGTTTTGAAATAGATCGGCCAAAGTAACCACTTAATATTATTAAGTTATGTTAAAAGTCCGAAAACAGGCAAGTTGATATAAGCAATAAATGATCCATTTAAATTTATTATCTGAATCTGCCGATACTCTAGAGGGAAATTAATGTTCGATTTCAGAATAACTTAATGAGTCATTGCTAATGTCTAAGGTAAAAGCTCGTCATGTGACAAGTGCATCGCCAGTTCTTGTGGTCGATGACAATCCTTTAGATAGAAGGATGGTTAGATCTATGCTCGAGGGCTGGAGTTATGAAGTAATCGAAGCTGAAGGTGGAAAGCAGTGTGTTGAAAAATGTGATAAAGAAGATCCTCTCTTAGTTATCCTTGATATCTCCATGCCTGATATCGATGGAATTGAAGTCTGTAAATTAGTGCGACAAAAATATTCTAAAGAAGATTTACCTATAGTAATGGTGACTGGAAATACGGAAGGGGAAAACTTAGAGGCAGCATTAAAAGCAGGGGCTAATGATTTTATATCAAAGCCAATAGATCCTCGAATTTTAAGAGCACGGATACAGAATCAACTTGCATTTTCAAATCTTTATAGACGATTAAATTTAGACCGCGAGAGTTTAGAAAGATCAGTTTCAGTGCAACGTGCAGTAGGGGATGTTTTACCTGAAGGATTAGCAGTCGTAGATAAATCAGGAGCCATTGTCTATACAAATCAGGAATTTTGCAGCTTCTGTGATGAGAGGATTCCTAGCTTAATGGCAGAACTGCCTAAGGTTCTTTTTGCAGGAATGCTGGAGGAAGATCTTAAACAGTTAGTTGAAAAGATAAGAGAGGATTCCACCCACTTTATTAATAAAGAGATGGAGTTTAAGCGAGGTATTGAGTCACAGAGAATCATCCGCATAGTTTCTAGGCCGGTAGCGAATGATGGTGCTGGTTCCGGATTGAGATTGTGGTTATTTAGAGACATTAGCCATCTTCGAAACCTTGAACGGAAGATGACAGAACAGATAAAGTTAAAAACTGTCAGTGTCTTTGCAACAGGAGTTGCCCACAACTTTAATAATATACTTGGTGCAGTAAAAGGTTCAACTGATGTCTTAAAGAAATATGCTCGGGATGTGCCGGTGGTTGATCGATGCTTCAAGGTTTTGGATCACGCCCTACATCAGGGAGAGCAGTTGACTAAGAAGATGTCCTGCTTGACTTCGCAAGACGCTAGAAAGCGGCGCACTACAAAGGAGGATTTGAGTCAATTGCTGACATCGATAGTTGATGTTCAAAGACAGCTAGTAGGAGAGAGGATAAATTTTTATTTAAATTTACCAAAAACATTACCAGTTATTTCGGCCGATACACAAAATGTAATCGATATTATTACTAGTATTATAAAAAATTCTATTGAATCAATCTCTGAAGAGGGAACGATCTCTGTAGAGGCAAAACATATGCCTACTTCAGCAAAGGTGGCACTTGAGATAGTTGACAATGGATGCGGCATGACAGAAGAGGTTCTAAGAAGAGTGCACGAGCCATTTTTTAGTACTAAACATATGGATCATGTAAACGGTATTAGTACCGTTGGTAACGGTTTGGGTCTTTGGAATGTATATAATCTTGTAAAGATGCTAGGCGGAGATATTAGCCTTCAGAGCTCTTCAGGTGAAGGAACAAAGGTAGAGATCTTGTTTCCAGCTGCTACTTAGCTATCCCTATATTGAGAAAAATATAATATAGTCCTCCCTGTTCTGTTTTTATAAAGAGGGAGGTTAATATGACAGTTGAAGAGACGATTTTTTCAAAGATCATCCGAAAAGAAATTCCAGCAACCATTGTATATGAAAGTGATAAAGTGCTTGCTTTTAGAGATATCTATCCAAAGGCACCTGTTCATATATTAGTGATCCCCAAAAAAGTTATTTCAGGCGTTAGTTCTGCAAGGCCAGAGGATAAAGAGCTTTTAGGAGAGCTGCTTTTAGTGGCTGCTGAACTTGCAACTAAAGAGGGAATTGATAAGAGTGGGTATCGGCTGGTAGTTAATGATGGAAAAGATGCTGGCCAGGCAGTTGATCATCTTCACGTTCATATCTTAGGTGGGCGAGAAATGGAGTGGCCACCCGGATAAAGATCAGGATAAAGATCAGTATAAAAGTAACTATGATAATCTTACGGAGTTGTTATGAATGAAGAGGTACTCTCAACTAGAATTGATGGCGATATTGCTGAGCTTATAGTTAATCGGCCCGATAATCTGAATGCTCTTAATATAGATGTCCTATCAAGTATCATCTTAACCTTTGATAAACTTAAGAAAGAATATTCTATTAAGGCAGTAGTAATCACTGGTGCTGGTGAGAAAGCTTTTGTTGCTGGTGCTGACATTCCTTTATTACAACAACTTGGAAAGAGAGCCGCTGCGGATTACATAGAATTAGGACAACGGGCTATGCGAGCAATAGAGACTGCGCCGTTCCCAGTTCTGGCAGCAGTTAATGGATATGCTCTTGGTGGTGGATTAGAGTTAGCCTTAGCTTGTGATATTATCTTAGCATCACAGAGTGCGAAATTTGGAGCTCCTGAAGTTAATTTAGGAATTATCCCTGGCTTTGGAGGAACGCAGAGATTAATTCATCGATGTGGCATAGGAGCAGCAAGAAGATTAGTTTTAACCGGTGATATTATTGACGCAGCCGAAGCAAAATCAATTGGACTAGCCGATGTGGTTGCGGCAGAAGGATCATTACAGGAAACTGCCTGGAAGATGGCCCAAACGATTGCCAGTAAAGGGCCTATTGCAGTACGAGAAGCAAAGGGGTTATTAAGAAGATCCCAGGAGCAGATCCTTCTCTCAGGACTTCAACAAGAGGTCGAAGCCTTTCTTAGAACATTTGAAACGGTAGATCGAGAAGAGGGCATGCTTGCCTTTATGCAGAAGCGTAAAGCTAAATTCACAGGTAGATAGTTTAAGATTTCTTATGGAGTTTCCATGTCTTGGATAGATGGTTTTGACTTTGAGCTTACCGAAGAAGAACGGATGGTGCAGGAGGCTGCTAGGGATTTTGCTACTCAGGAAGTTCTACCGTTAGCAGAAAAGATAGATCAAGAACATTACTACCCAAGTGAACTGATTCCTAAGATGGGCGATCTTGGATTTATGGGGGTCTGTGTGCCTGAACAATACGGTGGATCAGGGATGTCAATGATGGCCTACTGTTTGATTATCGAAGAATTAGCAGCAGCCTGCGCCTCAACCTCTGTAATAGTTAGTGCCCATAATTCACTTTGTATCTCTCCGATCTTAGAGTTTGGAACAGAGGAGCAAAAGAAAAATTATCTAACCCGACTTGCTACTGGAAAATCAGTTGGATGCTTTGCTCTCTCTGAGCCAGGCACAGGGAGCGATGCTGCGAATTTGACCTGCATGGTTAAAAAGGTAGGGGATAAATATATTATTAATGGTGCTAAGAACTGGATTACCAACGGCCCAGTAGCAGACGTATGTGTTTTGTTTGCAATGCAAGATCCTAGCAAAGGGTATCGTGGAGTAACTGCGTTTGTTCATGATATGGATACCCCTGCGATGTCGCGCGGTAAAAAGGAGAACAAATTGGGAATCTGCGGATCGCCAACCTGTGGCCTTACTTATGATAACTTAGAGCTTACAAAGGAAAATCTTTTAGGAGAGGAGCTAGGTGGTTTCCGTGTGGCGATGAACACCCTTAATGGTGGCAGAGTTGGTATAGGAGCTCAAGCAGTAGGGATAGGTCGCGCTGCTCTCAGAGATGCTCTTGCCTATGCTAAAGAAAGGAAGGCTTTTGGAAAGGTTATCTGTGAGCATCAATCAATTCAGAACTACTTGGCTGATATGTTAATCGGGATAGATTCGGCAAGGTATCTAACCCTTGGAGCAGCGAAGTTAAAAGATCAAAAAAAGTCATACATTAGACAGGCCGCGATGGCTAAATTATACGCATCCGAGGTTGCTAATATGTGCGGAACAAAAGGGGTGCAGATCCATGGTGGTTACGGATTTGTAAAGGATTATCCAGCCGAGAGACATATGCGTGACGCTAAGATTACTGAAATATATGAGGGAACAAGTGAAATCCAACGGCAAGTTGTTGCAGGTGCTTTACTTAAAGAGTAGTCTGTCTCGCTGCGCTATTAGTCAGAATTCAATTTAAAAGATATGACAAAAACAATACCTAAAAAAGCTAACCCAACTAAGAAAGATATCTGGCTTAAAGATCAGTATCGCACTCAAAAAGAGAGAAAGAATAGATTTGAGTCGATAAGTTTTAGAGATCAGTCCCCACTTGCTACCCCAGAGGACCTTTCAGATTTTAACTATGAAGAGAAACTAGGGAATCCAGGAGAATATCCATATACGCGAGGTGTCCAGCCAACGATGTATCGTGGCCGTCTTTGGACAATGCGGCAGTTCTCCGGTTTTGGCTCTCCTGAAGATACAAATAGACGGTTTAAGTACCTTCTTGAGCATGGCCAGACAGGATTATCCACAGCTTTCGATATGCCATCCTTAATGGGGTACGATCCTGACCATCCAAAATCGTTAGGAGAGGTCGGACGAGAGGGTGTAAGTGTCTCTACAATTGATGATATGGATCGGCTGTTTGCCGGAATTCCACTTGATCAAGTTACAACCTCAATGACAATTAATTGTTCTGCCACTATTGTCATGGCTTTTTACTTTGCTTTAGCGAAGAGACAGGGCATTTCGTTTGATAAGATCGGAGGAACGATCCAAAACGATATGTTTAAGGAATTTATCGCTCAGAAAGAATGGATCTGCCCACCTGCGCCGTCAGTGAAATTAGCCTGCGATATCGTTGAGTTTTGTAGTAAAGAAGCACCGAGATTTAATGGAATTAGTATCAGTGGCTACCATATTAGAGAGGCAGGCTCGACAGCCGTTCAGGAGTTGGCTTTTACCTTAGCTGATGGGATCGGATACGTTGAGCATTGTGTAGAGAGGGGGATGAAGGTTGATGATTTTGCTCCAAGACTCTCTTTCTTTTTCGATGTTCATAACGACTTTTTTGAAGAGATTGCAAAGTTTAGGGCAGCTAGACGGATCTGGTCTAAAGTAATGAGAGATCGGTTTGGAGCTAAAAATCCAAAATCCCTCATGCTGAGAACTCATGCCCAGACTGCCGGAGTAAGTCTAACAGCTCAACAGCCTGTCAATAATGTTGCTAGAGTAGCAATGCAAGCTTTAGCCGCTGTATTAGGTGGAGTTCAATCTCTTCATACCAACTCGATGGACGAAACTCTGGCCCTTCCAACGGAGGCGGCTGCGAAGGTTGCTCTAAGGACTCAGCAGATTATCGCTGAGGAAACAGGGGTAACTAATACTATTGATCCACTTGGAGGATCTTATCATGTTGAGCAGCTGACTGATGAGATAGAGGCAGAAGCGCTCGACTATATCAATAAAATTGATGCCATGGGTGGCATGTTAAAGGCGGTAGAGCTTGGATACCCTCAAAAAGAGATAGCTGAAGCAGCCTATCAATTTCAAAGACGTTTTGATGAGAGTGAGTACGGAATTGTTGGAGTGAACACTTATAAAGATGAAAATGATGAGATCCCTATTCCACTCCTTCAGGTTGATCATCAAGCTGAGCAGAAGCAGATCCAGCATACTGTAAATTTTAAAGCTGCTAGGAACAAAACAAAGGTTGAAGCATCACTTAATGCAGTTAGGACTGCTTGCAAAGAGAATAGAAATGTTATGCCGGACCTTATTTTAGGAGCTGATGTAGGGATCACATTAGGTGAGGTATCCGATATTTACCGTGAGGTATACGGAGTTTACACCGATCCAGGAATGATTTAGCTGATGATTTAACTGCCGCTTTAGAAATACAGTTTTAAAATGAACATTTTTAGATGATCTAGAGAGTAAAGAGTAATTATGAATGCACCAGCACAAAATTCAAATGAAAAGATCCGTATTCTTATCGGCAAGCCTGGCCTAGATGGTCATGATCGAGGAGCAAAAGTTATTGCTCGTGCACTAAGAGATGCTGGGATGGAGGTTATCTATACTGGACTTCATCAGACACCTGAGATGATTGTTAGAAGTGCTCTTCAAGAGGACGTTGGTGCAATTGGCTTAAGTATCTTGTCAGGCGCCCATATGACACTTTTCCCAGCAATTATCGAGCTTTTAAAGAAGGAAAAGGCTGACGACATAATCTTATTTGGTGGTGGCATTATCCCTAAAGATGATGTTGCAAAACTGAAAGAGATCGGTGTTAAAGAGATCTTTACCCCAGGTGCAAAGACTACTGAGATAATTGACTGGGTAAGAGCAAATATACCACCAGTTAGGTAGCACCAGTTAGGTAGGGAGTTTGCTGAAGAGGTACATTCGTACATCTAGGTAGTGTAGTTTTTATTCAACTAAGTGACCGCAACCTTGCATCTTGGTTTTATTTCTTGTATATCTTCAATTGACTAAGTTGTTACAGAAGTTGGTGTAGCAACCGACTGTGACATTTTAGCCCGGGAGACTTTAGACCGGGATATTTTAGAAAGCGAAGCTGATTTTAATCATTTTCGCCTCTAAATCTAATTAATTAATGAGGTAATACAAATGACTGTACGTTCAAAAATTGATACTGAGATAACCAAGCGTGTTGGATCATGGTTCACTGTTAGAGAGCTTCAAAATAAGCTTCGCGTTAGTAATTCTACTCTTAAGCCACTGATCATGCGTTATGCAAGAGATCAGATTCTTCGTCGCCGTCGTGTTAAAGGTGTTGCTAGAGCTGTTGAGTTCTCCCCAGCTGCTAGAAACATAAAAGAATTCCAATCAGTTCTTGATCAATATATGCCATACAAGGCTAAAGGATCTAAGATGAATAAGAATGCAGCTAAGAACAACAAAGCCCCTTTAAATACTGCTGCTAAGAAGAAGTCTACTAAAAAGACAACTACAAATAAAAGCACTGCTAAAAAAAGCACTGCTAAAAAGAGTTCAAGAAAGAAATAGTTGAACTAGTAGTATAGTAAGGTAATAGGCTTAGCTTATTACCTTATTGAAAAAGGCGATCCGAGAGGGTCGCCTTTTTTATTTTGTGCTGTGTGTTTATTTTTTGCCTGTTGCGTTGAGGGTCATACGAAGTGCCCGCTCCACTATTTTATTTTTTAGTCTAAGCGGGAGTAGCTTTAAAAATGGCAGGTAAAGTTTAGCCTTAAATCCAGGTACACAGATCTCCTTTCTTAATTTAATACAGCTCATTATCTCTTTTGCTACTGCATCAACGGAGTCTCTCTGCATACCGGTTACTTGTCCCGGCACTCTAGCAACCCCTGCAAATTCTGTATCAACAGGGCCTGGACAGACGGCTAATGAATTAATTCCGAAATGTTTGAGTTCATGATGGAGTGCACTAGCGAAAAATAGATCAAAAGCTTTCGTTGCCCCGTAAGTAGCCATATATGAAAGAGGCTGAAACCCAGCTAATGATGAGATAGTAACAATAGAGCCTTCCCTCCGGATTCTCATCTGCGGAATTACAGCATGTGAAAGTCTCATCGGGGCCAGGCAATTTAAAATTATCATTCTCTCTTCGTGATCGACATCAAGAGACTCAAATCTTCCAAAAGATCCAAATCCGGCATTGTTAACTAAAAGATGCACTTCATTGTTTTGGATAAAAGATTCTATGTCTTTAATGCCCATTCGATCAGGACTTTGAAGGCAACTAAGATCGGCCACGAGGTATTTTGCAGAATTGAGTCTTTCAGAATTAAATCTATCTACTATTTTTTTTAGTAAATCTTCTCGACGAGCAATGAGGACGAGCTTAAAACCATCGGCATGTAATAGATTTGCTAATGAAAGTCCTATCCCAGAGGATCCTCCAGTTATTAAGGCTATTTTAGACATATCAAATACTCTTAGTGGGTTATGAAAGTTTTCAACAAGTAGCCAGTCATATTCATAGCAGTTATTTTAAGTAACTTAAACAAAACTCTTGTTTCTTTATGCATTTAACATTTAGTATACATGGGTTGGTGCCATGAGTGTAAATTGGTAACCTATTGTTTGTTAAATTTACGGAATAATCTCTTTATGAAAAAAAGACTAGTAGTTATAATTGTCTTGGCCGTTACCTCCCTCACATTTTCTGGTTGCATCTTTGCTCCATCAATTGATTCTGTAAATAAAGCTGGCATTACTGAGTCTGGACGGAAGGGAACGTTAGATCATGCTGTTAAGGGATTCAATACGGCGAGATTCTGGGAGAATTATCCGCTAGCCAATACTTATGCCGCTGATGAAAACATGGAAACACTGAAGGTGGTACTTCAGGAAAAACGAACTGAGGGAAGAATAGTAGAGTCTAAGGTTGAGAATGTCTCTTTCTATGATGACGCATACAAAGCAGAGGTTGATGTGTTACAGAAGATACAGAGCGCTTCTACGAATTTAGTTAATCCCCAGATAGAGAAGCAGATCTGGACCTTTTCGATTTATAATGGTTGGAAGTTAGCAACCTTTGGCGAAAAGCTGACCTAATGCTTATTGATGATAAATCATTTAGGACGAATATTAATTTTAGTCTGCACTGCCTACTTCGTTGGTTGTACTAACACGATTTCAACTCCTGCTCAGAATGAAACTGCTAAGTATAAATCTCCTTCAGGGGAAATGGCCTCTTTAGGGAGTAAAGAAATTGTGAGTAATTTCGTAGAAAGTAAAGATAGAATTGTTGGCTATCATGAGAATCGCCCCCCTTTACAGCTCCAGATATTAGGAGAATCAAATGATGGAGTATTGCTACAAATAAAGGTTCGGGTAACCCCTTTGGTTGATTGGCCAACTGAGAAAGTAGTTGTTCTCCTTTCTGCTCTACAAAATGGTGTCGTGATATCTGAGAGTGCGCACTGTATAACAGGGATTTGTGGAGAGTCGAATCATCTGAATGCGCCTGCTCTAGAGAAGTCCGTTTCAGAAAGCACCATTCTGAAAAGAAATGCCCCGATAGATCTTACTCTAACAGTCCCGTCTCAAGCGATGACTGACTATGTTGTTGATCTATTATGGGGAGAGGAGGCAGGTAATTTTAGATCGAAGCTCCCAGGGGTCTCAGCCCCCATGGATCTACAACTACCAGAGCTCGTTGATTTTAAAGTTGGAGATCGACTATCTAGCTGTGAAAAATCTATCTGCTCGGCCTCATATGGTTTAACAGCAACGTTGGTGAATAAATCACCAGCTATTTTAAAATCTATTACCCTAGGAGCTGGATTTATTTTGGATGAGAAAGCTTCAAATGATAGGGATTATTCTAAAATACCTGAAAAAGAGGATGAAATACCACTTCCAGAACTTTACTTAAGTGCCAACTCGAGTAAAACTATAGAGATTGTATTAGAACAATCTGTTCCACGCGAAATGCTGGCCAGGATTGTTCCAAGTTTGCGTATACTTTCACATGAATACAAGTCTGAATGATAAACAGCCATTAGTAGAGACCCCAAAAAAAGGGCGAGTATTTATTCGCACCTTTGGCTGCCAAATGAATCAGTATGACTCTTTAAAGTTGGCCAAGATCTTAGAACCTAAATATAACACTGTGGATCGACCAGAGGATGCTGATCTAGTCGTTATTAATACCTGTAGTGTTAGGGGGAAGCCGGAGCAGAAATTATACAGCCTACTTGGTGAAGTACAGGAAATTAAAAAGATTAACCCTAACCTTATGATAGGGGTAGGTGGTTGTGTTGCTCAGCAAGAGGGGGAGAATATCATAAAACGAAGTCGAGATGTTGACTTTGTTTTTGGCACCCATAATTTGTCGTTAGTGCCATCATTAGTAAAATTGAGAAAAGAAGGAGCAGGGCCACAGGTAGCTGTAAACTATAGAGATGAGTGGGAGGAGTTGCCACTTGGTTTTACTGAGGAGAACCGAACCTCAGCTTTTGTCTCTATTAGTCGTGGCTGCAATAAAAATTGCTCTTACTGTATCGTGCCAACAACTAGGGGCCCTGAGGTCTCAAGATCTCCTGATGAAATTTTAAGAGAGATTAAATTACTGACCCATAGAGGTGCTAGGGAGATCATGTTACTTGGACAGACTGTAAATTCTTATGGTCTTGATTTTAATCCCCGACGGTCATTTGTTTGGCTGCTTGAGCAAGTCGCCGATATTAAAGAAGTAAAGAGAATTAGATTTATTAGTCCTCATCCTCAAGAGATCAGGGACGATTTTATTGATCTAGTGTGCTCGAACCCAAAGATTGCTCACCATATTCATATGCCACTTCAGTCAGGGAATGATCGGATCTTAAAATTAATGAATAGGAATTATAGACGAGAAAGATATCTTTCGATAATCGAAGCAATAAAAACCCGAGTTCCTGACATGGCTGTTACAACTGATATTATAGTTGGTTTTCCTGGTGAGACCGAAGATGAGTTTAATGATACCCTTGATATCGTAAAGAGAGTTCAGTTTGACGGCAGTTTTCCTTATATCTTCTCACCGCGCCCGGGTACTAAAGCCGCTGAGATGGAAGATCTTGTCACTCAGAATGAGAAACTTGCCAGGATATATAAGTTGATAGAGCTACAGGATCAGATCACAAAAGAGAGATTAGCATATTGGGTTAATAGAGAGATCGAGATTTTAATTGATGGAACTTCTGCCTTAGATGCCCGGTATTTAAAGGGAAGAACCCCACAAAATATAGTAGTAAATTTAACAGATATTGCCCCAACATTATCGACAGGGGATATTGTTAAGGTTAAGATTACCGAGGCTGCTAAATTTACCTTAAAAGGCCAGCTCTTAGGGATGAGTTAGGACTGAGATAGTTGGCAATTGAAAGACTGTAGAAAGACTATAAGAAAGAGTATAATGGTACAGATTAGAAATATAGGATATAACTAATCACTTTAGATTTTTAGGATTTCTTTAGCTATGGCAGAGGATGATGCGATTGAGATGTTTGTAGGTGGCCTTGTTCTAGATCCGGGTACCCAAGCACCAATTGTGGTTCTAAAAGATGAGCAGAATCAATTTTGCCTCCCTATTTGGATCGGGATGGCAGAAGCCACTTCCATTGCGACAATTCTTAAGGATATTAAGCTCGCTCGACCGATGACCCATGACCTGATGTACGAGGCGATGCAGCAAGCAAACATGACCGTGCAGCGCGTAATGATTACTGAGCTAAAAGAAGCAACATATTTTGCAGATCTTGTTTTAAGTCATGGGGATAGAGTCATTATCCTTGATTCAAGACCAAGTGATGCTATTGCAATGGCACTTAGGGCCTCAGCTCCTATCTTTGTATCTAAGGATGTATTAGAGCAGGCAAAAGTAGCAGTAGTGACGGATCCAGCCTCCCTAGAGGAAAAGAAAGATAAAGTTGGTGGATCTGTAGAAGAGATGGTGCTTGAGAAAAATGCGGATCACAAAGATTTTAATACAATCGATAAAAATAAATGGAATGAGATCTTAACTGATCTAGATCCTGATGACTTTAAATATAAGATGTAAATGAACAACCAACAAGAAACCCCTCATGATATCTATACAGATCCTGCGCTTGCTCAAGCAAAGGAGGAGGATCCATTTTTTGGATACATAGCTAATAACTGGCGACAGCTACTTGTAACTGCAGTGGTCATTTTTGGGGGTTATTACATTTACACACGGTATCAGCAGGCACAAAACCTAAGCTTTATAGCTGCAGCCGATTTATTGGTAAAAGTACAGGAAACCTCAAAGGAATTAACTGAACTTCAGTCAAAGTTAATAACTTTGAATCAGCCACAAGTGGGGGAAAAAGAAGACGTAAAGAAAGGAACTGATTTAGCTAAAGAGAAAGAAGCACTTCAAAAACAGGTTGATGAAACTAAAGAAAAATTCTCTCAGAGATTAGCTGCCTTGTCAGATGCACGAGAGCCTTATGGTAATCTTGCTAATCTTTATCGAGGTCTTAATGCTTCTAAGTCTGGAGATATTGCGTCACTTAAGTCTGCGGTTGGTGCAGTGAATGATCAGTTGTCAGATAGTAATGATGATGGAAGTGTTTTAGTACAAGAGTTGGCTACCCTAATGCTCGCTCGCTCTCTTTTGGATAACGCTGATACTTACATCGAAGGTCGTGATCAATTAAAAACATTGGCAACAGAAGGGAAGTTTGTGCACAGCTCGGCTGCCCAAACTTTAGCAAGGGTCTCAGCTACCGACGAGGAGAAGCAGGACGCTCTTTCAATAATAGATCAAATTATCTCTACCCATCCCGGTCAGTCTGATATTTTAAAAGAAGAGAAAGAGAGACTACAGTAGTATTTTCCCAGCAATTATAGGTAATTGCCGGAGGTGGTAAAAAAGAATATTTAATAATAGTTGCCTCTCCCCAAATTCGTGATTATAGGTTCAAATAAGGTACTACAAAGAAGCGAATAGAGATGGAAATTTTATACCTACCTATATCTAACAACATGCCAATGGCGGTGACGGTCAAGGGACACCGTATGCTTATCCTTTCACATGACGAAGAAGCACTGCAGGTCGGACTAGAAAAAATCGGAGCCGATGGTATAGAAGCAATCGTTATTGGAGAAACAGAGGAAGAGCAGATTAATACAATGCATCGGTTAGCTAAATCAGTTGGCGGGGGAGTTGTTGTAGCTCCGTTAAATGTCAAAATTGAAGATGTTGTTGATAGTCTTTCTCAGCAGTTGCCTTGGATCCATTAATGGAAAAATCCAGAAGTCGACTTTGTTCCCGCGTATTTAATAGACGACCAGCCCTGTTTTTTTTGATAACAATATTATCCAGTGCTATTTTTATTGTTGGTTGTAAAAATCAAATAAAAAAAAGGCCACTTGGGTTTGCTAAGTTAGGAGTCATATCAGCATATCGTGACGTTCCAGTTAGAGAGATCTATGAATACGCCGTCCTTGTCCGCCAAGACGAGCGAGGGCTTTATGCCATGAGTACTTTATGTTCACACGATCTTAGAAGGCTAAAGGTGAAAAAGAATGAATCTGGCCCGATACTTTTCTGTGATGTGTGTAATAGCGAGTTTGACGGATCAGGGAAGGTTCTGAAAGAACCAGCAATAAGCCCCTTACCATATTTTAATCTTTTTCTCGGAGAAGGGTTGGCCGGTGGTCCTAAAGATACACTTTATGCCAGGATTGGAGTTGAAGTGAATGAGACCTGGAGGTTGTCATTTCCGAAAGAGTATAGCTTGGCTCCAAAATAAAGCTCCAAAATAACTTGGCATTAAGAGTGCCTCCATCAAAAAATCCCTGTCATAGTTTTTCAAGAGGGCTTCTCGAGGCTGGGGACATTTAAAGCCTCAAGAAGCCCTCTTGAAAAACTATGGAGATGCAGTTGCACAGGCATAGTATAGGGCGTAGTATAGTTTGTCACACATGAATTATGAGTCATTGAATCATATTCCTATTAGTTTTCAACACCTTGCGATAACATTTAATGTGATTCATATCGCCTGCCAGATAAATGATACCCATTAATCCCAATCCTTTATAACATGGTGTAGGTTACCCAGGCTCTTATTAACATGCAAAGATAGTCGCCTGAGTTGAATTTAATAATAAAGTGTCTTTTATGTCAGAAAGCAGTAGGGAAAAGAGCAGTAACGAAAAGAGCCCAGAACACGAAGCTTTGTATAGACGCTTTGAAAACCTTCTGCTTGGAACCACTCTTTCTGACGAAGAAAAACAAGCTCTCTCTAAAGAAATATTGAAAGTCATTTATGGCGATAGGCAGGAGGCAGTATAATGACTCAAGAGACAGCTATTTCAATATACTGTCAGAGAAGATACACTTGATAAATCAAAACGTAATGCCTTAAAACACATCCCAGGAAGCGAAACTTGCGATCCGATGGATACCGTCCTGATGCTTGGATATAATAACCTTACAACAGGAGAGCAGATGCCAGGATTCCAAAACAGATGGACCTTTACTGATCAGGGGGGTGTGGTGGTCGGCTCGCATGTCGGCGGTATCTACCATGTCGGCGGTATCTACGTTATTGTCAGCGACCTCTGCGATGCTGGTGGTGGCAACGATGTTGGTCTCGCGCCGCGCTTTGCGCCGGAATCAAAAAATAGATAGTTGATAATTGGATTCTTGATCTAATTCTTGGTGAATTGAATTTTGATTCTTGGTCGGCGTTTTTTGGCATTATTCTGTCGAAAAAAATCACGCGCAAAAATTTTCTTTGATCGGATCATTTTCTAGTATAGAATTGCTTTACCTTGGAAATGATAAGGCGCTCAAGGGTGTCTTGCCCGAGGCTGCTCCCACAGTAACGTTTGTAATGAATATCGCAAACAATGTCAGAATCTTCAAAAGAGTATAGCTTGGCTCCAAAATAACTTGGGATTATCTCTGACTTCTCCGCGTATTCCGCGCTCTCCTTGTAAATTAAAAATAGAATCACCACAGACCTAAAGACAACGGCGAGTCGCCTTAGGAATAAACACACTGGAGACCGCGGGGAGCTGGAGTTAAGATAAACTTCATAGCCGTCACATTTTTTAACAGATTAATTAAGGCTCTGATTTTATAATAGTTGCATCTTTAAATGTCAGAGGAAGTGCTTGATACGCCCTATAGTATAGGTAAAGATCCTGAAGACGAATTAAATTCTCCGCAGTACGATCCGTTTCGAATATCAGTTTCAGTGTTATTGGTTCTGAGGTTGTCGGAATCCCTAAAAAAAGATCCTTCTCTGATAAGTTTTCGGTAACTTTTTTAGGAATTGGAGCAATGATTGTTCCGGTCTCTCCAGCTATCTTAAAGGCAGCCGGCACAAAGCCTCTAAAGCTATAACTAGGATCCTTTAGTTCAACGACCAGTGTTAGTTCCTTATCAGCTACAATAGTTTGCAATATGCTAATTTCAGCTGCTGGTGCCATTGATTGTAAACGTAAGAAATTCCCTGTCCAAATAAGTAAAGCAACAGCTAGTAATTTCCATCCGAAAGCTGGAGAAAGCATTTTCGTTAATGCCTTAGGTGCTTTTAAAAGAATGGTTTTAAAGCGGTCGTCTCTGTAAGGATCGAGATTTGCACTCTTCCAATCTTTATCAGGGAGGCAAGTAAGCCCAGCGGCAATTGATAAGGCCGAAGCTAGTATCCATAAGGATGTTTCAAGTGCTGCAGCAATATAGTAGATCTCAATTAGTCGACCATCAGGGGATATTGCTAGGGGTAAAGAGGAGAGAAAAATACTGATTGCAGTAGGTGCTATAAGTAATCTAAGAGGGAGTGCTTTATCCTTAGTTGATAAGTTTAAAGTATTGTAGATGCATAGGCGGAATTCAGAAAGAGAGAAGCCTTTCATCAAAAGAGCAGGTACAGGAAATAGAAATAATCTTAGAGAGAGAAACATCAGAGGGATTGAAAGGAATAATGTTATCGGCAGAGCGATTATTTGAAGCGATTGAGAGGTAACTAAAAGGGGGAGGACAATTTGAATTGGCAATGCATAGAGCAACCATTGAAATAATCCGATAGCTAAAAATGATAAGATAACTTTAGGACTAAGAGAAATTTTTAACCCAAAGCTAACTAAAGATTTTTGTGTTAAAATCAAAGTATAGCCAAGAAAGCAGGCATGATTAAGTAGTAAAAGAGGAGCGATAGGGATCTCATTATTAGTGCTTAGCCATAGTACTGAGAGATGAGGGATTAGCAGTATTAGAGCAGCTCGCCCTATAAATGAACCGTTATAAACGATAATTGAGGCAGCCAGGGAAGCAATTGTTTTTAAGCTTTCTGTTTTAGCTGTCTTTTGGGATGATTGGTGGGATGATAAGTTCAGTTTCTTGTTATTGTCGTCGATTGTCATTATGGAGAGATTCCGGAGTTAAGCACTTATTGTAGCGATAGTGTCGCCATATGGCCAGATGCTACACATAGATAATGTTTTTAGAAATTAAGATATGGATTCAATACTATTATTTGGAAATATTGATCAGAAAATAGATGGGGCTCTACGTAAGATGGGGTATGAGGTTCATCCTGGCTCTGGAGATCTAGATATTATTCCATATATTGAGAGGAATTTTATTGATTTATTGTTTCTAGCTGCAGATGGATGTGAAGATCCAATCTTGATTCTTAAAAAGCTTCGTGAGGGGATTTCGACTCGGAAACTTCCTGTGCTTTTCTTTTCTAATGAGGAGCACCTGCTTGATGAATTAAAGGAGCTTCCCTTTGAAAATATAGAAATCCTTGCTCCTAATGCTGGTTTAGGAATTGTTGTCAGTAAAGTGGCAACTCTGCTGAGATTAAGAAAGATGGCAGGGGCAGATAGGGATAATAATCCAAGTTTAGCAGAAGTAAATGCTCATCTAAGAGATCTTACAGAGAAGCATACTCGTGAGCTTGAAGATGCAAAAAGTATTCAAGCCAGCCTGTTGCCTAAAGATCTTCCAAAGAGCGATCTATTTGAAATTGAGACCTGCTATATTCCACTTGAAGAGCTTGGCGGGGACTGGTTTTATACTCAAGAGATTGATGGTGGCAATATTCGCCTTATGATTGCCGATGTAACAGGACACGGATTACCAGCAGCTTTTATTGGTGCGATGACTAAGATGGCCATGGTTGCCACAAATAAATCGCTCCCAAATGAGCTTTTAGATGGAATGAATCGGTTAATGACCCCACAGATTCCACAGGGGCGATTTGTAACGATGGGTGCTGGACTTTATTATCCAGCAAGTGGCGAGGTAGTTTTTTGTCGAGCAGGTCATCCTCCTGGATTTGTTTTGTCTCGTTCAGAAGGAAAGGTTACAGAGCTAATGGCTGGTGGTTTAGCAATCGGATTCTTTGAAGAAGGGGACTATGCGATGGAGAAGTGCCAGCTTCAAAAGGATGATCTTTTTGTTCTAATAACTGATGGGATATCTGAGGGACAGAGTCGAACCCTAGATCAATACGGACATAAGCGTGTTTCTGAAGTTTTATTAGCCACATCCCCAGAGGATAGTGCTAAGAGTATCATGACTGCTTTAATAAATTCATTCTTAGAGTTTACAGAAGGTCGAATATTAAAAGATGACGTAACAGTTATCGTGCTTAAGCGGACTAAGTAATGGTAGCAGAAATATTTGCGTCATTGCATCCACCACTCGTTGCGTTTCCACTTGTTTTGATTTTTGTAGCGATCACCTGTGAGATATGGGTAGTGATCGTGCCGAACTCTAATCAAGTTTCAGTGTTTTCTCGGGTAACTCTATTAGCTGCCCTGCTATTCGCTACGGTTGCCTATTTCTCTGGTCATGAAGCAAGTGAGTTTATGAATAAATCTTTTATAGTGCCTGATTCAGCAGTCGGAGATCATTTTTTTTGGGCTAGGGTATCTTTGTTTACTCTTACCCCGTGTGTAGCTACTAAATTTATCAGTGATGCTGCAAAATATAATAAAAAACTTTTTAAATGGATCTTCTTATTGCTTTTAATCGCCTCGGCAGCTCTAGTTTCTTACACCGGTTGGCTAGGAGGCTCACTCGTATTTGACCACGGTGCTGGTGTGAGGGCTGAGGTGAGGGCTGAGGTTTCTAAGTAGTCACTTTCCTAGTCAGTAACCTTTGAAGGTTTCCAAAGATATTCTTTATCTCCTTTCTGTTGAGATTCTATACGACAGAGCGCAAATAAAAGATCACTTAATCTATTAAAGTAAATAATAATCTCTTTATCTACCTCACCTTTATCCATCAAAGGGATTAGGATTCTCTCTGTCCTGCGGCAAACTGTACGAGCAAGATGGAGAAACGCATTTATCTTAGTCCCGCCTGGTAAAACAAAAGAGGTTAGAGGTGGTAGTACTGCAGTAGCTTCATCAATCCAGGATTCAAGTTTTTGGATTGTGGCATCAGTAACCCTAAAAACAGGGTATTTATCAAATCCTTTTGGAGTAGCCAGATTTCCGCCGATATCAAATAGATCGTTTTGGATTATAGCTAGACGCATTGAAAGGATAGAGGCCTCTTTTTTTTCAGCACACTCAATGTCTGAAAATGTTCTTATGATACCCAAAAGAGAATTTAATTCATCAACATCTCCGTATGCGCAAACTCTAGGATCGGATTTGCTTACACGGGAACCGTCTACTAATGCAGTAGTGCCATCATCTCCAGTTTTTGTATAGATTTTGTTAATACGAACCATTGATCTTCCTAAATTATTTTTGGTTTAATCGAGTAATTGCTGCTTCTATAATCGTATCAAAATTATCGCGAATAATCTTTCCAGCTTGTTCAGTCATTAGATTAAAATTAGCAGCATCTTCAGATTTTCGCTCTCTAACTAACGCCTGAATTAATTTCTCAGTCTCTACAGCTGCCATGTCGACCATTATCCCTTTTTCAGCATCCATGGAAATCGGCAGAGCATTTCTCTCTAAAAGCCAAACTAGGGCTTCTTCAGAGATAAGAGACACTGAACGAAATTCTTTTAGGGTTACCGGTTTCATTTTACTGTTTTAAATTTCCACTCAAAAATTTGGCTAAGACTCACTTAGAGAGGATATCATCTCTTTTGCTACTCTAGCACTTAGAAATATATCTAGCACATTAGAATTCTCACCTAAAAGCTCTGCAGCTTTTGCGGAATCTCCATTAGCGAGTTCTAGAGCAACGGCCCTGGCTTCATTTTTAAGTGCGATTACTCCATCCTCAAGATTTTCTATCCCTGCACTAATGGCTGATTTCGTTAATCTTTGAGCAGCCGTAGCTACCAGCTCTGCTGGATTTGCTGGAACCATATCTAGTTTTGAATCAAATACACTATGCACAACCTCATCAGAGATTAAAGAGAGTCCAGAGATCTCAGAGCGTTCACATAGTTTTGCCACGATGTTCTCTAGCTGCCTTAAATTTCCTGGCCAACTGTATCCAAAAAGAAGTCTATAAGCTTGACTCGAGACTCCAATAACCGGATTAGTTTGGGGACGCTGACGTCGGATCTTTGCTAAGGCAAAAGCTAACCCTGCCGCAATATCAAGCCGACGTTGCGATAGGGCTGGTAAGTTTAATTGTACCCGTTCTAGTCTATAGGCGAAGTCATCTCGCAAAGTCTCGTTACTTACTAACTCCGGAATTGCTCGATTAGTTGCGAATACAAATCGTACGTTTGCTTCGACCGTATCTGCGCTACCGACTCGGCGGTAACTTTTGTTTTCAATAAAGGTAATTAGCTTACCTTGAAGATCTTTATCGATACTTTGTAATTCATCTATAAAAAGAGTTCCATTTTCTGCGCTTTTAACGAGCCCCCACTTATCGACGGCACCGGTATAGGCGCCAGCTACAGCCCCAAATAACTCAGCTTGAATTAGTTCAGATGAGGAAAAGTCTCTTGGTGTAATACTGATAAATGGCCCGGTACGTCCTGATAGAATATGCAATGCTTGAGCAAGTCGTGTTTTTCCTGCACCAGTTGGGCCGGTAATAATCGGGTTTTCATTTGTATAAGAAGCATACTTTGGTAACCAGAGCATCCAGAGTTCTCGGCTTTGTGGGTCAGCTAAAGAATGCACCCAACCATCTGCAGCAAGCGCCGGAGTTGGTGGTAACCCACCTTCTCGCCGTTCAAATTCGTGGCTTAATAAAGAGATGGCTTGGACAATTTGAGTTTCAAGGCTAGGAACGTTAGTGAAACCAGCTGGAGCTTGAGCCAGAAATGTATCGATATAACCGGAAGCCTCAAGTGAATTTTCAGAGGTAAATAACAGATCCCCGGCATAAAAAAGTTTTTCTGGAGCAAGTAATGTTAAGATAATATAAACATCTTTGTCGAAACGATCTCTGACTTGATTTAAAAAGTCTCTAAGCCAGATATGATCTCTTTGAGAATAGTTAATTCCAACCTCAATGATTAAGCAGTTAGGTTTGTGACCTAATGTTTCTCCCCAGGCTTCAATTGGGGAGCAAGCAAAAGAGCTGACCACAGAGCTATGGCTAGAAAGTGATGAATGAAAGCGACGTTGAAAATCAATTCCACCGATAATTCCGGCTGTCACATTTCGTTTTTTTTGAGCGTATTGATTCATTAACTGCTCCTTGGTTGTGATGAATCAACTGATGAAGGTAGCTTTAGGATCGATTTAACCTGAGTAATTGAAATTCCAAGGGATGCGGCAGCTACCCTGATATCTCCGTCACAATGCTCAATCATAGAAGCAATAGTGTACGGCTCTAGTGAATTTGAAGTTGGCTCTTTGAAATATTCTAGTGACCTTTCATAACTTTCACGCACCATATCCTCTATCTCCTGTTCAGAAGTATGAGAGATGAGACAAGCATCAATAGTTACCGCTCGTAACTGCTTTACATTACCGATCCAATTAAAATCAGAAAGTTTTCCTAGTATGTCATTATTTAGTGCTGTCATTTTTGAGCCGGAAAGTGAACTTGCCTCAGATTGAAAATGTCTGGCTAGGGCTGGTAGATCCTCTTTCCTCTCACTAAGTGATGGCATAGTAAGAATAGGAACTTCAAATATATTGTGCCAAGCCTTTGCACAGCCTTCATCCTCAGTGCAGATTGTAAGAAAGGAATCATTTGCGGTTAGGTCTCTTGAAGACCAATAGTCTTTGAGATTACCTTCAATAAATTCAAGTAAATTAGTGTATCCTGAGGAAACATGATCTAATATCAAGGAGAGATTTAATCCAAGCTTTAGGGATTTATTATCTACTGTCTTTATACCAGTCAGTTCATTTATGTCTCGATGATATAAGTCCCAGTTTAAGGATCGGCAAAATGCAGTCGAATTTCGCTCAAGCTGCATAGCTTCAGCTAAAGCAGATCTTCCAGCACCTTTTGGTCCCAATATGATCGTAAGAGGAGATTTGCTAAGTAAATGAGCTCGGGCCTGATTAATTAAGCTTATTGTGCTTTTGGATTGAGCTATAAAATTTTTAAATTTTAATCGCTCTTTTACTGGAGCTGCACGAAGTCGGGGAGTTCTCTGTTTTAAGATTGCTTTTGTTTCCTCAAGGATAATATTAGTGGCTTCAGGATTATGTAGCTCAATATAATTTTTTGCCCCAAGTCGTAGAGCATCCACTGCTACAGGTACACTAGGCTCATCAGTTAGAAATATAAATTCTGGTCGATCATCTAGATCTGCAAAGCTGCTAAGGAGGTCGAGACCGGTAGTAAAGTCTCCGATAACGTAGTCTAAGATGACTATCTTTGGAGACCTCTGTTTTAGAGTTTTTTCAATCTTAGCATCTGCTGTAATTCGAGACGCTGTTATATTATGCTCCTTAAATTTCAGGAGTAGCGACTCGGCAGCTTTTGCTTTTGCTGACTCTCTCTCATTAAGAAGTATGCAGACATCCTCAGATGCCATATTATCCTTACATAACAGTCACTAAATAGGTTTTAGAGAGCAAACAGAGACTCTCTAGGGAGTAACATTGTTATAAAAATTAAACACCAAGCCTTAAAGATTTGATGCATGAAATTGAGTGTTAATGGCAGCTTTTTTTATGCCGACTTTATCTTAGGATAACGGTCAATTAAGTACGATTTTACAATAAGGATACCATAAGCCTGCTATGGCTAAATATAGATCCGTTAAATGATTTACCTTGGGGGTAATTAGTGAAAGATATTTTAGTTGTAGAAGATCAGATTGGTGAACGAGAACGGTTAACAAAACTTTTTTCTGATAGTGGTTATTCAGTTGAGTCTTGTGAAAGCGTGGGACAGGCAGAGCAAGCGATTCTAGCTTCTCAATTTCGACTGGCCATTTTAGATATTGGATTAGGTGACAAATCTGGATCTCACTTGTTTCATGATCTAAGAAGATTAGGCAAGGTGTCCTATATTGTAATCTTTACCGGGAACCCCTCGGTCCATCTTAAGCAAAGATTTATTACTGAAGGAGCGGCAGACTATATTGTCAAAGGCTCTCCGCAAGCCCAAAATGATAAGTTTCTTGCTCGTATTAAAGAGATTATTGGTGCCTCCCTAGGCAATTCTGTTGATGGAATCCCTCTTGAGGAATTTTTACTCAATTATGTTGATTCAAGTAGTCGAAAGTTATTTCAGAATATGGATGGGACTCTGCCACCATGTAAATCATGCGGTAATGTAATATACATTGTAACTTTTCATGGTGTTCCACAATTACCACCTGAGGTTATTGGAAAGGTTAAATGCGCTAAGTGTTCACAGGAGCTGGATCCTGAAGTTTCTTAGAGAATTTATTAATAGGCAATAAGGTTTTAACTAGGTTCATGTTAGAGGTTAAAAAATCACCAACTTGGATCAGTCTTCCGATCGGGGAGATTCGGATCTTTTACAGTCATGTAATCGTTCCACAATTTATTGCCTTTGTGGCATTGATTGTTTTTTCCGCTATCCGTCCAAATATTCTGCCCTGGGAGGATATCTTCTCACCATTATTAACAACTGAGTCTTTGGCAATCAAATTATCAGTAATTATTGCCCTTTTTTTGCTCAATCTGCTCTATCAAAAACGAGCTTTATACTTAACCCTCAATATTCTTAGAGCTGAATTTTTTTGGATTAGTATAATTTTATTTGTCGGTGTGATCGGATTTAAGCTACCGCTGGTCGCTACTTTTTTTGTACCGACAGCAATAGCGATCTCATTGCTTTCTGTGATGAGATTAAAAGTCAGATCAATTATCTACGTGATCGCTCCGGTAATTATCTTCTCTGTTCTTTTATTTCTTTATGACATTGTTTTTGCAGAAAATCAGTCCTGGTTGATAGGTGCGGGATCGATAATCGTATCAACGCTTATCGCTTTGTCAGCAAAAAAGATCGATGAACAGAATACCCAGGGAAATTTTGATCTCGATGAATCATTAAAGGATGCTGAGGGAGCAAGATCAGAAGAGAGCATTAATGAGAGAGAAAAATCAGGTTCTCAGACCTATAGCAAGCTCTCCTCTTCAGCAACATTTCTTGCTGAGAGTATGGATAAAGAATTTCGTTGGCGGTTTGTTCCCCTTGCAATCATTGTCGGCGCAGCCGTTCTCTTTTTTGCAATTTCTGAAAATTGTAGAGACGTACCCTACTATGTCTCTTGGGTAATAATACTTTTGATTCAGGTAATAATATTTTTTCAAAGCTCGAGAAGGGATAATTTATATGAGCTTCAGTCACTCTGGCTTCTTGCTGGATGTAGCTTTTTTATCTGGTGGATGAATGCCTTTGTTTACGGGGTGATCGATTTATCGACTTCTGAAACTGGATTGTTGTTGATCATGTTAGGGCTCTCTACTGTTCCTTGGATTAAAGAATTTAATATAGCAATAACTATCCTATTCTCTGTTTTTGCAGCTATTCATGTGATCGCATCCAGTACTCCTATATTTATGTTTATGCTAGATGGATTTGTAATAGTTTACACTATGTATAGGAATGCTCGACATTATGTAAGATTTTCCAGTGCAGTTTTACTCCCTCGATTATTGACAACAACGAGAGAGATTCTAGATCCCAAAAATTTGATCGAAAGCTTATCTGAGAGCTTGAGATTACTCGGAGATGCCAAGCGAATACTAGTTACCTATGGAAAATCTGAGAGTATAATTTTGGGAGGAGGCCAGATCGGCACTCGTGATATTGATCCACTATTTGTTCAAGGTTTAGTTAGCCTTGCCAGAGATCAAGATAATGCCGTAGGACTTCTTTTTAAAAAACATATGGGTCGACAGTTTGATCCAGCACTATTCTACTGGTTTGGGGAGATTCCAAGCAGTATATACTTTTGTAGGGTTATTCTACCATCAGAAGATAAAAGCGAGATCTTTTATGTCTTTTTGCCAGTGTCCTACACCGTAAAGCTAATAGGAGCCCGCGAGTTTCAAGAATATGCATCAGGACTACTTCAGAATATTGGAATTCGCCGCAGCCCTCAAAAGCTTAATCAAAGAGTTTCGCAAGTCATTGTTACTGGTGGTGGTGGGATTGATTCAAAGGAAGAGGATCTTAATCATCTCATTCATCTAGTGAACAATTCTGCTCAGGATTTATCCATTGTGGTAGATAATTGTAGATCGGTACTTGAACAACTCGAAGGAATCGTCGTAGAGAAAGAGAAAAGTGATAATTACAAAGAAATTAAGGAGAGGTTTAATGGGCAGATCTCTTATCTAGATGGCGCACTTAGAAGCTTATCGGCAAGTGTTTCTGATGTAAAATGGTTGCGAGAAATTGCTTCGATGAAAAAGGCGGGAGCTCTTGAGCGTGTAAATATAGTGTCTGCTCTTGAGGAAGCCGCAGCATTTGTTGAGTTTAAAATTAGAAGAAGCGGCGCTAAGCAAAGTGTTGATTTAAACCTTGAGGCATCATTAGGGATACTGGTAGTAAGTCGTGAATTTTTAGAAGCATCACTTAGGACTTTGCTTAAGGCGGCGACACGTAATTTTGGTTGTGATGATGTCATTAAGCTAAAAGCTTGGACTGAGGAGGGCCTAGTAGTAGTCCAAATTACAGATTCCTCTGAGCGAAAGTCTAAAATAGATGATTATTTTATACAGGGGAGAGATACCGATTCTCTTAGATCAATTAAAAATTTCTTTGCCTTAAGTCAAGCGAGGATCGATTTTTCAAAGGGACTAGGGGAAAATCATAATATCGTTAAAATTACTTTTAAGGTTGCTAAGGTTGAGCAAAGAGAGGTGATGAGCGGAGGTTGGGTACTTTTAGTAGATGACAAAGCAGAGATCGTTACGTTTTATAGTAGTGTGGCGGAAGCTTTGGGGTTAACATGTGGCAGTGCTACTAATCTTGCAAAAGCTAGAGAGCTATTGCTTGAAAAAGGAGAGCCCCCATCTTTAGTGGTGACCGACTTGCAGTTAGATCAAGAAAATGGATTAGATTTAGTTCGAGAGATCCGTACTCAGTATGGTACTGGGATACCAATTATAGTAGTCAGTGGAAACATTGAGGATAATTTAAAGGATCAGATATTCTCTGCTGGAGCGAGTAAATATTTAACCAAACCAGTAGGAAGGAGAAAACTTTTTTTTGAGATTAAAGAGTTGCTTGATGGACATGGGGGAAAGAGTATCTAATCAAACTTAGAGGATACTTTACCATTGAAACAGGTACATTTATTATTAGTTATGACTGAACAAGAACAAAAAAGATTTCCAAATACTATTGTAAGAGATTCTGAAGATCTTCTTAGCCAAGTCTTTAATGAGGCGTTTAAGAAAAATAAAGATTTCTTAGTTCATCAATTAGCACTTCGATTTAGTTTGTCAGGACAACCTGCGAGCTCGGCAGAGGGAGATGTTAATGCGGAGAGTGAATGGATTGTGATAGACTCACTTTCTAAATTGCGAGCCTTAGTTGGGGGACGCTTTGAGAGCTTAAAAGCACGGTGGCAGGGGGCAGGATTTCCTCTTAAGCGTAAAAAAGGAGATAAGATCTCGGATTACCAGGTAAATGATGCCGGATGGGTGGAGCTTGAAAGTTGGATAGCGAAGCAGGGGTACCTTGCACGGTGTAGACCAGATAAAGAAAATTGCGTATTTGAGATCTTGAAAAATTAGTCTAATGAAATAAGTAGGTTATGAAATTTCCCAGATTTATTCTGTTCTGACTAGCAGAACAGCGATATGATTATTTCCCAACTAAAAATCTCTGTAATATATTATAGATAAAGCACATATCAGCCGATTATATGACACAGGGTAAAGTTTTACCCTCCGTTTGGGAAAGCGAAGAAGGGAGAGTACACCACTAGAGTGATCTCAACACATTGGTAATTTTGGTTTGTACTTTTACAAGGTGCAAACGCAATAACTTTGAAAGGTTTTCATGTTACTGCAAGGATTTAAAAAAGGTGAAGGAGACAGCGAGAATACCGGAGGGGATCCGCTTGTTCCTGCTGCTATTACTGACACAGGTTGTGAACGTGAGTTGAATGAAGATCGCTATGCAGTGATCGAAAGTTCCTCAGGTCTTGCTTGGATTGTCTGTGATGGCATGGGCGGCGCAATGGGTGGAGAGCTAGCTGCTCAATTAGCAATTGATGCTATCCGTCGTGATCTAGAAAATCTTCCGGCACGTCCAGTTGAAGTTGCACTTAAAGCCGCAATTCTTGAAGCTAATCGAGTTATTGTTTTACGAAGACAAAATCCAGCTTTCTCAGGAATGGGTACAACTGTGGTTGCGGTGATGTTTAATGGATCTGAAGTTTCAATTGCACACGCTGGAGATTCTAGAGCTTATCTAATCAGAGATGCTGCGATTCAACAGCTAACCACCGATCACACATACGTTCAAGATTTAGTTGATAAAGGTAAAATAGGAGCTGAAGATGCAATGTCTCATCCACAAGCTCATGTCTTGACTCGATGTATTGGTTCAGAGCCAGGGCTAGAAATTGATGTTGATAAGTTATGGATCTGGGACGCTGTAGGTGCTGATCCGATTGATTATATCCTTCTCTGTTCTGATGGGCTTTACAGTTTGGTCAGTGATGGCGAGATGGCTAATATCGTATCTAGTAGTTCACCTCAAAGAGCGTGCGTTCAACTCGTTGAGCTAGCAAAGTCACGAGGAGGCTATGACAATATTACAGTTTCAATCATTCCGATTGGAGGACAGCTTAAAAATGAACTTCCTGTTGGGTTCTTAAGTAAGAAAGAGATCAATGTTAGTCAGTCAGCCAAGAAATCGCGTGCTCCACGAAATTTTAAATTTGGTGCATTGTTAATCGGTATGAGTTTTCTAGGAATTTTAATTGCAGTAATGATCTTAATTGGAGTTTTAGGTTAACGGTAGATTTTATTGATAGGGGATAAGGTTATGGATAACGAAAAGAACATTGAGAAAACTCTCGGTAAGGAACGAAAAGATGAGACTACCTCAGATGCTGCTAATCGTGCACGAAACAGAACAGTCATGTTAACACCAGAGGTGACGGGACAAGTTCGTGCTTTATTAAACCAAGATCGTCAAAGTGATATTTTTGGCAAAGAGAGTCAGAAAGGCGGTGATTCATTTTCTCCAGTTAATAACATTTCAAGTGCAATGACTGGTTTAATTACACGTGATGGGTCAAAAGAACCACAGCCATCTCGTGGTGGGAGTAGTGGTACTGGAAATCCTTCTCCAGTCGAAGCAAGGTCAGCTGCCGCAACAGGGTCCCCGATTAATCAATCAGTAGTTCAAGCTGCACGTAACAATACCGTTGGCGTTGTTACTGAAAAATTAACTCCAATAGTTGGGTTTCTAGTCTCTTATGACAGTAACCCTGCCGGTGAGGTTTTAGAATTAAGATCAGGGAGATGGATTGTTAGCTCTGAAAGAACATCAGATGGGAATTTTTTAATTGTTAAGGACGCTTCAGTTTCTCCCTTGCATGCGATATTAAAAATCTCTGAAGTTGGAGCGATTCAGGTGTTGGATCAGCTCTCTGAGAATGGAACATCGATCTGTCATATTGAAGGAGAGGAGGAAAAACTCTCTGGCTCCATGGGAAGCATTGAAAATGGAGACAAGATAACTTTTGGTAAACGTTGCTTTCACGTTTGTTTAGTAGTGAAAGGATAGAGTTAAAAAGCTTTAGTTAATGAGATAAGATGTCTGATCAAAGTTTGATCACATTACAACCAGGAACTGTCGTTGCCGGCAGGTATGAGGTCGTGAAATGCCTTGGTGCTGGCAGCATGGGATTAGTTTATGCCTGTAGACATAGAGAGCTGGCAGGGCATCTTGTTGCAGTAAAAGTTTTATTTCCTGAAGTTGCCAAAGATAATGTTGCTGCGGCAAGGTTTAGAAATGAAATAGTCGCATCCTATGGGGTGTCTCATCCAAACGTTGTAAGAGCATATGAATATTTTAGGGATGGAGATCTTGTTGCTTATACAATGGAGTATGTGGCTGGAGGAGACTTAGCTGATCGATTGGCGACTGGGGAACCGATGCCAATACAAGTTATTCTGCGTCTTTTAAGTCAAATTACATCAGGGGTTCAAGCAATTCATGATGCTGGGATAGTTCATCGAGATTTAAAGCCTGAGAACATACTTCTAACTCAAGAGGGAGATGTCAAAATTACAGATTTTGGTATCGCCCGTACCGGACATGGTCCGAAGTTAACTGAGCATGGGGGGGTAGTCGGCACTATTGATTATGTTAGCCCAGAATATTTAGAGAAGGGCCAAGTCGATACACGTTCAGATATCTATGCAATTGGTGTTTTAGGTTATGAAATGGTAGCCGGACAATCACCTTTTAAGGGGGATAGTGTTATAGCAACGATGACCCTTAGACTTAGATCTGATCCAGTTCCACCAATTCAACATCGACCAGATTGTTTACCAAGGCTCAATGAGATTATCTTACATGCTATGGAGCGAAATCCAGAGCTTCGCTACCAAACGACCATGGAGATATATCATGATGTACAGGAGCTCCTTGCCGAGACGGCAGGCTCTTCGTCATCATCAGCTTCTTCCCCTGCCAGAACTAAGAGTCATGCTGTTCCAAGGTCTCATGCAGTAGCTCAAGAACAAACTACAGTTGTTGAGGATGATATTAAGTTTCCAAGAGTTCAGATTGCTCCAAGAGAGGATACTTATATTTTGCCAAAACGAGGCAGTATTGAAGAAACTGCAGATATTATAATTTCACGACCAGCAATGAATGAGATTGCTGAAAATATGTATTCTGAAAATGGTGCTCAGCTTGAACGATTGCTTGATAACGATCCAGTTGAGGAAGCAAAAAGTATCCTTAGAAAGTCATCTAAAGTGAATGTTGGGATGCAGCGGATTGATCGAGGTCGAATTAGAACGCTTTCCCAGGCTGTAGATAGATCTAGACGCACTGGATTTTGGTTAAATGCCACAATTTTTATTATCGCTATCCTAGTAGGTGTATTTGTTGGATTAGCTGCATTAAAGTATATCTGGCCTAATTTCTTCGATCGGAAATCTGGCATTGTTGATGGTTATAGAATAGGTGAGATTGGAGGAGATTTTCGTTGATGTTGATGTTGAATAAGATGTTTAATAATTTTGTAACTATTTTACGAAAGTAGTTCAGGGAAGGGAACTATGAGATTGCTGATAGTCGATAGCTCTACAGAGGCCCAAGCGGTCGTTGCCCGGAGAATCGAAGCATTCAATCAGAGTGATGTTGAAACTCTCGATCTGAGAGTTAAGCTCGTGAATGATAAAGATTTTACTGAGCGACTCCACGAAGCCGATGTTTTGGTATTGGGATCTGGGCTTGGTGAAAAGGCAACTGCCATTGCCCGGAGTTCTAAAGCTCTAGTGCCTTGGATTCATATCGTGATGTTTGTAACGAATGAAGCCTACTCTGGTGGTGCTTTTAGAGCAGCTCACTTTGTCGGAGTTAGAAAAGTTCTTCCTGATAGCGCGTCACCTCTAGATTTCTTACAAGAGCTAGTTGCGATTCATGCTGAGTTTAGAAGAGAGGGTCGTACTAGAGAGGGTCGGGTAGTAGTTGTTACTCATGCCAAGGGAGGTACCGGAGCTACTTCTGTGGCCGCAGCATTATCCGAAGTTTGCAGCGTTTACCATAGACGGACCATGCTATGGGATTTAGATGTAGAAACTCGGGACCTATGTAGATCGTTAACTGTTAACGGGATAGAAGCAAAAGTTGTAAGTGCATGGGTTAATGGAACTAGGGAATTAACTAGAGATAGTCTTAAAGAAGCATTGATCCCAATTAGTAGTGACGTATCCGTGTTGATGCCTCCTGACAGTATGGCTGAGTCCATGGATCTAGTTTGTCATACCGATGGAATGGGAATTGCTCAGCGCATTGTTGAACTAGCCAGAGTAATGCACGATGCTATTGTCATCGACACTGGTGGTAGAATGGGACCAGCAACAGGCGCCCTAATGCGCATCGCCGATGTTGTGCTAATCGTGATTGATGATACAATCTTAGGATTAACAGCAGTCGATCTTTATCTTTCTTATGTTAAGTCACTTGTTGGTGACACAGATCGAATAGTATTTTTAGTTAATCCTTACTCTGGCGCATTGCTTGGGGTTCCGCAGATTGCTGCAGAACTTGAACCAGCTCATAATTTGGGGGAGCTTCCTTGGCGATTGCCACCTGTGCCAAATGATCCAAAAGCAGCACTTTGGCCAGGTAGTGGTAGGACATTATATAGTATGGGTCAGAGATCTACCCGTGTTGCTCTTGAACACATAGCAAAAGAGCTAGGCCTTGTGGATTTGGAACATAAAAGAGAACCAGGTAGTGGAGGCCCTACTCAGAATAGCGGAGGCTTTTTGCAGAAGATATTTGGAAAGAAAGGAAAGGATGGGCAGGATGAAAACTTTGGAGGAATTGAGCAGTTGAGAAGGCAAGCTGAAACTGACTAGTCTAACATGTTGAAAATAGGAGACTTTTTAGTAAAACATAATGACTGGCGCTTTAAAACGTAATTCGGTATAGGATTGTATGTTAGTGAAATGAGGCCTAATACGCCAATTTCTGTAATAATAATAGTATACTCTCGTTGGAGGAAACAAAGGATGGTTAAGGAACAAGTTAAAAATAGTAACAGGCAAAAGGGCGCTACTCTTATTGAGTACGCTGTGTTAGCCGCGTTGATAGTAATTGTAGCTATGGCTGCGATTCAGTTAGTTGGAACTAAGGTTAGTCAGCAGTTCAGCAAAATAGCGGCCAGCATATAGTTGGTTGTTTGAGTCTGATCGGTTTTTGTTAGAAGTATGTCATGGCAGTTTTGTCATGATGGATATTTAGGTTTTGATAGTTTTTTAGTTCATAAAGGAATAGGTTATGAGCGGGTATTTTGGTGGAGTACATCCAGGAAGGAATCAACAAAGGACGAGGGCATTAGGCCTTGCCGTTGGTGTTGGTTTAGTGTTGGTCTTTACTTTTGTAGGGTTCCTGGTTCTAAGTAATGATTCCACTACTGCTACAGTAGCTGATCCTCAGATCAAGGAGGTCCCTGTTCAGGTTGCGATGGTTGAGGTTCTTGTTCCAGTGCAGTCTTTAGAGCCTGGGGTAAGACTTGAGCCGTCAATGTTCCGTAAGGAATCGCGACCTAAGCAGGGGCTTCCAAGACGCGTTGTCCGTGATTATGAAGAGATAAAGGGTACCTTTGCCAGATCTCTTATTGCTGCTGATGCACCACTCCTATCTGATTATATAACAACTGTAAGACCTAGTAGTGTTATTACCCCTGAAATTCCAGATGGGTATCGTGCTGTTACTATTCGTGTGGATGCGACTAGTGCTGTTGAGGGATGGGCAAGGCCAGGTGCAAGAGTTGATATTGTTTGGACGACCCAGAATCGCGGCAAGCAAGCTGTGATAACTATAGTTCAGAATGCGAAAATTCTTTCTGCGGAGTCGTTGACCCAGAGTCAAGTTGAGCAGACAGGAAAATCAATAGCGATCCCAAGTACGGTTACTATGTTAGTTACAGCCCAAGATGCTAAAAAAATACAGTTAGCTAGAACTTCAGGAACACTAAGTCTGACCCTTCGCGGAGATAACGATTTAGGGAAGAGTGAGATGGGCGGTACTATCACTTTTGATGATCTACTTGGAACTACTGAAAGAACTGTTGATGAGAACCCTAATATCCAAGGTACTATTAAGATCGGTGGGGTTGAGTACAAGTTGATTGACGGCAAGATGGTTCCTGCTTCGGAATTAAATTCGAAGAAGCCACGATAAGTTTTTAGGTTGTATTTATGTATTTTTATAGGTTTTTACATAGGGGATTTTTATGTCAGATGGCGATAAGAAAGATGGTGAGAATCTAATAGGGCTATTCTCTACTCGACCAGATGCATTGCGTACTGACGGAAGTGGCGATGCGATCAATAAACAGAGAAATCAAACCTCGCACAGAGGGACATCAACAACAACTGTTTCACCTATTGAATCTCATTCTGGAGCTGCAAAGGGACAGTTGTCCCCGCAGGCTAGTATGGTTTTGCGAGAAGCAAGACGTGAATTAGGAGCTGACTATTCCACTCATAGTGACGATCCAAGTCGCGTTGTCTCAGAGAATCAGATTGTACAGGCTGTTGATAGGGTTATAAAGAGACGAGCAATGTCACTTGATGACATTGAAAGAGCAAATGTCATTATCCACTTACAAAAAGATCTTGTTGGTTGGGGTGTGCTGCAACCTCTTATTGATAACAGAGAAGTGACAGATATTCACGCTTACGATTATCAGACTGTAGTTTTGCAGCGTGGTAAAAAAAGTGAAACTACAGGGATACATTGGCCTAGTAAGGAAGCTTACGTAGCTTTTATTGATCGTATCTTAATGCGATTAGGGAAATCTCTTTCTACTCAGCAACATACTGTAGATGCCTCTTTTCCGAATGGAATACGTATTTGCGCCGTGCATGAAAGCGTATGTGGAATGCGTGGACCACTTCTTACTATTCGTGTTCCCAGAGTTATAGATGCATCCTTAGAGACTCTTTTAGCCTATCAGGTAGCTCCGCCACTGATTGTAAATTATATGGCGAGTTTAATTAGGTCTGGAAAAGCCACGATGATTATAGCTGGTGAAACTGGAACTGGTAAAACAACATTGCTTCGTTGTTTAGGAACTCAATTTGGATCTGATGAATCAATTATCGCAGTTGAAGATACCCCCGAACTTAATTTCCAACATCCATATTTTAGAAGTTTGATCTCACGTCCAGCTAATACAGAAGGTGTTGGTCAGGTGACCCTACAAGAGCATATTATTACGACATTACGTCTTACTCCAACTAGAGTAATCTTAGGAGAAATGAGAAGTCCATTAGCCGGAGAGGCATTTCTTGAAAGTGCTCAAACTGGTCATATCGGAATGTCAACTATCCATGCTCGAAACGCAAAAGAGACCTTAGTTAGATTAGAAAGTTTGCTTGGGCGAGCTCAAAAATCTGTATCAGTAGAGATTATCCGACAGCAGATCGCTCTTGCCGTCGATTCTATTGTTTGGATGATAAGAGAAAAGGGATCCGGTAAAGTTCGGATAGGAGAGATCATAGAAGTAGGCCGTTATGTCGAGGGCATGATCCAGGTTAAGCCGATGTTTAGTTTAGAACAGATGGGGGATAGACCTATCTGGAGAGTACATTCTTGGAATAGCTCTTTTGATGAAGATTTAGCTCGTGATGGAATTTACTTAAACCAAGCTCCCCCAGAGTTGACGTTTAGTAATGTTCCTATGGGAAACAATGGATAGAACACGCCTTGTTGGATTTTTAGGCGATAAATTTTGGGTAGTGTGATTAGAGTATCAGTTTATGGCGATAGTTTTATTTGTCTTAGCCGGAGTTACCCTTTTAGGAGGGATTGCATTCTTCTTAGGGATCTCTCCTTTCGGCTCGAGTGGCGATTCCGTAAAAACGCTTGTTCAAGCCCAAAGGACAACTAACTCTTATGCAGTTCAAAAGGGAGGGCCACAAAAATCAATTGTTGATCTTATCTCTGAAGAGAACAGAGTTAAAAAAGTAACAGACTCACGATTAACTCTTGAAAAGAAGTTACGGTATGCACAATGGACTATTTCACCGACCCTTTTTTATGTGTTTATTGCGATAATTAGCCTTGTATTTTTTCTGATCGTAAGAACAAGGTTTAATTTCCTTTTGCAGTTATTGTCCCTAACAGCTGGCCCAATTTTTATGTCTTGGATGTTAGCAACTGCCGTACATAAGCGGTTTAATGCTTTTGATAAAGATTATCCATCTTTCTTACTTTCGTTAGTGGGATTGCTAAAAACCGGAATGAATACAATTCAAGCTCTTCAAGCTGCGGCGGAAGGACTAGAAGGAGATTCCATGGTTAAACAAGAGACTGAATTAATGCTTGAACGACTTAGGATGGGGGTTTCTGAAGATCAATCTATCGGAGCATTTGGTGAAGATATCTTTCATGAAGAGATAGAGCTCTTTGTACAAGCTTTGCTGCTTAGTCGAAGGGTAGGTGGAAATCTTTCTGATACTATAGATCGATTAGCTAAACAGGTTCGAAAGAGACAATACTTTAGGTATTCGGCTTATCATGCAGTTGGCATGCAGCGAGGATCTATCTGGATTATTATAGTCATCCTACTTCTTATTATGGTCTATATGTATTTTATTGCACCAGATCTGATTGTTGGTGCTTGGAAAGATGAATTAGGGTGGCAGGTTTGGCAAGTAGGTATTGTGGTAATTCTTTTAGGTATATTTTGGATCAGGCAGGTTACGAAGATCCGAGTATAAAGAGGAATTTATACACACGGCCATGATCAAGGAGGATTAGTGGATACGAAAATGATTTTTGGGATAGTCTTATTAGGCCTCGCTGTTATCAGTGGTATTGCCCTATTCTTCTATTTCTTCCGCGGAAATCAATCTCAAGGAATTCGGGGGATGATGCCCTCAGCTATAGGAACTCGGGAAGGAGGAGCTGCTAAATCTAGAGCAGGGCATTCTGATGAGGAGTTGAGTAAGATTAAGGACGCAGCCAAAGCTAAGCGGCGAAAAACTAAGGAAAAGCTCACTTTAGAACAGAAAATTTTTAGAGCAGGAATTTTTTCAGAGCGAGAAAAGGCCGATTTTTATAGATTAAGAATATTTTGCCCTGTCGTTTTAATTCCAGTCTTAGGGGCGGGTTTATGGAGTTTGGCCGGAGCACAGTTTGGGCTTATGGGAATAATTATGGGAGCTGTAGTTGGTTATCAAGTTCCTTTTTCAATACTAAATCGTAGAATCCTATGGCGTAACGAAGAGATCATGTTTTACCTCCCACTCGTTATCGAGCAGATCTCAATCGGAGTAAGTAGCTCTCTCGACATTGGACCATGTCTACAAAGAGTAGTTCAGATGGCCGACGAACGGGATACTCACAATGTAGTAACAGAGCTTGTAAAGTATGCTCAAAATTACATTAGGTCAGGCGTGCCTTTCGAAGAAGCAATGGTAGAGACAGGAAAAGCCTCCGGTCAAACTGAACTAAAGCATGCTTTTATGTATCTTGCCCAAGTAGCCAAACATGGTGGTGAAATCACCCGTCAGTTACAAGAGCTAGCGGATTCTGTAAGTGCTCAAAGACAAGCTTATATTGAGGGACGAATTAAGAAGTTAGAACTTCTTGCAACCGGCCCAGTGAGCTTAGTGTTTTTAGGATTCCTTGTAATCTTGCTGATAGGATTTGGAGTCCAGCTTAAGAATGCATTCTAAAATATTTTATACAGAGATAACTTGACTAGATGATTAAACTTGGGCGTCGTAGCGATACTATAGTAGCTCTGTTTGTCGTGTCTGTTACCGCGATGTTCCTTCTTTATGTACCTCCATTTGCAGTAGATTTATTGATCGTAGTAAACTTAGCATCGGCAATACTTTTACTTCTTGTAGCATTATATGTTCCTGATCCAGCTAAGCTATACGCATTTCCTGCAGTATTATTGCTCTCTACATTGTTTAGGCTTGGGCTGAACGTTGCAACTACCCGTCTGATTTTACTTAACGGATATGCCGGAGAGGTAATTCAATCTTTTGGACAGTTTCTGATTCGAGGAGAGGTTGTTGTTGGAGTTGTAATCTTCTCCATTATTACGATCGTTAACTATATCGTCGTAGCTCGTGGGGCTAGCCGTGTTGCTGAAGTTGCTGCTCGATTTACCCTTGATGCATTGCCAGTGAAGCAGATGGCCATTGAAAGTGATATGAGAGCTGGAATTTTAACTGCCCAAGAAGCCGTTCAAAAAAGAGAAGATTTACGAAAAGAATCTCAGCTTTATGGTTCTATGGATGGAGCTATGAAGTTTGTACAGGGAGATGTGATCGCTGGAATTGTTATCATATTTACAAATATATTTGGTGGTCTTTATGTTGGAATAAGAGATGGTCTGTCCATCTCTGAAGCAGTTCAAACTTATACTATCCTTACAGTTGGCGATGGATTGGTGAGTCAAATACCTGCTTTGCTAATTGCTATCTGTTCAGGAATTGTTGTGACAAGAGTTGCTTCTGGAACTGAGTTCACCCTTGGAATGGATTTGGGAAATCAGTTGTTAAAGCGACCTGAAGCATGGACTTTGAGTGGACTAATAATGTTTGCAATTGCACTATTACCAGGCCCACCATTTTTGCCATTTGCTTTGGGAGGTACTCTCTTTTTATTGATTGCTCATTTTGCTCCACGAATTGTTGCCGGACTACAAATTGCTCCTGCGGGAAGATCCTCATCTAGTCTTTCCTTATTAGATGGGCCATCTAAGAATGAAATAAAGTCAATTCGATGGTCTGGTAGTGACCAAGCAACTAAAGTATTAGTACTTGAGCTTGATTCAGCTGTTTTATATCCACAGTATGTTAGAGATTTGGAAGGTACTATCTCTCGTTGGGATGAACTCCAAGGGCTTTTTTATCAGCAAGTTGGATTAAAAGTATCTCCACTTAAAATAGTTAGTCGTGATGGTATTGGCGCAGGAGGTTTTAAAGTCCTGGAGGGAGGAGTCCCTCTTTTTCAAGGGCAGGTGCCACTTGATAGTTTTATGGTTTCACTTCATCCAAACTCAGCTCCATTTTTTGGATTATCAATAGAGTCATTGGAGGTACACCCTTTATTTGGCACCTCTGTATTTTGGACACAGAGTAACTTTGGATCATTTGGGGTCGTGCGTGCTGCACAGCTTCAGTATAATGATCAGGTAGAGTTTATATTTTTAAAGATAATTGCCTATTTGCAGAACCATCCTGAGGAACTGATTTCAGTTTCAGACGTTTATACTCAGGTAAAAGAGTTAAGTGCTAATTATCCTGGCTTAGTGGGTGGATTAATTGACAATGGATTAATCACAGTTCCAAGACTAACTAAGGTTGTCCAACAGTTAGTTAGAGAGGGTTTTTATGTTGGCAATTTACGTTCGATCATAGAAGAGCTAGCTAACTACTACTCGTCGTTTGATAGTACAGCTGAGATAGTCTTTGTTTTAGATGATGTTGTTAATGCGATTAGGTCATCACGAGGGAAGGAAATCTTAGCTAGCATTGTTACTGAGCGTTCCTCAATTCGGGTCCTTACATTAGATTCCTCAGTTAAAAGTCTCCTTGAAGATATCGTCGGTAGACACGATGCCTCTGAGACCATAAGAGTAGATCGAGAGACAATTTCACGTCTAAAAAAAGGGTGCGATGAAGCATTACATGCAGCAAGAGATCGAGGAGTACTCCCAAGTGCTGTATTTTGCGATGCCCACTTGAAAACAGCTCTTCTCTCAGTACTTTTAACCCTTGGAGAGAATATACGAGTTGTTATAGATTCTGAAATTGACACTACCGTAGTAATTGAAGAAGTTTCTGAATGGAGAATATAGAGATATGAGTGGAGTTGATCAGGAGACCCTGGCTACTGGAGCGATTGATGACTACTTCCTTGTAGAGACTAAAATTTTATCTACTCGTACCGCCGATCTCTATATTGCCCAAGATAAATTACGTGGAGGTGACGTTTCTCTATGGCGTTTAAGAGATCCTTTACCACTTGATTCTTCTGTGATTGCCGAATACTTAAAGAGACAGCAAGTACTAGAATCGATAGATCCTCCTGTTTCAGATTATATCGGATATGCAGTTGATAATACAGGTATAGCATTTGGAGTGCTTGCTCGACTTGATGGAAATACTTTAACTGAAGGGAGTCCTGAAATATCTGAGCTAGAGCGTAGGTTTGTTTCCTGCGTTGAAATAGCTGCCCGTATTCATACAGCCTCTATTGTATGTGGAGATCTCTGCAAAAATTCTTTTTGGCTTAATAGGACTGGATCGGTAAGATTTATCGGAATAATGGGGGCATTTGAAACCGACAGCCAGCAGGGATTAGCCTCATACCCTGAAGCCATTGAGTATCTTGCTCCTGAGCAAAAAACAAACGAGTCATTAGATCTTAGAAGTGATGTCTATGCTATGGGAGTGTTAGGTTATTTCATCTTTGCTGGAAGATATCATAGAGAGAGCGATGAAGGTTCGTATAGCAAGATAAGGAAATTAAGAAAAGATGTTCCATTTTGGGCTGATCAGGTTATTCGAAAAGCTTTATCAAAAGACCCAAGTCAACGGTATCAAAATGCGATTGAGATGTTGGAAGCTATAAAATCTCAACGGGAAGCCTACGCCGATGATCCTGAAAAGGCGATGATGAAAAACAAACAATCCGCTTTTGAGGATGGAGGCCAGAAACCGAACACCTCTTTCTCTCTTGGCAAGGCTCTTCCAACTCGAAATCCTTTCCGTTTTGGACCGGGATTTATTAAGTTGTTAATAGGGGTTGGACTTTTAGTAGCACTGGCTATTTTCTTACGTCCTCTTTATACCCGCTATGCTCAAACTTCTAAGCTTTCACACGCACTTTCAGCTCATCGTGCTATTGCTGGTCAGCAACTTAGTCAGGCATTAGATGGTATTTTATCAAGCACAGCTACATTTGATCAGAAAAAAGAGTTTATAGATCTTATTATGAATTCTGATGATCCTGTCGCCCATGCAGTGCTGGTGACTCTTGGTAGGAATAGTAGCTCACTTGAGGTCCGACGAGCTTGTGAGAATTCTATACTTGAGAGAGCACGGAAGGCTTCACTTTTAAGAAGTGCTGATGTTGTTGCAACTTGGCTCACTGATCCCTCCATTCACTCAAACCCGCCCGGATATACAGAGGATGTTTTATTAACTCTCGATCGAACGATTCCACCAGAAACAAGATCGAAAGCTTTAAGACGGATCTATGCTGAGCATTCGGCTCTTGCGCTTATGCTAACAGCCGCATTTTCCCTTGACTCAAATAATGTTGATGAATATCGATCTCTACTCTCTCAGTTGTTGGGCGATAGGACAAAAGGAACCGATCTTGAGAATCGCTCAACCTTAGCCCTTATCTTGAGTTCAAGTAATCTTTCAGACAATTTTGGATCAGAAGTAATAGACCGTCGTGATTTAATTCCAGATCAAGATCTTCTTTGGGTGTTAGGTATGTTGGCCGATCGAGATGATGGCCAAGTAAAGTACCTCGCCGAGAGTGTTATTAAGCGAGGAATTGTATCTGAGGAGAGAAATTACTTTTTATCTTTAGTAAAAGATCGACCAGATTTGCCATCTGAAGTGCTGCGTTCTTTAGTAAGAGCATCACTCGGCAAGATTAAGGCTGAGGATGTCGGAAGTTTTGGGCGTTGGTATGATAATTCAATTGAAGAGATCTTGCTAAGGCTTAGTGCGACAGAAACAGATCCGGATGTTCTGTATGAAGTTTTTGATACCCTAGCTTCCAGATCAATTTTAAATACATCTGCTGCTAGTCTTGTAGATTGGGTAAAGAATAACTATTGGGAAACACGCCTAGAGTTTATTAAATCAATAGGGGTCCTCTCTTTGGGGGATAAGTCCAATATTTCTGATATTCAATCTGCTCTCTCTGTTTTTGATCGATACATAGTAGATAAAGAATTGCTTTCAGCTCTACTTGATACAGAGAGCTCAAAGATAGGGGCGATAGTAATTGAGCGATATAAAGAGGTTATTCCTCCGGCAAACCTTCTTTTGCTTTTAGGAGATCCTGATCGGGAAGTTAGATTGGCGACTATCAAGGCGCTTGCTAAATCAAATGACGTAGGAGCTCTTAGGATCATCATTGAAAGTTACGAGAAGGAACTTGATCCTGTTGTTAAGAAGGCATATGCGGATCAGTTTTGGGTGATAAAACGACGTCTTGAAAGATAGGTAGGAAACATTCCGTTTTCTAGCTAGATTGCGCCCTTTCTATCATTTTGTTCTCTAATTAGAGATAATTTGCTGTAACTTTTCAGTAACTTGCCGACATACATAGGTAGGGAGTAAGGCTAGGTATATGTTTGTTCTTGAAATCGATTTTCATGATGGATCGAATGATGTCGAGTGCCTATTGGTGCGAAGGCCAAAATTTGTCGTGGGTGCCTCCAAGACAGCCCATGTAATTGTGGATGAGATGAAAGGGTTAGGATACGAAATGCAATTCGCCAGAGGATTAGGACGACGATTCCGTTGTGTGCCACTACCTGTTGGTGATGTCGAAGGAACAATTCCTTCCTTTTTAGAAAATGGTTACAACAGTGATGCAAATTTTAATCTTGGTCCAATATCGATGAGAGTTTCGTCTCTTGATAGTGATCTTTTAATGCGCGAAACAGATCCTCCTGATAAAGCAGGAGCTAGAATTCTAAGACAAGCTTGTGCGTTTCAATCTCCAACATTGCCGGCAATTGTTTCACTTGACGCAACGCCATTGGCTGTTTCATTTTCTCCTGAACAGACAATAATGGTTGGTCGATCTAATAAGTGTTTATTAAGAGTTGATTCTCCAGATGTTTCTGCAGAACATGCACGAATTGGATATGAATCTGGACAGTTTTGGATTGAAGATTTAGGATCAACTAATGGGACATTTATTGATCAACAGCAAATCTCAGGGCGACAATCGTTGCCAGCTAGAGGCAAGATAACAATTGGTGGGCAAACAACACTTACCGGAGTAGTGTCAGAAGATCAACTCTTAGCTCTTTTAAAAGCTAACCCTGATGATTCAAAGAGTTTAGATATTACCCCTCAAAAAAGCACTTATCCAGCTTTGGTTGCTGTTTCTGACTTAGTTAGACCTTCAAAATTTATTTTACAACCTGGCACTGTTGTTCTTTTAGGACGGGATCCAGAGAGTGATATCTGGGTTGGAGCACCTCATATCTCTCGTAAACATTGCTCGGTCACTGTTACTAAAACTGGACACATGACAATTACTGATCTTAGCCGAAATGGAATAGCTTGGGAGGGAGGAGTTCTCCCTAAAGATGCACCGTTTGTAGTAGAGCCTACTCGACAAGTTTTTGATCTTGGTGGCGGAGTGAATATCGCTATCTGTTTTAACTCAGAAGATGAAGAAGCTTATAGATCTAATAGAGGATCTTTTTTGATTGCAGAGAGAGAGCAGAAAGTAAGAGAAGCTGGCACACGAGTTGATCTTAAGACCTTGTTAGACCAGGCGCCTGAACAACGCGGCGTCCTTAGTCAGGAGATAGGGAAGCCTGAGCCGATTAATGAAGGGCTTCTTATTTCGATAGTGCGACGATTCCGTCATCTTGGTGCTAGAGATAGAGCGTTTGCAATTTTGTTTTTAGTAAGTTTATCTGTAATAGTAGTAGTAACAGTGAATCTTATATTACAGGGTTTTAATTAACGGTTAATAGAAATAGAGGAGTTAGACATGGCTGGCGATAACGCGGAACTCACTTTTGTGCGCTGTCCTTCTTGTCGAAGTTTGGTCCCTGCGATTTCAACAAAGTGTCGCATGTGTGGATCTACATTTGATGCAAGCCAAGAGGTTGATGAAAAATCTCGAAGCCAGGGTGCTCCGAGCACTCGAGTAAGACAGCAGACAACCTCTGTAGCCACTCCTAGAGAGGATGCTAGAGAGAGTAAGGCTGAGACACCATCATTTGAATCAAAGCCACTAGAGACAAAACACTCACAGATGCCGGATATTGACGACCCTCTAAGAGGATATGTTGAAGAGGTTTCCGTTGATCCAGTTGACGCACATAAGTCAGGGAATGGAGTGGGTAATGGCGCAAGTTCAACTCATTCGCACCCTCCAATAGCTTCGCCTAGTGCACGCTCAACGCAACGAGAACCTCAACTAAATGATAGGCGAAATGAGCAGCGAAATGAGAGTGGTGAAAGATCAGGACAACCTCAACAGCAGCCGAAAGTAATAGTTGAATCTGGAAAAGGCCGACCAGGAGGTTTATCGTTTGGAAAACAGGAGCAGAAGCAGGAGCATAGACAAGAGCAGAAGCAAGAACATAAATCTGAAGTAGCTAAATCAGAAACAAAAGATGCCCCAAGAAGCTCCCCTCAGGCTAAACCAAATACTCAACGAGAGAGTGAGAATAAGCCTAATGTGCGAAATGATTCATCCAATAGATCAAAGGAAGAGTCCTCTTCCACAGATAATCGAGGTCATGGTCATGATCATTCGCGTAGAGATTCAGCTCAATCAGGAGGAGGTCGTGAAGAGAGGCGTGAAGAGAGGCGTGAGGAGAGACGATCTAATCCTGAGACACCTTCTCGAAGTGCAGCACGACAGGTCAGTGCAAAGGATCAGGGTGTGCTTGTCGGATGGTTAGTTGATTTTAAAGACGGTAAAGGTCAGAGCATAGAGCTTAGAGAGGGCCAGTTTTTTATAACTAGCTCAAAGCTAAAAGACACTGATCTTGTTTTGGACCACGGTTCAATTTCGACTCCACATGCATTAGTAAGAGTAACTCCTAGTACTGGGTTTGAAGTCCAGGATCTTATGAGTGAAAAGGGAGTTCAGTTACAAAGAAAAGAGGAGAACTCATTTAAGCCACAAGAGGAGCGAGCTCGCTTAAATCATGGAGATAAGGTGCGATTTGGAGAGCTTGAATATCTTGTTGTGCTTGTACCGCAGAAGGGGAGTGAAAAACTGACTAAAAGCTGACAGGGCAATATGGTTATTTACAGGATGGTCATTTTCAGGAAGTCTGTTTTGAACGATTATATTAAAATAATGAAAGTTCATCACGCGTTTTTTTTACTCCTGGCCATTTTTTTGCTTGGTGGATGTTCGTATGAACAGGTCATCTCTGATGTAGATCAAAAGCAAGCCAATGAAATTGTTGCTTCGTTAGGCAGCCATGGAATTTCTTCGATAGCTCAAACAGAGCGATCTTCAAAGGGTAAATATACAGTTGAGGTAGATAAGGGAAATTATGCTTTAGCAGTAACGCTTTTGCATGAATTAGGATTACCTAAGGAGGCAACACCCTCATTCCGTGATTTAACAGAGCAGAAAGGATTCCTGCCTAACAGTAGAGAGATAGAATCGGCTCGATTAGATTATGCACTTGGAGTTGAGATTGAGGAAAAATTGAAATCAGTTGGAGGGATTGATTCAGTTAAGGTGCTAGTCAGATCTAATCTTATTAAAGGCGGAGTTGAGCCAAGTGCCTCAGTTATTATTAGCTCATCTATCTCCACTTCGTTAGATCCTAAACAGATTACAGATTTAATCGCTCTTATGGTTCCAGGATTAACACCACAGCGGATTGCTGTATGGATTCATAATGTAGATAGTAAATCAGTCGCGATTGGCAATGAAGGGATAGATAATCAAAATGGAGTAGTAGTTAACAGAATGCTAGTCCCATTCCTTAAATATTTTAAGGTGGCAGATGGTGATGCAAAACCGCTAGCCGGAGCTTTTCTTTTAGTTATGGTATTGGCAGGGCTGCTCTGTTTTATCTTTGGTTATGCCTATGGAGGAAAGGTTTCAACTGATAGATTTAGTCAGTCACTAACCGGAGGCCCTCAATTATCTAAGCTTTCAAGTGATAGAGTCGCTGGACGTATTCGAATAGATTCTGGGCAGATTAAAACTGATAGCCTAGGAGAGTAGTATTATGGCAACAGATTCTTTTCGCACACTTTCTGCTAGACAAAGAGCTTTAGTAGCAACTTCTGTTTTGTTAGATGGCCGAGATGCAGAGAGTTATCTATCAAATGATGCAGCAAGTGGAGCAATGCTTAGTAAGGTGGCGCTTGAGTTATCGGAGCTCCCGGTTGAATTAAGGATGCCATTAGTTGGAGTTTTGTTAAGAGCTGCAATAGAAGAACTTTATAGAGATAAGTAAAAATCATTAAGGAAGGGAGGCAATGGAGGGCGGTGAGCAGGAACAATCAATAGTCGGTCTCTGGGATCCCTCTCAGACGCTTCGGCGTGTTTCTTCTCGTGAGCTTGATTATTCAAGAGGATTTTCCCGATGCCAATTTGGACAGTGGTTTCCTGGACTTGGATTACAATGGTTAACGTTGACCCATACTCTCGGAGTTGAAGTGAAGATCTTAGGAGTAGAACCACTTCTTTCAGTTCCATCAGCTCTGGATCTCTGCTTTGTTGGTCAACTAGCTGACGAAGAGATTGGAGTAGCCGCAGATAGACAATCTCTTATTGCATTAATGGAAGCTTGTATCCCTGGAGGTAGAGATTTAGCTCAAGGGGTCGTCATAGAATATCTAGCTCGAAGATTTTTAACTAGTCTAATGCTGGCTTGGGGTGGACCACAAACTTCTAACTTTATGTTTCAAGGAGTTAAGCAGATTGGGGAGTTATCAGCAGTTGGCGCAGTTGTTTTAAAAATGTCTCTGAGTGGGATTCAATGTTCTGTTGTAGTTTTACTAGGGCAAAAGACAGTCGATTACCTTGATGGAATCTGGAGACGACAGGTACGTTCTAGTGCTGGAAAGATGAAGGCACCGGGAGAGATATCTATAGAGCTGGCTCAATTGGCAGTAAAACCATCTTCGATCCTTGATTATACCCGTTCTGGAACAGTAGTAGATCTTGAAGTGCCAGTGTCTGATAATGTTACTCTCCGTTTCCCTGAGGGAGGAAGTCTTTTAGCAAAGCTACGAAGGGCTGATCAGGAGTTTGTTTTGGAGTCGGCTGCTGGTGCTCCACCAAATTTTGTTTTACCAGAAGGTACAACTAGGCTTTCCATACAGCTCGGAACAGCTAGAATAGATTCTAGCTTTGAGCTATCAGAGTTTGTACAGCCTGGAGCAATGCTTAAGACAGATATTATTATCTCTAATAATGCATCTTTGGTAGTAAATAATGAAAAAGTTGCCCAGGCAAAATTGTGCTTGTATGAAAATAGATTTGCTATCTCGGTAGGATAATGGAAACCCCATATATAACAATAATATTGAGCACCCTCTTTTTCACCGGATTTGTTAAGATCGCCACTACGCTTAGCATATTTCGTTATGGAATTGGGCTACAAGGTTCAGGTTTTGGAGTTGTTATCCTGGCCCTCTCGTTAGCGCTTTCATTTGTTTCAATCGAGCTATCACTTGAATCACCACTTGACCCATCTCTAAAAGGGGTCGGAGGAATTGAAGCCATTTTTGCAACAAAAAATATTGTTGATGCTCAAGCAGTATTTAAACCATTTTTAGTAAAACATGCCGACAAGGATATTTTAGCTAAGTTTAGTAAGATTAGTAATCCTACTGATAAGTCTAAGGTATCAGGGAGTGCTCTTTCTGAAACCCCTGAGGTTTTAGCTAAAGACGGTAGCGTTGCAGATCAATCTCCTGCCAAACCCCTTACCCAATATTCCTTTGCAACATTAATTGCGGCCTTTCTAACGACAGAGCTAAAAGAAGCATTCTCATTAGGTCTTATGATACTAATCCCATTTTTGTTAATTGATCTGGTGGTAGCAAATATTTTAATGGTTTTATCAGTTACACAGATCCATAACCAAGTTATCTCTTTACCGTTAAAGATTCTTTTATTTATTGCAGTAGATGGCTGGGGACTGATTACTGAGCAACTTCTATCACAGTATGGTAGGTAAGCTATTATGGACTCAACGGTTTATGATTTATTTTTTGCCGGTACGCGAATACTATTTCTTTTTATTATTCCGGTAATCTTAGGCGCTTCCATCGCTGGCTTGCTCGCCTCCTCGTTGCAAGCTGTAACAACGATACGTGATGAGGTGATACTTTACGCGGTAAAGATCATGGCTGTAACAGTGGTCTTATATTTTACACTCCCTGGTTTTATAGAGTCGTTATTGGAATTGGCTAAAATATCTTTCTCTGGTTCATATAGATGATAGAGCCATATCAGAATATTTTTTTACTGATACTCACAATTGCACTTATCATAGGATCAGGCATTGAGATCGGTTTTATCTGTTTACTCGGAACTGCTCTTTATTTGCTTAGTCAGAGCACCTTATTTGACTCGACAACTCTTTTTGCCATTGCCGCACTTTTTGTCCCTATACCGCTAACAGCGTATCTTTTAGGTGTAATAGCAGAGGCAAGCCTACCAGTACAGGTGCGCAGATCTCTCACTGGCTTGATAGTTTTTATTGCCTTAGCAGCGATGCTACAGAGCGGTTACTTTGTAGAGATGTTAGTTCTGTTAGCCGAGCAGCGGACAAATTTAAATGGCATCTCATTAATTGAAATTACCTTAGCAGTTTTATCTGCGTCCATATTCTGTGCCTTTGTGGTGGGTGGAGTTGTTATTTTAATTACTATCCTCTTTGAGTTATCTTTTAATTCAATATTTTCTCTGACAAAGATTACAAATCCAATTTCAGTTTCAAGTTTTAGACCATTTGTTCTAATTGGAGTTTTATGTGCAGCATCTAATTTGGCGTTAACGCTTTTTATCTCCTATCTTCACCCACTTTCAATTTTAAGACTGGTTGGGGCTATATAAGATGGAGAGGAGCGAGTATCCAACAGAGGAGAAGCTAAATGCTCTAAAGCTTCAAGGGGTAGTTCCGCTAAGTATTCTGAGTGTTAGAATTTTAGGATTTCTGATCTTGATCTTAGTCCTACATCTAACTGTACCGGGCATCTTTTATGATGTTTCTAAGATCATTAGAGATTATCTTAGTGGCGTAAACGACACTCTCTACACGACATCGCATCTGGCAAAAGAAATCTCAGTATTATTAGTGAAGTTAGTTGTCCTACCCCTTACCGTTGTCGCAATCTGCTCTTTAATCTGGGGGTTATCTCAAACTAAATTTCTCTTCTCGCTATCCCTGATAAATATTGATTTTAGAAACCTTTGGTTTTCTAAAGAATCAGAGAGCTCCTTCGGTCTTAAATTTATAAAGAGTGTATTTGCTATATCTATTTTAATTATCTGTGCTTTTGCAGTATCTATAGCTATTCCGTTATTTCTATCTAGAGATGTGTTGACACTTTTTAATTTAGATCAGCCACATTTGCTTACGGCCATGATAAATCTAGTTAATTCCTTGTTGCCGATCTTTATAATAGTTGGATTCTTTTTCATTATCATATCTTGGCTCATTGCTCGTTATAGGTTTATGCTAAAGCATGGGATGACCCGTAGAGAAATAGAAGATGAGGCTAAGGCAAGATGACGATTAAATCATTAAAAAATATAGATCCCTTTTCACAATCCCCGATAGTTACATTACTGCCAGTATTAAGTCAGGTAGATAAGCTTAAAGATCTAAAATCGTTCTTTTATGCCCGTTACGAAAAAGTAGCTGCTTTGCGTGAAGGTGTCGTTGGCGACATGAATAAATCAGACGATGCGTTACAAGCTGAATATGCAATGCTGTTAGAGATCTTGGATTGGCTTAAAATTACACCAGCAAAGGAGTAGCTGTGGCTGGAAGAGAGAGAAAACTATCAGAAGTTTTAAAGCGTGGGTATTCAGACGTTGAGCTTTCTCATATTTATGAGCTCGGACGATTTCACCTTGAGAATGGGGAATTAAAAAAATCTGAAATTATCATGAATGGAATTATTGCAGTTGCTCCCGAGTTCGTCCCAGCTTGGCAAGCTTTAACCTATATCGAACTTTCTAATCGAAATTTAGAACAAGCACTTAACTTTGCCAAGCAAGCCTACGGACTAGATCCTAATCAATCACTCTCTGGTTTAATGCTGGTTACTACACTTCTTTCTTTAGGAGATGTGGCAACAGCCGGAGCTTACTTAGGAGAGGTTGGTGAAGTTATTGAGAGTACAAAGGGAGGAGATACTAACCTTTTAAGATTCTATAAAGCCCAATTGGCTCGTTTTAGAAATTTTTCTTAATTCTTGAAATATTGAAGATCTGCTTACTTGTTTTATTGATTGTCTTACAGATCGTCTTTCTCGTCGATCTGTTCCTCAAGCACAGAATCAATAGCCATCTTAACGGCCCCTTCAATTATCTCGCGTTTATGAGCAGGGAGAGTTCCCTGAGGGAAGATCTTTTTTGCTTCCTCGCTGACCATACGAAATAGCTCTTCCCTTTCGGCTAGAGTCATTACTCTTGTTGCGTTACGTTTGCCAGCACCAGAGATTGAATCAGTTCCCTTAACTCCGCTAAGTGCTTTAATAGAACTTACATCAGACACCCGTTTAGTTTGCTCAATCTCATCTGAGCCCTCTGCTGGGTTTATCTTTCCGATCTTTTTATCACCAATTTTCTTTACCATAAAATTATCCCAAGATTACCCTGTTTCTATCTTTCTGACTTTGGTCCACGTGTATCTTCAAGTACCTGAGTGAAAGGGCCCATGTCTAATTCCTTTTTTAATCTAAAAGCAACTGGCCGAAGTCCCGGCCTGATCTTTGGTTTAGTTCCTTTTTTAGTCGAAGCAAAACATTTTGAAAGATACTCTATAATAACTTTATGCTCTCTGATTACATTTAACTCATCAGTCTCCCATGAATCAGCAACATTACGCAAAGAGCTGCCCTCCCAGTAGGTTTTCCACAGGAGTACTTGATGAATTGGTTCTAAGGAGCTAACTATCTCTACGACTTTTTTAAAGTCCATAAAATCCTCAGGAGAGGATATGTCGATTCCATCCTTAAACGCAGTAAGACTAGCTCCAACTAATAAAGTTCTAATTGATCCACGAACATCGTCGTCTTCACCAAATGGCAATGAACCATCCCGTAACTCTGGAAATATATCTAGCAATTTAACAGAGAGCTCTTTACTGCTTTGTGTAGAGTCTGAGGAGGCAGAGTAGCGAAACCCTGTTTTCCAACTCTTTGATTTACGAGCTTCTTCAGTAGAAGCCTCATGAATCCGGCGTCTAGCGTACCCTCTAAAGGGAATACCGCGAGCTGGATCAAAGCGTCGCGCGCAAAATATAAGTGCCTCCATCGCGGCACCATCAAGCCCATCAGACCGCCAGTCCATATTCCATGCACGAGCTACCGATCGAGCGATACTTTCTGCCCAGCCTTGATTCTCAAGGATGAGTGTGTCGATCTCATCTTTTGTTAATGGAGGTGGTTTAGCAGAGATGTTTTCTTCCATTATTACTCTTATATCGCCAATTGATTATAATATATTTTACTTATTTAATGGTAACTTATTATAATAAAAGGATATTTTACTCGCTTTAGTTTGATGCGATAGAGTAAGGATAAGTTTCCTTATTTACGCCACGGTTTATGAATCGTTATGACTCATAATTCTATGCTACATATTGCTCTGATAGAGCAATAACTCTTAATAGAGGCATACGATTCCTTCGTATTTGTCTAATAAATCTAACTATATAAACAAAAACTGAAGCGATATCTACTATTTCGGTGACTAGAGTATATGAGGCTTGTTCACCTCATGTAGTTTTCTGCCTGTATTTAATAGAAAGGATGGTTACCAAGATGTCGCCTAAAAGAAATACCATACGAAAAGTCACATCAAAGCTTAAAACAAAGAGAAAAGTATCTCTACGCGTTAAAGCAAAATGTACAAAAACAGTATCGGCCAAGAAAGAGCTGAAGAAAGAGACAAAGAAAGAGACAAAGAAAGAGGCGAAGGTAGAAGTAAAGAAAGAAGTTAGAAAAGAACCAGAATTCAAAAAAAGATTTAGCAAAGAAGAGTTAGTTCTTGAGTATAGAGCAAACGCAAGAAAGCTTTCTAGAAGCATTCTTCGTCGTTGGCGTTCACGCATTGAGCTAGAAGAGCTTGATAGTTTAGTAGATTTAGCGCTTTGTGAAGCAGCCGATCGATACGATTCTAAGAAAGGTGCCAGTTTTATGACTTTCCTCTATTATCACCTACGAGGAACATTAGTTCGTGCAGTAGACATTGCAGCAAATCTGAATACAGTTTCTGCTGCAGATTATGAGATTGAAGAGCTGATCTCTGGATATCGTACCTCTAAGGATTCGCACGATAATGGGATTACTGCTTCTGCGGATCTTTCAGACACACTTTCTAATCATGAGTACTCAACTCCTGATGAGATGCTTTACAAAAAAGAGGTTGCAAATATCAGCAATCAAGCCTGTGCAAAACTTGACGAGTTAGAGCAGGAGGTAATTTATCGCTTGTATGTACAAGAGGAGCAGTTAGTAGATATTGCTAAATCTCTTGGATATAGTCGTTGCCACATCTCTCGTGTAAAAAAGAGAGCATTAGACGTTTTACATGAGCAGTTATCACCAGCTCTTGAGAAGAAAGGTCGTCCGAATGATGATGACGAGCCGGAGATTTCTCGTGGTCGTAACCTTCGTAAAACAATTAGCCGAAGAAAATACACTAAAGAGGACGAGATTCCGCAGGGCCCATATACAGCTCCCCGTACTGAGTTATCCTTTGAGCAGTGTGAAAGTATAGCTGCTTAATTATGGACGCTGTCTATATAGTTAAGAAAATAAACTAGCTTTTGCTGAATTGATCTTGCTCCGTTATGGATGGGCTATGGCAGTAGCCTTGATCCTGCACTCTGGGCACCTAATTTTAAGTAACACTGGACGCTGTTGACCACCAAAATCTCCCCGACCAACTACCTCCATAAAGCTGTTGATAGATTGAGGCCATCGGATTGTCCATCCACTATTAGATGGAATCAAATCGTTAATATCAATCGCTAATCCATTAATGAACAATACTCCACGGGCATTAGTTCCTACGTTACAAGTTCCGATGGCAATGCCATTATGATTAATGTCAGTGGCCCAACACTTATTAGAACCTGGTAGAGAGCCAAGCTCATTCATTGATCCATTATGGTAAATAAACGCTTTTCCTGTATCAATACTATTTCCTGACCAGCCAACTATCTGTCCAACATCGTTGATTGCATAGGCTGCAGAAAACAAGCTCAATCCAGGTAGTGTTCCAAGATTAGTCATCTGAATGCCATCGTGGAGGAAGGCACGAACACTCCCGGGTTCACCTTGTGGAGGAGTAGATTCTCCGACGATTAGTCCTGGATTATTTATATCATGTGCTTTGGCTGAAGCACTTGGAAAACTGGGTTGAAGTTGTCCAAGATTAACAAGGGCGCCGTTTTCAATTTTTATAGCATTGAATCCTGACCATCCTACAATTACCCCAGCGTCGTTCAGCGCATTAGCTGCTCCAGAGGCAGAAGGGAATGCTGCCACAGGAGTGATAGTTCCACTTAGTCGTGTAAAGGCTTGATAAGTCAACGGAGAATCGCTGACTCGTACAAAACCTAAAACCGGCGACTTCATCTGTAGGGGTAAATTTTTCAAGGAATTCTGCTGACGTAAGACCTGTTCGCATCCCATAGGTTTGGATTACTTTACCTTTTTCTGGATCTGTCTGTTCACTTAGCAATACTAACGAAGCTTCTGAAGCTTCAAACATTTCATCAACGACTGCTAAAAGGTGAGGTCCAAGTTCTTCTCTGACTTCGCGACGCATGGCTTCTGCAAACCCCCCTAGGCCAGGCAGACGAGCTTCCTCATCGGCTTAGTTTTCCATGAGCTGTCACTTGACATGCATTTGGATAGCTATCTGTGAGAGGGCGTTCTTGTAGTACAAGGGCATTTTCTCCTTCGTGTTTAACTGCCAGCAACAATCCAACTGCTAAATTAGTCATAGGGAACTCCTTGTGATGTACAGAACAGTTATGAGAATGTTTTAGGTGAACGTTATATAATCTTCTGATTTTTTGGCAAAAACACCAAATATAGTAATTGTCAAAATGTTTGAGACAATTACTATAGTAGCCCCTTTAAGGGGCCCCCAAGCGAAGCTTGGGTGGGGAGGCTCTTTAGCACGAAGTGCAATAAGAGCCTAACATTGCTGACGCTAGCTAGCGTAGCGTCAGATTCAACATTAAGATAAACAGCAGTTGTCATAAGTAAAAATGTAAAGCCGGTAGGCTTTTCAAGAAACTTTTGCAACAAACTGTATTAACTGACTCCTCACATTATTGTCTCAATCTTTATGACAACTGCTATAGCACCCAGTCGAGTAATCGTGATTTGTCATTAATTTTAGTATATTAAACCATATATTAGTTGCAGCAGAAGTTTACCTAAGACATTTGATTATGATCTAAATCATATAATTAAAGTCAAACTACTATAGAATCAAATCCTGTTTAATTAAATAATAGGAATCTATGAAACATATTTTTACTTGTGCACTTATATCGTCCACCCTTGGATTAACGGGCTGTTTGCTTGCTGCGGCTGGAGTGGGAGCAGAAGCGGGGTACGTCGCTTCTCAAGATGACAGGTCAGCCTCTGAAACATTGACTGATCAAGTTTTGGTTACAAAAGTGAAAACTCAATTATTGGCCGATCAAAAAGTTTCTGGGATGGACATTAATGTAGACAGCTTTAAAAGTGTCATTACTCTTAAAGGAGTAGTGAATACCAAGCATGAAGCCGACAAGGCCATTCAACTTGCTAAGCAAGTTGATGGTGTTAAAGGAGTCAATTCCAAACTGTTTGTAGAATAATAGAATAAGGAGTCAATTATATTAAATTGGGCATTGAGTTCTGTGTTCTTGGCGGGGGAATATAAATTTCTTAAGAGTTCAGCCAGCCACACTTTTCTTTGTTTGAGGGTCTAGCTCAGAGTAGACCTTCTCTCTTATCTCATCATCCCCAATTATCGCCGCCCCGCGAACAGTCGAACCAACAACCAATGCGGCGCTAATAAGTATGATGTTTTTAATAATATACTGACCTTCTAATGTCGGCACAAAGGGAAACTGTGTGAAAAGCTCCGGTCCGAATAGTACCAAAGGAGTAAACGTACCAGCCATCTGCAAAAACAGTAGTAAGAGGGTAAAACGTAAGCATACTTTAAAAAGTAGTCCAATCCCAATTAGAGTTTCCAAAGTTGCAACTAGAAAAACTCCTAATTGAGCATCCAACAGACCTGCCGATAATGTGTTTAAAGTTCTACCTGCCAAATCCTCCGCCGGACTAGTATTAGGAAAAAACTTTAGTAAACCAAACCACAGAAATACTATACCAAGACTTAAGCGTAGGAGTGTTGCTCCATAACTTGCAACCAAGTTGACAATTTTCTGATCAATCTGCTCAAACCGCGGGGATTTTACCATACAGGCCAAGAACAATGACTTTAAGATTCATCTAGAACTATAATTTAACTATACACTAGGGGTTAAGAGGATCAACACCAAGTGCAGTTTCCTCTCCAATAAATCTTTAAATTCCCTTTGCCGGGACTAGAAACGAGCGTTGATCTAAAAACCGAAGTGAAAACTTAATAAAAATCTTAATAATAAATTATGTTATTGAACTTAGCTTTAAGGCATGAGGGAGATCATACCACAATGAATGGTAAACTATTAGTTTCCATCCAGCGGTAGATTTAAAATTTTTTAAAAGAGATTCATATGAAAACATTACGCGATTCGCTCGTCGAACAACTAAAAGATATTTACAGTGCAGAAACTCAGCTCGTTGAGGCACTACCCATGATGATAGAGGGTGCGATAAACCCTCAGCTAAAAAAGGCTATAAAAAGTCATCTTAAGGAGACCGAGGAGCAAGTCTCACGTCTTGATAAGATATCGCAATTTCTTGATGCGGACTTGACTGGACATACCTGTAAGGCCATGAAGGGTTTAATTAAAGAAGGCGAGGATGTTCTTAGCGAGGATTATGGCTGTGATGGATTAATCGATGTTCAGATCGTAGCTGCTGCACAACGTGTTGAACATTATGAAATCGCAGCATATGGCAATGCTATAGCTCTTGCTCAGTTCTTAGACAAAGCAGAAGTCGTAAAACTTCTTGATGAATCAATTGAAGAAGAGGGAGCCGCGGACAAAGCGCTGACAGAGCTGTGCGAAAGCACTCTCTTTGCTGCTTGCGAGTGAATTAATTAATTGTTAACAAAAGAAATGTACGCAGCACTTACCGAAGCTTTGGAAATAATCTTATAGGCCAGGGCTGATAAATAGTGTTGATAAAAAGGCGAGCTCCTGAAATAGAAAGGTCTCGCGCTGCTTTAATGTTCTATATTTTTCATTAATTCTAGTATGTTAAATCATATATATTAGTTTTAGACGAAGTTTACCTAGGCCATTTGTTATGGTAGATAACACCTCCCAATAAAGTTTCCCTCTTGCAGCAATCCTGCTTTGGATGCAGAATTTGTGGGGAATAGCAGATAGTTAGCAATACCTAATAAGGAATTACTGGAGTTTATCGCATGACCGGTATGGAGATAGCCGCTTTTTTTGTTGTCAGCACAATGATCTTAAGTATTGTGTTTGGCGGTTGGTCATAATTTTAGATCTTCGATTCAACTGTTAAGAAATATTCTTGAAGTTTTATTCTACCTAGCAATTTTTTAGCATTAATCTACCTCTTATAGTTTTTGAAGCGGTTTCTTTAAGATGATTTTTAACGCTTTAATCCTCCTTGCCAGTACTCTGTTTCTATCATCCTTACTGACTCCGATCCTTTATACAATCTTGACCTCATTAGTTATCGAATTTCCTTGGCCCTACCAAAGAGTATTTAATAGAATTTCAATGTTGGTGGCACTTATCTTAGTGCTCTTAATGAGAAAACGATTCGATCTAACTCTTATCAAAGAGGTGTTTAAAAAAAATAAGCGAAAAAGATCAGTGATATTTGGAGTGCTGTTAACACTAACCTCATCAGCTATACTTTTCCCAATACTTGTTTCTGAAGGTGCTCTTTTTTGGGACATTAAAGATTTTAATTTTTATCTCTCCCGTGTTCCAAAAGTTTTACTTGGGGCACTTTTAGCCGCTGTCATAGAAGAGACATTTTTTAGAGGCCTTTTACTTAGAGGGATGCTTCGTCAGAATAGGCCTTTATTTTCAATAGTAGCGGTCAGTTTATTTTACGCAGCTGTTCACTTTATCGCCCCTGTAAAATCTTGGGAGTATCCTGGGTATTCGTTGTTAGTGGGGTTTGATTACCTTGGAGCCCTTTCTTTACAGATGTTTAGCCTAGAGATTCTCTCTCCATTTATCGGCCTTTTTTTAGTTGGCCTTACTCTTGGCATGACTATGTGTCTGACTCAGAATATCTACCTTTGTATCGGGCTTCATGCTGGATGGATCTGTGTAGTTAAGGGTGTCTTTTATCTAACTGCAATTAATCCAGCTATCGGTGATACGCTTTCATCGTTAGCTAAGAGATACTATCTTGTCTCTCATCCTGTTGCTTGGATATCTGTTGCCCTTGTAGCAGTACTTATATTCTTTATTAGTAAAAGAAAAAGCACTGAACTAGGAGTTTCTTAAGATGTCCTTAAGGTTGATATGATAGCGGAAATACTTTTTGCCTCTGGCAATAAAGGAAAGATCTCTGAGATAAGAGAGATCGCTTCTGAGTTCCCAAGTATTAAAATCTTAGCACCATTAGAACTTTCTGAGGTCATCTCAAAAAATGGATCGCCTCCAGATGTAGTTGAAGATGGAGTAACTTATGAAGAGAATGCTGCACTTAAATCAAGAGCGTTTTTCGCTTGGTCTAATATTCCATCCCTTGCTGATGATGCAGGTTTAGAAGTTTTAGCACTAAATGGAGCACCAGGAGTAATTTCAGCTAGGTATGCTGGAGAGCCCTCTAATGCGCAAAATAATATAGATAAATTGCTAAAAGAGCTTTCAGGAGTCAAAGATCGGCGAGCTAAATTTGTAAGTTTTTTAAATCTGAAAATTAGCGACAGAAAAGGAGAAGTGGTGGAGATCGTCGCCCAGGCTTCATTAGAGGGAGAGATCGCTCTAGTTCCAAGTGGGGCAGGTGGTTTTGGATACGATCCAATTTTTATACCAACTGGCCATAAAGAAAGTTTATCTGCTCTTAAAGAGAGAGGAATCAAAGTGCCGACTCATAGAATCTTATCGACTAGGAAGTTATTTACTGAACTTAAGAGGCAGAGTCTTTTAAAATGAAGCCTTATAAAATGAAACAGTTTAAGGTCTCGATAATTGGTGGAGGCAACATGGGGCTTGCCTTTGCTAAGGCACTTATTCAAGGTAAGATCGTTGATCGTAAAAACCTTTTGATTGTTGATCGCTCAATTAAAAGAAAGCCGTACATTCTTAAAGAGCTTAGGTGTAGAGTTGCCGAAACACTAATTTCTAAAGTTTCAGAATCAGATATTGTGGTGCTCTCAGTAAAGCCACAGAATGCTGCTGTGTTACTTACTTCCTTAAAGCCTATAATAAAAAAGAATCAACTTGTGATTTCCCTCATGACAGGGATTAAACTTAAAGAGTTGAGTCAATCTTTTAATGATCATAAGAAACTAGTGAGAGCGATGCCTAATTTACCAGCTCACGTGGGTAGAGGAGTGACAGTATATAAATCAGATAAATCATTTACCCGGATTGAAAAGGAGACGATATCAAAGATCTTAGGATCGGCCGGAATCTCTTTAGAGGTAAAAAATGAAGCATTGCTAGATTCTGCTACAGCAGTGACAGCAACTGGACCGGCATATTTCTTTTACTTCTTAGAGCATATGACAAAAGCAGCCAAGGATTTAGGATTTAATAAAGATGATGCCGAGATGCTTATTAAAGAAACAATGCGCGGTTCATTAGAATTATGGGCCACAACTGGGCTTTCACCAGAGGAACTTCGAAAAAGGGTAACCTCAAAAGGCGGCACAACTAAAGCAGCGATGGAAGTTTTTGATAATGGTGATTTAGGCAAAGTGCTACAAAGAGGGATCAAGGCAGCTCATCGGAGAGCTGTGGAGCTTTCCAGATCTTTGAGTCAGACCCTTATCAAGTAGCCCCTCATCAAGTCTTAGTTGTCGACGTGCTTCATAGAGAGCGACAGAGACAGCATTACTTAAGTTAAGACTTCGTACTTCAGGACATTGCATCGGAATTATCAAGATATTTTCAGAGTACCGAGCTAGCATCTCTTTTCCCAAACCTTTAACTTCGCCACCAAAGACTAAAGCATCATCCTGATGAAATTCAACATCGTAATAGATTTTTTTGCCAAATTTTGAAAAAAGCCAACAGGTCCTTGGATGTCGATCCTTTAGATATGACTCCCAGGTTTGATGAGTAGAAAGGTTTACATAGGGCCAATAATCTAACCCGGCTCTACGAACCGTCTTATCAGAGATCTCAAATGCGGGCTTGCCAACGATGCAGAGAGGGGTTTTTGTAGCAGCGCAGGACCTAGCTATAGAGCCGGTATTTTGAGGGATCTGTGGTTCAACTAATACGATGTCCATCTTGCCTTGAAATTGTAAGTAAGTAGTATGGCCTTTTAAGACAATCTTTATTACAACTGTTTTATAAAACAAGCAGTTCATTAAGTAAACTTAAGTTCAAGGTTAAATGTTAAACGCCACCGTAGTTAAAAAGATTCTGATTGCAAAGGGGTTAGCAGTTTTCTGTGTTAAGCCAGATGAAGCGATCGCAGATTTTATTCCTGGACAGTATGCCACTCTCGGTGTTTTTGGGTCTGCTCCTAGACCAGTGGATTTTCCTCCTGAAACAACTGTATTCCTCCCAGATAAGTTGATTAAGCGACCATACTCGATCGCTTCTGCTCCAACTAATAAAGAGTACGTGGAATTTTACCTGGCGATTTTGCCTGAAGGGGATTTCACTAGTCGGATTGAATTAGTGAAGGAGCAGGATCGGATCTATATGGCTCCTAAGATGAAGGGGACTTTTACCTTGAGGCATGTGCCTGAAGGAACAAATCTTTTAATGGTTTCTACTGGGACAGGGCTTGCTCCCTATGTGTCAATGCTTCGTACCCCAGGAATTTGGGAGAGGTATAAAAAAATCACCTTACTTCATGGAGTCAGGTACGCGCATGATTTTGCTTATCGTGATGAATTATTAAATCTAACAAAGACAAATGATTTTTATTATGAAGCAATTGTAAGTCGGCCAGATGAGAGTTGGGCCGGCCATAAGGGATATGTTCAGGAATTATTAAAGAATCATGTGATCGTTACAGATCCCGCCACTGATCATGTCCTCCTTTGCGGTAACCCCGGCATGATTAAAGATATGAGTGAGCTATTAGTCACCGTTGGCTTTAAAGAGCACACTAAAAGAGAGCCCGGGAATCTGCATATTGAGAAGTATTGGTAGGATTTTTATATAGATGGGTGCAGCTGTTTTTTTGTGGAAAAACTGCTGCCAAAAACCGGAACCTTTCAGTCTCGTTGCTGTTATAACCCAAGTGGATTTTAGATAAGTTCGAGGTCGTATCGAACATATCCATCTTCCATCGTAGTCATATTGATCTTCCCCCGAATTGGTGGACACATATTTAGTGAATGAAGATGTGTATACTTAGGATTTGGAGGATTGAAAAATGGGTCGAAAATTCAACGAAGAATATAAACAAGAGGCTGTAAAATTAGTTAAGGAAGGAGGCTTAAGCTTATGCCAGGCCGCGCGAGATCTTGGAATTGCGCCTAGTACCCTATGCAAATGGGTTAAGGATAGCGGAGATCTCAACCTTGACAGTTTAACGATAGCCGAAAAAGATGAGCTTAAGCTACTCAGAAAGGAGGTAAAACAGCTCCGGATGGAGCGTGACATTTTAAAAAAAGCGACGGCGTACTTTGCGAAGACGAGCATGTAAAGTTTGAGTGGATAAAAACCCATGTTA
>CAZFXN010000002.1:38833-101037 GCA_964523015.1 uncultured Bdellovibrionales bacterium | reverse complement strand
GCGCTTCCTTGCCAAGGAAGAGGTCGAGAGTTCGAATCTCTTCGCCCGCTCCATTCTTATTTTATTGTTTATTGTTTATTGTTCGTCTGTTTTCCCCCGGTTATTGTTTATCCTGTTTATCCCGCCAAAGGATACCTTTCTTGGAATCACACCTTCCCAAATTATATTCCAAGTTTCTACCATCGATAATTCTTACTAGCATATTTATATTCCTCTATTTTGTTTTATCGTTGCCGGAGATGTCATTCATAGGAGCAGGAAGAGGGGATTTTCTAGCCTACTGGATTTATGGCAAAACTATAATTTCTGGTGCCAACCCATACGATGCTGCAAGTGTAAGATTAGTAATTCACACCCTTGGGATTGAGCATAATATTCCACCGCTCTATGTGGCACCCCACGGACTGACACTATTCTCTCTGTTTGCATTATTTGATCTTGAGACTGCTAGAAAACTCTGGTTTATAACAAATATAATCTTCATTTCACTTATAGTAATGAAGTTATGCCAGCCGAGTTCCATGAAAAAAGAGCTAAGTAAATACTTGATCCTATTTACGGTAACTCTTGTATTTATGCCACTATATCTAAATCTTTTCCTTGGGCAACTGGCTATATTTTTAGCATTTGTATTTTATTTTTCTTTAGAATTAGTAAGAGAAAAAAGATTTTTGGTAGCTGGATTTTTAATGTCTCTTTTAACAATTAAGCCGCACCTTTTTTCTTTGTTTTCATAACATATTTAATATTCTGCATAAAAATTAAAAATTTTAACTTAATCGCTGGAATTGTAACGGGGATCATTTGCTTATCATTGCTAGCTATTGTCGTAGATATTAAAATCCTACAGAGTTATCTAGCTATAATATTAGACCAACATAATACCTGGGCTACCCCAACACTTTCATCATGGTTGGTGTTATCTTTAAATGTTGATCCTTCTATTTCCCAGTTAATTCCTCTGTTCCTTGGGCTACTTTTTTTGCAGTTGTTTTAATTAAATTACCAAGAATAAATTGTGAAAATTTATCTGAATTTATTTATTTGAGTTTAGCTCTATCAGTTCTTTGTGCTCCGTATCAATGGAGTTACGATTTTATACTTTTACTTCCAGCACAACTTTATTGGTTAAGTCAGGTAAATAAAGGTTTGAGAATTAAAGGAGGTTTCCTTTTTATCGGCCTGAACGTCTTAATGTGGTTTTCACCTGAAAGTTACACCAATCACATTTGGTATATCCTTCCGTGTATTGTTATCCTGATCGGGTTATATGTGAAAAAAATAGATATCGAATCCAAAAGCTTAGTGATACCATAGTAATAAACTATCTATATATTTGGTATGCCGCGAGAATTTTTACATTGGTCAGTGATTGAGGCAGCTGTCGTTGAGACTCTGGGAATTGATGATCAAGGAATTGGTCCAGAATCAGCTGTGTTCGATAGTTTTTGGGCTTATGCTTATCTTGGGGCGATTACCCATGATGCCCCTTACTATCTGGAGCAGGGCAATTCAAAAGTGGGAGAGAAAGTAGCTGATTCCCTTCATGGGGTTCATGGAGAGGAGACCTTTCTGCCTATACGAAAAATTCTTGGGGAGATTAGGGATAGAAATAGCCGAGAAGAGCGGTTGGCTTTATTTATCTTTACTTGGGGAATGATATCTCATGTTGTGGTCGATGCAGTTTTTCATCCGTTGATAAATTACTTAACAGGTAGTTACTATGAACCTGATTTAAAGCAACAATCAATCAATCGGGGCAATCATCGTGAATTCGAGGTTTATCTTGATTGGTGGTGCCTAGCACGAAAGAGAAGTCCAAAAGAGTCATATATTGAAATTCCAGCTAAGCTTATTGGTACACGAGTAAATCTAATTGCTGATATGTTAGCAGGAACGACGGATCTTTCTGCGCTTTTATGGATTCAAAGTTTTAATGATATCTCCTCAATGCAGAAAAAATTTCACTCTAATAAGTATGGCATTTTAGCTAAGATGGCTGCCGTCGTAATGCCTAAAAAATATGCGGAATTTGAACCTTTGTTTGCATTTGGACGGAGAAAAGCTCCTATGAGTTTTGATTCTCCATTTAAGTATCGCTGTCCTGTAACAGGACAGGAGAGGAATGAGTCAATAAGTGATCTTTATGGTTCTGCAGTGACTAAGTTATCCGCTATTTATAAAGCCATGCGAGGATTTCTCGGAACAAACGAGGATGGTTTTTTAGATGTTTTAAATGGAATACCTGGTCCTTCTTTAGATACAGGTTTAGTTGCAACTGCATCCAGCGAGTTGAAATATTTCTCTAAAGAAGATCCACAGAATCTATTTTATTAGTTCAAAGGCAGTTCTCATCATTCTCAGTGAGGGCTTTTTAAGGCTTTAAGTGCACCCAGCCTTAAGAAGTCTTCTCTAAAAATGATGTATATTGGTAGTCGTTTTCTTTACTGAAAATCTTTTAAATTATTTAGATCAACCAAAATCTGGGTGGCGCTTTGATATCGATTCTCAGGTTTTTTATCTAATGCTTTCATTATAATTTTACTAAGGTCACTAGGAAAGTCTTTTATCTTTTCAGTGAGTGGTTTAGGTGTACTGCGCATCCTATTTTTAACCGTCTCCATCGCACTTTCTCCAAGATCTGGAATCTTGCCAGAGACTAGGTGATAAGCCATCGCTCCAAATGAATAGATATCAGAGGTTACTGAAGCTGTGCCTTTCTCAAGATATTCAGGACTTGTGTAATCAACCAATCCTGTAGTTTTCCCTAAATCATCAATTTTAAAATCAACAATAAGGGAATTGGAATCAATGCTGACCGAACCGTCAGAGTGGATATAGATTTTTTCCGGATCGAGATTCTTTAACAAGTTTCCTGAACTATGCACCTCTATTAAGCAAAGTAGTGCTTTTTTGATAATAGTGAATGCTTCAGAGGGAGTTAATAGATCATCTGAATCGAGAAAGTCTCTTACGTTGATCTTATTTGGTTCTGTTATTGCGTCTTCTTGAGTCATATATCTTTAATCTTCTGATTTTACACCAATATAACAATTGTAGGACAATATGTAACTAGGTATCAAGAGTAGTATTATCAATAATATAATTACCCTGCTTTAGTATAATCTTCTCCTCGAATTAATTGAGAATTATTACTAGGCAGTAATTTTGAAGGGGAGTCCCAAGTTGCCAAAAATAAAAAGGTTTCTGCTCTAGTAATGGCCGTATAGAGCGCATTTCTACCTTGGGTTGTCTCTGGATACCCTCTGGAGGAAGGGTTCCAAAGAAGCACTGAGTTAAATTCTAAACCCTTTAAACTCTTTATATCTGATATAACGATACCAGACTCAAATGTAAACGCGTCACTGTCACAGAGCCTAATGCCGTTTTCAAATGTTGGTCGAAGCATACTTAGGGCTTCTCTTGCCTCATCCCTTGTTGAGGTAATTATCGCAGTTAAAGAGGTAGGAAATCTTTTCCTCACTTCATTTAACCATTCAATCAGGGGGGGTAGGGCGTCTTTATCAGAATTACATTTTATCCATCTCGGTGGTTTGCCTGGACGACCGGAATCAGTTCTTGATTCTCCAAGCACATGATCGGCTAATTTCATAATCGGCAAAGTAGATCTATGTGAAACTTTTAGAGTAACAAATCGTAATGATTCCTCCTCCGTAATTCCCCAGTAGGCCCGAAGTTTATCCCAGCCTGGAAACGTTGAATCAGGATCTAAACTCTGTGCCGTGTCACCAACAATAGTTAGCTGAGATGGTGAGGTTACACTATTCATTATAAGGGCATAGTGTATTGCACTAAAATCTTGGGCTTCATCAAGGACAATATGACCATAACGAAGTGGCTTTCCGTCAGGACCGATAAATCCACCAAGTTTCATCTGAGCGATTCTTAAAAGAATCGCTTCATCTCCAGGCATTAGTTGGTTGTTAGTAATGCTCTCCTCGAATTCCTTTAGATAGTTCACTATTAGTTCTGTATCTAATAGTCGAGTTTCATCGTTAGATAAAATTCGCTTCGGATCTTTACAGACTGCCTTTAGCGTCTCAGCAAAGTTACACTGCTCTTTAATTGTTGAAGTTATAAAGTTAAGCGCAACCCCGAGTCCGCTTGATTTAGGATGAGTAGGTGGAGTTTTTCTAATTGCCTCTTCAATACTATTTCTAAGAGTTAAAAGAAGGGATAGCGGAGCAAGGATAGCACTAGAGTTTTTTAAGGAATCAAAAACTGATTTAATTCCGCTTGGAATGTCAGACCAAGGAATATCCTTTTCAATCTGATAAACCAATTGATCTATGGCAGCCTCTAGATAATCCTCGATAGTTTTCAGAAGTGCGATAGAATTTTTAAGCCGTATAATAGAGGATGGGGAGCTTCTCTGTTTAATTGTATAAGGCGGTAATCCAAACATATTTGATATACTGTTTAGATGACCCAATGCCCATTCATTGTAGGTTAAGATATTTACCCCATTTACACGCATAGAGGGGAGGGTTTGGGAGATATAGGTTCGAAGTGAATTGTTTTTAACAATGACTACGGCCTGGTCATTATTAAGATCAGAGTTATCTTTGTGTAGTAACCAAGCTAATCTATGGAGTGCTACTGTAGTTTTTCCTGAGCCGGCAATACCTTGAATGATAACAGCAGTGCTTGCCTCCTCAGTGATAGTTCTAAACTGCTCAGCTGTAATAAGAGATAAAATGCTTGGAAGTTCATTAGAGCTAGATCCTAGCCTAGCTCGACTATTTGCCTCTGCAATTTTTTTCCATTCATTGCCCTCATATCGAAAGGCACCTTTGCTTGATACAAGTGATTTTAAAACATCTCGATCTGCCTCGACTGTATTTCTAAGTAAAACTTTTCCCTCTCTATATTGCTTTTGGATCTCTTCGGCATAATCATCCCCCTCTTGATATTCATAGTAGAGTTTTGACAGAGGTGCTTTTCTCCAATCAATAATTCGACAATCTGGATTTGCATGATGGCCAATCTTGTACTCAATTTTTCTTGGTTTGCCGTTTGAGTTCTCCTCAAGCACGACCCTAGCAAAGTATGGACAATCAAGAAGGCTCTCTAAGACAGTGCTATCAGACCCCTTCATATCGCGTAATTGATGGGAGACTGCCTCATCTGAGGCTAACTGAGCCTTATCCTCAGGACGTCTTGTTGACACAAGCTGGACAGTCAGCTCTCTAGCTCTATGTTTTTCTACAATATATTTTGTGGAATTTTCAGATTGTTGTGAAATAAGACTTTCATATGTCTTTGCAAGGATCTGCTTTTCCTCAGTAATAACTTCTATTTCTTGTGAAGAGAGGGTCATTATTAATTAATCCATTAAAATCTAAATGTTATAGTTACAGCAAAAAATGAAATTTGTTTACATACTAGGTAATCGTTAAGTCAGAAAGTGAGAAAATAAAAAACCCCCAGGAAGTATGAATAACATAAAAATTAAAATTCCCAAACAGCGTTATGTTTTACTCCTATACCTATATAGGTGATTCAGTAATATAAAAATGATCCACTGCCAACTTTGTTGGAATTTGTTTACAGTGTAATGACCACATATTCAAGTTTATCCGAGGGTTAAGTGTCAAGTAGTAGTAATCAAAATTTGGAAGATCTTTTAAAAGCAAAGCTTGGGAGTCGGATTTTAACTCTCACAGTGGAGCATGGAGATCTCGTCCTTACCTTTGCTAGAAAAGATCATAAGGAGGTGTTTCGAACACTTAAGGAGGATAAGGATCTAGGGTTCGATTATCTTGTTAGTATCACCGCGATTGATTGGTTAGATAAAAAAGACCTCCGATTTGAGGTCGTGTATCACTTAATGAATATTGATAAGTTATATCGATTGCGAGTTAAGGTGGCGGTGCCTGAGGAAGATCCGACGATTGATACTGTATTGCCACTTTGGTCTGCGGCAGATTTTCTAGAGTCTGAGACTTGGGATATGTACGGAATTATGTTTGTAGGTAATCCTGATGTTCGTAGAATGCTTATGTATCCTGAGTTTGAGGGACACCCATTAAGAAAGGATTATCCAGTTCAGGGCAAGCAGCCCCGTGTGCCGATGCGCTCTCCAGAGGTAAGAAACACCGCTGACGACATGTCGCGGCCAGCACTTGTTCAAATTACAAAAAAGAAACAGGAAGAGAGGGCAGGATCATGATTAAAAAACCCTCACTATTTAATGAAGACCTAGGTGTTGGTGGCGTTACCACTAGGGTTAGACCGCGAGCCCTGAATGATGATCTTCATACAGAGACGATGGTTTTAAACTTGGGACCAGCTCATCCAGCAACTCATGGTACCGCTAGGGTGGCAGCAGAGATCTCTGGAGAAAAGATTATTGATGCTGATGTTGAGGTAGGATATCTGCACCGTGGTTTTGAGAAGATGTGCGAGAATGTAGATTATAACCAGGTCATTCCATACACCGATCGATTAAATTATGTATCCCCACTAATTAATAATGTTGGTTGGGCACTTACTGTAGAGAAATTACTTGGAGTAGAAGTTCCTAAGCGGTGCCAATATATCCGCGTTATAATGTCAGAGATATCTAGAGTTTGTGATCACCTGACCTGTCTTGGCGCGAGCGCCATGGAATTGGGAGCTTTTTCAGCATTTCTTTATTTAGTTCAAGCTCGTGAATATCTCTGGGATCTTGTTGAAGAGGTGACTGGGGCTAGGTTAACGATCTCTTACACTAGAGTAGGTGGGGTAAAGGAGGATCTCCCTGTTGATTTTGAACGCAAGATGAATGAGGCCTTTGCTGGGGTAAGGAAACATTTAAATAATTGTGATCGGTTGTTATCTCGAAACAGAATCTTTATGGATCGGATGTGTGATGTTGCAATAGTTACACGTGCTGAAGCAATTGATTACGGATTAGCTGGTCCTGTAGCTCGAGCTAGTGGAGTTAACTACGATGTTCGTAAGGCCTTTCCATATTCTTCGTATGAGGATTTTGACTTTGAAGTTCCACTTGGCACAAAAGGGGATAACTACGATCGTTTCTGTGTTCGTATGGTTGAGACAGAGCAAGCACTTAGGATCTGTGAACAAGCAATGCAAAAGATTCCAGATGGACCAATAAGTATCCGAGATCCTCACATCGTACTTGAGCCAAAAGAGGAAGTTTATAAAAGTATTGATGGCATGATTAACCACTTTGAGTTGGTCATTAAAGGGGTCCAGCCACCAGCAGGTGAAGTGTATATGTTAGTCGAGGGCGGTAACGGAGAGCTTGGATATTTTCTAGTCAGTGATGGAACGGGTAAGCCTTATAAGGTTCATGTCAGAGCCCCAAGTTATATTCATATGGGTATTATGAAAAAAATGTTGATTGGACATACCATTGCTGATGTTGTGCCGATTTTTGGAATGATCAATATGATCGGTGGCGAGTGCGATAGATAATTTTAATGTAATTGAATTGGTAAATTTAGGAAGTAGCATAGGAAGTATAAATGGCGACTTTTTCAGCAGAAGCAGATCGAAGAGTTCATGAGTTAATCTCAAAGTATCCTGATAAAAAGTCAGCAGTCATGCCAGCACTTTATATTGCCCAAGAGGAGCAAGGGCACGTTAATGATGAAGCTATTAAGTGGGTCAGTGAAAAGGTTGGAATGGCCCCAGTCCATGTAATGGAGGTCGCCACTTTTTATACCATGTACTACAAAGAACCAGTTGGAAAATACCATGTACAGGTATGTCGCACTCTATCATGTGCTCTTAGAGGAGCAGGGCAGATAACAGAATTTTTAGAGAAAAAACTCGGTGTCTCTGCTCATGAAGTTACGAAAGATGGCCGGTGGAGCTTTGAAGAGGTTGAGTGTTTAGGATCATGCGGGACAGCGCCAATGTGTCAGTTAAATGATCTTTATTGTGAAAATCTTACTGTAGAGAAATTAGATGCGTTAATGAAACGGATCGATAAGGAGAACCCTAATCTTAGATTATCAATGAAGACAGATATTCTAGGGGACGGATTAAAGGATCTACCAAGGTCAGAAGTTATTTAGTTTTATATACGGAAAATTAAGACGTGACAGGACATAAAAAGATCTTACTTCAGCACATAGACAAACCTGATCAGTACACTATGTCAGGATACGAGAGCCGTGGTGGATATAGCACAATAAAAAAAGTGTTAGGCATGGATCCACTTAAGGTAATTGAAGAGGTTAAAGCTTCTGGATTACGTGGTAGAGGTGGAGCAGGATTTCCTACTGGAGTTAAATGGGGATTCGTTCCTAGAAATTCAGGCAAACCAGTTTATCTTTTACAGAATGCTGATGAAAGTGAACCTGGTACATTTAAAGATCGTGTTCTCTTAGAAAAAGAACCACACCTATGTATTGAGGGGATGTTGATCGCAGCTTGGGCACTTCAGAGCCATTGGTCATGTGTCTATATCCGAGGTGAGTACGGATATCCGTATGTGAGAACAGTAGAGGCGATCAATGAAGCTTATAAGAAGGGATACTTAGGAGAGAATATCTTTGGATCCGGATTTACCCATCACATGGTTGTTCATCGTGGAGCTGGTGCTTATATCTGTGGAGAAGAGACTGGGTTGATCGAATCTTTAGAGGGGAAAAAAGGACAGCCAAGATTAAAACCCCCATTTCCTGCTGTTGTCGGTGTTTATGGTGCTCCAACTGTGGTTAACAATACTGAAACTTTAGCGGCGTTGCCATGGATTATGGAGAACGGCGCAGCTGCTTATAGAGCCATCGGCACAGAGAAATCCCCAGGTACAAAACTCATTAGTGCTTCCGGCCATATCAATAAGCCAGGTGTTTACGAGATCGATCTCGGCTATCCAGTTGAGAGATTTATCGCTGAAGAGTGTGGCGGAATTTGGAATGGAAAAAAATTAAAAGCAATTATCCCTGGCGGATCTTCAGTGCCGGTATTACGCGCTGATGAACTTAAAGGTGTCAACATGGACTATGAATCTTTTCAGCAGGCAGGAACGATGCTTGGCTCTGGTGGATTTATTGTAATGGATGAGACCGTTGATATGGTTGATGTTGCTCTTAACCTGGCTCATTTTTATTCACATGAATCATGTGGACAGTGTACTCCGTGTCGAGAGGGTGGACATTGGATCGAAAAGATCTTTCATAGAATCATTGATGGGAAAGGTCAGGCCGGGGATATGAAGTTAATTGAAAATTTATGTGCCCAGATCGGTGGTCATACGATCTGTCCATTTGGTGAAGCACTGATTACCCCAGCACTTAGTTGCATGAAGAAATTTCCTGAGGAATTTTTAAGTAAGATTAAAGCCGTTGAAGGAGAGACGAAGGGTCAAGGTAGCGGATCCCGTAGTAGTTCAATGTTGGCCCAGGTGCAGTAGTAAGCAAGATTTTTGAGTTAGGAATTAAGAGATGTCAGAAATAAATGGGGCGGATAAAAATGGGACTAAAGAGGCCAAGGAGGCTAAAGAAATGGTTGAGCTAACCATTGATGGCCAAAAAGTAGTTGTGCCTGCAGGAACAAATCTTATTGAAGCCGCAGCTTCAGTTGGAATTACCATACCGCATTATTGTTACCATAAAGACCTTTCAATCGCTGGTAACTGTAGAATGTGCCAGATTGAGATCAAGGGTCGACCGAAATTAGAGATTGCTTGCAACATGATCGTACAAAAAGGGTTAGATATCTCTACCCAGGGAAGTAGCCAAGCGGTTAAAGATGCTCAGGCTGCGACCTTAGAATTTATTTTGATTAACCATCCACTAGACTGCACAGTTTGCGATCAGTCTGGACACTGTAAACTTCAGGACTATCACTACGAGTATAATGCCAAACCAAGTCGGTTTGAAGAGGAGAAGGTTCACAAAGTAAAAGCTGAACCACTAGGACCAAATGTAATTCTAGATGGGGAGCGGTGTATTATGTGCACCCGGTGTATCCGTTTTTGCGATGAAATTACCCAAACATCTGAGCTTGGATTGTTAAATCGAGGAGATCAAACAGTAATTGCAGTTAATAAAGGTAAGGAATTAAATAACGCTCTTTCTGGGACTGTTGTAGACCTCTGCCCGGTCGGCGCTCTAACACATAGAAACTGGAGATTTAATAGTCGAATTTGGTACGCCAAAGAAACAGAATCGATCTGCACAGGATGCTCCACTGGTTGCAATGTAAAAGTTGCAGTAAGAGACGGTCAGGTGGTTCAGGTTAAGGCAAAATATAATGCTGAAGTTAACAAAGAATGGTTGTGCGATGAAGGTCGGTACGGATTTCAAAGATTTCAACCAAAAACAAGAATTACTGAGGCGGCCGTAAAGGGTAGCACTGTTGAACTACAAACCGCGCTTGATTCTTTTAAGGCTTTTAAAGGCCAAGATACTGTAGTCTTTCTCTCTCCAGATCTTTTGCTTGAAGAGTTTTGGTTGATCAAGAAATTTTTAGATAGAGATATTCAGAAATTCAAAACTGTGATCGCTTATAAAGAGCGAGAGTTAAATGATGTAGAGAAAATTTTGGTAAGTCCTGATTACGCAGCTAATTTTAGAGGAGCTCAGGTTTTCTCATTAGGTGGTGAGAAGTTAGAGAGTGAATATAAAGACGCTCTAGCCGCAGTTAAGGCTGGTACTGCACAGAATATAATTATTATAGGTGAGCGAGCTATTTTAAGAGAGGACTTTTCTTCAGAGCTGCTTAGTGGAATTGCTAAAGCAAAAAATTCAATTGCGATAATCTCAGATGCAGAGTCGCCACTTATTGGATCGGTTCAAACTGTTATTCCTGAACGAACCTGTCTTGAAAAAGCTGGACTATATGTCAATCGAAAGATGAGACTTCAGTACATTGATAGATTAATTGATTCACCAGTAGGTACAAATCAGGTCTGGCGGATTATTAATATGGCGGCTCAAAGATTGGGTCAGGAGCTTATTAGTTGTGCAAATGATCGGGATCTTACTTTAAGATATCTTCAAAGTGATCCACGTCTAAGTACGCTGAAAATTGCAGAGCTTAAAAATGGTGGGGTCTTGTTAACTGAACTTAATGAAGCTGGACGTAGCAAAACACAGGGTGGTGTAACTGCTGTCTAGGAGGCGTTTTTAGATCTATGGAATGGATTATTCTCCTTATTAAGATAATTGTGGTTTTTAACTTAGCCCAAGGATTGGCTTCAATCTGTGTTTGGGTTGAGCGAAAAGGTTCGGCACTTATTCAAGATCGAATCGGAGCAAACAGAGCTGGTGCATATTTCTATACTGATAATATTTTACTAAAACCAGTTTTTGCTGTTGTGCGATTACTAGGAATTCTGGGAATTGTTAATACTCTTTTTTGTGACGCTGTTAAAGGACTCTTTAAGGAAGATTTTGTACCAAAAGGGACGTCAAACTTCATTCATTCCCTTGGGCCATTTATGGCTGTCTTTCCAGTATTTTTGGCTTATGCCTTAATTCCTGTAGCTCCAGATTTTGAAATTGGTGGATATAAAATTCGTCCACAGGTGGCAAATCTAGATGTTGGAGTTTTATTTATCTTTGCCATGGCTTCGATCGCTGTTTATGGAGTTACGATTGCCGGATGGTGTGGAAATAATAAGTTCTCTCTATTAGGAGGTCTTAGAAGTGCGGCTCAGATGATCTCTTATGAGCTGGCACTTGGAGTCTCGCTTGTTTCAATGGTTATCCTTTATGGAACATTGGATCTCTATGACATGGTTGTAAAACAAACCGTCCTGATCGGCGGATTTCTGCCAGCTTGGGGAATTTTTACTCAACCGCTAGCTTTTGTAATATTTTTTGTTGCCGGCATGGCCGAAACAAAGCGCGCACCGTTTGACCTTCCTGAGAGTGAGTCTGAGCTAGTCGCTGGATACTTTACTGAATATTCTGGAATGAAGTTTCTTCTTTTCTGGTTAGGCGAATTTGCAGAAATTGCACTTTTGTCAGCCCTTGTTGTGCTTATGTTCTTTGGTGGATGGGATATTCCATATGTGACTCTTCCAGGAGATTGGATCGGCGCATTAATTGGACATATTGTTTTTGTTAGTAAAGTTGTATTTTTCTGCATTCTTCAGATCGTTGTTCGCTGGACATTACCTAGATTTAGATATGATCAGTTGATGCACCTAGGTTGGAAGATACTTTTACCGGCATCATTATTAAATTTATTGATAACAGCAGTTCTTAAACTGGCTTTGTAGTTAAAATTTGATAGTTAAGATTTGGCAGTTAAAATTTGGTAGCTGAAATATGGAAGAAATCATTTGGTACATAATTGCAGGATTAACCCTCGCCTCTGCGCTTGGGGTTTTGATCATGAAGAAGCCTCTCTATAGTGCGTTTTGTCTGGTCCTTCATCTTTTTATGATCGCTGCATTGTTTGCTTTATTAGATGCTCATTTTTTAGCGACTGCTCAGATCATTGTATATGCCGGGGCGATAATGGTTTTAGTTGTATTTGTAATTATGCTTTTAAGTTTAGATGGTGCTGAGAAAAAACCCTCATATTTCTTAGGAGGACTCTCCTTAGTTGCAATCTTTGCCCTTTTTAAAATGCTTCTCCCTGCACTTAGAGATACCTTTTCAGTTTCAGGAACGAATCTGCAAGGAGATGTTAAGTCAATTGGACTTCTTCTCTACACCAAATACATTTATTCATTTGAAGTCGCATCGATTCTTATCATGGTTGCTATTGTTGGTGCTGTTATATTAGCCAAAAGGACGAAAAAAAATGTTACCACTTAGTCACTATATAGTTTTAGCGGCGATTCTTTTTGGAGTTGGTGCTCTTGGGGTAATGGTACGTCGTAATACTATAGTTGTTTTTATGTGTATTGAGATCATGCTTAATGCCGTTAATCTTACATTTGTAACTTTCTCAAAACTTCATGGAAATCTGGAGGGGCAGATCGGTGTTTTCTTTGTAATGGTAGTGGCCGCAGCAGAGGCAGCTGTTGGATTAGCGATTATTATCTCAGTTTTTAGATCAATTCTTTCAGTTGAAACAACAGATTCGGGTGAGCTTAAATTATGACAATTTCTGAACCTACATTAGCCTTAATAGTTTTGGCTCCTCTTATTGGGTCAATTCTCTCCTTTGTGATTGGAAAGAAGGTAAAGAATCTGGCTGGATGGATCGCTACTCTATCTGCAATTGCTTCTTTTGGAATTGTCTACAATCTCTTTAGAAAGCTCGGGCCCAAAGAGATCTTTGAGTACTCTTTATTTAACTGGTTCTCTGTGGGAGATCTCTCTGTTGATTTTATCTTTAGATTTGATGCTTTAACTGCCGTGATGTGTCTCGTAGTTACCGGAGTTGGCAGCCTTATCCATCTATATTCGATCGCTTATATGGCGGAGGATGAATCAAAGCACAGATTTTTTTCATACCTAAATCTATTTCTATTTTCAATGCTGATCTTAGTCCTTGGCGGAAATCTTTTGATCCTCTTTATTGGTTGGGAGGGAGTAGGGCTCTGCTCTTATCTCTTGATCGGATTTTGGTATAAAAATTTAGCCTTTGCAGCAGCAGGTAAAAAAGCATTCGTTGTTAATAGAATAGGGGATGCTGGATTTTTATTAGCTATATTTTTAATCTCTCAAACTTTTGGAACGATTGATTTTGTAGCCTTAGCTCAAAAGATCGCAGAACTTCAGGACCTCTCACTTTATGTTACCCTATTAACATCGGTTGGGATCTGTCTTTTTATTGGCGCAGCTGGAAAATCAGCTCAAATACCTCTCTTTGTTTGGTTGCCTGATGCCATGGCCGGACCAACGCCAGTATCAGCTCTTATCCATGCCGCCACGATGGTAACTGCTGGTGTCTACATGATGGCTAGAACTAATTTTATCTTTGATGCAGCACCATTAGCGATGTCAGTTGTGGTGATCGTTTCTGTTCTAACTGCTTTTGTTGCCGGCACAATTGCCATTGCTCAAAATGATATTAAAAAAGTTTTAGCCTATTCAACTGTTAGTCAGCTTGGCTTTATGTTTATGGCGGCTGGATCGGGCGCGTATTGGGTAGCTATCTTTCATGTTATTACCCATGCATTTTTTAAGGCCTGTCTCTTTCTTGGTGCTGGTTCTGTTATTCATGGCTGTCATCATGAACAAGACATGCGCCACATGGGTGGTTTGGCGAAATTAATGCCAATTACCTTTGTAACGTATCTTCTCTCAACCTTGGCTATCGCTGGAATTGCGCCATTTAGTGGATACTGGTCTAAGCATGCCATCCTTGCTTCGCTACAGAGTAACCCTAATATTTATCTCTCAGGGATCTTAGAGTTCTCAGTAATACTGGCTTCCATCACAGCTGTCATTACTGCGTTCTATATGACCCGCTCTTTAGCGATGACTTTCTTTGGCTCATATCGCGGACATGCCCATCCTCATGAATCACCTCTACTAATGACTATTCCATTAATTATTTTAGCTGGACTAGCAACTGTTGCTGGATATTACGGCGGTGATCTGGCTCACTATTTAGAACATGTTCTACCTGCTAATGGAGCACACTTTCATCATGAGGAGTTGGTAGCAGCTCTTAAACATAGTTGGACTGCTATTATGGGTGTATTGGTGGCGTTAATACTTTATACAAAGCTAAAGAATATTCCTAAGATGATCGGCTCGGCGTTATCACCAGTAACAAAATTACTTGAACATAAATATTACCTTGATGAGGTTTATGGAAGCTTTATCGTGCGACCTCTTGAAGGGGCAGCCAAGTTTCTCTGGACGAATGTTGATCAGTCAATTGTTGATGGTGCAGTAAATGGAACAGCTCAGATTGTTGATGTAAGTGGAGAGGTGCTGCGATCTACCCAAACCGGACAGGTTCGAACGTATATGTTTTTAATGTTTGCAGGAATGATCGCCTTAATCGGGCTTTATCTTGTTTTTTAGGATTTTAAGATGCTTGACGTAATAATAAATTTCTTCTCATCGCATCTTTTAAGTGCGGTTATTTTTACCCCATTAGTTGGAGCGATTTGGCTATATCTCTTTCCACGATCTAGGGATGAGAATTTAGTACGAGGGATCGCTTTAATCTGGTCTTTGGTTACTTTTGGCTTAAGTATTTTAATATTATTTAAGTTTGATTCAACCAACCCGCTTCTTCAATTATCAGAAAAATTATCTTGGATTCCATCATTCGGTGTCAATTATGGAGTGGGGGTTGACGGCATAAGTTTAGTCTTAGTACTCCTTACGACTTTTTTAATGCCGATCATTGTTATCGCCTCAAATTCTGTGCATGAAAATGTAAGAGGGTATCTGGCCAATATGCTGATCTTGGAAACTGCTATGATCGGTACTCTCTTTGCGACTGATGCATTTCTCTTTTATATATTCTGGGAGTTAATGCTCTTTCCGATGTATTTTCTAATCGGAATATGGGGAGGAGCTCGTAGGATTTATGCTACTCTTAAGTTTGTACTCTATACAGTTACGGGCAGTGTCCTTATGCTTGTTGCCCTTCTCTATGTTGCTTATGCCCATTCAGTAGAGACTGGTGCAATGTCATTTACAATTTCAGACCTTGTAAATACTAGTCTCTCATTTAAAGAGCAGTTCTGGCTCTTTTTAGGATTTGGAGTTGCCTTTGGTATTAAGGTTCCAATTTTTCCTTTTCATACATGGTTGCCTGATGCTCACGTTGAAGCACCTACCGGAGGCTCCGTGGTCCTTGCTGGTGTTCTTTTAAAGATGGGACTTTACGGTTTTATTAGATTCGCTTATCCGATGTTCCCACTAGCTGCTCAGTATTTTACTCCGCTAATAGTTACATTAGCAGTGATCGGAATTATCTATGGAGCACTTGTTGCTTGGGCTCAGCACGATATTAAAAAACTGGTTGCTTATTCCTCAGTTTCCCACTTAGGTTACTGTGTTCTTGGTTGGGCTGCTCTTAATTCGATGTCGGCTACTGGATCTATCTATCAGATGCTTAATCACGGTATCTCAACAGGAGCATTATTCTTACTTGTTGGAGTGCTCTACGATCGACGGCATACTAGAGAGATCTCTGAATACGGTGGTCTCGCTTCAAAGGTTCCAGTTTTTGCCTTTCTCTTTTTAGTTTTTACCTTAAGCTCAATCGCCCTTCCTTTGACTAATGGATTTATCGGTGAGTTTTTAATTCTTAATGGAAGCTTTAGAGAATTCCCATTGGCTACCGCGATAGCAGTATTAGGAGTTATTTTAGGGGCTATTTATATGCTTAGCCTTTATATGAGGACTATGTTTGGTGAAATTGACGAGGCCAAAAATGGAGACCTACAAGATATAAAAGCTCACGAATATGCAACTTTGATTCCGCTATTAATCGCTGTTTTTTATATGGGTATATTTCCTCAGAAGATCCTTTCAATCATTGAGCCATCAGTAAATCATTATATTGCTATGATTAATGAGAGAAGGAGTGGAATGGAAGGTGGACATGAGGGTAGCAAGGAAAATGGAATGCGTGCCTCCTTTGGAGAGATTCTAGGAAAGAGTACTTCGAATAAAACTGAGAATTCTATAGGCGATACTGATTTATAAATATATTTATAAATATAACAGTGAAAAAATATAACTGAGAAAAGGAAGATCTGAATGGAAGTAAGTGCAATAGATTTTAAAATTACCTCCCCAGTGCTGATACTAAGTGCTGGTGCATTTCTTCTTTTAATGAATGAAGTTACAGCAAAATCTTCAAAGATTAGGCATGGCATAACTGCACTCACTTTAGTTGCTGCCATCTTAATGCTTTTCTGTGTGCGTGGTTCTTTTGAGATTGGGACAACTGCTTTTGGAGGTCTTGTTTATGGAGACCCATTTACATTTTTAGTCTCTATGATCATCTTGATCGGATCCTTAACCGCATATATTTTAGGAGCTCGCTCTTTAGAGAAAGAGGGGATCTCCTCAATCGGTGAGTATTACTCTCTGTTTTTAATGAGTATTGCTGGAGCGATTGTTTTAATTAGTGCCAGAGAGCTGATCTTACTCTTTGTTGGCTTAGAGATTATGTCGATTGCACTTTATACGATGTGTGCACTTAATCTCTGGAGTAGTCGATCAAGTGAGGCCGGACTTAAATATTTTCTCCTTGGTTCATTTAGCTCAGCGATTTTTCTCTACGGAATTTCACTTCTTTATGGATTAACAGGCTCTCTATTTATACCTGAGATTGCAGGTTTATTAATCACTGATGGAGCTCAGAGTAATATAGTGCTCTATGCCGCCCTTGGATTTATCCTTACAGGATTTGGATTTAAAATCGGACTAGTCCCGTTTCATTTTTGGATCCCTGATGTTTATCAGGGTGCCCCAACAGCTGTTACTGCGTTTATGGCCTGTGTTATTAAAGCAGCCGCAGTGAGTGTCGCACTTCGTGGTATGTGGGTTCTATTTGGAGAACCAAACATCTTTGCTAATTGGACTGATCTTATCTGGATCCTTTCAGTGTTGACCATGACCCTAGGAAATCTAATCGCTCTTAGACAACGTAGTGTTAAGAGAATGCTTGCCTATTCTAGTATTGCTCATGCCGGGTATATGTTTGTGGCATTTCTTGCTCCGAATAGTGGTGGTGGTCCAGCAGTTATGTTTTATCTTGTTGCTTATATGATTATGACTTTCGGTGCATTTGGAGTTGTAATGGCGGTTAGTGATAGTGCTCCAGCTGGTACTGAGGGGGATCACATTACCCGCTTTAATGGTCTAGGTTTTAAAAATCCGGTCTTAGGCGTGTTTATGACCATCTTTATTTTCTCTTTAGCAGGATTACCACCAGGCTTGGCTGGTTTCTTAGGTAAATTTTATCTCTTTAGTGCCGCTGTAAAAGCTAATTATATTGGACTAGTTATCATTGCAGTTATAAATTCTGCGATTTCGTGTTACTACTACCTAAGAGTGCTTGTTGCGATGTATTTTACAGAGAGTGAAAATGATTCTACAGTAACTGTAAATATCCCGATGTTTGGAGCTCTTACTGCCTGTGCTGTCGCAGCTCTTTTCCTTGGCATGTTTCCATCTCAGTTACATGAGTTATCGATTGCAGCAACTTCATCTTTTGGATTTGTAGTACCTTAGTTAGGCCCGTAGTGAGGCTTTAAGTAAGCTCTGCTATTGATATCAAAGAAATGATATCAAAGAAGAAAGGTATTCAGAAAGTAAGGAAATTTCTTTGGACATGAGTTTAACTAAAGTTGACTGCGTTATCGCAGAATCGCCTTTGCCCCATGATCCAGGGGAGCTATTCTCAGTTCTTAATCCGATAGCAAGACCGGGATGTATTGTTGCAGGATTTGTAAAAGCGATTAGCCATACTGTTAGCGGTCAGATAGCATCAAGGCTTGCACTAGAGCATTACCTTGATTCAACCTCTCAGTTTTTAACCCAAAAAAGAACAGCACTTCTAAGTGGAGAGAGAGATACAATTATTCTTGAAGCACTGGAGCGTGCCTTTAGGGAGGCCAATAGATCGGTTTATGATTTTGGCCATAAATTAGCGGCCGGAGGCAGGATGGGGGCGTCCCTTTTAGGCCTTATACTATATGATTCTTTTATAGCCGTTGGAAAATCAGATATTGGATCTGTTTATATAGTTCGCAGTGGTGAAGTCGTGCCATTCTTTGTTGAAGAATCAAACTTAGATGGAAATACTTCTCTTACTCGAAATCTTGTAGGTGCAAACTCCCTGGTCAATATTGAACTATCATCTTTGCCGCTTGAGCCGAATGATCAAGTTATAGCTTTTGCCAGAACCGTTCTTCCAAAAGAGGAAGCCAAATTAGTTGATTGTGTAAGGGCAGGATTTTTAGATAGCACCTCAGCGATGAAATTTTTATCTTCTCAGGTTTTTTCAGCAAATGTGGAAACTCCTGCAACTGTAATAATTAATCTTGGGCCTGAGGGCATCTATTTAGAGGAAGCGGTTTAATGAAAGCAAATGTTGCGATGATTGGGTTAGGTGTTATGGGGAGTAATCTCGCTCGTAATATAGAGCGAAATGGATTTTCTGTTGCGGTTTATGATCGTACTTCGGAACAGACGGATAAGTTTATTTCTGCCAATACCGGTAAAAATTTTGTATCTTGTAAAGATCTTACTGAGATGGTCGCTGCTCTTGAGAAACCAAGAAAGGTTTTAGTCATGATAACTGCTGGTAGCCCAGTAGATTCAGTTTTGGCAGGATTAAAACCCTTACTTGAAGCTGGCGATATCGTAGTTGATCTTGGAAATTCTCATTATCAAGATACCGAACGACGCCAGAAAGAATGCGCAGAAGAGGGTACCGCAGCGAAGATAACTTTTCTAGGAGTAGGGGTCTCTGGTGGTGAGGAGGGTGCATTAAATGGCCCAAGTATTATGCCAGGTGGTGATAAAGGTGGCTGGGAACAGCTAGCCGCTATGTTTGATAAAATTTCAGCCAAGGCACCAACACCTTGTCATATCTATATTGGACCAGGTGGATCGGGACACTTTGTAAAGATGGTTCATAATGGTATTGAGTATGCTGATATGCAGCTTATTGCTGAAGCGTATCACCTGTTAAGAGAGGTTGGATCTTTAAAACCGGAAGCGCTCTCCTCTCTCTTTTCAAAATGGAATCAGGGCCCGCTCTCATCATTTCTTATTGAAATTACATCTAAGATATTTTCTAAAAAAGATGAGGACGATAAAACTTTCTTAGTAGATAAAATTCTTGATAAGGCTGAACAGAAAGGGACCGGTCGCTGGACTGCAGAGGCAGCTCTATTGTTAGGAGTTGCTACACCATCATTAGCTATCGCAGTAGATAGTCGAACTATTAGCTCTGAAAAAGATTTAAGAGTCAAAGCTGCCACCATCTTAGATGGAGATGTATTATCAAGCGATAAAGTTCCTGACTTAGAAAACATAATTCATGATGCGCTTTATGCAGCTAAAATTATAGCGTATGCTCAGGGATTTTCACTTCTCTCTAAGGCATCAAGTGCCTGGAGTTGGAACCTTGATTTAGGAAAGATTGCCTCAATTTGGCGTGGAGGATGCATTATTAGAGCTGCATTTTTAGATAAAATAACAGAGGCGTATACTGCTGAACCAAAGCTTCAGAGTCTTTTGCTATCTTCACTTATGAGAGAGGAGTTAGCTGGAAAGATTAAAAATATGCGACGTGCTGTCGTTCTTTCCGCAAATGTTGGCATTCCACTTTTAGCGATCTCTTCTGCACTTAATTACTATGATGCCTTAAGGACTGCTAATTTGCCTTTAAACCTTACACAAGCACAGCGAGATTTTTTCGGGGCTCACACCTTTGAGCGTATAGATCGACCTGGAAAAGTACATGTAGAGTGGGAATAAATGTTTGCTTCTACGTCGAAGTAAAATGGAACAACTTTGTTAATACATTTATCTAAAGTTGGTGGCGGTTATTTATAAATTCCATCTTAAAAAAGTTTGGAACTCTTCAAAAAAAGATCAACTTTCTCTTGACATGATTTCTGGAGCGCTCGCTTAAGCTAAGATTAAACTTGAATAAAGGCCCATCAAACGGCTTGCGATTCTCTATAAAAATTCTTTTTAAAAAGTCTCCTCGTTTTCGAGTCGGAATGCGAGATCTCGCCTCCTCGCCTCTCAATGAGGCTCTAAAAAACCTATGATATGCTTATTATATAATGCGAAATATTTAAATCTTAGGAAGCAGTATGAATATTAAAAATTTATCTGACAACGAATTAACCTCTCGAATAGATTTACTTAGAAGTAAAGAGCGTGAGATAACTCTTAAGTTTCTTACCTATCTTGGGGAGTTTGATAAGAGAAGATTATATTTAGAATTAGGTTTCTCGTCCCTTTTTGATTATTGCACTAGAAAACTTGGGTACTCTGATGGGAGTGCTTTTCGAAGAGTAGAGAGTGCAAGATGTCTCAAAGAGAATCCTGAATTATCTAACGATATTCTATCTGGAAAAGTCTCTCTGTCTGTAATTGCAACTGCGGCTAGGGCAATTAAAGATAAAAAGATCTCTGTTTTTGATATTATCGGTAAATCAGCGCGTGAGGTTACCTCTCTTATTGCTGAAAACCGTCCAGTAGGTAAGCCTAAGGAAAAGATAACTGAGATCAAAGTCATAAAGGAGAGAAAGAGAGAGGCTCTACCGCTTCAAGATCTGTTTAGTTTAGATCAGTTCCAAAATGTTTCTTTATTACAGGAGTCTCCTATATCTACTTCCAAATCAGAACCCAAACCAGAGCCAGATACCCGTTATGAGATAAAGTTTTCCCTATCTAAAGACATTTATAATGAGCTTCAAACCCTTAGGTCTAAACTTTCGAATAAACTAGGATCTAATATCTCCATTGAGGGAATCTTTACTGAGTTAATTAAAAATTACTCTAAAAAGGGAAAGGCCAAGAAAATAAGAAATGCAAATAAAAACAGTCGATACGTTCCCATCTCAATAAAGAGAGAGGTGGCGGATCGTGACGGAGGTAAGTGCAGCTATGTATCTAAGGATGGAATACGCTGCACTCAAGATCATTATCTTCATTATGACCATGTAAAGCCTTTTGCGTTAGGTGGAAAAACAACAAGTGATAATCTTAGATTTTTGTGTCGAGCACATAATCACATGTTTGCTAGGATGACTTTTGGAGAGGTAGGTTTTGCCCGGAAATAATCGCAAGGATAAATAGAGAGCCTTCAGCGGTTTTCCTATTTTTACTTCGCCGTAGAAGTAACATTTATTATAAAAAGTAAGGCTAGTCGTCCGTACCTTTGAGCGTACAGATCGACCTGGAAAAGTGCATGTAGAGTGGGAATAAGACCGACTCATTATCCAACGGTTTTTATAATACCTTCCATGACATAAGCTCCTTGGCCAATAGACCCTATTATTCTAATAGATATAAGGCATTTATTCAGGTTATCCTGAGGGTTGATGTAACTTTCTGAAAATGCTACTATTTCGTTACGTTTTTGTTGTCGCGTTTTTAACACGTAGAGCCCATTAGCTTTTCAAGCTTTTGACCAGCTCGGTTTTCATCCTCTTTTCTTGTCAATCTGACAGGTCTGGTGTTCGGTTTGTGCTTCGTTCTCCCTTGAATGAAGTTGTCATATCGGTATGCCTAGTGGGGGAAGATCAATACGTGTTGTCTTACGTAGACGGAAATTTAAGAGAAGACTTAATAAGACGTTATCTAGTTGTATGTTGAGTTACTGCTTATGTTGAGCTACTGCTTATGTTGAGTTACTGCTTATGTTGAGCTACTGCTTATGTTGAGCTACTGCTTATGTTGAGCTACTCCGAAATGTGGGATCTGATGTCAGGACTCGTCGAGGACGAGGGCTTTCGTCTCTTTGATCTTGATCTTCCAACAGGAAAGCGTGGAAGAATGATGCTCTATGTTACTGGACCAGATGGTAAGGGTACTGGTGTCAATTTAGATGACTGTGCTCGAATTAGTCGACGACTTAGCTTAAAGCTAGATGTTGAAATTGAAATTCCAGGAAGTTACGTTTTGGAGGTTTCAACACCTGGGGTTAATCGAAGGCTACGTAGGCCGGAGCATTTTCAATCGGCTGTTGGTGAGAAGGTAAAAATCAATACGGATTCATCAATGGGCAAAGCTCGATCTGTGCGTGGCACTGTGGTTGGTTGTGATGATGCTGGAGTAATTGTTAGAGAGGGTGAGAAGGTTTTGACTATCCCTTATCGATCAATAAAAGAGGCTCGAGTCGATTTTGATTTTAGAAGTAATTAAGTTTTAGTTTGAAAGAAATTTGAAAGAAAAAAGAAAACTGTTAAGAAAATTGTTAACGAAAATTAGAGAGCAAACATATGTCAGTTGATCTTAGTGCGATATTGAATCAGATAGGGAAAGATAAGGGCATTGATCGAAAGGTGCTTATTGAGGCTATTGAGTCGGCCATGTTGTCCGCTGCCCGAAAGCATTATGGTCATAATCTAAATCTTGAAACACAGTTTAACGAAGATTCAGCAACCATTGAGGTTATTGAATTTAAGACTGTTGTTGAAAAAGTTGAAGATGTAGCAACTCAAATCGCGCTTCCTGATGCTAGAAAAGATTATGACGCTGATGCGCAGGTTGGTGATGAGCTAGGACGTAAACTAGACACCTCTGTGCTTGGTCGTATCGCTGCACAAACTGCTAAACAGGTAATTATCCAAAAAGTCAGAGATGCAGAGAGAGATGTTATCTTTGGTGAATACAAAGATCGCAAAGCTGAGCTTATTAACGGAATCGTGCAACGGTATGAAAGAGGTAATCTCATTGTGAACCTTGGACGGACCGATGCTGTTCTTCCTAGACGAGAGCAGATAACAAAAGAGAGATACAGAAGAGGGGATCGACTAAGAAGTATGATCTTAGATGTGGATCCAACTGCCAGAGGGCCACAGATTATTTTAACCAGAAGTCATCCAGATTTTCTAAAAAAACTTTTAGAGCTTGAAGTTCCTGAGATCGCTGAAAATGTAGTTGAAATCAAGGCCGCTGCTCGTGAGCCAGGAGAGAGAGCTAAAATAGCTGTTTATTCAAACGATCCAGGTGTTGATCCAGTTGGTGCCTGTGTTGGTATTAAAGGATCCCGAGTTCAAGCCGTTGTAACTGAGCTTCGTGGTGAGCGGATCGATATTATCGTTTGGAGTCCTGATGCTCCTAGCTTCGTAGCTCGTGCTATGGCACCGGCAGAAGTTTCTAGAGTTGTACTAGACGAGGAAGATCACTCGATGGAGGTGATTGTTGCAGATGATCAGCTATCCTTGGCCATCGGTCGCCGAGGACAGAACGTGAAATTGGCCTCAAAGCTTACTGGATGGAAGATTGATGTGCGAAGTGTCTCTGTTGCAGAGGAAGAATCTAAGCGAGCACGACTTGCCCTTGAAGCGATACCAGGTATTGCTATCAACCATGCTGAGTTGCTGTTTCAGCAAGGTTATAGAAGTGCACAAGAGATCGCTGATCTATCTCTAGAGGAGTTGATGGAGATTGATGGAATAACTGGGGAGACAGCCTCTGAAATTCTAAAGAGTGCTAAAGAGCACTCTGACAAGCTTAAAGAGGAAGGAGTCGATTCAGAAGATGCTAATCTTGAGCTAAGTGATGTTGAGAAGCTCGGCTTAAGCACTACTATCAGTGATAAATTACTAGCAGTTGGACTCAATACAATTCAAAAAATTGCGATTGCTGAGTCAGATGATCTTATGACGTTAGCTAGTTTATCAGCTGAAGAGGCTGATGCTGTTAGGGAATCAACTGATCTGTTTTTAAAAGGTCGGCCAATGGAGAGAGTTCTTAGCTAATGGAGAAAAAACGATTGCAGAGATGGCCCGAGAGAACGTGCATCGTCTGTCGTCGTAAAGATAAACAGGATGAATTATATCGTCTTGTTTGGAATGGATCAGAATTGGTCCTAGATCGCGGTCAAAGAGGTACGGGTCGCGGTGGCTATGTGCATAAAACTTGGTCTTGTGTCAGTAAAATGAGTGAGGCCAAAAAATGGGAGAAAGTTTTTCGGCTGTCGGTGGGAGAGATGAAATCCCAAAGTATGCAGAGGGCTTTTTTGGAAGCGAAAGAAGAGGTTTTAAAAGGTGATGAGTCCCAGACTGAAAAAGTCATTGGGTCAAAAAGGAATAGGATAAGAATTTAAATATGGCCAAGATTAGAGTTTACGAATTAGCAAAGGAGCTGGGGGTTGATAACAAAGCTGTTGTCACACTGGTTCAACAGTTGGGCATCTCAAAGAAGGCCTCACACTCAAATTCACTTGAGGACGATGAAGCAGATCAGGTAAGGCGTGCGATAATTCGTACCGCTTTAGGGACGCAAAATGCACCTGGAGTAAAAGAGACAATAGAGCGCGATTCTGATGGAAATGCAGTTACTATTCGAAGGAAAGGAAACATAATCCGTCGCCGCAAAGGGGCTGATGATGAGAAAGAAGATTTAGATAGTGGCGGTCATACAACTGGCCCATTATCAGTAGAAGGAAGTGCTGCGTTAGCTGACGCAGAAGAGATACAACCTCAAGACCTTTCTACTCACGATGAGGGATCTAATGGATCCTCAGTTCATCTGTCTGAGCCAGCAATTGAAGCTATTGCTGAGGAAGAAAATACTGAAGCTAAAGAACTTGCCCCTATAGATGTGGCATCTGAGAGTGCTGAAGTTATTGAAACGAAAGAGGCAGTGATTGCACCTGAGACTGGAAAAACATCTGGACCAAGAATCCTCGGTCGAATCGAATTACCAAAGAAAAAAATTATTCCCCCAAAAGAAAAGATTGTTAAGTCAGGGACTGCTGCTCCTGCTGAAGATGGGAGTTTTAGCAAAAAACCTAGTGATGTTCGTAGAGCTGAACGTGAAAAAAGAGGTCGCCGTAAGGAATTTACCCGTGTCGATCTTGTTGACTATGATGGACGTTTAATAAAGCGCACTCAGAGGAGAAAAGGTGGTAGAGGAGATCGGACAGACGATTCCTATGATAATGCAGCTCCACAAGAAGCTAAGGCAACTAAGGCTTCAAAGAAAATTATTCAGATCGATGAAGTCATTACTGTTGGTGAATTAGCCAAAGCAATGAGTCTAAAGTCAGGTGAAGTAATTAAAAAACTTATCGACCTTGGGCAGATTGCTACAATTAACCAAGCAGTGGATCTTGATACTGCTACTTTAATCGCTGAAGAATTCGGATTTCAGGTACAGAGCGTAGCCTTTGATGAAACTGAGATCCTTACAGCTAATCAGAACATCGATGAAGCTGAGAGACTTACCCGTCCCCCTGTGGTCACCGTTATGGGGCACGTCGATCACGGTAAAACATCTTTACTTGATGTTATAAGATTGTCCTCTGTTGCAACCAAAGAGCACGGGGGTATTACGCAGCATATTGGTGCATACCAAGTTGTTCTACCATCAGGCCAGGCCGTTACCTTTATTGACACACCGGGTCATGCTGCTTTTACATCTATGCGAGCTAGAGGTGCTAAGGTTACTGACATAGTTATCCTGGTAGTTGCGGCAGATGACGGTGTTATGCCGCAAACAATTGAAGCCATAACGCATGCTAAAGCTGCTAATGTTCCAATTGTTGTTGCAGTTAATAAAATGGATAAGCCAGGAGCTAATCCTGATCGAGTAAAACAACAATTGGCTGATCATGGCTTACAGCCTGAAGACTGGGGTGGAGACACTATGTTTTTTCAAGTCTCAGCTATTAAAAAGCAGGGACTCGATAAGTTACTAGAGGGTGTTCTACTTCAAGCAGAAGTTCTAGAGGTAAAAGCAAATCCTAAAAGAAAGGCAGCTGGTACTATAATTGAATCTCGACAAGATAAAGGTCGAGGGATAGTTGCTACTGTACTTGTACAAAATGGAACTCTAAAAACAGGTGAGGACTTTGTTTGTGGTGCTGAGTATGGCCGTGTTCGATCGATGTGGGATTATACTGGTGCTCCGATTAAAGAGGCTACTCCATCAACTCCAGTTGAAGTCACAGGATTTAGCGGAATCCCAGAAGCCGGCGATGATTTTTATATCGTAGATTCTGAAGCAGATGCCAGAGAAGTTGCTTCAGTCAGAGCAGGTAAGAGACAGAAGAAAGACGCATTGGCCTCTACAGGGGGACCGATAAGCTTTGAGGCTTTTGCTAAGAAAGTTTCAACCAAAACACTTCCTGAGCTAAATATTATTGTGAAGGGAGATGTGCACGGCAGTGTTGAAGCAGTAAAGGGCAGCATTGAAAAATTAGTCTATGCGAAAGTAAAGGTCGCCGTAATTCACGCTGCTGTCGGTGGCATTACTGAAAGTGACGTTAAGTTAGCACAGGCATCAAGGGCTGTTATTGTTGGTTTCGGTGTTAGAGCTGAGCCGCGTGCTGCTAAAGATGCTGAGGCCGCAGGGGTAGAGATTCGTTACTACAATATTATCTATAATCTAATTGAAGATATTCAAAAGGCAATGACAGGACTGCTTCCTCCTATCCAGCAGGAATCAAGTCTAGGGCGAGTAGAGGTCAGAGACACCTTTGTTGTTCCTAAGATTGGCACTATTGCTGGTTGCTATGTTTTAGAAGGACTCGTTAAGAGAGGAGCAAATGTTCGTCTGATTCGAGACAGCAAGCTTATCCATGAGGGTAAGATGTCTAGCCTTAGACGATTCAAAGATGATGCTAAGGAAGTTCAGAGTGGATATGAGTGCGGAATAGGTATTGATCGATATAACGATCTTAAAGTCGGAGATATTATCGAAGCCTACGAGTTTAAACAGATCGCTGATACGCTTTCTTAGTCATAGGCCTTAATCATAAACTTTATGGCTAATAAAAGAAGAATTCATAAAATGGCCGAGCGGGTAAGATCTGCAGTAGCAATGCAGGTCCTAAGACTCTCTGACCCTAGATTTCATCTTGTTACTATAACTGCAGCTCATGTTACCTCTGATCTTCGCTTAGCTAAGATTTACTGGACAGTGACTGGCGGAGAGAATCGAGCTGAAGAGGTAGAAGAGGCATTTGAGAGTGCTAAAGGGCTAATCCGTCGTGAACTAGCTCCTGAATTAGGAGTTAAATTTGTCCCAGACTTAAAATTTTTCTATGATGACACTCTAGATATAGTTGAAAAAACTAGAGACTTACTAAGTCAAGTTCCAGTTAGAGAGGATGATGCTCAATCAAGTAATGAGTGATCTGCCTATTATAATTTATGAAAGACATAGCTTCTTTTAATCAAATATCTAAAGAGCTAGCTACCTCAAAAAGGGTATTGGTACTGAGTCACTATAACCCAGATGGTGATGCCCTTGGATCAAGCCTGGCACTTTATCTCGGCCTTAAGAGTCTAGGTAAATCAGTTAAGATAATTAATGAAACGACAATCTCGGATCGATATCTTTTTTTGCCAAGTATCGGTGATATTTCTACAACTCCTTCAGATTTTGAATTCGATCTTATTGCAGCATGTGATTGCGGAGATCGAAAACGTATCGGTGATACCTTGGGGCAAATATTACCTAAGGAGTCAAAAATTCTTAACATAGACCACCATAGCTCTAATACCCTCTTTGGATTTTTAAATTGGGTTGAGGGAGAAGCAAGCTCTACGGCGGAGATGATCTACAATCTATTAGTTGATTTAAAAGTTACATTAACCAAAGAGATAGCTACAAATCTGCTTACTGGAATAATGACAGATACTGGATCTTTTAGATATGCATCGACAACGTCAGAAACGTTACGCGTTGCGGCCAAATTGCTTGAATCTGGAGCAAGGGTAAATGAAATTTCTCAAAATGTTTTTGAGGCTCGTTCAAGAGAGTCTGTCCTTTTAGGCGCTAAAGCTGTTTCGGGTATTAAGTTTCTGGCTGATGGTAAGATTGCTCTTATGATGGTCACTCAGGATATGCTGAAAGAAACAGGGGCAAGTTTAGATGATACTGAAGGATTGGTTGAAGAAGGACGTTCTATAAAGGGAGTTATTGTCTCTGCTTTAATGAAAGAGAACATAGATCAATGGCAGGTTAGCTTGCGTTCTAGCTCTCCAGAAATCGATGTTTCAAAGATTGCTACTCTGTTTGGTGGTGGAGGTCATAAGGCTGCCGCGGCAATGCGCTGGAAAAAAAGTGCTGGAGATCATCGAGAGCGCTTAGTTGCAGAGCTTACAAAAATTTTTCCTTAGGGGTAGTAATGTCTACGGTGGATCTACATGCTTCCGGATTACTCCTTATAGATAAGCCGATTGATATCACTTCAGCTAAAGCTCTTAATGCTGTGAAGCGAGCATTAAATTTAGAAAAGGTCGGACATACTGGTACTTTAGATCCAATGGCGACAGGTCTATTACTTGGGTTAGTTGGTAACGCAACTCGCTTAGCTAGATTTCTAGATTGTGGATTTAAGACTTATTCCGGCAAGATTAAATTAGGAATTAAAACTGATAGTGATGATATTACTGGTCAGGTAACAGAAACTTCTACATCTATTCCTCCTTTTGAATCTGTGCATCAAGCCATTAGTAATTTCGTCGGTGAAATTTCACAAGTGCCTCCCCAAGTTAGTGCAGTTAAAGTCAAAGGAAAACGAAGCTATGAATATGCTAGGGAGGGTGAGACTGTAGAGTTGCAACCTCGCAAAGCTATTATTAAAGAATTTCTAATTGATTCTCTAAGTCCTGATGTAATTCGTTTCCAAATAACTTGTTCACGAGGAACTTACATACGATCTTTGGCTAGAGACTTAGGTGATTTTTTGGGTTGTGGTGGGTGCTTAAAGACACTTCGGCGTGAAAAAATAGGTAAATTTTGTGTTGGTAATGCCAAAGAATTGGATAAGATATCTCGCCATGATATAGTGCCACTTAGTCAGGTCTTAAGTAATTGGCAGTGTATTGACCTGCCTGATTATGTTGCCCTTAAAATTCGCTCTGGTGATCAGCGGATGCTTTCTGAAGAATTGCACCTCGACCTAAGTAAGATTAGTGCCCAGGAGTTTATGTTGTATGCTGCCGAATCAAACTCTAAGAATTTTTTGGGTGTTCTTGAACGAGTTAATGATAAGTGGCAGGTCGCTTTAAATTTTTGACTTATTTAAAAAGGAGTGGGTGATTACCTCACCTATATTATTACAATGCCATCACTTGCAGTAATTGGGGCCCAGTGGGGAGACGAAGGAAAAGGGAAGTTAGTAGATTATCTTACCTCTCAAGCTGACTATGTAGTTAGATTCCAAGGAGGCAATAATGCTGGCCATACACTTGTTGTCGATGGAGTTAAGACAAAATTAAGCTTAGTTCCTTCTGGGATCTTACGCAAAAAAACACGGTGTTTAATCGGTGCTGGTGTAGTAATTAATCCAACAGTTTTAATAGAAGAGATGTCTAAGCTACGGGCGACTGGAATTGATCCAACACCTGAGCGATTAGTAATAGATCGAGATGCTCATTTAATCCTTGATTATCATATTGCTATAGACATAGGACGAGAAGAGCGGCTTGGTGCTAAGAAAATTGGCACAACTGGTCGTGGAATAGGCCCAGCTTATGAAGATCGCGCTCAGAGAATTGGAGTTAGAGTAGGGGAGTTGAAAAGTCTTAAAAATCTAAAAGAAAGGCTTAAAATTATCGTTGCAGATAAGAATAAATATCTTCGTTTAGTCCTAGAAAGTGACAAAGAGGTAGAGTTTGAAAAACTCTGGAGTACGATTGAAGACTACGCTGAAAAGTTACACTCATATATTGGAGACGTTAGTCACGAGCTTAATAAGGCTAGGATTCAAAATAAAAGAATTGTTTTTGAGGGAGCACAAGGTACCCTATTGGATCTTACGTTTGGAACAGTTCCTTATGTAACTTCCTCTAATACTATCTCTGGCGCCATTATGACTGGTTGTGGAATCGGACCTAAATCTGTTGACCATATCTTGGGAGTAGCAAAGGCTTATTGCACCAGAGTTGGTAGTGGTCCATTTCCTAGTGAGTTGACTGATGAGGTAGGAGATCAGATCCGTAAAAAGGGAGATGAGTTTGGGACTATTACCCAGAGACCGAGAAGATGTGGATGGTTTGATGCTGTTGCAATGTCTCGGGCAATTGGTCTTAATGGAATTGAGTCATTAGCAATTACAAAGCTTGATGTCCTTTCTGGATTTGAAGAGCTAAAGATCTGTATAAAATATAGAATTGCCGGCCAAGAAATTGGTGATTTTCCGTCGCTTTCAGAGGAATTATCCCAAGTTGAGCCAGTCTATCTGACTTTTAAGGGTTGGAAAGAAGATATAAGTAAAGTCACTAAGTGGCATGAGTTGCCTGATACTGCTCGGCTTTACTTAAGCACGATTAGTGAAATATTAGGGATCCCAGTTAATATTGTAAGTGTTGGTGCTGAGCGTGAATCAACGTTGTTCTCAAAGGGTGCTAAATACCTTAAGAGCTTCGTAGAGTAAATATAGGTAGATATAGGTAACGATTCGTAAGGATAGAGATAAGGATGACGCCTCAAGAGTAGATATGGAAGCATTAGCTATGACATCTAATACAGATCCAATTAGAGTACTTATTATTGATGACGAAAAGAGCATTAGAAAAACTCTTGAAGGAGTTTTTCGTGATGAGGGATATGATCCTAAATCTTGTAGTGACGCAAATTCCGCATTTGAGCTTTTAAAATCTTACTCGCCTAATTTGATTCTCTTAGATATCTGGATGCCCGGAATGGATGGCATTGAGATGTTGAAGCGACTAAAAGAGCTGTATCCAGATATTCCAGTCATCATGATTAGTGGTCACGCAACGATCGCAACTGCTATGAAATCAACCAAACTTGGAGCAGCCGATTTTATTGAAAAACCTTTAGACCTTAATGTCCTTTTATCCTCTGTTAAGCGAGCCCTTGGCGCTGAGGTTGGCGCTGAGGATAGTGAAGCATCTGGGAAATTACCTGATCCATTAACTGTAAAATCAGTCTCTGATTTTCAGATTGGCAAGGAGAGGTATGACGGTAAATTAAATACTATTGCTTTCAGTAATAACACTCTTAGAGGAAGAGATTTTAAACAGAGAACTCTTAAAAATAGCACCATTTTATATGGTCAAGGATTACATAGTGGTAAAAAAAGTGGGCTTATTTTAGAGCCGTTGCCTCCAAACAGTGGCATTCACTTTACTGAGGTCTCAGATACCTCAGTAGTTCCAGCCCATGTTGATTTTGTTGACTCTACTGGGTTTGCTACGACAGTTCGCTTTGGCACTGGTCAAGCAGGCACAATTGAACATTTAATGTCGGCACTTCATGCCTATGGGATCTCAAATCTTCTTATTAAATGTAATGGGGAAGTTCCAGTTATGGATGGATCCGCTTTAGAGTTCTGCTCACTAATCGAAGAGATCGGATTAGAAGAGCAGTCTGAGCCATGGTATGAGATCGTAGTTGATAAAACATATAGATTTGGCACTGGGAAAGACACAGCGCAAGAAGAGATTACAATTGAGCCAGCAGAGGATTTTACTATTGAATATATCCTCAACTATCCTGAGCCAGTCGGGACTCAGGTTTATAAATTTACCTTAGGAGATGTTGAGTCTTATAAAAAAGAGATAGCACCAGCTAGAACTTTTGGATTTGTAAAAGATATCGGGTGGCTTCAAAAGCAAGGATTAGCACTTGGGGGTAGGTTTGATAATTTTGTTCTTTTTGGTGATGAGGGAGCCATTAATTGCTCATTAAGGTTCTCTGATGAGCCTGCTCGCCATAAAGTCCTAGATGCTATTGGGGATCTATATCTATTAGGTCGAAGAATTAGAGGCAAAGTCACGGCAAAAATGACAGGACACTCTGATAATGTTGGGATTCTAAAACTAATTAGAGAAGCCCTTAGACAATAGGTAGATCAGTATTAGTTTTTGCCGAACATTTCATTCAGGACGACTTACTATGAGCAGACGTTTTAGGGGTACGTTTCTTTCTTGATAATTTCCAAGCTAAAATTAGTAATACAATTGGACCAAGAAAACTCAAGATCGAACTCTCGTCCTTTGTTGTTGGTAGTGGTTGTAATACCTTCAATCCAGCAATAATTTTATCAAATTCATCTCTTCTTGATTCAAAGATATTTGAATTATCTTTGTAAGTTATAATTAAATCATTATTAGTAGTTCTAATTCTACCAACGATTGAGCTTAACTCATCATCTCCTAACTGATAGGTGATTTCTACAGTAACCATCTCGACATTAAGTGGCAGAGTTCGATTGTACGATTTTTCAACTTCAATTTTCGTAATCCCAACTAGGGCATACTCTTCTTTGACCTTTTTTGCCCAATCATTTTTGGAAATTTCTACGGGAGCAGAGCTTTTTTCTGTTTCTACTACTATGTTGAATTCAGGATAGCTACTGTTTTGTGCTTTTATAATTACTGGAACGGTAGGGGATGGTGATTTTAGATATTCATAATTGTTCGGTACTGTCAAAGTAAATCCGTACTCGTTGTAAGATATTTCATTGTTTTGGGCATAAACATTATCAAAGCGCAATATAAAAAAGATTGAGATTAATAAGATAGTGTTTGCAAAGTGGGAAATTAGCCAATAAATATAAGCCTTTTCGTGTGTTAGTAACCTACCGGTATTTATCATGACTAAGATAGTATAGTTAAATGAATTACTTTAAACCTTATATTTGGGGATAAAATCAATGTTTTTCATTTTTTTAGTTGATCTCTTTGTGAATGCCTCATATATTCCGATTAATCTGAATTCTTAATTTCCTTAAGAATCGGGCTTTTTAGTGTAGAACTTAGTTTACGCTATTAATTTTAGGAGTGTACATGGCAAAAAAAATGAGTTCAAAGAAAGCTGCTCCAAAGAAAGTAGCAGCTCCAGTAGTAATGAAGAAGCTTAGAAAAGCAACAACCCCAAGAAACAAAAACACATTGAGCTATACTCAAAGTGAGTTTGTAGAGAACGTCATGGGATTCTGTGGTATGACTAAGCGTGCAAATGCAAAAGAGCTTTGCGCAGATATGTCAGCTCTGATCACTGAATGCTTAAAGAAAGGCTACAAGATTCCTCTATTGGGTCTTGGAAAGCTTTACGTTCGTAAGACAAAAGCAAGAATGGGACGTAATCCAGCAACTGGAGAGCCAATCCACATTACTGCAAAGAAGAGAATTCGTTTTACAGCTTCAAAGGCTCTAAAAACAGCAGTTCTAAATAATTAGGATTAACTCCTTTTTATTAATTAGCTTATGCTTTTGGGCTCAGGTAATTCGTTAGGATTGCCTGGGCCCAATGTTTTATTGTGCGTATTTTTGCAGAAAATTTCTAATGGGATCAGCTTAAGGTACTAGGCCAGGCACAACTCCATTAAGGAATGATTTCACTGAGGCATCTCTTAGGTATGTAAAGTATGAGTAGTCCCCAGCGGCACAATTAACAGAGCTAATACTGGAGGTAACGCCAGCAAGAGACCATAGTCCATTGCGTTTAAGCATAAAAGGTCCACCAGAATCACCAAAGCATGGGCTAGCATTATGATCATCATACAAAATAGTAATTGCCCAAGCGACAGCATCGAGTATCTCAATTGTTGCTGCTTTTAAGCGAGTTGGGTCACTGATGCCATTTTCATCTCTTCCGTATCCAGCAATAATTGCCTCTTCTCCATTAACAGGAGTCCCATCAAAAACTTTTACACTCCTCTTGGAAAGATCTGATGGAAAAATCGCGATAGCAACATCATTTGCTCCATTATAAGATGGCTGAGGCCAAGATGGATCCTTATAAAATGAGTCTGCTTCAATCATATTACTTCCAACAACCACCTTGATTCTGGTGGCCGAATGCGCACAATGAGCTGCAAAAATTACATATTTCGAGGAGTTTTCGTCAGGTTTACTTACAACTGTCCCACTACAATAAGATACAACGGCATCGTTCTCATCTAGAAGATAAAGGAGGACTACTGGGGAGTTTCCAATCTCACACTGCGCTCCACCTACTATGTTGGTACTTGCTGATTCACTATCACCTAAAATTGCGCAAGCATTGGTCCCATTTGTTGAATCATGTGATGTATCAGGTCTACCAGTTGTACCTTCAAAGCGGCAAGTTTCAATCTCTTTGTTTGTGAGTTTAAGAGAAGCGATCTTCTGTTTTAATTTAGATTTTTTGTTCTTAGCTAAGGTAGTCTTGCCTTTTTTTAACTTTGTTTTTGACTTTTTTGTTTGCTTATTAAGTTGGGCGATCCCTGAAGTAAATAAAACCTGCTTTTCAGTTTTTGAGTTGAAAAGCTGCCCTTTTAGCCCGGCGTCTCCATTTTCAAAACCATAGCAATAATACAGCGAGCCATCTCCTATTTGCGAATATTCGTCTGCTAAAATAGTGCTTGATGCAATAAGCGCCAACGCCAAGCTCATATTTAAGAAAATCTGTCTCATAAAGTTCAATGAGCGGGGGAAAATAACCTAACTCTATATCGGATCTAAACTGATATTTCTTGACAAGCAGACATCGGAAAGGCTCTGAGAATGCCTAGATTCACTGAATACATCCAATTTACGAATTTTTTGAGAATTCTGTATTGCCGGCTGATCAACTCCAAATTCAAGCTCATACTTTAGATAAGTAAAATAATTTTTATCTCGTGCCACAGTAACTACACAACGTTGCTCGGGATAATTGATTTTTCTATAGTTTTAGTAATGTTTTCTTGGTTTGATAATTCATCTCTTTTCGGTATGCTCAGAACCTGGCATCTGGACATGGCCTTGTTTTCAATCATGGAGAAAAAGTTGAAGGTTATACTAATTTCTTTAAAAAAATTAGCCCTCTCTAAGTTTACGAATTTTATCGTAGCGCTCGCAGGCTTACTACTTATATTACCCAGAGATCTTTTAGGCTTTGCAGGAACTGGATTAGAAACTTCTTTTGTTGGATTTCTCCTGTTGACCGGGATACTCTGCGAAACAGTTTTTAGAGCTAATTCTATTCCATCTTATGTTGGGCCTGTCTTCTTTTATAGCAGCTGGGATTGAATATGTTGTGTCTTTTTTTAAAACTTTTCCTTTTCTATTGCTACTTATACCCGCACTTTTCTTAACTCACCGTTTCGTAACAAATCAGAAACTGAAATCGTTCTGTATTTTTTCACAGATCTTTATTGTTACCTACCTTTTGTGTCTTATTCTTATAGGGGGTGATTTCATGTTTTATCGCTTTTTTTTACACATCTACCAGGGATGTATGACTGTTGCACAGTAACAGGAACCAGGTATGGAAAAATTTCAAAAGACATCCTAAGGAGTCATTATTTAACTCAAACAAATTCATTAACTCAGTATTTTTGCCGAAGCAAAGATCGGTTCATATTGCACAATGTTTTTTGTCTCAAAGATTAAGCTCAAACCTTGTCCGATTAGCCCCAGATTCCTGAACAACTATTCCGGCAGATATTCAGATCAAAGCTTCCGGCTTTTTAAACTATTTCTCCTCTTTATCTTTATCTAGCTCATGGCCAATTACACCACCTCCCACTGCTCCAGCAGCTCCGCCAAGTAAAGCACCGCCACCACCTCCGGCAGCCCCTCCTACAAGAGCTCCTCCACCGCCGCCGATAATAGCTCCCCTTTCGGTTCGATCTAGTTTGTCCCATGTTGAGCAACCACTTGCTACAATCATAAATATTCCAATAGTAATTAGGGTCATTATTTTGTTCATATTCTCTCCATTAATAAGAAATAAAGTTAATAAGAAATAAAGTACCCCTAGTTTAAGTTGAGCTCGATCGAACTCAAATAACACATCGCTTTGCAATAAGCATTTTTTTTATTTATTAATCTAATCAGCCTAATCATTTCTCATGAATTTTATGTAAATGTAATATTATCAAGGTAGTAAAGAATATGATGTGGATCATATTTTCATTAAAACAAAAATTGTAATCTCCTGACTATTATTAGTTAATCTCATCTAAGAGGAAGATAAATATGAGCAAAATAATGAGCGTAAGAGATGTTTTTGTGGAAGAACTTAAAGATCTATACAGTGCTGAGCAGCAATTATTGGAAGCTTTGCCAAAATTAATTAAAAATGTGAGTTCCTCAGATCTTAGAAAGGTAACTAGTGTTCATCTCGAGGAAACAAAAAAACACGTAGACCGCCTGGATCAAATAAGTATCCTCTTAGGTGAGGAACTTGATGGTAAAACATGTAAAGCGATGAAAGGATTACTGAAGGAAGCTGAAGATATCTTTGAAGAAAAATTTGATAATAACGCATTGAAAGATATTCTCCTTATCGGAGCTGCCCAACGCGTGGAGCATTATGAAATGGCTGGTTACGGTAACGCTCATGCCTTAGCTGAATTCCTTGATGAAGATAAAATTGCAACACTTCTCCAAGAAACTCTTGAAGAAGAGAAAACAGCAGATCTAACTCTTACTGATGTTTGTCAGCAAGACGTTTTAGTTTCTTGCGATGCCCCAATGGAAGGAGAATTAGCCGCAAATTTATAAATACCAACTAGCTTGTAAACTTGAAATGTGATGTTGGGTCTTCTATAAAATCTACCAGATGATTTAGATCATTTGAATTTGGAAAAAGTAGAAAGAGAAGGTCAAAATAAAATTAATAAAGCTCATGAGAATTTAATTAAGGAAAATGGCGAGGCTCTCAATTCTTTATCTATGATCCGAATCATAGATAAAGAATTTACTAGTGTAATATAAATATCGAGAAGTCAATTAACTTTATTATTGTAAAATATAAGGAACATTTTATGAAAGCTAAACTGTATTTGTTAATTACTTTAACTGTCTCTGTGTATGTCGCCAGTTTTGCATATGCGGATGATGTTAATAAAAGATCGCCAACACGATCTGATCGAGCCTATCAAATAACTGATCGCCATGCTGGCGACGACATGCGGAACGGTCGCCCAATGAAAAGGGATGAGAGCGCTCCTCGTGCTCGTTTTAATGAATCGTCAACACAGGAGATAAAGAATGTTCAAGGTGCCTTGAGATCTCTCGGTGCTGAAATGGAAGTTGATGGTCAATTAGATGCCTCAACTCAACAAGCCCTGCGTAATTTTCAGAGAAGTAATGGACTAGAAATTACGGGTCAAATTGATAATCAAACAAAAGCTAAATTAGGAATTAAATAATCATAATCTAATCGGTGAGAGATATAAATCTTTCACTGATTAGATCAGATCTAACATGTTAAGGAGATTACAAATGGTACAAACTAGTAATAGAAAAGAAGTTCCTCATGCTAATGTTGTTGGTGAGGCACGTGAGGATCTGCTGCACCGCGCAGAGCAGATAAAGAATGAAGTAAAGGAGATGGGCCCAGTGGTAAAGCAAGTAGCTAAGGATTCGATCCAAGAGCTACGTGAAAAAGGCGCTGAGTCTATTTCTCAAGTTGGAGATACCTTTGACGACTATAAAAAATCTGTGGAGGAGTATATAAAAACTTCACCAACAAAGTCACTTCTGCTTGGAGTTGGAGTAGGTGTTGCTTTGGGACTATGGTTCTCGAAGTCTAGCAAGATAGTCTAATTTCGCATGATGAAGATCATAGATAATAATAATGCCTTATAGTAATTATGATTTCTTAATGTTTCTAGTAATTTAACATTTATTTGGATTGATATGATATTAGCCACGACGTTACGAGGTGTAACTAGTTTAGTTTTAATCTCTGCTTTGATGTCAACTATTGTTGGTTGTAACAATAAGGATGGACCGTTTGAGAGATCAGGTGAAAAAATTGATAATACTGTTGATCAAGCGAAAGAGGCGATTGATGACGCAGGAGATAATATTGAAGACGCTACTGATAATAGATAATGCTTAAAGTCCCTTTCAGCATGTCTAGATAAATTGTTCACTACTAACGAGTAACGAGGCTCTAGCATAAGGATCTTTACCTTATGAGCCTGATCATAAACTGTAGAGGATGAGGAGAGGAGGTAAAGTGTATCTAATTACTAATTTTAATTGCTTTAACTAAATTGATCGTCATTTAGGCGATTGATTATTTAAAAAAAGGAAAAACAATGAATAAAAACACAATAAACGGAAATTGGAAGGTACTAAAAGGTAAAGCAAAAGAGAAGTGGGGAAAGCTGACAGATGATGATTTAGATGTCATCGAAGGTCGCCGCGATCAACTTTCTGGCGCGATAGAGAAGCGCTATGGCATGGCAAAAGACAAAGCTAACAAAGAGGTAGATGAGTTCGAGAAGGCATGCAATTGTTAGTACCTGCTTCTAAAGCAACAGACCAAAGCCCAACATCAAGTATGTTGGGCTTTTTTAAAAGAGATTCACTGTGGGTTAACTTTTTAAAGGACTTTCAGGTCTGCTCGCTTTCACCTACCACGCATCGAGCAATCAAACTAATCACTAAAAAAATCCAACTGAATCAGGTTCAAAAGTTAATTGAGTTAGGGCCAGGTAACGGCGTTATTACAGAATCTCTTCTCTCTGAAATGCCAACGAATTCTAAAATTTTTGCATTTGAAAGAAATATTCCCCTTTGTTCTTCACTTGAAAATACTATTAAGGATCCTAGGCTTATTACCTTTAATTCATGTGCCAGTAAGGTAAAACAGAAGCTTGCTGCACAGATTGGAGAGATAGATACAATAATATCATGTGTTCCGTTAAGCGTTTGTGGAGACGTTATTGCTCGGCAGGTCATTCAAACTAGTTTTGAGATGCTTAAGCCCCAAGGACTCTTTATTGTCTATCAGTGTTATCTGCCTCCTATTTTGCCATCTAAAAACCTGATCGATTCACTAAGGAATAAGTTTAGTATTGAGGGACAGGAGAGAGTTTTAAGGAATTTCCCTCCATTAGCAGTGCTTACTTGTCGGAAGGTAGTATGAAATGGCAAGAAGAGGTCGTTTATTTATTAGGCGATGAATATTTTGACGCTGTCGAGGAGGCAATTAATGAAGCCAAGCGCTCTGTTCAATTTCAATCCTACATATTTTCATACGATCGGATTGGTCAAAGATTTGCTGCCCTTTTATGTCAAGCAGCCAAGCGAAATATTGAAGTCAGAATAATAGTAGATGGAATTGGGTCGTTAGGCTGGATAGCACATTTTGGCAAGGAGATCACTGAATCCGGTGGTCAAACTAAAGTTTTTCACCGACTCCCCTGGGATGCGGCCTTGTCTAAGATTCAAATAAAATCAGAAAAACTCTCGGCGCTACAGTTGTTGGGATACGTTAATAAACGGGCCCATGCCAAATTGATAATTATTGATGGTGTGGTAGCCTTTGTTGGTAGCAGAAATATTTCGGCCAATCATTCCGAAACGCTGAACGAGTCAAAAGCTTGGCTAGATGTGTCAGTAAAAGTTGCAGGTAATGGAGTGGAAGACCTGAGTTATGCCTTCGATTATTTATGGCTTAGTAGAGGCGAGAAAGGCAGATTCCACATTAAGTCCTTACTAAAAAAAAGAAGAATTTTATCACAAAATATCCGCCTTAATATTTTTTGGCGTCAGCGAAAAAGAAATTACAAAGAACTATGTAAGATGATTGCCCAATCTAAGGATAAAGTTTGGGTCATGTGCAGCTATTTCCTACCTAATGTTCGTTTGTTGCGCGCTTTACGAGATGCCTCTAAAAAAGGAGTCTCAATAAAAATTATAGTGCCCGCAGTTTCTGATGTGTTTTTCTTTCCTTGGGTATCATGCGTATTTTATAACTTCTTGCTCAAATATAATGTCGAAATATACGAATATAAAAAATCGATTTTGCATGCAAAGGTTATCGTTATTGACGATCTTGCCATTGTAGGTTCGAGCAATCTTAACCAACGTAGTTTACTGCATGATTTTGAAGCTGATGTTGTCATTCTGGAACCAAGTTCAATCAAACAAATATCTGATGCTTTTCAGAAGGCAATTCAAGATTCAGAGCAAGTTACGTCGGAGTGTTATGTGCGCTTTTCACTAATGCAGAGGTTGTTTGGTCAGTTTGCTCTTTTGTTTAAAAAGTTTCTATGACTGAATATTTGCACGTTCTATCTTATAATATTCATAAAGGGATGACCGCAGGTAACGCTCGCTTGGTTCTTTCCGATATGCGTAATTCACTTCGTTCTTTGCCGATTGATATAGTTTTTCTGCAAGAGGTAGTTGGCGGGGAAAAAACAGACGAGACTACTTCTGACCCAGCCATAACAAGCTCTCAGTTTGAATACTTAGCCGATTCTATTTGGTCGCATTTCTCATACGGTAAAAATTCAGTTTCAAGCAAAGGACATTTTGGAAATGCAATTTTAAGTAAGTTTCCGATCCGTTCATTTTCAAATGCAGATATATCGACCAATCGCTTTGAAAAACGTGGTATGTTGTATGCTGAAATTGAACTGCCAGAATCGAACGATATCTTGCACTGCTTTAATGTACATCTAAATCTGGTTCACCGAGGTCGAGCGCATCAAACAAAAAAAATCTGCGAGTTAATAAAATCTAAGGTTGCTTCTAATGATAAAATAATACTGGCAGGAGATTTTAATGATTGGCCAAGTAGGCTCTCGATCTTAATTGAGAACGAAATTGCTGCTCATGAAAGTTTCAAATGCCTGCATGGCTCCTATGCAACCACCTATCCATCGTATTTCCCAATTTTAAAGCTTGATAGGATCTATGCACGGAACCTTAGATGCCATTCTGCCATTCTACTTAATGGTAAAAAGTGGGCGAAACTATCAGATCATCTCCCATTATATTGTGAATTCATGTTCAAAGACTGATCTGCGCCATATATAATATACCAAAGTTGCGCCAGTAAATGTTAGGACTAAGAGAATCATAAGCCACCAGCCCTTGTGGGATGATCCAGATCGTATGTATAAAGTAAGTAGGTATGTTAAATTTATCATCTCTAAAATACTAAGCTGCACTTATGAGTGCGCTTTTTAACTATTGATCAAGGAAGCTAAAATGAGAAAAATATTACATTTCGTTGCATTGTTTGCTTGCGTTTTGATTTTGCCCGTGAGTTTGTTAGCTGACTCAAATCGAACAGTGTTCGGTCTTACCTCGGCTAACACCTTGGTTCAATTCCACAGCAACAATCCATCTGATGTCACAGCTATTTCGTTAACCGGACTTGGGTCTGGTGAAGACTTAGTTGGGATAGACTTTCGTCCTGCTAATGGAGGTCTTTACGGGATTAGTCTAAACGGGACTTCTTTACAATTGTACACAATTGACACCACAACAGGGGAACTTATCGCAGTGGGAAGCCCAAATACTGTTGCTGGAACAACATTCGGAATGGATTTCAATCCTGTGGTGGACCGCATTCGAATAGTTTCTGAAAGTGATGAAAATATACGGCTAAATCCTGATACTGGGGCAGTGGCTGGCACTGACACCACTCTGGCCTACGACGCCGGAGATGCCAACAACGGAGCCAATCCAAACATTGATGCTGTTGCTTACACGAACAATTTTTCATCGGCGACTGTTACAACACTTTTAGGCACTGACAGCACCCTTGGAATACTTGTGCGCATAGGTGGACCAAACGGATCTGTTAGCCCCAATGGTGGAGTTATAACTTCTTTAGGCTCGCTAGGACTTACTGCACCGCTTACTAATATCGGATTTGATGTGGTAGCTGGAAAAGCGATTGGTTCAGTTTTTGGACTAGTTGTAGCAACTGAGAGCGGGGACACTCTCTCAAAATTATATTCATTAGATATAGCCGGGGGAAATGCAACACTTATTGGCTCGTTCCCATCCGGTACAACGATCAGCGATATAGCAATTTCTGAAACAGATGTTGTTTTACCTATGGTTGTTATTCAATCTGATACCTCCATTAAAGCAAAGAAGGGAATCAATAAGGGTGTCAAAGCTACAATCGGATGCTCCGAAGCTTGTGATACAACTCTTTCACTTACCTTGAATGCAAATCAGAGCGCACTTCTTGGTTTATCAAATTCAGGTGCTTTTGAAGTTGGGACAGGTACACTTTCTTTGCCAGACGCAGGCCAAGACGAAGTGACTATTCTATTATCAGGCGAAGCAAAGAGTGCTTTTACAAGTGACGAGGGTAAGGAGATTCCAAAATTAAAACTCCTACTAACTGTTACCGCTACAGACCTTGAAGGGAACGAAGCAACTCAATCGTTGAAGATTGATTTGCTTCGACCAATGTCTTAACATAAAGGGCAGTTTGAGGCCTTAAGTTGCACCCGGACTCAAACTGCAAAATCGATCCGTAAACTGGTAATCATTTACACCAAATTATCCGCAACCAACTCTGCAATATCTTTAACCTCCATTGATTCTTCTCGGTTGGTAAGCTTAACCCCATCCTCCATCATCTGCATACAGAAAGGACAACCAGTAGCGACAGTGCCTGCCCCGGTCTTGGCTGCTTGTTCGGTACGCATTGTGTTTACCCGATCGCCAACCTTCATGTCCATCCAGAAATGACCACCACCAGCACCGCAGCACATAGCTTTGTTTTTACTCTCATCCATCTCAATGATATTTAGACTCTTAATAGCTTTTAGTGTCTCTCGTGGAGCATCGTATTCTCCGTTAACTCTGCCTAGATAGCAAGGATCATGAAAGGTAACCTCTTTAGCTACTCCCTCATCTTTTAGTTTTATTTTTCCATCAGCCAAAAGTCTTTTTAGTAGGACTGTATGATGAATAATCTCAGGCTGCTCGCCATTTCCTAAATTTCCAAACTGAGGATATTCATTTTTAATTGTATTAAAACAGTGAGGACAGTTGGCGACTAAGTATTTAAACCGGATCGATTTTAACGTTTCAATATTTTTCTTTGCTAACATCTGAAAAAGATTCTCTTCTCCTAATCGCCTAGCTGGATCCCCTGAGCATCCTTCTGCTTTTCCTAAGATGCCAAATGAGAGCCCAGCATTCTTCATAATTTTCCCTAAGGATTGAGCGATCTTCTGTTTTCGTTTATCAAAGGCAGAAACACAACCAACCCAATAAAGATAATCAACACTTGCACCAGCCTCTAATATCGGAATATCTAATCCTGCTGCCCAATCAAGACGCCCCTCAGGTGGTCCATATGGATTGCCTCTATTCTCAAGTGCTTTTAAGGTTTTTTGAGCTTCAGTTGGGACCTCTCCCTGCATAAGGACCATGTTGCGACGAATCTCTACAATTTGCTCGACATGATTAATTCCAACAGGACATGCTTCAACGCAAGCCATACAGGTTGTGCATGACCAAAAGACATCACTATTCATGACTTCGCCCGAGATTCTTTGATCGGCATCTTTTCCTAAAAGGATCGCGGAAGTCTGAACTAGTTTATTAGCTGCCCGAAAAGTGCCGTTGTCAGCATAGACATAACCGCCCTCATCTCCAGAGGCGGCAGTAACGCCACTCTGTTTTAAAAGGAGGGATTTTGTTAAGAAACTATCAACTTTCTTAAGTGTGTTTGGAAGTTTTGATTCACCGAGTTTTCCATCTGCATGTAAAGAAAGGGCATGATTCCTAGTATCTAGTATCATCCATTTTGGGGAAAGAGCTTTGCCTGATCGATAAGCAGGGCATGCATCTTGGCACCGTCCGCAACTTGTGCAGGCATCAAGATCCAAAAAGTTCTTCCAAGTATAGTCTTTAATGGTGCCTAGCCCAATGCTAAATTCTTCACCGCCCTCAACCATTTTTTCAATATCTCCTGGAAATTTTAATGCGCCGGGATGTTGAGAAGTTCTTTGAAAAAAAAGATTCGCTGAGCTCGCTACAATATGCAGGAATTTTGTGTAGGGAAGGATTGCAATAAATAAAAATGTAGTAAGAGCATGAAACCACCAAACTGAGAAGTGAACCATCGTAGTGGCAGAGGCTGAGAGCCCCCAAAAAAAGTATGAAAATAGGAGTCCAAATGGCGAATAGTTGGCCCACTTATCAGGATTACCTGTAATCGCTCCGTAGTGAATTCTTAGTCCTTCAACACAGAAACCCTGAATAATTAATAAAGCAAGTAAACCAAGGAGTACTGCATCTGCTGCTCTATTATGAATTAGATCTGCTCCTTTGATATATCTTCTGTGAGCAAAAATTCCGATACCGATGAGGACACCGAATCCTAAAACATCACTAAGTACGGTTACGATTAAGTAAAAGTTACCGTGATAGATCATAAAACCAAGATCGTTTTGAATAAATACGACAGTGGTGGCAAAGAGGAGTGCAAGAAAACCTAGATAGACAAAGGTGTGAGCAACGCCAGGTGTAGGAGATTGGATAGTTTTACTTTGAAAGATTACATCACGAATTAGATCTAATGAACGTCCGAGAAAATTACCAGTGTGACGCGTGTCAGCTTTTCCTCCTTTGACAAATTCTGTATGGCTGAAAAGTCCAACAGCCCCAAAAACCATAGAGATGACCATAAAAATATACATGGCTGTTACGTTTGTTAGAGATCCAACATTCCAGAGGATTTCTCTCGTTGCTTCACTATTCATAGTACTGATCCATATTCATATTCATTTTGAAACATTATGACACCTAGAGTGCTTATTCTGTAAGTTCTTACTATTTACCAAAGGTCCAAAGTTAGACCCGGACTAATTCTGCAAGATAAAGAGTAATTTTGCCATTGAAATTTTACTTTGAAATTTTACTTGCGATTAAGGACCTTAGAGGGGGTTTGAAGGCTTAATTCTCTTAAAATAGACAGGTACTTATTGACAAGGAAGAGAAATACTCTCATCATATCATGATGTGCTTTAAGTTTCCTGTTATGATTAACTGTATAAATAATCCTGTTTCTATAGACCTAGCCATCACATTCACATTTTTCCTCAAAACTTACCGTTTAATTAAATAGAAAAATTTAGTATATGGAGGGAGAAAGTAGTAACTTACTCAGTTTTGTAATCCTTTTTATTGGGTTTGTAACACTTTATTGTTTTTTTATTGTCGCCTCTGTCGCAATCCGTCGTAGTAGTATCTCCCGTATTGAAGAGCTTGAAAATCAGAAAGAGCTTTTTGCTAGCATCGCAAAAAAGATTTTGTTTTTTGAGGACTCTTATCTTTTAAAGTGTCAGCTAGGACAACTAATCGCCGCATCTAGTTTTGGTTGGTTATTCTTTGGGCTTTTTCATCAAGGTAAAATTCAGTCCCTTTTTAATGCTGGAACTAATCTAGGTTACCCAGCTGATGATTCTTTAATTTTAATCTCTGGTGGAATTTTGGCCATCCTTCTTTTGGCCATGATTATATTTACCCTGATCCAGATCGCTAAAGCGATCGTAGGAGCTCAACCTGAGAAGGTTTTATGCATGGCTTCTTTACCAATCATATTTGTTTGTAAGTTAATTTTTCCATTAGCCTGGTTGGTAACTAAAGCTTCTAATAAGATTATTAAACTTTTCCATCTAGAAGGTGTTCATGAAAGAAACCTTGTAAAGTCGGCTGAAGATATTACTCAAATACTTGAACATAGTAGTGAAGCCGGTGAAATAGATGAAGAGGAGAGGGAGATGATCGAAGGGATCTTTGCTTTCTCTGAAACTATTGTTCAAGAAGTAATGACACCTAGAATGGACATCGTTTTTGTTCGAAATACCCAGAGTTTAGTGGAGATAGTAGAAGCTTTTAAAACTAGTGGATTTTCACGAATATTAGTCTGTGGTGAAGATCTCGATGATGTGATTGGTGTGGTTTTGGTTAAGGATTTGGTGCAGTTTTTTGGACAACCATTAGAGGATGTTTTAATTAAAGATATTATTCGACCACCATATTTTTGCTCTTACAACAAAAAAGTTGATGCCTTATTACAAGATCTGCGCGCTAATGCTGTGCATTTAGCCGTAGTTAAAGATGATCATGGTGGGGTTGGTGGAATCGTAACTTTAGAAGATTTAGTAGAAGAGATCGTCGGAGATATAGTTGATGAGTTTGATATCAGTGACGATGAGGAAGAAGTCAAACTAACTGAGAATGGAGATCTTTTAGTTGATGGTGGAATTTCAATCTATGACTTAAATAGGGATTATAGCCTAAACATCCCTGAGGGAGAGTATAACACCTTAGCTGGCTTTGTTATTCATACGCTTGGAAGAATTCCCCACAAGGGAGAGTTACTCTCTTATGATGGCCTAACTATAAAAATCGAGAAAAATTATCAGAATCGTATTAAACTTTTGCGGATACTTAAAGGTGCTAAACCATTAACAAAGCTGTCTCTTGTCCAAGACAAAAATCTTGAATCTAATGAGCCTAGAAATGAGTCTAAAGGCAGAGGCCAAAATTACGAAAAGGTGGCTGAGAAGGCTGAGAAGGCTGAAGAAACAGCGAAGACTGATAAAACTTCTAGCAATAAGGTTACTCGCACTAGATAACCTATAAAAGGGTTACAACACGTGGCCATACGGTTTTAAGCAAAGGAAATCATCATATGGTTGAGAATGTATCATCAGGCACAGAAGCAAATGATAAACCAGAGGGAAGTGAAGCTAATCCAAAGGAAAAGGAGGTTTCAAAAACCCCTAGAGCTTCAAGTGGTGCAGAGTCAGCCCGTTTCGCAAGTGATCGTGAAAAAATAGATGAATTACTACAAGTCGATCTAGGTTCAGTTAGTAAAGCTGATGTAAGTGCTTCGACTATTGTAAAGATGATGGGTGTAGCATCAGCAACTGAATTAAAACTGGTTGAAGGAAAATTAGATCTTTTAGCTGGACGGTTAGGAAACTTATCTATTCGACTTGAAAGAGCAACAGCTCAGTTAAATAATATTCCAAGTGTTAGTGATTTTGAAAGAATTGAAGGGCAATTAACCTTTATTAGATCAATGATAAAAGATCTTGTCCAACAGTCTAAAGGTACTACTGCTCGTGAAGCAAAAGAGACTAAGGAAAAGCTCCAAGCTTACGTGCAAAAGAATCAAGCGACACCAGAGTCAGTACTCGCAGCACCAGCTCCGGTCACAGAGGCCGCACAAGTAGTGGTACAAGAGTCTGCACCTGCTTCTCCTCCTACTACTGAAGCGACTCCCGCTCCTGCTGTAGAGGCCGCTCCCGCAGCAATTCCAGAGGTTGCACCAGCTGTGGATGCTCCAAAACAGGCAGCACCTGCAGATGAGACAAAGAAGTAATGTAGCAATGTAAGGTTGCTAAGTACGAAAAAGGTTTGTTTATACAAGGATGTTTAATGTCGAATTCAAATGATAGATTGTCCGCAAAGATTGAAAAGGAAGTAAGCGGAAATGAAGGTCGTAAGAAGTCAGCTTCAGCTAAACGTAGAAAGAAAAGCTACGTTTTAGACCTTAGAGTTCATAGCCCAGCATCAATTGGATACTTTGGCATTGAGGGGATTGATACAGCCCCAGCCATGGTCAGCCTAGCTAAGGTTAAGGGATTAGATGTTATTGCCCTTACAGATTATTATAGTGGCGCATTTATCGATCAAGTCGTAGATGCTGCTCAATCTTCACCTCTTACTGTAATACCTGGGGTAAACCTTCGTTGTGTATTGGGAGCCTGTAACGATCTAGTTCTATCCTGCCTTTTTCCAGAGGAATTCTCATCTAAAGACCTAGAACAGTTTTTAAAAACTCTTGATGTTCCAGAATCGGCACGTGGAAAGAGTGATTATATCTTGAAAAAGGATGTTGCTGGGGTGTTTGCTTTAGTAGAATCGTGTGGTGGAATTGTAATCCCTAGTAGAATGGATCAAACTCCTCATAGAATGATGGCTATACCTAAATTAGTAGAGGAGTATGGCTTTAGAACTTTTGATCTGGCCTATCCAGATTCAGCACAGTATTTCAAGAAAAATTGGCCTAAGATCAAATTTAATCTGTATAGCTTCTCTAATGCAAATTCACTCGCCCAATTAGGGACTAGGACTGCTAAAGTGAAACTTCCTGAGGCTGGATTTATTGGAGTAAAAGCTCTAAGTCAGCGAGAGATTGCTCCTTAGCACTGGATCTTCTTATTCTTTCTCTTTATCCTGTAAGCCTGCCGTGATACCATCTGGTTCCGCGACGCATTGATGCAGAGTATTGATGCTAAACATTAATAACTTACAGTTGTACCTTGATTCCATTCGCGCATTTACACCTACACACTCAATTTAGTCTCCTTGATGGAGCCAATAAATTACCTGATGTATTGGAGTCTGCTCACGCACTTGGACAACCTGCGATTGCAATGACTGATCATGGCAACATGCATGGTGCTATGGAGTTTTATGAACATGCAAAGAGAATCGGGATTAAACCAATTCTCGGATGTGAGCTTTATGTAACACCTGGGTCTCGTTTTGAGAAAAAACCAAAAAACCAAGGGGGCCACCAAACTCATCACCTAACTGTATTGGCCCAAAACCTGACTGGTTATAGAAATTTGTGTCGATTAGTAAGCTTAGCCTATCGAGAGGGATTTTATTTTAAGCCGAGAGTCGACCATGAAATATTAGAGCAATACAATGAGGGTTTAATTGCCCTTAGCGGCTGCCTTGCCGGAGAGTTAAATAGCTTTATTGAGTACGATGATATAAAGCGTGGCAAAGATTTAGTTCATTATTATGCAAAAACCTTTAAAGATAGATTTTATCTTGAGATTCAGCCCCATAGCATTAAGGAACAGACCAAACTTAACACTGCCTGCTTTGAATTAGCTAAAGATGTTGGAATCCCAGTTGTGGCAACAAATGATTGCCATTATGCCGATCAAAGTGATCACTATGCTCAAGAGGTGCTTATGTGCATCTCTACAGGGAAAAATATTACAGATCCTGACAGACTGAAACATGAGGGGGTCAATCTTCACTTAAAAACTGGTGAGGAAGTCCTTAAGGAATTGAAAGATTTTTCAAGATCTGAAGAGGCTATTAAAAACACAGTTTTAATCGCGGAATCTTGTAACTTAGATTTTAATTTTAATACTTATTACATGCCTCAATTTGAGGCGACTACTGAAAAATCTCTTGCCGAGGTTCTCGAAGAAAACGCATATCAGGGACTTGAGAGAAGGTTCGATGAGATGAAAGATAGTCGCACCGACTGGGTCGATTCGATGCGTACTGAGTATTTAGATAGACTAGCATTGGAGCTAACAACAATTGAGTCGGTCGGGTTTCCTGGTTATTTTCTAGTCGTTTCTGATTTTATCGTATGGGCTAAGGAAAACAGTATTCCAGTTGGTCCAGGAAGAGGTAGTGCCGCTGGCTCTTTAGTGGCTTGGGCTGTTCGTATTACTGAAATTGATCCTATTCAAAATAAACTTCTCTTTGAAAGATTCTTAAATCCTGAAAGAATTTCGCTTCCTGATATAGACGTCGATTTCTGTATCTATGGCAGAGATAAAGTTATTCAGTACGTTGTTAATAAGTACGGAAAAGATCGAGTTGCCCAGATCTGTACATTTGGAACATTAAAGGCCAAGGCTGCGATTAAAGATGTTGGAAGAGCCTTAGGGCTTAGTTACGCAGAAACAGATCGAATTGCTCAGTTAGTACCAGCCCCAAGACAGGGTTTTGATTATCCACTTAGTGAAGCAATTAAGATGGAGAAACAGTTGGCTGATTACGCCAAAGGGGAGGGAAAAGAGTTAATTCAGTTGGCCATGAAACTTGAAGGCCTGGTTCGCCATACCTCTACTCATGCAGCAGGTGTGGTAATCGGAGATCGTCCGCTCATAGATCTTATGCCGATGATGGTTGATAAGGAGGGCAATGAAGTAACTCAATTTTCGATGAGTTATGTTGAAAAGATAGGGTTAGTAAAATTTGACTTTCTTGGCTTAAAAACTCTGACTGTAATTCATACTGCCATGAAGCTGATTGAGGAGAGTCAGGGGATAAAAATAGAGCTTCATAAATTACCAGTCAACGATCCTAAATCTTATTCACTGCTATGCGCCGGGGATACTACTGGAATATTTCAGCTAGAATCGGGTGGAATTACTGAAGTTACAAAAAGGCTTAAACCTAACTGTTTTAATGATCTAGTTGCTATTTTAGCACTTTATCGCCCAGGTCCTTTGGATGCTGGAATGGTAGAGCGTTACATCGAGAGAAAGCATGGTCGGGAAAAGGTTATATATCTGCACCCTTTGATGGGAGAGATCCTCTCAGATACTTACGGAATTATAGTTTATCAAGAACAGATCATGCAGTTAGCTCGGACTTTGGCTGATTACTCTCTTGGAGAAGCGGATCTTCTTAGACGGGCGATGGGAAAGAAAAAACCCGAAGAGATGGCTAAGCAACAGAGTAGGTTTTTAGAGGGAGCTAAGAAACTTGGAATTCCTGATAGGTTAGCAGCCGAAATCTTTGGCCAGATGGAAACATTTGCCAGATATGGATTTAATAGGAGTCATTCGGCTGCCTATGCCCTGATCTCTTTTCAGACGGCATATCTAAAAGCACATTTTCCAGTTGAATTTATGGCGGCACTTATGTCCCATGAAATGAACGATAGTGATAAAACTTTAAAAAATTTCAATGAATGTAAAGAACAATCAATTGCAATATTGCCTCCTGATGTAAATCTCAGCATTTCAGGATTCTCAGTTCAAGAGGGGAAGATTCGCTTTGGGTTAGAGGCTGTTAAAGGTATTGGAGAAAAGGCCGTTTCAAAGTTGATTGAAGTTAGGACAGAAAGTGGAGACTTTAAAGATCTTGAGGATTTTTTAATGAGAGTAGACCCTCGTACAATTAATCGTCGAGTTGTTGAAAGTTTGATTAATTGTGGAGCATTTGATTTTTCACAGATCAGTAGATGTGACATGTATGGGCGAGTTGAGGAGCTATTAAAGGCTGCTCAGAATTATCATAAATCTTTGGATAGTCATCAGATCGGACTTTTCTCCTCTGGGTCAGGTGGTCATGATGAGATTCATCGTCGTCGTCAAAATATACCGGAATGGCCTATTAATAAAAAACTCGGATTTGAGAGGGAAGCATTAGGATTTTATATCTCTGGTCATCCGTTAGAGAAATACATAAAAGAGTTAAAAAAGATCGGATTATCTAATACTTCAGATATCAAAACTCTAACTAAAGCAACTAAAGTTAGAACCGGCGGAGTCGTTACAGCTCTTAAGTTGAAAAATACTAAAAAAGGAGATCGTTACGCTACATTTATCTTAGAAGATTGGCTTGGCACTCTTGAAACAATTGTTTGGCCAGATGTTTACTTAAAAGTAGCAGCGTTATTGGTTGGCGATGAACCGGTAGTTGTCTCAGGTAAACTTGATGTAAACGAAGAGAGACGAGTATTGATTCTAGATAAAGTCGAATCTTTAATTAATATTAGAGATAAGAGTGCGACGGTCGCCTTAATGGAGTTAAGGGAAAACGAGTGCGCTGAGGAGCACTTAAAACTCCTCGCTGATCTTTTTAGAAGGTACCCTGGCACTTGCCCAATTAAAATAAAAGTAGATGAGGTGCCGTTTCCTATTCAATTAAAAGATGGAGAGAATACTCCAATCTGTATCGCTGCATCTGAGAATCTTTGTGAGGCAGTAGAACAGCTTTTTGGTCGACCAGTGCTATCATTTATTTAGCAAAGGCTTTTAAAGACTAGGGAATTTCCGTACAACATGAAGCAGCACTTGCTCATTTTTGAGTTACCGAACTTGTTTGAGTGGGTGTCAGTTGACTGATATGCTTTGGAAATTTTTTCGTCGAGTATTTTTAAAGGATAGGTACCTAAGTGATAAATAATGAGTCAATACTTCCACCTAAGTGGGTCTTAGTTTCAGTACTATTTATTGGAGTGATCTGGATAGCCTTGGAGCTAAAAGAGATCGTAACATTAATAATTGTTGGTTACTGTTTAGCTTACCTACTTAATCCAGTTGTTACTTACCTAGAAAAAAACAGAATTCCACGCAGCCTTGGAACCATTCTTACATTTGTGATCTTGATCGTATCTACCGTAATTCTTTTTAGTACAGCTGTGCCAACTTTGGTAAATGATTACGATGAGCTAACAAAGAAATTTCCTGACTACGCTCATAAGATAGCTAGCTATGTTAATCCTTTAATTATTAAAGTGAAGGAGCTTCTTCCAATTCCAGCAGATCTTACCGAAATTGACAGTATCTCTGGCATGTTTTCTTTAATAGATATGAGTTGGGTGAATAAGATCTTATCCGGTGCCTTTGGAGCACTTCTTAAAGGATATTCGATTACTCTCACTATCTTAAACCTAATCTTACTTCCTTTTATTACCTTTTACCTAACTGTAGATTTTCCAAAGATGCATCGAGAAGCTTTAGATCTAGTAGGCCCTAGGAATAAAGAGAAAGTTTCACAAATAGTTGGAGAGATCGATTTTTATGTCTCCTCATTTGTAAGAGGACAGCTTTTAGTTGGTCTTATTCTAGCAGTCTTATATTCAATTGGATTAGGATTGATAGGAATTGAGTTGTGGTTCCTGCTAGCTCTTATCTCAGGATTTGGAAATATCGTTCCTTATCTAGGCTTTTTATTGGGTATAGTTGGTAGCTCTATTATGGCACTTCTTACCTTTGGAGAGTTCCTTCCCATTTTATATGTTATTGGAGTCTTTGTTATAGTTCAGAGCCTTGAGGGCATGTTGATAACACCTAAAGTTATTGGAGATAAAGTAGGCATCAGTCCTTTAGTAGTAATTTTGGCGATTTTAGCTGCTGGAAAACTGTTTGGATTTCTGGGTATCTTTTTAGCTGTGCCAGGAACTGCAATTCTAAAGGTTTTAGCTAAGCATCTACACGAATGGATTTTGGTAAGTCAGAAAGTTGAGGTAGGATAATCCAATAAACGTATACGGTTGTCTCTTATGTGGGAAAGCCCCTTAATTCAAAAAATAGTCGAATTAGCGATCTTAGAAGATCTTCAGTATGGAGATCTTACCTCTAATCTTTGTGTTGATCCAAATCTAGTAGGGCAAGGTAAGATCTTTTCAAAGGACGATTTCATAGTCTGTGGATTGCCAATTATTCCAATTATAATCAAACAGAGTGGATACGATCTGTCATATGACATAAAGATCATAGAGGGAGCTCGGGTAAACCGGGGTGAATTGTTAGCTGAGATTAATGGTAAACTTAAAGATATGATTTCGCTCGAGCGAACGTTTCTTAATTTTATTCAAAGACTTTCTGGGTGTGCTACTTATACAAATGAAGTAGTAAAAAAAGCCGGTGGAATACTAGTTGCAGACACAAGGAAAACAACTCCTGGTTGGCGCATTTTAGAAAAATATGCCGTCACTGTTGGAGGTGGTAAAAATCACAGATTTTCACTTAGTGATATGATTCTAGTTAAGGATAATCATATTGACGCAAATAATGGCAGTGTTAAGCAGACCCTTGAAAAGATAGTTACAAAGAAAGGTGTCTATACCCCTTTTGAAGTGGAGGTTCGATCTTTAACTGAGCTTAAAGATAGCCTGTCCTTTCAGCCAACTTCTATCATGCTTGATAATATGAGTGATGAAGAGATTGCAAATTGTATTACTCTTATTAAGGAGAGATCCCCAGCTTCTGTTATTGAAGTTTCCGGTGGTATTAGTTCTGAAATGTTGTCAAAGCTTTCTAAGATTGGTGTTGCACTGGTTTCAATGGGTGCGCTTACAAGCAAATATCAAACCGTAGATATCTCAATGGATATAATCTTATTGAATTAAGTTTATGGTAAGTTCAGGAAAATTTACTGATTATGAAACTGGTAGGATTATAGTCTGGGAATCAGAGATTGAGCAGGGAATAAAAAAAAATCAACTCCCACTTAAAACTCCTTGGTTTATCCGTTGTTATAATACCCTGCCATCAACTATGGACGTTGCTGCTCAAATTGCCTCGCTATGCGCGACCGATATGCCTGGTTTAGTTCTTGCTAAAGATCAAAGTAAGGGACGTGGTCGTCAAGGACGATCTTGGGATGCTTCAGCTGCTGGATTTTATGCAACTTTCTCATTTATTGGAATGGGAGATCTATCTAAAATTCATTCATTCCCTTTAGTTACTGCTTGTGTTTTGGCGGAAGTATTATCTGAACTAGGGTGTAAGCTGTCTGTTAAATGGCCTAACGATCTCTTATCTGAGGAAGGAAAAAAGGTGTCGGGTATTTTAATCGAATTGTTAAAGGAAAATGAGCGTGGACACCTGTTAGTTGGAATAGGGGTAAATCTTATAGGGGAGCCAAGCCAGCATGATAATTCTACAAGCTTATTTACCTTAACCGGAAGAAAATTTACTCCACCCCAGATTGCTAGTATATTAAGCCCAAGACTTCATGCCGCATTCTTAGTGACAGAAAAGTCTGGATTCGATGCATTTAGAGATCAATGGCTCAGCTTTGCTAAAGGTCTTGGTAGAAGTATCTCCATTCATGTTGGTAGTGAGATCGTCTCAGGAATATTTGAAGGCGTTACTAAAGAAGGCCATCTTTTAATAACACAAGATGGCAAATCAAGGGAGATCTCTTCAGGAGAACTTATCTCCTAGATCTATAATTGAGGTAGTATTCGATATGTTATGTGTAATTGATATTGGTAATACAAATATTGTTATCGGTGTTTTTAAAGGAAAGGAACTTTTAAAACAGTTTAGAATGAAGACCGATACGGCAAGAACTGAAGATGAGTATGCTGCTTCAATCTTTTCTCTTTTTAGGATGTCCTTCGGAGATGATTTTACTATTGATCGAGCAGTAATTTCTAGCGTTGTTCCATCACTCACTCCTTTAATGACCAAATTTGTAGAAGATCAATTAAAGGTAGATTACCTTATCGTTGGTCCTGGAATAAAAACAGGGGTGTCAATTCATACTGACGATCCGAGATCTGTTGGAGCGGACAGGATTGTAAACTCTGCTGCCGTTAAAGTTCTTTATGGATGCCCTGCGTTGGTCATCGATTTTGGCACAGCTACTACTTTTGATTATGTTGGAGCAGATGGAAGTTATCAAGGAGGTGCAATAGCCCCAGGAATTACAACTTCCATCAACGCTCTAGTAAGAAACACAGCTAAGCTACCACAAGTTGAACTCTGCTGGCCGGAAACAGTTGTCGGTACTAACACCGTACACGCTATGCAGTCTGGATCGATTATTGGATATGTTTGTATGGTTGATGGGATGGTTGATCTTATTGCTGAAGAAAAGGGTCCACTCAGTCACATTATTGCTACAGGTGGTCTTGGAAAGTTAATGACCCAGCACTCAAAACGGATCCAGCAATACGACGAAGCTCTGACTCTACAAGGCATGCGTATTATTGCTGAGTTGAATTGGAAGTAATTTCGCGTAAAAATGATGACAATTGCTATAAAAAACAAGCAGGGAGTTACAGCATTGATCTGATCTTAGAAAATGCTAATGCCGCATCATCATAGCTAGTGTGTATAAATACACCATTTGCAGCATCTGCGACTAGCGCTAGGTCAGAAAAATCCCCTTCATGGCCAATGGCTACAATTATGAGATTTACGTTGTTTCTATTAAAGATATCCTTTGTGTTATCGATAAGTCGCTTAAGTGGGGAGTCAGAATTTTTATCGCCACCATCAGTAAATATAACAATTGTCTTACGGTAGTCTCTCAGTGAGTCTTTTGTAATCAACTGACTAGCTTTTAATATAGCATCATAGACCGCACTTCCGCCTTGAGCTTGTAGGCTATCAAGAATTGGTATGATAGTGGCAGAATCTGTTATAAAATCACTGTGAATTTTAGTAGTAGTGGTAAAACTCATTAGCCCTTTAAGATCTCGCCATGATGTTGACGCTATCGTATTACGAAAGCTAGTTTTGCCAACTCTAAGAGATGGTCCTTCCATACTCCCTGAAAGATCCATTACAAAAAGAATTGCCGCTGGTTTTAAGAGATCAGGCCATCGATTAAGAAGTGTGCCAACCAGTTCGCCAGTAACTGGTAATAGAGCGGTCTTTCCCTTAGAAACATCAATTCCATATTCAGGTGTTAGTGGAGGCACAAGTGCCACTGCTCCTCCAGATGGTCTAAAACCAAAAGATACCGCAGCCGTTTGAGATTGCTCAGTCGTTAAAAAGGAATTTAACTGTTGAATAGCTTTTCTGTGAGCTGGAGAAAGCCAATCAGCATCTGAAACGCACATGTTGTAATCTACCCAATAAGATCCCTCTTCGGGATATAAGGCTAATAGAGGCTCAAGTCCATTTTTTATTCTGTTTAGGTTGTAAACGGCTAATGCTTGCTCAGATGTTATAGTATAGTGCACCTTATCATTTCGAGCCCAAGCTACCTGATTAAGGAGGGCACGATCAAAATATCCATAACCTGATGCTAATTTTTCAAATTTTTCAAGTTTACTTAAAGCTCTTGGAGTAGAAAGATCCTCATTTCGTAAGGTACTAGGATAACCTAATGAAACATAGGCTAATTGAATTAATGCGGCTAATCCGGTACCACTTGCAAAAGGTGCGGCATGATTAAAGGTAAGTCGATTTGCTGCATTTTCATTTGTTATCTGTTCATCAAAAAGCTTTGACCAAGAGAAAGAGTTACCTTTTGCCTTTAGCTTCGATGTGTTTTTTTTCGTTGTTGCTACGATTGTAGGAGTTGCAAATATTTGGACACAGTCTGTTTGCTTTGGTCCAAGATTTTTAAGGTTTGCATTAGTATAGTTTATAAGAGAAGTTGATGGAGCAAGCCAAGCATGGACTTTGAGTTTGCCAGAACTGATTTTCTTAGATGCTTCAAGTGAGGGTTCAGAAATCAATCTTAGATCTATTTTTGAACCGTCAGCTAAGACAGCATACGGAGAGGCATGAAACCCTTTGGCTAGATAATTCATTAGAGGATCTAGATGTGGGGAATGGACGACAACCAAAGATGTGGTATTTTTCTTAAGCACTGCTGGGGAGGATCCGCCACAGGAGGTTATAGCAAACATTCCAACTACTGTTCCAAGCAGTACAATTATTAAAAGGTGTCTTAGGATTTTAGAAGAGTACATAGTTCAATAGAAAGTCTAGCAAAAGCCAGTTACCGCTAAGTATAGATTGAGATTTGTACATGGCCAACATGTAAAGTGTGGATTAAAGTAATTTCTCTTATTTTTTTAACTTAGAAAAGAGGCTAGGAAGCTTTCTAAGAGCTGCAATCTGTCTTTTCCAATCCTTTAGGGGAACAGCAGGAGAGCCGGCATAGTCCATAGCTTCAGTAACCTTACCAAAGACAGATGATTGGCCTGCAAAACGGCATTTATCCGGAATAACAGCATTATCTCCAACGCCTGCTTGCCCACCTAGGGTCACCCCATTCCCTATGATTGCACTACCAGCAATACCAACTTGACCGCATAGAATGCTCATCTTGCCTATCTTTACGTTGTGCCCAACTTGAACAAGGTTATCTAATTTTGTCCCCATATCGACTGAAGTAGTTCCTAGAGTGGCTCGATCAATGCAGGTATTTGCTCCAATATCTACATAATCTGCAAGTTTGGTAGTTCCGATTTGTGGCACTGCTCTTAGCATGGAGCCATCAAAGAAATATCCAAAACCATCGGAACCAATCACTGCTCCATTTTGAATAAGAGAGAATTTTCCAATTTCGCAGTATTCCCTAATTGTAGCTCCAGAATGCAAGATTGAATTGCTACCTACTTTAGCAAACGGATAGATTACAACATGAGGATGGATTACTACATTATCGCCGATCTCAGCACCTTCGCCTATCACTGAGAAGGCACCGATAGATATGTTTTTACCTAGTTTTGCGCTTTTGTGGATCTCCACAGTTTGGTTTATTACTCCATCTGAATCAGCAAATTGAACAAAATGACTAAGGATCGATACTAAGGCTGCTATTGGATTAGCTACATATAATAAGGTCACACTATCTTTTAAGTCGTCAAAGCTGTTTCCCTCTTTGACTAAGACGGCAGTAACTTTAGTTCCAAAAAGAGTTTCTCTTAGCTGTTTCTTACTAGATCCGGTAAATAAGGTAAGGCAATTCTCTCTAGGTTCATTGTTAGAGCAGATCCCACAAACGACCCCATCTGTCTTTCCGACAAGGCGGGCTTTTGCTATCTCAGCTACGTCAGATATAGAGATTTTTTTTTCTAAAACTCGATATACCATTACTTGTCACTTACGGTTATTACAATACTACTTATTACAAAGCCCCTTTTTTGATACCATTTAGTTTGATACCACTCAGGTAGGGGGTTGCTCAGTTACGATCAACAAGGTGACTATACTAATATAATTTTAGGGAGAATATCCAGTGGTTGAGATTGTTAGTTTAGCTGATATTGAAGCAGCTAAGGGGAGAATAGGCTCATATTTACCACCTTCACCGTTATATTTTTCACCTGCACTTAGTGAACTTTCTGGACGGGAGGTTTATTGCAAATGGGAGAGTAAGCAAAAATCTGGTGCTTTTAAGGAGAGAGGTGCTCTAAATTTTCTTTTAAATTTATCTCCTGAGCAGAGAGCCCAAGGAGTTTGTGCAGCAAGTATGGGAAACCACGCTCGTGGGTTAAGTATCTTTGCAAATAAGTTAGGAGTTCCTTGCACGATCGTTATGCCCTCATTTGCTTCATTAGTTAAGATTCAAGCATGTGAAAAAGCAGGAGCTAAGGTTATTTTAGAGGGAACTGTTTTTGATGAGGCACTTGAGTATGCTTTAAAGTACAGTGCTGATGAAGGGCAAAGGTTTGTCCATCCTTTTAATGATCCGCTTGTTATCGCCGGACAAGGTACCTGTGGACTTGAGATACTGGAGCAGCTTAGTGATGTTGATGCTGTTGTTGTATCGATTGGAGGTGGTGGTCTAATCTCGGGAATTGCTACAGCAATTAAGGAAAAAAAGAAAGATACATTTATATTAGGTGTTCAGTCTGAGCGGTCAGTAACTCATCAAAATCAAAAAAGTGCCCAGAAGCCAAATCTTAGCGATGTCACTATTGCTGATGGAATTGCAGTTAAGCGTATTGGGGACATAACAGGTAAGATAATTAAGGAGAGGGTTGATGCTTTAGTGGCAGTTTCTGAAGGAGATATAGCCAATGCGATTGTTAAGTTTTTAGAGTTAGAAAAATCTTTAGTAGAGGGTGCAGGTGCTGCGCCACTAGCAGCACTTTTAGCTAAGCAGTTACCAGAAAAGTATAAAAAGGTTGTCCTAGTAGTTTCTGGAGGTAACATTGATATTAATCTTCTATCAACGATAATACAGAGAGATCTAGTAGAGAGAGGCAGACGGCTTAGAGTTTCATTATCAGTAGCCGATAGGCCCGGACTTTTACATCAAGTCTCAGGTATTATTGCGACGAATGGGGCCAATGTCTTAGATGTGTATCATGATCGCTCATCATCTATTCCAGGAATTGTTGAGCTTGGTTTTTTACTGGAAGTTAGAGATCGAGAGCATGGCAAGAGTGTTATTAAATCACTTGAAGATATTGGAATTAAAGTGGAATTAAAGTGATGTCTAAGAAATAAATAACAGAAATAAAAAAACGGCGCCTATCTCACTGGATAGGCGCCCCATACTTTTTGCGGCAAGCACAATGGTAACGAGATACGTCCAAGTTGTGGGGAAGCTAAGTAAGGGGGAGGGGAGAGAGCACAACTTAGTTCCCGTCTACACATTATCTCCCGTATTATTAGAATCGGGCGAAACGCTGGTTGTGTCAATAGAACCGGTCAATTTTGCCTAGTTGCAGATCATACACTAGCTTCAATTGTTCTGAGCAGTTATAAGAATGGCATGAAAATGGATGTAAAAATGAGATTTCTTACTAGAAAAAATAGATATTTTGCTTGCGCATTATTCTTACTTTTTATCTTTTTATCTGGCTTTCTAATCAGCTGCGGTGGCGGCGGCGGCGGCGGAAGCGGTGAAAAAGGCAGCTCAAAAAATAAACCTACCTCGAATGTAAAAGGTACTGCAATTAGGATCCTTCACGGTGCAATTGATGCAAACCCAGTAGATCTTTATTCAAGTTTGAAAGAGGATAAATTAGGCTCTTCCTTTTTTGCGGAGAGCTCTTTTTTTGTGAGCCTCCCTAGTGGAGAACAGGTTTTAAAATTAGTTAGAGCTACTTCATTAGATCAGATCTCAGCATTCCCAATAACAGTGGAAAAAGATTCCCGACGTACATTACTTCTTTATGGTAACGTAGAAAAATTTGGATTAAGCACAAACTTAGTTGAAGATAATCGACCGGAGATTTTAAATGGCATGTCTGCTTTTAGAGTTGCCCATGCCCTAATAGGTGCATCCGCAGTCAGTGCAACATTAGGAGATGTAGTTATCACTGACGGGACTCAAAGTGGCGGGATCTCGTCATATATCGAGGTCCCCGCTGGAGATTTTGAACTTAAAATTAACCGCACTGTTGATAAAAGGTCCCTATTCTCTGGATTGATCTCCTTAGCAGAAAGCAGAACTTATACCTTTCTAATCACTGGAGAGGTTGATTATTTAATTATTGGCCGTAATCTCGAAGATTAGGTATCGCCGTAGCTACTAGCTTTGATTAACTCAAGTTGATCTTTTAGATCTCCTAACTGCTCTTGCCAATACGGATCTGTTCCATAAGAGATAAATGTTCTCTTAAAGGCGGGATCTTCCCAACGCTTTCCGATCCAAGCACTAAAATGTATGAAGCGAAGTGCACGAAGTGGTTCTTTTAATTTTAGAGTACGTCGATCGAAGTGGCACATCTGTTCATACCCTTCTAGTAATATTTCAAACTTCTCTTTTGCTTCGCTGTCTCGCCCAGGCACAATAAGCCAAAGATCCTGCATCTGAGGTCCGGTGACCATATCGTCAAAGTCAACCCAAAATGGACCCTCCCTTCCCCATAATAAATTTCCCATATGACAATCGCCATGCACACGCTGGTTAGTTGCCGATTCAAAGAGTGGAGTAGAGAGATCACAGATCTCTTTAACTACGTCCTGGTAAGGCTTAATAATAGAATTAGGGATGAAATTTGAATTTAAAAGAAACTCCAAATTATTTAGACCATACGTTTGAGGGGAGAGAGTTATTCGATTGGAAGCCTTTTTTGCTTTTCCAACAGCATGCATCCTACCCATAAGCCGGCCAATCTGCAGAGTTTGCTCATCTGTAAACTCATCAGGGTTTCTGCCGCCAACTTTTGGAAAAACAGAGAAGATTATATTTAGATCGGCCAATGTTCTAACAGTGCTATTGTCAGGAAATGATAGTGGAGCCACAACAGGAATCTCATGTTCTTTTAAATCTGCTAGAAATTCATGCTCTTCAAGGATCTGCTCTTTCGACCATCTGCCAGGGCGATAAAACTTTACAATCCTAAATTTCTCACTAGGGTTTTTTGGATCAGGATCATCTAGCTCAATCTCAACTTCATAAACCCGATTCTCCATACTATTTAAAGTTAGTACTCGCCCAGTGCACGATACGCCCAGCTCCTCTACCGCAGATAGTACGCGTTCGGGCGTTAATTCATAAAAATACTTTGTTGCTTCATTTCCAAAAGCGGAGGTGTCTGTCATATGGGGATATATAGGGAAAAAATTCTATGTTTGAGATTCTTTTTTCTGTCTCCGTGCCTGTCTCTCTGTAAATCGAACTACTAAGATGCTTATTCCATAAAGAATAAGGAGTGGCCCAGCCATTAAAAACTGAGTCAGTACATCTGGTGGGGTCATAATAGCAGATAAGATAAAAATCACTACAATTGCATACC
>CAZFXN010000002.1:0-38733 GCA_964523015.1 uncultured Bdellovibrionales bacterium | reverse complement strand
AGCCCAGGGGCAATAAATAGCCAAAACTGATAAAATATTACTGGGGATGAGACTAAGGTACCTGCCACAACAGCCATCTTTAGTTTTAATAAAAAAGCGTCAGCAGGGCCCGTTCCGATCAGTATACTATCAGGAAAAGATTCAAAGTAAGGTTTGCATAAAAAGTAAAAGATATTCTCAGCATAAGTATAGGAAAAACAAGCTCCTATTATAATCGCAACTAAAGAATAGATGAGCCGGATTCGTAATTCACGAATATGCTCCATTAGTGGCTGCTCATCAGCCGAGCTTTTGGTTGAAGTCTGTTCAGTCTCCATTCGCTTAGCTCTCTTTTAGGTCCTTCAAGTTTTTCATTGAATCTTCCGGACATGGTGCTGATTTGTAGTCTTTCTCATCGTGATCATCTACCACATTTGCAGTGACCATCTCTTTAGCCATATTTTGAGCGGTGGTAAGCTCACGCCGCACTTCTGCTTTGATCTCATTAACAGGAGCATAGACAGAATTATAAAATTCTCTCCTTACTGCATCAGAGCCTCGTTTAAGCTCACTCATTAGCTTTCCTAACTTTTTGGCAGCTTCGGGTAGCTTATCTGGCCCAAAAAATACAAGGATAATTATAAAAACAATGGCTAATTCGGGTAGGCTGATTCCAAACATATTTCAGTATTGTAACACAGATTCAACGTTATGGCCTTTAAGATTCTCTCGTCCCTTTAAGGCTAAAAGCTCAATAAGGAATAAGACTTTTACTACTTTAGCATCAAGTTGCTCTATTAATTTGCAGGCTGCCTGGGCTGTCCCTCCAGTAGCTAAAAGATCATCTATGATAATAAATTTATCCCCCTTATCAGCAGCGATATCTGAGATTTCTAGTGTTGCTTCTCCATACTCAAGTTTATAAGAAGCACTAAAAGTTTTACCCGCCAATTTCCCCTTTTTACGTATCGGCACAAAACCCTTGTTAAGCCTATCGGCTAAGGCTGCACCAAATATAAATCCACGGGAATCAATTGCACCAACTTTTGTAAACTCCAGATCAGATACCTTTTGAATCATTGCATCAATACAGTCTTTAAATCCAGACGGATCGTTTAAAACAGTAGAAATATCATAAAAGAGAATTCCTGGCTTTGGAAAGTCAGGTACCGTTCGAATTTTTGATTTTATAGATTTAACTAGTTCATTCATAACATTCGCATAGCTGTAGTTATAAAAATCCGGATCAAAGTCAATCCCTGTCTTGTTCTTGCCTTAAAAAATAAGGATAGCAAAACAGGCTATGGCTGAGTATAAGATTAACAGTATAAGACGATAATAAATCTCCATACAATCTTACATTTTGTATTTTTTAACTAATCCATGCGAGTCTACTAATATGTCTAAATTGCTTCCCATCATCCTAAGCTTGTCATTTATTATGATGACAACGGTTTGTCGCGCTCAATCACCTCAGGATCTAGTAGAAGGGGCTGTTAATTATTGGCGGGACAATTCTTCCAAGGCTGAGGCCGATATGGTGATCCATCGACCAGATTGGGAACGAAAACTCTCAATCATCACTCTGACAGAGGGAAATGAGAGATCCCTTGTTCGATTTACTGCTCCAGCCAAAGATGCTGGAAGTGCCACCTTATCAATTGGGGATGAAACCTGGAGTTTTGCACCGAAAATTAATCGGGTGATAAAAATTCCTGCAAGTATGAAAGCACAGAGTTGGATGGGGTCAGATTTCTCTTATAGAGATCTTACTAAATCCGATGATATTATAGATCAATATATTCATAAACTGGTATCTGAAAAAGAAAACGATGGACACAGAATTTTTATTATTGAATCAACGCCAAAGGAGTTTGCCCCGGTGGTTTGGGGTAAGGAAGTTTTAGAAATTAGGGATGATAAAATTATTCTTAAACATGAATTCTATGATCAGTCAGGTAAGCTTATTAAGGTTTTGGAGGCAAAAAAGATAACTGAGATGGATGGTAAACTTTATCCAAAGGTAATGCGAATCACAAAAGTAGAAGAGAAGGATGAGTGGACAGAAATTGTTCACAATTCGATAAAGTTTAACATTGAGATCTCTGATACTGAATTTACATTAAGTTCATTGAGTAATCCAAGATGATTCTACCTCAACTCGGTTGGAGAAATATATGGCGTAATCCAAAACGAACGATCCTCACCGTTGGCGCTATTGGATTCTCCATCATGGTTTTAGAGTTTTTTTTTAGTCTCCAGTTAAAAACATATGATGCTGCTATTAGCGCTAGTGTTGGAATTCTACACGGACACATTCAGATACAAGGAGAGGGCTATAACGACAATCCAGAGATAAGAAATGTAATTACTAGTGCTAATAATCTTAAAGCACAGATAAGAGAACTCTCTAGTATCGAAGGTCTTTCAATGCGTGGAGTTGGTTTTGGTCTTGTTTCATCAGAAACAAGAAGTTATGGGGTTCAAATCTTAGGTGTTGAGCCTGAGAGCGAAGGTGAGGTTTCTAACATTCCTGGTCTTATAAAAGATGGTGTGTATCTTGATAATAATCAATACCTAGGTGCGGTCATTGGTTCTGTTTTAGCAAAAAATTTAAAAATAGGCACAGGTCAGCCGCTTACTTTAATGAGTCAAGGCTTGGATGGGAGCCTTGTCGCTACGGTACTAACTGTTATTGGAATATTTGAGAGTGGTTCTACTGAGATTGATAGAAGCACTGTTGAAATTTCGTATAGAGATTTTGATGAGCTGTTTGAAATGAATGGAGGAGCTCACGCAATTGTAGTTAGATCTAAGGATGCTGACACTGCTCAGGAGCTGCTTACCCCAATAAGTCAGATTATTTTGAGTCAGCAAAGAGAGGAGAAGTTGGCAGTACTTGATTGGCAAAAACTTTTGCCAGGACTTAAGCAATCTATCGATCTTGACATGTCTGCTGGATGGCTATTTTATACCTCACTTATTGTAATAGTTTCTTTTAGCATTCTGAATACGTTTCTTATGAGTGTTCTTGAGAGAGGCCATGAGTTTGGGGTTATTTTATCGTTAGGATTAAAACCAAAATTTATGGCTGGGTTACTTTTTCTAGAGGCTCTCTTTTTAATTCTGATAGGAATTTTGATAGGTAATCTCTTTGGAGCTTTGATCGTAGAGTATTTTGGGTCAGTAGGATTTAGTGCTCCTGGAGCCGAGGAGGTTTTAAAGAAATGGAACTTGCCTTCGCGAATCTTTCCTGAAGTTAGTCTAAAAAGTTTTTTTTGGCCCTCTTTTACAGTGGGAGTTTCAGCCATTTTTTCAACTCTATATCCTATGTTTAAAGTTTTACGACTCGATCCTCTTAAAGCACTAAAAGGTGAGGTCTAAGATGCCAATCATCTTAAAGCTTGCTTTCAGAAATATTTGGCGTAACCCTAAACGATCATTGATCACAATAGGAGCTATATCTATTGGTGTTTGGAGTGCCGTAACCCTCTCTTCGATTGCTAGAGGTCTTAGTTATGGTATGGCCGATGATGCAATTAATAACCTTGTCGGGCATGTTCAGATTCATGCACCAAAGTATCTTGACGACCCTGCCGCCGAGTTCAATTTTAATATCAGTAGTTCTATTGTTAGAGATCGCCTCTCTAGCCTTAAGGTTCGAGCAGTTGCCGAAAGGGTGAGAGTTCCTGCAGTGCTTCTTAGCGAGAGAGAGTCCGTCGGTGTAAATTTAGTAGGAATCGATCCACAGACTGAGAAATCTCTCTCTTTTATTGGTGATGGGGTCAGTGAGGGATTAGAGTTAATGGATCAAAAAGATCCCGGCATCATCATAGGTAAAAGATTAAAAGAAATTTTAAAAACTAAACTTGGAAACAGGGTTGTGTTAGTTACTCAAGACTCTAATAACTCTATTGTTGATAGAGGCTTTAGGATTGTTGGAGTATTTGATGCAAAGTTAGAGAGCACCGAGAAAGCATTTGTATTTGTTGGGCGAGAGGTCGCCCAGTCATTCTTAAATTTAGAGGATGGTATATCAGAGATATCATTAAAGCTTGAAGATGCAGAGATGGTAGATGCAGCAATCGCTACCTTAAAAATGGAATTTCCTGAAATGGAGATAGATTCTTGGTATGTATTAGAGCCTTTGGTCATTGCTCTTCGAAAAGTCCAGGATGGGTTTTTAATCATCTGGTTTTTTATCGTGATAGTTTCAGTTTCTTTTGGTGTAGTGAATACGCAATTGATGTCAACCTTTGAGCGAATGAGGGAGTTTGGCGTAATGATGGCACTTGGTCTTAAGCCAAAAAGATTACTTAGTATGGTAACTGTCGAGTCTCTTATGCTTTTAGTGATCGGCTTATCAATGGGGAATCTTATGGGAGCGATGAATTTTTTTATACTTAGTGATGGAATTGATCTCTCTACATTTGCAGCTGCATCAGAGCAGTTAGGTTTCGGTAAGATTGTAATACCACGCTTTATAGCTCGTGATTGGATTCAATGTAGCGTTTTATTAGTTGTAATAGGTCTTATTAGTACTTTGTATCCAGCTTGGAAAGGCAGTAGGTATGATCCTGTTACCTCTATTTCAGGACGTGGGGTGTAGCATGCAGTCTAAAGAGGAGAGTAAATGAGTGTTCTTATTAAATGCGAATCGCTAAGTAAAATATACGACCAAGAGGAGACAAAGGTAACAGCCCTTAATAATGTCTCTTTAACAATTAATGAGGGGGAATTTGTAAGTTTAGTTGGACCATCTGGGTCTGGTAAAAGCACCTTACTTAATTTAATTGGTGCCCTTGATACTCCAACGAGTGGGAAGGTTACTGTAGATGGCGTCAATTTAGCTGTTCTTAGTAAGAGCCAACTCTCGGATCTAAGACTCAACAATATAAGTTTTGTCTTTCAAGCCTATAATCTAATCCCTGTTCTCTCTGCACGAGAGAACGTAGAATTTGTAATGGAATTACAAGGAGTGTCGCCTAAGGAAAGAAAGGAAAGATCTATAGCTATTTTGGAGGAAGTCGGACTAAAGGGGTTGGAAAGCAGGCGACCATCTCAGTTATCAGGTGGTCAGCAGCAAAGAGTAGCGGTCGCACGTGCGGTTGTAACTAAACCTAGACTTTTATTAGCTGATGAACCAACTGCTAATCTTGATTCCAATACCGCTAGAAACCTTGTTTCTTTGATGCGTGAGATGAATGAAAAACTAGGGATTACTTTTATCTTTTCAACCCATGATCCCATTGTTATGGAATTTGCAAGAAGAATCATAAAGCTAAGAGATGGAGCTATATCTGAAGATATTAAAAGTTAACTTTGTTATTCTTTTTTTTATAATGGCCTCGTCGTGCTTGGTTGCGGTAGCTGACGATCTAAATCTTTCAGGGCATTTAAAACTAAACGGGACATACTCAAAATTTACCGAGGAAAGTCTCCAAAAACAATCTGGACTTAATGATTCAAAAGAAGCACTAGGAGATTTAAGGATTAGCCTTAAGGAGGGGCACGGACCATTTGATTTAAATATTGATGGCCAAGTTACTGAGCAGGTTATTGGAGATTTAAATAAAAGAAATCTTTATTCTCAGCTATTAAACCAAGATCCGTCATATTTTCAAACTGATGATACTAAACTTTTTGATTTAAGCGATCTTGTAAGTAATAATGGAAATACATTTGTTGTGGCTAGATTTGATCGAGCCTCTCTCGGTTATAAGGGAGAGGGATATAAGGTGAAGCTAGGTCGCCAAGCGATCTCATGGGGCCAGGGCATGGCGTTTCAGGCACTAGATATTTTTAATCCCTTTGCTCCAGCTAGTGTTGATAAGGAGTATAAGCCTGGAGACGATATGGTTTACCTAACTATTTTGCCCAACGACCTTACTCAATTCGAATTTATCTATCTTCCAAGAAGAGATGAAGAAACTCACCAAATTAAAGAAGATCAGAGTTCGTACGGAGTAAGACTTAATCAGAGACTCACTGATAGTACCCTTGAATTTCAAGGGATATTAGCTAATCACTATGGGGATACGGTTATTGGAGCCGGCGTTAATAAGGATTTTTGGTCATCACTTTGGCGTCTTGATGCAGCACTTACTCATACTGATGATAGGCCTGGTGATAGCCCTGATGATAGCCCTGATGATGGGGAAAATTATCTTCAGTTAGTGAGCAACATAGATCGTTCCTGGGAGTTTCTAGATAAAAACTGGTATGGGTTTATAGAGTATTTTTATAGTGGTTTTGGAACTGCAAAAGATCTGGATACTATTAGTGCTCTAACTCAGCTATCACCAGCTTTATCTAAGCGAATAGCACGAGGAGAACTTTTTACCTTGAGTGAGAGCTATCTATCAATTGGAGTAAGGCAGGAGATAACCCCACTTCTAAATATTCAGGAACTAATCCTTTTTAATATTAATGAAGCAGGTTCACTATTACAACTTAGTGCCACGTACGAATTGACTCAAAATTTAATTTTTCTTTCGGCACTTAATCTCTGTAGAGATTGTGATGGATCTGTTTTTGGTCAGGATGATAGTGCTTTTATCCAGGTTGCTTATTATTTTTAAGGTTAGTTCTTCTCTTTATGAAATCGCCTAATCACGCACTTTGAGCAACTAGGACATAGGGAAAGATCTAAATTATAATCAAATATCCAACCCTCATTTTCAAAATCTTTATTGATCTGTTTTCTATACGTACCTTCAGGTTTTGGACAAGCAATTAGGTAATTTAGATTAATTGTTTTCTTATCTATTTGTGGTAGTTCGGGCATCCAATCCCAATAACTCATTAATGGGTAATGATCTCTGCCTAACTGGTAATAATATGGACCTTGAAGAAATCTTGAAGCAGATTTTGCTGAGATTAAAGTCGGCAACTCTTTACGATCAGCATTAATAATTTTTGCAACATCATCAACGTGTTTTAAAGAATGGTACTCTGTAACATAACTATCCCTTGGAATAAGAGCAAAGTAGCCATTTCTTAGAATTATAGCGGAAAGTATAAGAGCAAAGAAAGTAGAGCAAGTTAAAACGATATTAGATGAGCTTTGTAAATTAAGATGTGTTTGATAAACAAGTATTCCTATGATTAATGCTGGTAGTGGCAGGAGCCCGTAAAGATATGAGGGGTAAAATGGGGGCGCAACTCTGGAGAGTGCTACGACAAGAAAAATTGTAGAGATAGATAACCCGATAATAAATCTAAGTTCCGGGCCAGACCTTCTTTTTAGGAATTGATATCCAGTAAAAATAGTTAAAATTATAGCAATGCTTTGAGCTATGAGATTATACTTGCCAAAAAAACTTAAAAAGGAATTATCTCCAATTGAGAATTTTTTAATGAAATAAACAAACTCACTAAGAGCACCATAAATGCCTATAGCTGCATTCTTTTCAGATAAATGATTTGTAAAATGGGCATACAGAGTTCCTCCATAAAATAGTTCATACCGAATTAACGGAATCCAGCTCAAAGTAGTCAAAGCTAATAGGATAAGAGAGTAGGGGGATAGAAATAAAGACAGTATCTCTGAGGCTTTTTTTCTTTGTGAGCTAAACAGAACATATATTACTACTAGCCCCATACCGGCCACAAAAGGAATCGTTGAATAGTGAAACTGTACAAGGAGGCTTGATGATAAAAGAAAAAACGAAAAAGATCGCCATCCATTTTTTAATACTGAATATGATCCGAATAAAAATAAAATACTCATTACGAGTGTAAAATGATTTTGCCAGGGTATCCGAAGAATGTAATTATATTGTACAGCTAAGGCTGTTAGTAACACTCCTATAGTGGCCCACCAATTTGTTTGATCTGAAATTTTTCTAGCTAAAAGTGCAATGGCAAAGAATGCTAAGATCTCTAACGCGCTAAGCACTAGGATTGCACCATAAGTCCCACCACCTAACCAGAGTGCCAGCACTGCGTACCAGTAACCAATTGGGCCAAGGTGTCGACCACCGATATGTGATGGGGGGCCAAGAACCAGAGTGCCACCATCAAGAATATGATCTGCTACAGCAAAACTAAGACTTATATCCTCAGTGAAAACGATGTTTTCAGGAGTCAGATTTTTAAAAACTGAAAACGATATGAGCAGGAGCAATATTACAACTGAGATCCGATTATTCATCGGGAGAGTTATATTGTAACTAGAGCAAATATCAAATTGTTGAGAGATAGATAAAAGAGTCTAAAGCTGTATTTATCTAATTAAAGCAACTAGATAAGGCGATTTTAGCTATAACTGCTCGGCATATGAAGCAGCCCCTTGACATATAAAGTTTATGATTTAGTATGCCCACCAACGTAAGGCATGGCCTCCCTGGTTATGCGAATTATTTAGCTAGGAGAAAGTAAGATGAGAAGCGTATTTAAAAGTTCGATAGCACTATTACTTGGTGTTTTTGTTGCATCAGGAGCTGCTGTTGCAGATGAAAGATTATTTACCTATTCCTATGAAGCAGACGTGCTGCCTGAAGGTCAGTGGGAGTTTGAGCAGTGGGTTACAAGCAGGATCGGTCGTAACGGTGGAGATTATGCTCGTTGGGATTTTAGAAGTGAGTTTGAGTACGGATTAACTGAAAAACTAACCACAGCCATCTATTTTAATTTCAAAGATGTTTATTTTAGCCCTAATGCGGATAACACAACAGGAAAGAGTCAGGATGGAATGGAATTTACAGGGATCTCTTCAGAATGGAAATATCAGTTAATGAATCCAAATTTAGATCCATTTGGTTTGCTTCTTTACGGTGAAGTTACCTCTGATGCTGAGGAATTTAAATTAGAAGAGAAGATTATATTACAAAAAAATATGGGCAACTGGGTCACAGTCCTTAACGGTATTGTTGAGCAAGAGTGGAAGTTTAAAGGCGGAGAAACAGAGAAGGAGAGTGAACTAGCTTTTACGGCAGGTGTTTCTTATAAACTCAATCCAAGCTGGGCTGTTGGTATTGAGGGTCGAAATGTCCAAAAATTTGAGGACAGCATTGATTTAGCTGATCAATCATCAAATGCCTGGTACGTTGGCCCAAACGTGCATTATGGAACTCCAACTTGGTGGGCTACTTTGACCGTTTTACCACAAGTTACACGATCACACTTGGATCTTGATGATAATGAAAATGTTCATGTTCGGGTGATCTTTGGAAGATTGCTTTAGGGATTACTGATATCAAATAGTTATCTTAAATAATTTTGTAATATTGATATAAAGGGGGTGGTTATGCCACCTCCTTTCTTTTCCCATATACCAATGAAGGGCCGACACCGAGCCCAGGTCCCACACCTAGTCCTGGCGATCCTGGGCTGGAGCCAGTTCCAGCTAGTTGCCAATGGATTAACTCGTTGAGCCATCCCTCACGTCCCTTCAGGCTCCTGTCTTGTACAGGTGGGTAGTGGCTGGGGACTCTCCGGTGGCTTAAGTGACATTCGACCAAGAACCGTGATGACCGAGATCATACAGCAGGAACGAGAATACATGATATTGTGCGGATCTAGCATGAATGCTGACAAGCTATACGAACGCTTTTTTTAACTGACCCTGATCAAAGGAACATTTATGACAGCTACTCCAAAAACGTCTACTCTTATTCAAGTATACGGCACCGATTCCTGCAAGGATACCTCGTCCGTCCGCAGAACGTTGGAAAAATATAACGCTCCATATGAATATATAGATATCGAAAATAACAAAGACGCGGGCGCCTGGGTCGAGTCTGTGGCGGGCGACGCGCCCATCACACCGGTCATTGATTTTTACGGACAAACCCTTTTTAACCCCGATGATGAGAAAATATTTTCGATGCTTAAGAATTCCGGAGTTCGGAAGGCGCTTTAACCAATCTATGAAGCAGGATATGAAGTTCTAAAGAGACTACATCCTCCTATATATGACCTCATTAGCGCTAACAGGGGCTGCCGGGAGCTTGAGGAGTACATGGTGCCATTGAAGCCTTGAAGGGTCTATTGACAGCACTCGGAGAATCAGATGAAAATCCCGAGTATGCTCAGTAGGCTTATCAATCTATCGAATAGTAACAGTTTTTTCCTATTTGGTGCTCGGGTACAGGGAAAACGAGTCTGCTGAAGACTCTATTTAAAAATCACGTTCTTTTATCTCGATCTTCTCAACTTAGACCTTGAGGCACTGTATCAACTAGACCCAGAACATCTCTACAGACAACTTACAGCTCTCTCTGATGAAACCAAAGTCGTGATCATCGATGAGATACAGAAAGCTCCAAAGCTCTTGGATGTTGTACATAGAAAAATTGAAGAATCATCCCTGATCTTTATTCTAACCAGTTCGAGTGCAAGAAAACTCAAAAGGGGGGCGGCCAACCTTCTAGCCGGTCGCGCATTTGTCTTCCACCTTTATCCGCTCTTAGCCAATGAGTTATCTGATCGTTTCGATCTCAATCGAGCTTTATTGTTCGGTACACTTCCGGCTGTATGGAATTTTACTGAGGATCTTGATCGTCGCAGATTTCTTAAGTCTTATAGCAACACCTATCTAAAGGAAGAAGTTTGGGGTGAACAGCTTGTACGAGATATTGAACCATTTCGTCGTTTTCTTCAGGTTGCTGCCCAACAACATGGACAGATAATTAATTACAGCAAAATCTCAAGAGATGTGGGCGTAGATGACAGCACAGTAAAAAGCTACTTCTCAATTCTTGAAGATACCCTTGTGGGCTTTTACCTACCAGCATACTCCGGATCTGAAAGGAAACAGTTAAAATCAGCCCCAAAATTCTATCTGTTTGATAATGGGGTAAGACGAGCTCTATCTGGCCTGGTGAATTATGAGCTAACTCCCGGAAGCTCAGAATATGGGGTTGCCTTCGAACAACTAGTTATTTGCGAAATTATGAGACGAATATCATATCTTGAGTTCGACCTTCACTTTTCTTACTTAGCAACTGAAGGTGGTTCCGAGATTGATCTTGTCATTACAAAAGGAAAAAGAACTCTTGCCTTAGTAGAGATTAAATCTGCTCGTCGAATAAGTATTCCCGATGACCTAAAACACCTTCGTGGATTTAAGGATGATTTCAAAAAGGCACTGCACCTCTGCCTCTATAATGGGGATATCGCTTTGGAAGAAGATGGAATTCAGGTACTTCCTTGGCTACAGGGAGTTGAGAGGATATTGAAAGCGATTAGTCCAATCTAGGGACGGTTCCTGAGCGATGTAATAATTAAGAATAATTCGTTAATCAACTTTTTTTCTATAAATTGTAAATTTTTGAGATTTTAATTCATCGTCGATTTTATACTTCATATTTAAATAATTATCAGTTTTTGAAATCCAATCTTCGTGTCTCTCCACAAGAACGGCCCCTATAAGTCTCTTAGCTGACTGGATATTTGGGAAGATTGCAGCGACCTGCGTCCGCCTTTTAATTTCTCTATTTAATCTCTCTAGCGAATTTGTAGTTCTAGGCCTAATTTGAAAGCTTCTCTGCCAGATAGCCTTTGGGAAAACGGCCTTTCTCGCTGCCTTAAGTCCTTCGTGGTTTTATCATCTAGCTTTGGGGTCATGATGTATGAGTCATAAGGTGATCCTAGCCTAGGTAGGGATGATATTCACCTGATCAGTCTAAAGGAATTGGCAAATCAAGATTTTTTTCTGAGATCACGTGTTGGGGTGGTGATTAGAGAGAGATCTCCAGGATATGAAGTTCTAAAGAGACTACATCCTCCTATATATGATCTCACTATCGCTAACAGTGACTGCAGTGATCTAGAACGTTACATGACTGCCGTTCGCCCAGTTTAGAATAACTCTGAAAAAATCGCACGTCATAACGACATCGGCATTCTCCCGATCGCTCCTTAAGAGCAGACCTTGGACCAGATAAGCTAAAATTCTACTTCAGACAACTCAAAACTAGAATTGGTTTTCCTGGTTGTCGTTGGTCCAAACGTGCATTATGGAACTCCAACTTGGTGGGCTACTTTGACCGTTTTACCACAAGTTACACGATCACACTTGGATCTTGATGATAATGAAAATGTTCATGTTCGGGTGATCTTTGGAAGATTGCTTTAGGGATTACTGATATCAAATAGTTATCTTAAATAATTTTGTAATATTGATATAAAGGGGGTGGTTATGCCACCTCCTTTCTTTTCCCATATACCAATGAAGGGCCGACACTTCCCCAGTGGCCGCCAGCTTGTTGTTTAAATGGGGATGGTAGATCCATTGCTTGTCTAAAGATCTCTGGACTATCATAAATAACAGCATAAAGAGGAAAATCAGAGCTCTTCTGATCTAGAATTTTATAAACTCGATGATTTCCATTGGCGATTACTAATCCTTGCCCATCTGGCGTTCTGACTAAGTTTACAGGCTGCTCAGCAACTAATTCATGTTTAAGTGGTAACTTTATTCCGTTGATAGTCCCTAAATAGAGCTCTCCCTCTCTAAAGAAAAGCTTTGCCTCTGTATCTAAGGTTCTTAATTCTTTAACACCGATAGCTGTTATTTGAATTTGTCCTGCATCATATAATCTTTTAAATTCCTGACCCTCTGAGCCAGTTCCCCATTTTTCGATAACCTCTTTCTGAAATTGTTTTAAATCGTCGAACTCCTGGTGATTTGTCTTGCCACTTGCCTCAGGATTTTCCGGAAATATCTCCATTAAAGCTATATCAAATTGAGGGGTGGATTTTAATACTGAGGGTAGGGACGGAGGAATGTTATCAAGCCCAGAGGGCTTAGAGATATCAGGCTCTTTACAAATTATAGCCATAACAAAACCAAATAGATTTAACCCGATCTATTAGATAATGTTATGCATGGCTTTGGTTTGGCGGTAACTTACTATCCTTATTTGTAAGAATCCATTCTAACTGCCACCTTATAGATGGGTAATGGAGAACAATACCTAAAGTGTGAATTAGAGGCTCTTAATGTATGGTTAATGTCATTTATAGTAGGTGGGTTTAGAGTTTATGAGGTGAAGTAATCTTTTTAAGTCTGGAGCAACTGCGGATTCTCGCCTTGTCTCTACATACATAAGAGCATCCTCCGGCTCTATGCCTCTAGTTCTCATTATATATCCAGCAGCAATCACTACTGACCTGCTTCGTCCGGCATGACAGTGAATTAGTACTTGACCATGATCAACGACCATTCGTTCAAGAGTAGAAACTGCTCGCTCAAAAACTCTTAAATCATTTCCCTCACCGTCAATGAGTGAAAATGTGGCTATTTCATTTACGCCAAGACGGGAAGCCTCCTCTGGTTTTAGCCCATCATTTAGACTTAGTATTCCTTTGATTTTTCTATCACTAATGATAGTTGGATCCTTCGCTGAATTACCGTTTCCGATAAATATTTCTTTAGTTATCTGATCGATACTTAAGATCAGGACCTCCCGATCCAGATCTCCATCGGTCTCACTAGGAGGTAGATCTTGTTTCCTGTTTTCTTCTGGCTCTGGAGTCATATTTGATTTACTAAAATTTTATCACGAGATATTTTTACAAATATACAGTAAATAAAGGCATTTTATGTAAGAGGGAATGTTATGCTGCTTTTGAGGAAAGTATTATCATTGAACAGGCAAAATACTCATATTTTATACCCAACGTTCTAAGTGCTTTAGAGCTAATTATCTTTATTATCTCAAACCTACTTTTTCTTTCATTCTCCAGGCGACACCTTTCCTCTGTCTGACCATAACTGAAATTAAGACTTAGAGTTTGGTTGTAATAAAGCCATACAAAATGGGCTGTTTTCTTCATGTTTTCCTTTGGTTCTTGGACAAATCAAGTAAAATTAGTTAGTTAGATGGATAGTTGTCAGATTCTTGCATTAGAGAGTGCATTAGAGATCTGAGCAGATAGTTTGTCTATAAACTAGGGTGATAACCAAAGCATTTTAACTATATGACAAGAAGAAAACCATTAAGATTTAGGCAAGGGGAGGCCTCCTTTGGGCGGAGGGTGCCACGGTGTAATTTTGCCCAAATAAAGGCAGAGGTAGAGGCTATTGGGAATGTCTCTATAATGGAGATTGATGATTTTCAAAAAGTAAGAGATCTGGGTGAGTCAGTTGATGAGGATGCTCTTAATTCAGCTGATTCAAACAATGGTAAAAATAAAAATCGCCAGGCAACAAAGATAAGGTTTCCATTCAGACATCATTAAAATCGAATATAATCTCTAAAAATTCAATAAGTTATAGTCTTTAGTTCTACTATAATAATCCTCATAAAAAGAACGTAGTATCTTTCAAAATTGGGTCGAGCTCAATTTCGTTAGGAATTGAGCCAAAGAGTAAATACCAAAGCATTATTAGACATTCTGACAAGCCGAAGGCTTGTCAAGAAACCAGCAAAATCTGCTATGCTTTGGTATAGTCAGTCCTATGCATAGGGGATCTATGTGTTAGGATAGACAGGTCTAATTTCAATTAACTTTATTAACAAACCTAAGAGCATGGCAAAGAATAGTAATATTGAAGCATTAAACAAGGTTGGCCAATCGATTTGGTACGATAATTTATCAAGAGATATCCTTCAAAGTGGTGAGCTAAAAAATCTTATAGATGCTGGAGTTTCAGGACTGACCAGTAACCCAACAATTTTTCAAAAAGCAATTTCCGGATCTGCCACTTATGATACCGATCTAAAAAAGCTACTTGCTGATGGAAACTCAGTCGTTGATCTAACAGAGACTCTTATGGTGTCAGATGTTGGCAATGCTGCGGACCTGCTCCGTCCCGTGTACGATCGAACCTCAGGAGGTGATGGTTATACAAGTATTGAGGTCTCACCACTACTTGCTCGTGATACTGAGGGCACAATTGCGGAAGGTCGACGACTTTGGACTAGATTAAATCGTCCAAATATTATGATTAAGGTTCCGGCAACTAAGGAGGGATTACCGGCGATCAAGACCCTTATCTCTGAAGGAATTAATGTTAATATAACTTTAATCTTTTCAGTTGATGTTTATCTTAAAGTGATTGACGCTTATTTTTCTGGAATTGAATCTCTAGTGGCAGCTGGAAAAAATCCAAAAGTTGGTTCGGTCGCTAGTTTTTTTGTCTCTCGAGTCGATTCTATCTGTGAAAAATATTTTGATGAGCGAGTTGCATCTAAAGAGGTTGATGCTAATAGAAAAGATGAATTTTTCGGTAAAGTAGGAATAGCTAATTCAAAACTGGCCTATCGAAAGTTTGAAGAGTTTTTCTCATCAAATAGATTTAATGCAATGAAAGCAAAAGGTGCTTGGATACAGAGACCTCTTTGGGCAAGTACAGGAACAAAAAATCCGAAATTTTCTCCAGTGCTCTATGTTGAGGAACTTGCCGGTGCTAGCACTGTAAATACTGTACCACCTCAAACTCTTAGTGCCCTTATGGAAAAACTTACTGTCAATGCCAAGATAAATGAGGATTTTGATGGTGCTCAGAAGATTATTAATGAGCTTTCTAATGTTGGGCTTAATTTTCCAAAGCTTTTAGTAGAACTTGAGGAGGCCGGGGTTAAGGTGTTTGCCGATTCCTATAATTCTCTTATTGCCGATGTAGAAAAGAAATGTGCAGCTCTTCGCTAAGTAGATAGAGGTTTTTGGAACAAAGTGTAAAGATATGATTAATCCTTTTTTAGATGATCACAGTGAAAAGTCTGTAAACGCACCGGCTACCTGTTTAGTTATCTGTGGAGCAACTGGAGATCTTACCAATAGGAAATTAGTTCCAGCACTTTGTAATCTTGCTGAGGATAATTATTTACCAGCTAGCTTTGTTGTTGTAGGTGCGGCTAGAAGTGAACAATCTGATGAAGATTTTAGAGCGGCTCTTTGGGAGGGTGTAAAGAAGCATTCTCGTAGAAAGATATCAAAAGAAGCTTGGGATAAGTTCTCTCAAAATATATTCTATCATCAGTTAAGATTCGATACTCAGGATGATTATGATGCCCTTAAGGTTCGGTTAGAGAAGATAGGGGTAGAGTATAAAGAGAATTTTAATTACCTTTATTACTTGGCGACTGCTCCAAAGTTTTTTGGTGAGATTGCCGCCTCTCTTAAAAGGGCTCAGTTAGTCGAAGATCCTAAACGAGGGGTTAGGGCTACCTCCATAATTGTTGAAAAGCCTTTCGGGAATGATTTGGAATCTGCTCGAATATTAAATTTGGATCTGTGCCAAAGTTTTGCTGAAAGTCAGATATTTAGAATTGATCATTATCTAGGAAAGGAGACTGTTCAAAATATCTTAGTTTTTCGTTTTACTAATGGAATTTTTGAACCGCTCTGGAATCATCGTTATATTGATCATATTCAGATCTCAGTTGCTGAATCAGTCGGGGTTGAATCACGGGGTGGATATTTTGATGGAACTGGAATCACCCGAGATATTATTCAAAATCACGTAATGCAGGTTCTCTCTCTACTTTGTATTGAACCACCAATTAATCTTGATGCTGATAGTATCAGAGATGAAAAGGTCAAAGTTTTAAAAAGTATAAAACGGCTGGATCCTGTTGAGGTAAAAGCTAATACAGTTAGAGCTCAATATACCCGTGGCATTGTTGAAGGGAAAGAGGTTTTAGGGTACACAGAGGAGCCGGGTGTCAATCCTAAATCTCAAACTGAAACTTTTGCAGCTCTCCGTTTAGGAATTGATAATTGGCGTTGGTCCGGTGTTCCTATTTATCTAAGAGCTGGCAAGAGGCTTCCAAAGAGAATTACAGAGATAACAATATTTTTTCAAAAACCCCCGGAAGCACTTTTTAAAGGGCTAGGCTACAAGCAAATTGAACAGAATGTTTTAGCTATTCAAGTGCAACCAAAAGAGGGGATCTCACTAAAAATAAGTTCGAAACCTCCTGGTCCGAGGATGAGGTCCCAACCAGTTGTGATGGAATTTCAGTATGGTGATTCTTTTGGAGTGCCATCACCAGAAGCTTATGAGCGGTTACTTTTAGATGCGATGAAAGGGGATGCTACTCTTTTTACTCGAGATGATGAAATTGAAGAGGCTTGGGATATTTTAAAGCCAATATTTGAAGTTTGGGAAGGAAGTAGTGATCCAGCACTGGTTCGTTATGATGCTGGTAGTTGGGGACCAAAAGAGGCTGCTGATTTATTGCGGCGGGAGAATCACCGTTGGCGTCGTCTTTAGGTGCAGATTAAATGGCACAAAATAAAGAAAATTTTGTTGAATTAAAATTGGTCGATCTAGAGCAGACCCTTATCGACCTTAAAAGTAATGTCGGTGACGGTACACAAGCTCATACTTCGTTCTCTACTCACAATGTAATAATGATTACTTCAGATTCTCAAAAAGAGGATGCCGAGCTTTTAGATCATCTAATTAAATTTAACCCAGCGCGATTTTTTTTACTCTCTTTTACTAAAGAGCTTGGGGATCTTCCTTATCGAATTTCAGCTCGGTGTGAGATTCTCTCAAGTGAGGATCATATCTGTTCAGAAATAATAAAGATCGAGTGTGCTCCCTCTCAAGTATCATTAGTTACTTCGATATTAAGAAGCCATCTTCTGACCGGTGTTTCAACAGATGTATTTATCTTAGATTCAAAGTCAATGACTGATGCTGTAGTAAAGAATATTGTTGAACTTTCTGAGAGAGTCATCTACGACAGTGGGCTACTTGGTGGCTTAACCAATGCTGAATCGCTCAATCGATTTTCTAATACAAGAATTGATATACAGTGGCTCAATCTGTCTCAGTGGCGCGAAGCTGTGCGAATGCTTTTTGAGATCCCATCAATTGGTAGCCGACTTAACTTTATAGATAGGATATCAATTGGTACTGTTACAGATAAAAGTGGAGAGATTTCGATCGCCTCGTATTTTTTTGCTGGTTGGATCCTTGGTTGTCTTAAGTTAGAGGTAGTGGCTTTTGGGCTAGATTCTTTTGAGTGTAAGACACGAGAGGGACGAGGTATCGAATTAGGTTTCTTTCAATCTGGGAATACCCCTGGACCTCAGAGTTTAAATTTCGATTTTCTCCTGCAAGGGGATGAGTCCAATGATAAGTTAAGTGTTGAGCTCACTAGGATAAACAACTCGATAGAATGCATTGCTAAGGGTAAAGTTGAGTTCAGAACAAGTTATAATCTAAAAGAATCTTCAAAACTTGAACTACTTCAGCGTTTTTTTCTGGCAGGGACCTCTGTAAATCAGTATGATAACGCACTAAGGCAAGCTGTCGATTTAGAGAAGCTAAGTCAGGGATACAGATTTTCATAACTTCCATTTAATGATTTTTATAACTGAAATAATCATAACGATATGAGTGTATCAACAGAAATAATAGATTCTAATATTTTCGCCCACACCGTAGCTGAAGAGATTCGGTTTCTAATTGAAGATGCAGTTAATGCAAGGGGGCATTGCGTAATCTCTTTAGCAGGAGGCAAGACACCCGCATCGATTTATCGAAAGCTGTCACTCCCTCCATTTGTAGGAGCAATTCCATGGGAGAAGGTCTCCATTCTTTGGGGTGATGAAAGATGGGTTTCTAAAGAGGATTCTCAGAGTAATTATCATATGACTAAAGAGACATTACTTGATCGTTTAAATAAGAGTAAACCTGAAGTCTATCCAGTCAATACTACACTTAATACACCAGCAGCAGGTGCTAAAGAGTATGAAGAAACGATAAGAAAGGTAACTAAAGTGGCCGATGGTGTAATTCCATCTATTGATATTGTTCTTTTAGGTCTTGGAGAGGATGGTCATACCGCCTCTTTGTTTCCAAACTCTCCTGCTTTAAAATCTAACAAAACATTATGTGAAAGTGTTGTTACTGACGAAATAACTAAAGATCGAATAACCATAACTTTTCCACTTATTACTGAGGCAAAGCGGGTAATTTTTATAGTATCAGGGAATAAAAAAGCTGATATTGTAAGAGAGATTCTTGAAACTGATGTTGATGAGTTAACTTATCCTGCTGCGATTTATAAAAAAGCAAAGGGCAAAGTTGGCTGGTTTATTGAAAGTGCAGCTGGTGCAAACTTAGCTCGTTAAATTTACCGATTTCAATTATAGGAAGTTTCTGTGCTTAAATTATCACTCTCTCCCAAAGTTGAAGAGTTTAGAAACGAATTCTCAAAATGGCTTAAAACACATAAGCCACCAAAGCTTAACGATCCTGGACTTGATGCTTTTATAGAAGTTGGCCGATCTTGGCAAAAGGAATTGGCGGCTTCAAATTGGGTTGGTGTTCACTGGCCTACTGAATACGGTGGACGAGGTTTGAGTCTTGTTGAGGAGGCAGTACTTCAAGAGGAGCTAGTGAATGTTTCAGCACCACAGCTTTTAGGTCTCTTTGGTTTGACCATGGTTGGACCAGTTCTAATTAAGCACGGCACTAAAGAGCAAAAAGAAAAGTATCTCTCAAAGATCTTAACTGCTGAGGAAATTTGGTGTCAGGGGTTTTCTGAGCCTGGTGCGGGTAGCGATCTAGCAGCGATTAAAACCAAAGCAGTTAAAGCAGAGGGTGGTTTTAAAATTACAGGCCAGAAAGTTTGGACAAGTTTTGCTCATATCGCTGATTGGTGTTTCATCCTGTGCCGCACCGGTCGCACCGGTCGCACCGGTGAGGGAGGCAAAAAACACGAGGGGCTAACTTACCTGTTAGTATCAATGAAAACCCCTGGAATTACCGTAAGACCGTTAAGGCAAATTAGCGGAGATGATGAGTTTAACGAAGTGTTTTTTGAAGATGTTTTTGTTCCTGATGATGCGGTAGTTGGATCTGTTGGTGAAGGATGGAAGATCGCAATATCTACTTTAATGTTTGAAAGAGTTGTCCTTACTTTTTCAAGACAACTTCAGTCAGAGGTTGCTATTCGAGATATGCTTAAAAGGTATGACCAGAAAAAACATAGCCACCTTAAAGCTGAATTAGATCGTTTAGTTATTAATGCCTGTGCGGTCAGAGCGCTTGCCTATGAGCATTTAATTGAATACTCAAATGGGAAAACTCCAGGGGCTGAAGGATCCCTAGATAAGCTTTTTTGGAGTGAATCATTTCAAGAGATCGCAAAACTTGCCTTAAAGTTTAACGGTGTAGCAGCAGCTCTATCAGAGAATTCTAAAGAGAATGGCGATGATATGCATCGATACCTTTATTCTAGGGGCCGCACCATTGCTGCAGGTACCTCAGAGATTCAACGTAGTATTATAGCAGAGAGGCTTTTAGGTCTGCCCAAATCACGATAAACGCATGAAAGAATCGGCCTTAAATAACCGAACACTATTTTTTTTGATTCTAATAATTGTTTCAGCATTCTTGCTTCGTTGCTACGCGATCGACCTCCGTCCTTTTCACCATGATGAGGGGGTTAACTACCATTTTTTAAGAGAGATGGTTAATCGTGGATACTATCCTTACTTACATGAAAATTATCACGGCCCTTTTTATTTTTATTTTGCTCAGTTTATTCGTTGGGGGTATGGAGATAGTGAGCTTTCTATTCGGATGCCAAGCATTATTGCTGGAACTGGAATCTGTTTACTCCCAATGTTTTTTTTATCTCGCGGTGTTTTATTCGTATTAGTTAGTGCGTTACTTTTGGCAATTTCGCCCTCGATGATTTTTCACTCCCGGTACGCTATTCATGAGATGACCTTTGTTTTTCTCTCTCTTTGGTTTGGATTCTCTATATTTAAATACTTTGAAAGTAGAGAGAGTAAACTCTTAATCCATATCGCAGTTTCTTTAGCTTTGCTTATTGCTACAAAAGAAACATTTATTATTACTGGATTCGCCATATTTATGGGGCTTTTAGTAACGTTTGGCCCAATTGCATTTTTAAAAATTTTAAAAGAGTCCTCACATGACATAGTAAAGAGTCTTATTCTTTTTACTATTATACTGTTAGGCACATTTAGTGCCGGCTTTAGGTGGTTTAACGGCATTCGAGAGATGTTTTTAGCTGTTCCTCAATGGATCAGCAGAAATACATCAGATACTGGACACTTTAAACCTTTTGCTTATTACGCTGAGATTATTTTAAAAACAGAACCCTGGCTTTTCTATGCACCAGCTTTCTTTATCCTAGTGCTCAGTATTTTATTTATATTGAGTACTAAGAATAAAAAATACTTAGAAGCATTCAGATCGTTATTTAATGATACCTTTCTTCGCTTTATCTTTGTTTGGTCAATTATTGAATGCTTAGTTTATGGTTACGTTAAGTATAAAACTCCTTGGCTTATTATTAATCAAACTGGGCCACTGGTTATTTTAACAGGATACCTTTTAGTAAAATTGATCAATGTTTTTGCAAATATTTTTACCACTGTTTCTACTGCTGAAAAGCAAAGCTTAATAGTTAAGAGAATTGGTTGCTTAGTAATTTTTGTGATAGCTATATTTTCCCTTATTAATTCTTATACCTTTAATATCAAGATTCCTTACGGCAATAATAATCCTTATTCATATGTGCATACTTCAAGTGGCATTGTTAGAATGTTAGAGGATATTGAGAGTTATCGTAAACGGATTCCAACTGCCCGAGTATTAATCGGAGTGAAGTCTTACTGGCCACTGCCGTACTATATTCGTAAGTATGAAAAGAGAGTCGTATATCAAACAGATGCAAATCCCGGAGGGATTAATACTCAGTACGATGTAATGATCCTTGATAAAACTGCAACCTGGGAACATCCTGATTGGGTTAAAAAGTATTACCGCATGAGTGATGTTCAAGAAAGTTTAGTCTATTACCGTCTAAGACCTACTCGTTAAAGATTAGTTAGTGACTATGATTGGATTTAGCTTTTACTAATCCGTAAAGTGTCTCTAGTGTAGGTGTGGGCACGTTATAGCTTTTCCCTAGTTTTATTATGCGTCCAATAATGTATTCAATTTCAGTTTTACGATTAGACTTTATATCCAGTAACGTTGAACAATAATTATCTCCGCAGTTTTTTATTTTTTCAAATATCTCAGCTTCTAAGGTGCTTTTTGTACCACCAGATGAGATTTCTTTAATAGAAAATCCCTCTTTTGCAGCGACTTGAGAGGCTTCAGCAAGTATTTTTATTGCTAAATCTCTTAGCTCAGGATTAGTTGCAACCTCAATGTTTCTGGTCTCTGTAAGAGCAGTAATCGGATTAACCACAAGGTTAAGTAGAATTTTTCTCCATTCTGAAAGAGCAACATTGGTTTCAATTATTAGATCCACATCTGATGATTCTAAGATTTTTTTTATACAATCTCGCTCTTTTGAAAATTCATCAGGAGAGGAGAGGACCATCTTAGTTTGACCATTAACTTCTACTTCCAGAGCACCTAACTTATTTAATCCAACTGAGATTAGTAGTCGACAAAGTGGAGCTCTCCTTTTAATTATAAAGGCAGCATCTAAATAGATACCAAAGCCGTTTTGGCATAAAACTACAGTTGTATTCGCGTTTAGAAATGGAGAGAGTGTATTAATGGCGTCATTAAGATCGTAAGCCTTCGTAGTAATCCAGTAATGGGTATCTTTTGGTAGTCGATTAAGATCTTTAGGTTCAATCCAGTTAAATAGTTCGTGGCTAGTCGTACTCTCTATCTGTTTTTTTAGGATAATTGGTTTATTCTTTAATTCGGTAGATACAGGTTTTCGCCCGAGTAGATATACTGACGCCTTGTCAGCAAAGAGCCCAGCCAAAAAGAGCCCTACCGCTCCTGGCCCTACTATACATATCGAATTATACATATCGACTGCTTATGGTCCATCTAAGGGCTAAGGACAAAATAAATCAAATAAGAACTTGCTACTACCAAATTTTCAACTAAGTTTGGGATATGCAATTTTCAGTTTTATCAAGTGGCAGCAAAGCGAACTCTACATTCATTGAAGTTGGATCGCAAAGAATATTAATCGATTGTGGTCTTTCAGGGAGAGAAGCAGGGCGCAGACTTTTATCATTAGGAATAGATCCTGCTTCGCTTGATGCAATTTTAGTCAGTCATGAGCATTCTGATCATATTAATGGTGTTGGAATTCTGAGTCGGAAATTTAAAATTCCAGTTTATGTAAACGAAGCAACTTCACAGTTTCTCTCTGGCATTGAGAGAGTTGAAATATTTGAAAATGGCGCTGATTTTACTATAGCTAATGTCAATGTATCCTCGTTTACCATTGTGCATGATGCGGTAGATCCGGTTGGATTTGTATTAAATTGTGAAGGACTAAAATTTTCATTAGCTACTGATTTAGGAAAAGTTACAACTGTTGTTAGAGAGGCTATCAGTGGATCTAATGGGCTGGTCCTTGAGGCAAATCACGATCTTGGAATGCTTTATGAGTCTGATTATCCATGGCAGTTAAAGCAGCGGATCTCTTCTAGTCATGGCCATCTCTCTAACGATGTCTCTGGAAGATTACTTAGAGAAATTACCCATAGTGACCTAAATCACGTTGTTTTAGGCCATTTAAGTGAGAATTGTAATACTCCTGAGATTGCTCTAAGTACTATAAAAAGGTATTTAGAAGGGGCCCAAGGAGAGGCTAATTTCTCCTTGCTTTGTGGCTCGATGGCTGGGCCAACGCCACTAGTGAGAGTGGATGAAGAGCCAAATAAATTGTCTGCTCAAGGGTAGTTTATAAAAGCAAAAGCTTCCTCTTAGTGGCTTTCAGCTCCAGCTTTTAGCAGTATTCCCCAGAGTAACAACGGATACCATATATAATACTGTTGGCTCGACAATGGGAATACGAATACGAGTACACCAGATAGTATTGTAATGCTAATAATAGTGTTACGGCGTATTGAACTATAATTAAATGCTTGAGAAACAATATACAGTAGGCTGGGCAGCATTAAAACCTGGTCAAAAACCCAGCCATAGGGTGAAGAGATTAGTGAAATCGGAATGAGATAAAGGAGTGTTCTCCTAGAAAAGTTTATTTTTTGTGAGATCCAGTAGTAAACATAGCCAAGCGATACGAGTAGACTTGGCAAAATTCGAACCCAACGTTGTTCATATCCAAACAATTCGTGTAGCCAGCTACCTAGAGTAGGAGTTTTAAAGTACAGAGGTGGTTCCGAAAGTGCAGTTAGATACCAGCTAAGGATATTTGGCGAATAAATAAGGGTTGGTAAAAATAGTAGTATGGTACCACTAGTTAGGCCTAGTATTATCTTAAAGTCTTTACATCGAAGAGATTCAAGCACAATAGCGATATAAACTAAGTAAAGGAGGTGTGGTTTTAATAAAGTCAGAGAAAGAGCCATCCCTGCAAAAAATCGCCCTTTTAGAGAAAGAAATAGAACCAAACCGAAAAGTAGTATGATTGAAAACTGTCCATAGCTTAGACATGAGATTAATGGATAGAAACTTAAAATACAGAGTGCTCTACTGATTTTAAATGAAATCTCATGTTGATACTTCGAACTTGATTGATTGGAGTCGATCAGCAAAAGCACTGCAATGACAATCGAGAGATTCAATAGCAGGAAGATCCTGATAGCATGCTCAAATTCTACTAGTCCCAGTGGCCAGATTAGGGTCATAATTTGAGGTGGGTTCCAGAGTCTAATCCAAAGGGAATTAGTGATAATCCCTAACTCGGCCTGATAAGAGCTCATGACCGTTATATGATAGGGATTTTGATGATGAATGAACGCTTTTGCTGCACCCCAATATTGTTGCAGATCCATCTGGCCGAGTTCCACTGGTAGTATGTGTGTTAATGGCAGAGAAAACAGCCAAATTAGGCTAACCCAACTCACTAAAATGATTAATCTTCTCAACCTAACTATTCCTAGAGTTCTTAACAATATTATTAATAGAACTAGTGTAAGACTAAAATATCGTGTGACTGAAAGAAATAGGCTTTTGAACTTAGCTAACCTTAGCGGTTGTTAAAAGCCACTCGTTAATCAAGTAATGTTTATGCTAAATCTAATTTAGTTAACCTTGAGTTTCTTTTAAAAGCATTTTCTCTGTAGACTCCAAGATCTCCAGTGTTTTTTATTGCACACAGGAGACTGTGGAATTTGGGGAGAAAAATTGAGCAATATAGTTGAGCAGATACTTTCTACCATTCTCTTTTGTAATTCTGGTGACTTTTAATGCCGCTGTTAATCTTTGCCTGAAAAATTCTCTCCTGCCTATAAACCCGGCTTTTCAGGTAAGCCAAGTTACCAAAAGTTTGTGGCTTAATCGCTCACTAACCCCGGCAAGCTATCAATTAATTTATACTGATCTTTTGGCTAAAAGCAAAGAGCAAAGCGGGGAGATTGTCTGGCAAGATATCTTTGCAAGCGGACCAAATAGTGTGCTTTATCCAAAACATCCAATTTTAGTATCTCTGGCTGCACTTCCTTTCTTCGCTCTTTTTGGAGATGCTGGATTCTGGATTTTGAATCAAATCTTTCTCTTTGCAATCTTTTTTGCCATTTTCCGAATCACATGTGAACTTTATTCTCACAAAGTTGCTTTTTTTACGCTTGCCATTTCATTTGGTGGAACTCAGATTTTTCTTGACTCATGGGGTTTTTCCTATGACTTAGCTAGTGCGGCTTTAATCTTATTTGGATTCGAGAGAGCCGAAAAGCGCCCCTTGCTCGGATCGTTCCTAATTAGCCTTTCTCTATTTATCCGAATTTCTAATATTGTTTTCCTTGCACTTCCTTTTGCCTGGAAGTTATTACATCCAGATCTAGAGTGGAGCCATAAAGCAGCGCTCAAGGGTCTAGTTTTTGGATTTATTCCGCTCTGCTTAGTTAACTGGTATATGTGGGGTAGTCCGTTTAAAACACCATATCATAACCTGATCTACTTCTATGACGGAAACGCCCTGATTGAAACATCTGGACATGTGCTTACTATAAAAGTCTTTTTAGCCGATTGGGGAGAGAAGCTCTTCAGCAAGACTAATGGTGTTTTGCTATATAACCCAGCATTATTCGCAGCATTTTTTGGTCTTGCATTTACTCCAAAACCGTATCGGTCTTTTACGATTGTATTATCAACTTGCGCTATTATTAACATTTTATTGATCTTCGCTTATTCCCATTGGGATGCATCGACTCTCGGTAATCGTTTTCTTTTACCGTCGATTAGATTGCTCACCATGACAATTGCTGCAATATCTCAAAAGTTTTCCCAAAAGCAGAATTGAGTGTTCAGACATTTCCTTAGTGTATAAGTTGAGTCAAGTCACGATCTGTTAAGGTAGATGAGTCGAATTACCCATAGTAAGCTAAATCACGTTGTTTTAGGCCATTTAAGTGAAAATTGTAATACTCCTGAGATTGCTCTAAGTACTATAAAAAGGTATTTAGAAGGGGCCCAAGGTGCGGCTAATTTCTCCTTACTTTGTGGCTCGATGGCTGGGCCAACGCCACTAATGAGAGTGGATGAAGAGCCAAATAAATTGTCTGCTCAAGGGTAGACTTTTAGAAACAATAATATTCTTAAAACATGATGCGATGACACCATGATACCACGATATTCACATCCTGAAATGACATCAATCTGGAGCGATGATACTAAATACGCTATTTGGCTTGAGGTCGAAACATTGGCTTTAGAAAAAATGTGTGAGCTTGGACTTGCTCCAAAGGAAGCTCTAACCGAAGTTAAATCCAAAGGAAAATACGACATTAAGAGAGTGTTAGAGATCGAAGCTGAAGTAAAGCACGATGTCATTGCATTTCTGACCAATGTCGCTGAGCATGTTGGGCCACTTTCAAGGTATGTCCACCGTGGCATGACCTCGAACGATCTTTTAGATACGACTTTAGCAGTTCAGTTTAAACGCTCAGGAGATCTTCTCCTAAAACATTTAACGACTCTTTTATCTGTAATTGAGAAGCGAGCTAATGAATTTAAATTGACACCATGTATGGGCAGATCCCACGGTATTCATGCTGAACCAACAACATTTGGTTTGAAATTGATCGGTTGGTATGCCGAGGTTGCTCGCGGAGTAGCTCGACTTGAATCTGCTCTTAAAGAGACCTGTGTAGGGAAAATTTCAGGAGCAGTTGGTACCTTTGCTCAGTTGCCACCAAGTGTCGAGGAGCATGTTACAAAGAAATTAGGAATTACGGCAGATTTAGTCTCAACTCAAGTTGTGCCTCGCGATAGGCATGCTGCATTTTTTTCTGCGTTAGCAATTTTAGCAACATCAATTGAAAGATTTGTTACTGAAATAAGACATCTACAGCGCACAGAGGTAGCAGAAGTTGAAGAAAAGTTTACTAAGGGTCAAAAGGGATCCTCGGCCATGCCTCATAAAAGAAATCCAATTCTTTCTGAGAATATTACCGGCCTTGCCCGACTTATTAGAAGCTACGTTACTCCAGCACTAGAGAATATTCCGCTCTGGCATGAACGAGATATATCTCATAGCTCAGTTGAGAGAGTCATTGCTCCGGATGCCTGTATTATAATGGATTTTATTTTGCGACGGTTTACTGGGTTGGTTGAAAATTTAGTAGTCTATCCTGAGAAAATGAAGATAAACCTTGATTCATCTCGGGGGCTTTATTTTTCTGGAACTCTTTTAGTTGCTTTAGTTGAGGCTGGAATAACTAGAGAGATAGCTTATAGCATGGTCCAAAAGCATGCTATGGAAGCTTGGGAAAAAGGGGAAGATTTTCCTTTAAAAGTAATGAGTGATGCAGAGTTTAAAAAGATATTAGGTGAACCAGCGTTAAATAAACTCTTTGATATTAAGAGTCATTTTCAACATGTAGATTTTATATTTGATAGAGTGCTAAAAAATTAGCACTTAAAATGCTTTTAAAAGTGATGGAGTAAGTGATGCGCGTGCAAGTTTTAGTTAGGCTTAAGCCCGGAGTACTGGATGTCCAAGGGAAAGCTGTGGAAAAGGGACTTAGTGATCTTGGATTTGGTGAAGTCTCCAATTTAAGAGTAGGTAAGCTAATAGAGTTTGATGTTACTGGTAGTACCCCAGATGAGATTAATAAAAAAGTTAAAGAGATGTGTGAGAAGTTACTGATTAATACAGTCATTGAGAATTTTGAGATTAAAGCATTATAGAATTTGAGGCTTTATGAGAGTAACTGTAGTTAGATTTCCTGGATCAAACTGTGACCATGATGTTGAGCACCTTTACGGTGTTGAACTCGGTGCTAATATTGAAGTTGTTTGGCATAAAGATAGAGATCTTAAAAATCCTGAAGTCATCGTTATTCCAGGTGGCTTTTCCTTCGGTGATTATCTAAGGACAGGTGCTTTGGCCAGAGTGTCTCCGGTAATGGAGGAAGTTAAAAAATTCTCTGATATTGGGGGTAAGGTAATAGGGATCTGTAATGGCTTTCAGATTCTTTGTGAATGTGGGTTCCTTCCGGGAGTACTTCTTAAAAATATTAAAACCAAATTTCTTTCTAGATATGTAAATATAAAAGTTGAGAGAACCGATACTTCTTTCACTAAAAATTATACAAAAAATACTGTTATAACCTGTCCAATTGCACATGGAGAGGGGAATTATTTTGCTGACCCTGAAACAATTAAAAAATTAGAAGGTGAAGGACTTGTCGTTTTTCGCTACTGTGACCTACATGGAGATGTTCGTCACGATGACCTCTCCATAAACCCAAATGGAGCAATTAATTCAATCGCTGGAATTTCAAATAAGCAAGGCAACATCGTCGGCCTAATGCCTCATCCTGAACGGGCCGCCGAAAAAATCGTTGGCCATATCGGCACAGAAACTGGTCGGGATGTTTTTGTTTCGTCGTTGGGGTAGGATTTTAATTAATCAACTCCAACGTTGAAGTTCGTGGATTTATAATGATTTTTATTTTCTAATTTTCTCTTTTCTCTTTTCTTCGATGGAATAATCATTATTAAATGATTGAATGGGTATCGGAAGGCATTCCGGATACTACATCAGCAAAAACATTTTGGTGAACTTATCTTTAAGTACGATCTTAAAGAAAAGAGGCGAGTGGCCCACAACAGTTGCTGAGACTGTTGTGAGCCACTTTGCCTTTTTGAAGACCTCCTTTCAGATCGCTCGGTCCCTTGCTCTCTGCCGAGCCAAGAGAACAAAGATCACGAAGAGCGCACCTACGAAAAGGAGCGCTCCAACGATCAGACCAATCAGGAGAGTCGGGGTGATTTTGGCACCCTCTTTCGCCTGATTGTGATCGTTGACCTCCGTTGGTCCCAGGTGAATCGGCATAGCCGACGCATCTGAAGCAACTGCCTCTGCAGGTTCCGCATCAGGAGTTGGCTCAGTGGGAGCCTCTTCCGTAGTCCCTGCAGTACTCACAAGAGTACCGAGAGAAGTCGTAGCAAGAGGAGTCACTGCAAGAGGAATAACCGTGCCGTCCGTAGGATCGACAGGAGCTTCCTCTCTGGCAGTCATGTCACCATGACCACCGATGGCTTCCATCGCATCATCAAGAACTGCCACCACGCTCGGAGGTGTTGCCTCCGGGAAATGTGGACCGAACTTTTTGAGCGCGAAAGCTAGGTACTCCTCATCCGTTGGTGCAACGAACTCGCCATCAGGGCCAGCATGACCAGCCGGGATGATGATCTCGTTGACGGTCCAGCGGATCACGTGATCAAGGTGAGCGTGGTCTCGCTTGTGAACAGTGGGAGGATTGAGCTCCCCCTTACTGTTCACCGTCCAGCCCTTCAATACCATGTAGGTAAGACCGTTCATGGTGAATCCAGGACCAGAGGAGCGAAACTTTCCACTTCCAGATTTGAATTCTTTGAAGTGGAACGGATCGTAGCCGATGCCGGTGAAGATCGCCGAGCGATCGGTAATCACCGGATCTTTGCCACGACCCGCCCACTGAGCTCCGTTGAGTCGGAATCCAGTGAGACCAGCTCCTTCAGTCTTTGCGACCTTGATCGTTCGAGTCTTGACCATCGGCAAAACCACCCAGTGTCCTGCAATCGCAGTGCGCTGTTCTTCGGTGAAGGTTCGATCCCGAGAGATCAGAACCCACTGAAGGGAGGTTGCCTTTGGTTCGAGGATGTTGGCGCCCTCGATCAGCAACGCCATCGAGATGTCGGTCCAGAGCGGACCGTCTCTCGTTTTGTTGATGCCGAGCGGATTGCCGTTTGTCCACGGCAACCGTGCCAGAGCCTCGATCGAGTCAGGAGCTTTTGTGTAAGCTCCCCAGTCGACGGTCGCACGCCAGAGCGTTGCCTTTTCAAATCCGATCTTGGAAGCGAGCTCAGTGAGCTTCGCATCCAAGTTCTCGGGTTTCGTGCGCCAGAGATCAGTCAGGAGAGTGATTTCCTCGACCGAGAGACTGGGTTCGGCAGTTGCGGTCGCCCGCGAACTACCTTGCGAAGCACCTTGTGCTTTTCCCACTGCCGCCATCGGGGCGGCCAGGAGGATGAGACACGACAGAGCGAGGATGAGGTTCCTCATGTGAATCTCCTTAAGGGGCGCTAGCCCCGGGGTTGGAGTTTTTCTGGAAATTGTTTAAGACAAAAACCTGTTGGATTCTGCCTTCCGATGGCTAATGCATATTTTAATTGATGCACTTGCCATCGAAGGCAGAGAAAAAAAGATATCAGTATAGATATCCATCTACTCGAAATATTTATTTTGCTTTTTGCGTTTCATTAATCAGTTAGATTTGAAACACGCAGAATATGTAAAGAGCCTTATTTTGTTATGAGGTAGTTTGGGCTGTTGGTAACGTGCAATTTTTGCCCATTTTGATAATTCTTTCGGATAGTTGTCTTTTATATGAGGGTATGCTAAAACGACCCAATAAAATCACACCCAGATATGTAGTCTTAGTGTAATTTCCCGATAGTATTGGGGAAAATTATCACGAGTGCGGATTTGTTGATCATATCGACCAGCTGTCTTTAACTTTCATTGTCTGGGGAGGCTAAACTAGGACGGAGAAAATATGACTGAAAATACAAAAGTGCTTAATACAGAAGTGCTTAATACAGAAGCGACTAACGGTACTGAGATAGATGCATCAGCGACAAATCCAGCTATGCTAAATCCAGCAGCGCAGATGGAATATCCAGTTACTGTTTCAATACAAACATTAATGAAGGCAGGCGCTCACTTTGGTCACCAGACTGATAAGTGGAATCCGAAGATGGGAAAATACATCTACGGAGAGAGAAGTGGTCTTCACATTATTAACCTTGATCAGACAATCGATCTTTGGAAAAAAGCTCGAAAAGTTATAGTTGACGTTTGCTCACGTGGCGGATCTGTTCTCTTTGTTGGAACAAAACGTCAGGTGCGAGACATTATTAAAGGCGAAGCTGAGAGATGCGGAGGCTTCTTTGTAGCTACTAGATGGCTTGGTGGTACTCTTACAAATTTCTCTACGATCAAACGATCTATCGATCGAATGGGTAAACTAAAAGAACTTGTTGCTAAAGCACAGAATCCTGAATCCGGCGTAAAGCTAAATAAAAAAGAACTTTTAAAAATGACCCGTGAGATCAATAAGCTTGAAGCCAGCCTTGGTGGTATTAAAGATATGAAGGGTATACCGAGTGTTATCTTTATTACTGATGTTAATAAAGAGGATCTTGCAATTGAAGAGGCTGTAACGCTTCATATCCCTGTGATTGCACTTTGTGATACCAACGTGAATCCTCGCTTAATTGATCATCCAATTCCATCTAACGATGATGGTGTTCGAACACTTAGACTCTTTTCCGCTGCAGTAGCTGATGCTGCAATCGAAGGATCTAATATCTACCGAGCATCATTTAAAAATCGCAGGGAGGATATAGGTAGCAATGGTGGTAGTTCTGAATCTAAGGGACAAAAGAACCAAGCTACAACCGGGACTGAAACTGCTGCTACTGCGCAGGGATAGACCGTGTGCATTATTAGGCCCTGCGTTAGTAGGGAAAGGCATTTTCGTTATAATTAGTAGTTTTATATTTTAGGAATAATTCGATGTCTGAAATATCAGCAAAATTAGTGCAAGAGTTAAGATCTGCCACTGGAGCTGGCATGATGGATTGTAAAAAGGCTCTGGCCGAAGCAAACGGTAACATGGAGCAGGCGATAGATGTTCTTCGTAAAAAAGGACTTAAAGATCTTGGTAAGCGTTCCGGTAAGGTCGCTGCTGAAGGTACTATTGGAATTTATGTTCACCATGGTGAGCAGGTAGCTACAATTGTAGAGCTTAATTGCGAAACGGATTTTGTTGCTCGAGGAGATGAGTTTAGGGGATTGGCTCGTGACTTAGCTATGCATGTTGCTGCAATGTCACCAAAGTATATTACTGAGGAAGAGGTTCCAGCCGAAGTAATAGCCAGAGAAAAAGCAATCTTGCTTGAGCAGTTAGATGAAAAACAGAAAGCAATGGCAGATAAAATTATACCTGGACGAATTAAAAAGTTCACTGAGGATAACTGCCTTCTTAACCAAGTTTTTGTAAAAGATGAGACTGGCAAAAAGACTATTAAGAGTTTGATTGAAGAGCTTTCAATTAAAACTGGTGAGAAGGTTACAGTGCGTCGCTTCCAGCGTTTTGAGGTTGGAGAGGGATTATCTAAAGACTCAGCTTCATTCGTTGATGAAGTTGCTTCTATGGTGACTGGAAATTAATTGAAGATGGAATAACCAATGACCAAGGCTCCAAAATATCGAAGGATACTTCTTAAGCTTAGTGGCGAGATGTTAGCTGGAGATAAGGATTTTGGTTTTGATCCTGTAACTATCTCTCGATTAGCAGCGGAAGTTCAAGAAGTTCATAAGATCGGCGTAGAGATCGGTCTAGTTATCGGTGGTGGAAATATATTTCGTGGAGCTGAGGCAGATTCTCAAGGGTTAGATAGAGTTGCTGGAGATTACATGGGAATGTTGTCTACAGCGATTAATGCATTAGCTTTACAGGCTGCGCTTGAGCAGAGAGGCATGCCAACTAGAGTAATGTCAGCAATTGAGATGCGACAGATCGCCGAGCCGTACATTCGTCGTAGAGCAACACGACATTTAGAGAAGGGGCGAGTTGTTGTATTTGCATGCGGTACTGGAAATCCATACTTTACAACTGATACTGCCGCTAGTCTTAGAGCCATGGAGATTGGGGCTGATGTTCTTTTTAAGGGAACAAAGGTAGATGGAATCTATGAGTCAGACCCAAAGATAAATCCAGAAGCGAAAAAGTATGAGAGCCTTAGCTTTATGACTGTTCTGCAGAATAGATTGAAAGTTATGGATGCTGCTGCCATCTCTCTCTGCATGGATAATGAGCTACCAATTGTTGTTTTTGATATTGCTGTTGATGGAAATCTCAAACGCCTTGCAATGGGTGAGGCGGTAGGAACTTTGGTGAATTCTAGTGGTAATTTTTAGTGTTTATATAAAGGATCGTTATGTCCGGAGACACTGCAGAATTGAAAGAGAAATGTAAGAAAACTATTGAGGCTTTTAAGAAAGATCTCTCTAGAATGAGAACTGGTCGAGCTAGTGCCAGCCTCTTAGAAGGGATCCATGTTGATTACTATGGTACCCAAACTCCACTAATTCAGTTGGCAAATATTACTGCACCTGAACCGAGACTTTTAGCTCTTCAAGTTTATGATAGAAATGCGATTGATCCAGTCATGAAATCTATTCGTGCTGCTGATTTAGGGCTTAATCCATCAAATGAGGGGAACTTAGTCAGAGTTATTTTACCGTCTCTTACTGAGGAAAGAAGAAAAGATCTAATCAAAAAGCTAAAAGAAACTGGGGAAGAATCTCGTGTTACGATGAGAAATCATCGTCGAGAGATTATTGATGAGCTAAAGAAAGGAGTTAAAGACAAAGCGATGAGTGAGGATGACTCAAAGCGAACTCAGGAAGAGGTACAGAAAATAACTGATGCTTCGACTAAAGAAATAGACGCTCTTCTCGCGGCCAAAGAGAAAGAGATGTTAGAAGTTTAGAATTTATCTCCTTAAAGGCTGTTTCAGATGAAGAATCCTTACAATGGCAACAATGGGGTGCCCACTCTTCATAATTCTCCACTAGATTCACCACTAGATTCTCCACTAGTTTATCCACCAAAGCATATTGCTATAATTATGGATGGTAATGGGCGTTGGGCCCAGGAGCGCGGGTTAGCTCGTATTGAAGGGCACAAAGCAGGTGTTAAAAGGGTTAGACCTATTGTTGAGTACTGTAGAAAATCGGGTATTCGCTATCTAACAATATTTTGCTTCTCCACAGAAAATTGGCAACGCCCCGAATTAGAAGTTAACGCTTTGATGAAGCTTTTTACCTTTTATCTCGATGCTGAAATCAAAGATCTAAAGGGAAATGGAGTTCGATTAAGAGCTATTGGAGATAGATCTAAATTACCAAGTGGAGTTAGAAAAGCACTTCAGTCTGCCGAAGAGCAGACCAAAGAGAATACTGGATTAGATCTTGTATTAGCACTCTCTTACGGAGCTAGAGAAGAGATCGTTGATGGGGTAAAAAAGATCGCAGCTGATGTTTTATCAGGGAAATTAACCCCTGATCAGATAACAAATCAAATTATCACTAATAGTCTATATGGTCCTGATATTCCTGATCCAGATCTATTAATTAGAACTAGTGGCGAATGTCGAATCTCTAATTTTCTCTTATGGCAGCTTGCCTATACAGAAATAGTCATTACTCCAACTTTGTGGCCTGATTTTTCTGTTGATGAAATTAAAAAATGTATTGATGAGTTTCATAGACGAACCCGAAGATTTGGTTTAACTGATGAACAGATTAGTGAGGGAGTCAGACCATGAGTTTTGCAGAGTTAAAACCACGAGTTAAAACAGCAGCTTTTTTATGTTTAGCTGTGCTAGCATTGTATATTATTGCAATTATAACTGATTATGCTCGATGGATCTTTCTTTTTGTTATGTTTGCAGTTGTGACGATTGCAGCCTATGAGTTCTCAGGCATCTGTACCGTTGCCCGGGGGATTAGATTTAAAACTCCAATCTACTTTTTATGTGCTGTTATCTCACCTTTGATAATGTTGATCTCACTGTTATTAGTTGATGTAGCCCCAGATCGGGATGATTACTTTTTAGTTTATAGACACACCGCTTTGTTAGTTAGTTCAGGTGGCACATTTGCCTCCATTATTATGATCATTTTATACGGATTGTTTTTAGGGCGAGGGGATAGGCTTGTTTTTGAGCAACTAAATAGAGAAGCTTTTATTGGAATTTTTCATGTCGGATTCTGTGGTGCCATATTAATGGCTTTTGTAATGCTGACTAATTTTCAATGGTTACTTTTATGGTTAATGTTAGTTGTTTTCTCAAATGATATTGCCGCATACTTTATCGGATCTAAATTAAAGGGCCCAAAACTTGCGCCAGAAATTTCCCCAAAAAAGACAGTTAGTGGAGCTATCGGTGGGATTTTTGTAGGAGCAATAGTTGGAGTCCTCTTTACTTATCTATTAGGCGGAACATCTAGATATTCATACCTTGATGTTGTAATTCTCTCCATTATTGTAGTTGTAGTAGCTCAAGTGGGAGATCTTTCTAAATCTTATATAAAAAGATTATATGGAGTAAAAGATACTGGTAATATATTACCAGGTCATGGTGGATTACTCGATAGAATTGACGGATTTTTAATGGCAGCTCCAGTCTTATATTTTTGGTTGGCCATTTTTTAATTTATTGATGTTACAATGTTAGTTCCTAACTCTGACCATAGACTTTTTCATTCATCAAAGAATACTAAATCACCAAGAAGGGTCCTTATTTTAGGATCTACTGGATCCATCGGAGTCTCTGCGCTTGATATATTTAAAGCTAATCCTGATAAATTTGAAGTCTTTGGCCTTATTGCTGGAAGTAATGTTGAACTTTTAAATAGACAGATCTCTGAGTTTAAGCCTCGCTTTGCAGGATTAAGTGATAAGTCAAAAGTTAATGAGATAGATATTCCAAAGGGGAATTTAGTATCAGGTATTGATGACATTGTAGCTTTGACAAGAGAGAGCGAGATTGATCTTGTGTTAGCTTCTATTGTTGGGATGGCTGGACTTGCGCCGGTACTCTCAGCATTAGAAGCTGATAAAATTGTAGCTCTAGCAAATAAAGAGAGCCTTGTAGCAGGTGGCCCATTTGTCTCAAAGATAATTAATTCTGGCAAAGGGACAATTATCCCTGTTGATAGTGAACACTCTGCGATCTTCCAAGCGATCCAAGGTGAAAAAATCGAAACTATAAAACGGTTATTTTTAACAGCATCTGGTGGGCCATTTCTTTCAAAAAAGCGAGCTGAATTATCTACGGTTACCCCAGAGGAAGCCATTAAACATCCGCGCTGGAGAATGGGGAAAAAGATCAGTGTTGATTCAGCTACTATGATGAATAAGGCGCTCGAGTTAATCGAAGCATATTGGCTTTTTGGGATTTCACCAAAACAGATAGAGGTGCTAATTCATCCTCAAAGTATTGTTCATTCCCTAGTTGAGTATTGCGATGGCTCTCAGATTGCACAGTTATCAAATCCTGATATGAAGGGACCGATTAGTTATGCCTTATCTTATCCAGACTTAAGAGTAGCTGGCGCAGTTAAGCATTTGGATCTAACATCAATCAGAGAGTTAACATTTCTGCCGTTAGACAACGCAAGATTTCCGGCTCTAAATCTTGCTCGTGAGGCATTATCCGGTAGTGAATTTGCACCGGCAGTTTTGAACTCTGCTAATGAGGTTGCAGTGGATCTTTTTTTAAACTCGAAGCTGTCATTTGATCGGATTGAAGAGTCCGTCAAACTTAGCTTGGATCGATTTGGTGATACTAAATGCGCCGACTTAGCTCAACTGATTGATCTTGATAAGAGTGTTAGAGCAACAGTTTTAGAATTATCAGGTCGATAGTAGATCTGTTTATGAGTTTATGATTTTTTATATGCGGATTAATAAATGTATTTAGTAGCTATACTTGTTCTCTGTATCCTAATATTTGTTCACGAATTAGGACATTTTTTACTAGCCAAGTTCCATAAGGTTGGTGTCCTTGCGTTTTCAATCGGCTTTGGTCCAATTCTTTGGAAAAAGCAGGTTGGAGAGACAACATATTCTTTACGATTATTTCCTCTTGGCGGTTTTGTTAGAATGGCCGGGGATGATCCACGAGCAGTTGACCCAAATTATAAACCTGATAAGGATGAAGAGAAGCCAGGATTTGAACAACTTGATCCTAACGAGTTTACTGAACTTCAACGAAAGGTGATTGCTGATAGAGACAAGTGGTTTCTGCTAAAAAGATTCTGGCCAAAATTTAATATAGTTTTTGCTGGACCTGCTTTTAACCTTATTTTTGCGGTTATTTTAGCGATATTTTCTATCTTTATTTATGGTGAAGCAGAGCCTGTTAAAAGTTCAACTATAGGAGATGTTATTCCTGGGCATCCAGCAGATAAGGCTGGGATAAAAGCAGACGATTTAATAAAGAGTATCAACGGTAAGGCTATTACTGAATGGAACGAACTAGCAAGTACTGTAAGAGGCTCAAAAGGTGAGAAACTTACCTTTGATATCGAACGAAAAATTGAAGCAGGTTCTGATGTTGAGAATGTAACAATCTCTGTGGTACCTGAAGCCGATCGATCCGGACTTGTAACTGATAATGAAAGAGAGCAGGGGGATGTATATCGGATCGGTATCGCTCCTAAATTTAACCGTGTGCCTGTTGGGTTTAAAGACGCCCTTGTTGGCGGCACAATGTTTGTCTGGTCAATCTCTGCTCAGACTGTAATCGGTATAAAGGGACTTCTTTTAGGACATATCTCTGCTGATAATATCGCAGGTCCGGTAAGAATTTTTCAGGAAGCTGGAAGGAGTGCAAGTAAAGGTCTTGAATATCTCTTTGGCTTTATGGTTTTTCTAAGTGTCAGTTTAGCTATTCTTAATCTGTTACCAATTCCTGTACTTGATGGTGGACATATTGTTTTCTTTATTATCGAAGCAATTATAGGATCAAGGGTTAGTGTTAGGATAAGGGAGGTATCAAATCAAGTTGGATTTGCTCTCCTTTTAGCACTTATGATCTTTGCTATAAGTAATGATATCTTGCGTTAAATGAATCCAGTATTTGTGCCAATATTAGCCATTGATACAAGTGGCCCTATTACATTCTGTTCAGTTCGGGATGATAAAGGAAGCTTTTTTTCTGAAACTCGTACTAGAAACCAAGCAGATGAACCTAACAGTGAATCAATCTCTGAAGTTATCTCTTCAGTACTTAAGAGAGCTAACCTCGAATCAAAAGATCTTAAAGCACTTGTTTATGGTGAAGGACCAGGATCCTTTACTGGACTTAGGATCGGGTTAAGTTTTCTTAAAGGGATATCATTTGCTCATAAAATACCTTTAATCGGAATTTCTTCACTTAAAGCATTCGCATACGAGTTTAAAGGGGAAAGCTCACTGATTGTTGCTCTCGCTAATGCTCAAAGAGAGGAATTGTTTTGTTCAGTTTTTTCTACAAATTTAAGTAAGGAGTTTCTGGCTCCAACTATTGTTCCGAGTAGCGAGTTAGAAAATCAACTAGAAAAACTTATAGCAGAAAATAATCTTCAGCCTAATTCAGTTATCCATGTTGGGTTTCCTGAAATGGAACTACAAAATTGTAATGTCTTGTCTCCTCAGCATTGCGCCGAGAGTCTTCTCTCGCTTGCTAGTGAGGGAGCAGTTCCAGAGTTTGTAATGAAAGATTTAGTAGAACTTGAACCCCTTTATTTAAGGGCTGTAAATGCTAGAACCATCGCAGAAAGAGGGAGGGGATTACTACTAAAATAG
>CAZFXN010000001.1:75695-140959 GCA_964523015.1 uncultured Bdellovibrionales bacterium | reverse complement strand
CCGAGTTTTTTGCCAAGTGCTTTCATTTTTTCATCGTTGGAGAATAAAAATGCATGGTGTCGTAGAACGTCAGCGATGATCAAGAGGTCCGGAATCCCACCAAAAAGGCCTGAACCCTTGGCGCGAGTGAGTAAAGATTCACATTCCGAAGGAGAGGCAAAAGATTCAATTGGTCGTAATGCATTACATAAGCGCGCCACTGTTTTTAATTCTGTTTTCCTAACACCAGCTAATAACTCTAAACGAACAACAGGTGAAAGAAGCACACGATTCCCAAGTGTCAAAATAGCAAGAGTGTTATCTGAGCCTCCCCTTAGATAATCGATAAACACTGATGTATCTACAACAACTAAATCGCTCACAGGCGCACACGCTGTCTAATATCGTCTAATTCTAAATCTATATTTACCTTACCTTTCATATCAACTATGGCCGCACGTTCATGCTGCGCGATCAATTCTTTAAGTCCAGCTATCAATGCCTCCGTTTGGTTAAGACTGGTAAGGCTACAGGCTTTTTTTAGCAATTGCGCCGGAATGTTAGTTGAGATTTTCTTCAGTTTGCTCATATAGATAACTCCGAATATCTGTATATACCTAATGCTATCATATTTCTATATCAATGAAAATAATTTTTTCAAGAATCGGTATAACAAATAATTCCTGTCGATAAGGGCCGCTAAGTTCGAAGTAATACCTTGATTTTCTTGGCCCTTTACGGCAAAATTTAACATTAGGCAGCCTATTCGTGCTACACTTCTGGTCTTGAAGATAGAATCAATATGGATCACGCTAAAATAATCGCCACAACTCTCCAGACGCTGCTTCCAATGTTTCGGTGTGTTGTTCCGAATCTGATTGAGGTGGTGCTGGAACTACCGTCCCCCAAGCGGTTGGGTGCTATGATTGAATTCGTCGTCGAAACTTACGAGGAGAAAGTATCGCTCGACACACAGGGGTGTCGTGAAAAATTTGCAACTCTAATTAAAGATAGCCTTAAGTCTCAGAGCTATCCAGAAGAGGAGTTGGAAACCTGGGTGATTTTTACTATGATTCGTGGTAAAAAGTTAATACTAGCTAATTAAATTGAGGAAATATCTCTTTGTCATTATCAGCATCTAAGATGGACGATAGTCATTATTCAGCAGAAGAACTCCGAGGTGAGATCGAGAGTGAGATGCGAAGATTAGTAGAGGAAAAATCTCCTGTTGAGCCTTTAGTCTTTGCAATTAAGCACTCTCTTTTTCCAGCCGGAAAGTTAATTAGGCCACTGCTTGCTTTGAGTTTTTGCTTAGATTTTAGTGGAAATTATAAAAAACTCCTGCCAGTTGCTGCATCTTTAGAACTTCTGCATACCTCCTCATTAATTCACGATGATTTACCTGCCATGGATGATGACGATATGCGTCGTGGTCGGCCGAGTTGTCACAAGTTATTCGGAGAAGCAACAGCGATTCTAGCTGGAGATTATCTTGTTGGGCTTGCTCATCATGTACTGACAGATAATAAATATTCTCCTGATGTGCAGATACAATTTGTACAGGTACTAAGTGAGACCTATCTTAAACTTTGTGATGGTCAACAGTTAGATCTTGTTGGTAGTGACCATAAAGAATCAATTTTAAAGATTCATTCATTAAAAACAGCAGCTCTTTTTTCCGCTACCATGGCATTTGGTGCAATCGGTGCTGGATTAATGAGAGAGGTAATAGCAACATCATCAGATCTTGGTGCTAAATTAGGGCTCTCTTTTCAGATTATTGATGACTATTTAGATCGATATGGCACTGAAAAAGGTAGAAAAGCGGGGAGTGATGAAAAAAATCATAAAACCACCTTTTTAAATGTTGAATCAGAAAGTGAGCTTAAAGTTACAATTTTGAACCGCAAAGAGGAGCTTTATAACCTTTTATCTAAAATTGCTGTAATGCAAGGATTAAACAAAGATCCATCCTTCTCATTTCCACAAACCTGGCCGATAATAGAGTCAGTTTTTAATAAAATATAGTTATCAGTGAGCGACAACAGTTTTAAAGATCTATTTCCCTTGGTTAGAGAGGTCGGAGAGAAGCTACTTACTCTTTGGCCGGGCGGTGGTAACCAGAATCTAAAAATTTGGAATAAAACAAATGATACTCCTGTAACTGAGGCAGATCTATTAGCAAATGATCTCTTGGTCACAGGACTTAAAAAACTCTTTCCTGATGACGGGATAATTTCTGAAGAGTCAGAGCTTGATCCTACAATACGAGCTGATAAGCCGGTCTGGTTTATTGATCCGCTGGATGGCACAAGATCTTTTATCGCGGGTAAAGATGATTTCTCTATATTAATGGGTCGATGTGAAAAGGGCCGAGCCACTTCTGGGATTATGTATTTTCCAGCTCAAGGATTTTTTGCCTGGGCTCAAAAAGGGCAGGGGGCATTCCTTAATGATAAGCCTCTCAAAGTTTCTAACTCGACTGATTTTAAAGATGGAGGTCTTTACTGTAGAGCAGAGGACCTAAAAATTGGAGCACACCTTTTTACAGATAAACTTGATTCCGGTCGTGCATTTTTAGGAGTTGCCAATAGTGAATTTGATGGGGCAATTATGCGATTAGGAAGCTTTGGAGCTCATGACTTTGCCGCTCCAAGCATTATGATTGAAGAGGCCGGAGGTGAAGTAAGCGATGAAAAAGGAAATAAAGATCTTTTCTATCCGAATGGATTTAACTTGCAATACTTTGTTGCCTCAAATAAAAAACTTCACAGTAGTATTTTATCTTTAATTCCAGTTTAAACTCCGGCTAGTGTTCCGCAGGCAGCATTGATATCTGCACCACCAGAATACCTTCTGACTACAGGTTGTTTTAAATAGTAGGTAAGTGCATCTCTAAATAAATTCATTTCGTCATCAGTAGGTTTTTTAAAACGTCCGGTACTGTCAGTTACCTCAATAAGATCTAATCTTACAGGGGTATCTAAAACTAGATCGGCCAGAGCCTTTGCATCTTCCTCTCCAACGTTAACGCCATGTATACATACGTATGCAAGCATAACTCTCTTTTTTCTAGTTAAAGAGTATCTTTTTGCAGCAGCCATAACCTCTTTAATAGGGGTCTTTGCGGCAACAGGTACAAGGAGTGCACGCTTTTCATCAGTCGCAGCCCCAAGACTTATTGAGAGACGAAAAGGCCTTTTTTCAGTAGTGAATTGATCGATCTTATCAACTAATCCTACAGTGCTAACAGTGATAGCTTTTGCACTAACTGGATTAAGGACAGGATAACTTAGAAGTTCAGCAGCAGCCATGACACGGTGATAATTTAGAAACGGTTCTCCCATCCCCATAAATACGACACCAGTAATTTTTCTATTGTCAGTAGATGCAACAGCCCTAGTTTGAATAAATTGATCGATAATTTCCCAGGTTTCTAAATTTCTGCGATCTTTCATCCGTGCTGTTGCACAGAATTGACAGTTCATAACACAACCAACCTGTGAGGAGAGACAGACAGTAACACACTTCTCCTTTTTTAAAGGGATGATCACCGACTCAATTGCGAGTCCATCTGAAGTACGAAATAATAGTTTTTTAAACCCATCAATTGGGGAGGTAATACTCTTTTCTAGAGTTAGAGTAGGAAGCTTTGCAAATAAATTTGATTCTTTATTTTTTAATATTCCAGAGCTAGACCAAGAGCTTGGATCATAATCACCTCGCCCCAATACAGCTCCAAGTAATCTTCGGATCTTAGCTTCACTTAATCCAGCTATTAATAATTCATTAAATATGGTGCTTGGTTTATGGTCTCTTGGATCTAACATCAGTGACTTTATTATTGCTCTTTAGGCATCTGTGGAAGATCTGGAACATCAGTAATAATAGTTAAACATTTGCCGCACTCAATATTTTTCTTCTCAATAGCAGTAAAAAAATCTGTGCAATTAACCGGTTGAAAAGATCCTTGAAAGTTAATCATAAAATGACTTTCGCACGGGGTACATGTCCTGCCAACATGTACAGCATAACATTGCCAACTCGGATTTTTGGAAGCTGAAGCTTGGTACTTTGGATCATGATAACAGTGACCAAAAAGACCACTTTCACAATCTCCCTGACACTTTCTCTCCTCCCACTTCTCGCATAGTGCGGTAACATTAGCAGGATCAACTACAATTGGTTTTTTGCAAGCAAATGCAAAAAAACTGAATGTAATGATTAGACCGTAATAAAGGGATTTATAGTTCATAAACTTAAACATATACTAGCACCATATAGCCTATAACTACGTTTTAAGCCATGTGGAGTAAAGACATTAAACTAAACGTAAAATCCTCTTAAGCAATGCTGTACTTGCTGTCGATTCTAATAGACCTAAATTAAAAAAAGTAAAATACTCCAAACTGCATTATTTCATAGCTTGAGCTCTAATATGAATACGCCAGCACATCATGAATTAGCTCTCCCATCATTGCCTAAGTGCATTCTTATTGATTCAAGTTTTACTAGTAGAAAAACCATCATAAAAGATCTCCAAGCAGCTAAGCTTTTTACTGAGATTATTGAAGCCCAATCTCTATTTGATGCCCTAAAGAGATTAAGTGGAGATGTATATGATGCATGTATTATAGGCTCATCTGTTCATACTCCAAAAGCTATTGAATTTTCAAAAGAGATTAAGAAAATTAAAAAGTGTGAGCAGACAGCACTGGTTTTGATCTCAAAAGGCAGCAGTACAGAAGAGGAGATTTTAGCCGCTACAGGGGCGCACGGAATCCTTACCAAGCCTTATTGTAAAGAGGAATTTATTAATATAATCGTGCAATCTGTTGTTAAGGCTAATCCAAACTGCCAATGGATAAGGGTTTTAGGTCAACCAAAGACAGAGCAACTGAGCTCAGTGCCAAATAACAATGAAAAAATTAACAGTGGAAGCTACGACGAAGGGAAATCAATGAAAGGGGTAAGTGATGCAGCAGCATTAGGCCTTTCAACATTAGTAGCTGGTGTAAAAAGTGGAAAATTCGCGGTTGATCAAGCTGGCGATCCAAATAGAGCGACACTTTTAGAGATTCATCAGTTGGTTACTGGACTCTTTGAGGATCAGAAAAAAACACAGAAAATGGTTGATTTCCAGCAACATATGCATATGTCGTTACTTGATTGGTTTATAGATCTCTTTGCTTTAAATGAGGAAGTGGCAACAAAGAGGTTTAGTGAAAAGCTAGTCGTTTTTAGAAAGCAAAGCTAGTCACTGTCCATAATTAATCAATTCTGCTGCCAAATCTACAAACAACTACTCCTATCTTCCTATCTAATAAAACTTCCTAGAGCGTTCTAAACAATATGTTCATGATTCTAGTAGCGCAAATGTGCCTCTAATGAGATAATACATCTTGAGGTGCGCTTCTTTGTAAAGCGCCGTGGGAAGATGTATTCTGTGAAGTGTATTCAAAGTAGTCTATCTATAAGTTTTAGTCCGAGGTACATTGATGAGTTTTAAATTTCACGCATTGCGTGCAGTTCGCTATACTTTCTTGTGCATTCTCTTATGCATTTGTTCGTGTATTTGCATCTATTCTTTATCTAGCAACTTAGCCTCTGCTCAATCAATTCCGAGTGATTTTGATTATGATGGTAAGTCTGATCTAACTCTTATCGAGATTAAGACAAACAAAAATCTTCAATGGAACCCATATTCCTATTTCTCAGGTCCCCTTAGCTCTCATGGGAGTTTCGGTAAATCTGGCGACCATATCATCATGGGAAATTGGGATGGGCTTAGTATCGGAGTAATAAAAGAGGATGGTGAGACAGGCAAAGTTACCTGGCGGATTAAAAACCAATCAGGGGATGTTAAAACCTATGAATTTGGGACAAATAAAGATCTCTTTGTAGCCGGAGCAGATGTAGAGGGAGATGGTAAAAGCGATGCTATCGTAGTTGAGAAGAAAAAAAAGAAACTAAGGTGGAAAATTGCTCCACATCCATTTACTACAAGTGGTGTTGGTACAATTAAAGAAGTTGTTTTCGGAAAAGCTGCTGATGCGGCATTCTTTATGGATCTTGACGGTGATGGAGATTGGATCGGCGTAATCGCCGAGAACATAAATAAAAAGAAAAGATATCTTGCCAAACTTTTAAACACTAATTCAGGTGAGAAAAGAGTTATTAATGTAGGGAATTCTTCGGCACGCCCGCTACCTGTTCAAGGGATAGATGGCAAAGATATTTTTGCATTTGCTAAAAAAGGAAGTAACTTTATATCCATCATATTTAGAAATCAGCAGGGTAAAAAGATCGCTGGAGTTAAATTAGCTTTGACAGGAGATGATGATGGAGAGGTGGCAGTTGGAGATTTTACAAATGATCCTGGAGAGGAGATAGCAGTACAAAGTGGAAGTGAGTTTTTAATATATAATCCCTCTACAAAATCACTAAGCTCAATGAGTGAAATTGCTGGTATCCTAGTAGATGAAATTAATATTAATAAATTTGAAAACTTTGCCGGTGGGGGGGATAGTGGTGTAGATGGTGATGGCGGAGGCTCAGATCCTGCCAATTGCGGATCGTTAGGATTGCCCGATGGCTTTGAGGGGAATCTATGGAAGCCAAATTCAGATACCCAGCACTATGCTGTTTTTGTTGCTCATGCTCAGTATACTGGTAAGATTTCTCAAGTAAGGGTGTATAAAGCATCTAATAATCAATTGATAAAAAATCTTACTTATAAGAGCACTGCTAATGGTAATAGAACTAACTGGCAGGATTACTCATTGACCGGGTCAAACTATAAGAGTCAGTATGGCTCAATTAGGGTACGAGTGGATCTTAATAGCGGAAGTTGTGTTTCAGCTGTTATCTCTGATCCATCAAAACGAGTTGATTAAGCAATATTGAAATTGAAATTATGTTACTGAAATTATGTTGATGTCATCAAAAGCAAAGTTAGAAGCAAAGTTGTTTACTGATAATTTTCCAACTCCAGAGCAGATCAGGATAGATATAGCTAAGGAGGGATTTGCAATTTATTCAAATGCAATAGATCCAACTTGTGTTACTGAGCTTAGATCATTTTGGGTTAACCAATTTAAATGGATTAAAAGTAGCACCCAGGTAGTAAGAGGTAATTTGAGATTAGGAGAAACTAATTTTCTCTCATATTCTGAATCTGATTATTGGTGTCTTTTCCGGGAATTCGCCTTTCTTTGGAATAAGCCAACTCATGATCTTACTACTCAGATAGGTACCGAAATACATAAAATTCGAAATATTGCTCAGGGCTTTGATCCAGATTACGGATTAAGCTACTCCGCAGATCGATACAGCATGTACCTTTCAACAAGTTGGTACGAGCCAAACAAGGGTCATTTGCAGATGCATGTAGATGGACACAAAGATGTACCAATTCTACAATACATGCTCCCAATCACTCATAAGGGCCGAGATTTTGATGGTGGGGGATTGTGCCTTCAAATAGGGAACGGTCCGAAAGTAGATGTTGATGCAATTATGAAACCTGGTAGCATAGTTTTCTTTGATGCACGGAATCATCACGGTGTGGAAAAGATAACTTGCTCTGACCCTAATATGATCGGTCGAATCGCTACATTTGCTATTCCTACATTCTTTAAAGGACAAGATGAAATTCCTAAGGTGCTTAGAAAAGCAGTAGATGGATATAATTGGTTTTTACGTAAGGTTGATCAAATTAAAGGTCTAAAAGGTGGACCTACAAAGAGTGAGTATTAATAACTAATTCTTTGTATTTACATATAGTTACTCTAGATAATCCAATCTGAAGTAAGCGTTCACCACCCTAAGTAAGTAACCGGAAACATTTTGAAACATAGTCACTATCTATTTACTTAATTTTCTGACATAAACTAGTTAATGTCAGAAGATTTTGATTTTGCAAAAGAGTTATCAGAAGTAAGTGACCCGCAGGCATTACGATTTATCGAGCGTTTGATTTGTCATTTCAACACTCGCATTCAAAAATTAGAAGAAGAGGTGGCGATTCTTAAGAAAGACTCGAATACATCGTCGAAGCCACCGTCATTCACCAAACCGTAGAACTGCCGGAGAAACCGGTAGAGATCATTGAGTATCGTCAGATAGGGAAAGAGTGTCCTTGCTGCCAGGTGTATCATTATCCGAAGTTACCGGAAGGAGTGATTGAAGGGCAACTCTTTGGTGTTCGTCTTCAAGCACTGATTGGGTATATGAAGGGCGCGCTTGGAGCATCGTATACCGAGCTTGAATTATTTTGTCGTGACGTACTTGGTGTTGAAGTATCACGTGGGATGCTGTGCGACGTAGTGAACCGTACATCAGACGCACTAGAAGTCCCGTATGAAGAGCTCAAGGACTCTATTCCCCAGCAAAAACGGCTCAATATTGATGAAACGGGATGGAGAGACTCAGGTAAGGGACACTGGGTGTGGGTATTCTGCAATCAGCTAATAGCGTTTTTTACTATCTCTGCTTCACGTGGAAGTCAGGTGCTAAGAGAAGTGCTCGGTGAAAATTTCGGTGGTGCCATCACTACAGACTTTTTCTCAGCCTACATCTCATACGCTAATGAGAAGCAGCAGTTCTGTCTGGCTCATCTTATCCGAGATATCAAGTTCTTGATAACGCTTCCTGATAAAAACACGCAGGTTTTCGGTGAAAAACTTCTGAAGTACTTCCGGAGCCTTTTTAAACTTTAGCACAGGAGGGAAGAGTATTCCGAGAACGTGTTTCACGAAAAAGTGAAACGGATAAAAGCTTCGATCTCAAATCATATCGCTCGCTCTCCCTTTCCAAAGGGAACTAAAGCTCATACCTTGCAGCGCAGAATCTTAAAGAGATGGAAGGGACTCTTCATGTTCACCGAGCAACAAGAGCTCTATCAGCCTACAAATAATGAAGCCGAAAGAACCTTGCGGCACATTATCAGGATCAGAAAACAGACTCAGGGCTCTGTCTCAAACGCAGGTCAGAGGTGGAATGAGAGAATCGCTACTACTCTTGAAACATGCAAAAAGCAAAACAGATCCTCTTGGAGCTTCCTCGTCGATTCACTCCTCGCATTCCATAACTCAAAAAACTATCCAATTCTTTCAGCCGTTTAGCCCGTAACAGGGTGAACGCTTACAATCTGAATACTTATAAATTTCCATAATCGGTTAAGTACAGATATATCTAACTTTCGATATGAATAAAGTCTTAGCTAATGATCAAGAATATACTGCTACTGAAAATAAGCAGACTGGAGAGAAAGTAAAATCAAAAAGTTTACTTCGAATTCTACCCGAAGAATCTAAACTTAGAGACGAGGGCTTATTTTTAGAGTCACTACAATGGCCTGCAAATGAGAATACTGATCCGCCACGAGCTTTGAGGGGATTAGCTAGAATTATTGACGGTGGTCTTTGTCATAGGTGTGGATCATGTGTAGGGATCTGTCCAACAGGAGTATTAGATCTAGATGATATAGGATATCCAAAAGTAAAAACTCTTTCAGCTTGTACTGATTGTGACCTGTGTGTAAAAGTTTGTCCTGGAGATGAATTTGATTTTCATAAAAATCATAAAGAGATCTTTGGCACTGAAGGGGACATCTCTGATACACATGGACATTTTTTAGAATCAGCAATCGGGTACTCTACCGATAATGAACTTAGAAAAAATTCAACAAGCGGAGGCCTGGTTACGGCACTTTTACTCCATATGCTTGAGAAAAAAGAGATTGATGGAGCTATCGTTATTACCTCAGATAAAGATGTTATATGGCGTGGTAAGCCGATTGTTGCAAGAACCAGAGAAGATATCTTAAGTTGCGTAAAATCAAAATATGCAATCTCTCCTACAAATTCTGTATTCTCAGAGATTAGAAAAATACCTGGTAAATATGCCCTAGTTGGTTTGCCGTGCCAGATTCATGGATTTGTAAAAGCTGCTCAACTAGATGCTCGCATTAAGGAGCGAGTGGTTTTAACGATCGGACTTTATTGTCATGCCGCTGTGGAGCATGAGGGGTATGAGGTAATCTGGGATAGTATTGCCGATCAGCAAGAGGGGGCAACTAAATTTGTTTCACGAATTGGAAAGCATCCTGGGACTCCACACTTAGTTTATCCCGATAAGCCGATGTATCCAGTTTATTTCGGTGAAAAGAAAGGGTACCGCCCATCATCGATGGAGATAATTAATATTCTTTACAGATTATATAGTCCGGCAAGGTGCCTGACCTGTTTCGATGCAAGTTCAGAGTTTGCAGATATTACGATCGGAGATCCTTGGATGGCCCCTCCTGATGATGATGTTGATTTTTATAAGGGATGGAGCTTTGCTCTTTTAAGAACTGAGAGGGGAAGAGGAATTTATAATGACTTGATCGCTTCTGGTGGAGCTATTTCTAAATCTGTAACCCGTACTGAGGCATTGAGTTGCAATAAGATGATGTCTACAGAGAAAAGATGGCGGGCGTTTAGAATTATCGAAACACATCGCCGTCAAGGGAAACCGATTCCTTCGTATGGGCCTTATGGTCTTGAGATGCCTAAATCAACAGGCAAGCAGTTTATTAAAACAGAGATTAATATGTTGACCCACGCGCTCTGTTACCTGCCAAAATTTCGTGCTCCTGTTTTAAGATTTACCCTTGGCGATGGAGGGTATTATCTTTTATGGTTAAACTCTCTTCGGCGTAGGTTACGGCACATAGTACGAGATGGCACGGCCTATCTTAAAAGAAAGACTTTTGGCAGAAAGTAAGTAAATGGAAGCAAAAAATGGTGACAAAGAATGGTGGCAAAATATGATCTGATTCTAGTCGGTTCAGGATTCGCCTCAGCGTTTTTTCTCCATAAATATCTAGAGCTTTCAAAAATTCCAAAGAAGATATTAATTTTAGAACGAGGATTTCGTCATGATCTTAACTGGAAGATCTCAAATCATGACAAGATGGAGCGGTACGGAGTTGTCTCAGAGATAAATTACAACGATACATTTATAAACAACAATCGAGAGAAAGATTGGGTCTATAATCCCTCTTTTGGTGGTGGATCTAATTGTTGGTGGGCTTGTACTCCAAGGTTTATGCCTAACGACTTTAAACTAAAAACTGCATACGGGGTTGGGAGAGATTGGCCATTACAATATGAAGATCTTGAGCCTTACTATGTGGAAGCTGAAAGTTTAATGAGTATCTCTGGACCGAATGATCATATCTGTAAAAGAAGTAGCTCATTTCCTCAACCTCCACATAATTTTAATGAAGTAGATAAGATCCTTAAAAAAGCCTATCCAGATCATTATTTTGCTCAACCAACTGCTAGAGCAAGAAAGGCTACAAAGTTGCGTCCTCAGTGTTGCGCTAGTGGGGTTTGTTATTTATGCCCAGTAAATGCCAAGTTTACGATTGAAAACGATTTTAAAGAGTTATTTGAACGCCCTAATGTAGAGATTATTTTAGGTGCTGAGGTTACAAGAATTGTTCCTGAACAAAATTCTGTCAAATCAGTTGTATATTTTAAGGGGGGGAAGGAGCGGGTTGTAGAGGGAGAGGTGATAGCACTTGGTGCAAATGCAATATTTAATGCTGGAATTTTATTACGATCTGGATTTACAGACCCAGAATTAGGGCGAAATTTATCTGAGCAAACATCCCAATTAGTCAGGGTAAAATTAAATAGAATAAAAAATTTTACTGGAAGCACTTCAATTACTGCTAATGGGTATATGCTTTATGATGGAGAGCATAGGAGAAAGAGGGGAGCAGTCTTAATGGAGTCATCAAATATTCCTACTTTTAGGTTCGAGAAGGATCGAGAAACAGAGGTTGCAGTTTTTAAGTTTCTTATAGAGGACATCCCTAGTGTAGATAACTTTATCTCGCTTGATCCAAAAACGGATAAACCTCAAACAAATTTCGGTGAATTCTCATCATATGCTAAAAACACACTTTTGGCTTTACGGGAGGATGTAAATAAAATTCTTTCACCACTGCCGATTGAAGAGATTGAATTTGCTGCAACCCCAGGTCGTTCTGAGGCCCATATCCTAGGAACGACTGTAATGGGTAAAAACATAGAAAACAGTGTCGTTGATTCTGATCTTGTTCATCATAAATACAGAAATTTACTGCTCTTAGGAGGAGGAGCGTTCCCAACAATATCACCATCAAATCCTACTCTTACTATCTGTGCACTTTCCTTAAGAGCAGCTGAGAGGCATCTGTCATGAGCAAAAAATTTACTAGAAGATTACTCTTTAAAGGAACTCTAGTAGCAACCGCTTCATTAATCGGTGGTTTTTACTTTTATCGAATTTTTCGGTGGCGAAACCCGGAGCAGTTAATCATAGATTTAACTTATAATAATTTAGAGAAACTTACTGTTTCTAAGGAGGAAATAGAAAAATTTGCCCATGATTTCGTAAATTATTATGGAGAAAAATACAGTAAGATAATATCAGCTTCAAGATTTCATCTGATCCCATTTGGAGATGAGGAAAGAAAGGTACAAGAGTTTGGTCAATTCATAAGTGATATTTTCATTAAGTCATCAACATTATGGCTGTCCCCAAGTTCACTAAAATCAAATGACAGCATCAATATCAAATATACCCGTTTATATAATCCTTTTAACAATCCCTGCGAAAATGTCTTAGCTAACTTCGGATAGTACATTCAGTTACTTGTCCAAAATGCTACCCATTATTAAGTAAACATACTAACTGACGATAAAACCTCTGTCCCTATAGCGTTTAAAATATATAGGACATCTTCTTATGAGACTTGGTCAAAGTGGTGCAGCATTCGGAGTTGCAGTTCTGCTTCATGTCACTGGTGTCATTGACATGTCATATTTTCTCGGCATTAACGATGCTACCTATTTTGCTCAGAGATACGTATCTATCAAAAAGGTAAACATTATTCTTGAAAAAGAAGAAGCTCAGCGTATTGCTGGAGGAAATTACTTAGTTCCTTTAAGGCTTAGCGGAAAAATTACAAATGACAGTAATAAGGAGTTTAAAGAGGTTAAGATCGAGTGGAGTTATCAATTTATTGGTACAGAGGCTAAAGGTATTGTGATCTTAGATAATGTTCTTGCTGATGATGTTATTTCGGTGGAAGGGGATACAATAGGGAATATAGAGTTACCTGGGGATCAACTAGGAGGAAAGTGGCATAGTGAAATTGCTATTATAAAAGCAGAGTTCTTAGACAAAGATAAGAATAATTCCCGAAAACTTATTTTTTGATGAAAAATCTCAGATAATGTATATAGTTATCCCAAAAAGAATATTCCGAATATATTTATGTTGAAAACCTTCGGTTTGCTATAACTCATTAATTGGGATAACTATTTTTTGTCCCTCCGGGGGATAGTAAGTCCAAAAATCAACTTCTTTCAGAACTTACTTTTTGGACTTACTATGTTCGCTGAGTTTAATCTCTCAGATATACATGAAAATTGCGATTGCTCAAATCACTACTCATCCTGGACGTATAAAAGAGAATACGGATAAAATCCTTAGCTGGATTGAAAACGCTAAATCTCAGAATGCTGATATCGTTGTTTTTCCTGAGCTGACCATTCCTGGCTACACTGCTATGGATCTCTTTTTAAATGATAGTTACATCGAAGAGAATGTTGAAGCACTTCGTGCTATCACAAAGGCTACAAAAGGGATCAAGGCAATCGTAGGTTTTGTTGATGTTGATCGACAAAGGATAAGACCTGATAAAAAACTTATTCGCTACAATACTGCAGCATTAATTGATGATGGTAAAATTTTAGCTCTTAGAGATAAAACACTTCTGCCTGAGTACGATATTTTTATGGAGAAGCGATATTTTGCCGCTTCCCGTCAACGAGGGCTTCTTGACCTTTTTGATATGAAAATTGGTCTTCAGATATGTGAAGATATCTATTCATGGGGATATCCGGTAAATGTTACTGAGGAGTATCTAGAAGGGGGAATGGAGCTTTTGATTAATATCTCTGCTTCCCCTTTTTCAGTTGGCAAAAGAAAAACCAGATTTGATTGGATTAATTTAGCAACGAAATCTCGCAAAGTGCCAGTTGTTTATGTCAATACAGTTGGATCGTATGACGGTTATGAAGGCGAGATCGTTTTTGATGGTCGCAGCTTTATTTTGAATGAAAATGGAGTTCTAGTTGCCCAAGCAAAAGCATTTGAGGAGGATTTAGTTGTTGTTGATATGCCGAATGATAAGCTGTTAGTTCACTATGAGGATAATGACATACGGGATGTTTATAACGCTCTTGTGTTAGGTATTAAATCTTACGCCGAGAGGTGCGGATTTAAAAGAGCTTGCCTCGGTATTAGCGGTGGAATTGATTCGGCGATTGTTGCTGCGTTATCAGTTGATGCATTTGGCGCAGATGCAGTTACTTTAATCTCTATGCCATCTCAATATTCTAGTGAAGCTACAAGGGTAGATGCTAAACGGGTGGCTAAGAGTTTAAAGACAAAATTTTTGGAAATCTCTATTCAACCACTCTTTGAAGCGTATCAATCAGAACTAGGTCCAAAAATATACAATGAAGCTCCACAGGAAAATGATGCTACCTATGAAAATATTCAGTCGCGGATAAGGGGAAATATCTTGATGGCTTACTCAAATAGAACCGGAGCCCTCCTTTTTAATACTGGAAATAAAACTGAACTTGCCCTTGGGTACTGCACCCTTTATGGAGATATGAATGGGGCAATTTCTCCATTGGGGGATATAAGTAAAACTAGAATCTATGAATTAGCTAATTATATTAACCGTCGGTCTGAAGTTATTCCAACTAGTATAATTGAACGACCACCATCAGCAGAGTTAAAACCAGATCAGACTGATGAGCAGGGATTAGGCGCTCCTTACTCAATTCTCTCTCCACTTGTTGATGAAATTGTTGAGCAAGATTCTGAATTTGATGATCTAAAAAAACGGTACCCCGCAGATGTAATTGAGGGAGTTCAAAAAAGGATTAAATTAAATGAATTTAAACGACGGCAAGCTCCTCCATCGATTAGAATTACAGACAAAGCATTTGGACTAGGCCGAAGAATTCCAATTTCATACTAATCATTTGGGCTATTCATGTCGCAAGAGAAAGTAAAAATAAAATTAATAGATCAAATTAAAGAAGCAGCTAAAAAAAGAGACGTGCTATTTAAAGAGCTTGAGGCATTCCGTGTTTTTGATGGGGTTGCTGATGGAGATACCGATCTAATCATAGAAAAATTTGGAGATCTCGCTATCGTACATGATTACGGTACAGGGACTATGATTTATGAAACGATCTCTGACGCAGCTAACGAGATAGCAGAATCTATAGATGTAAGGAGTATTTATTATAGGCGTAGAGTAAAGGCTGAGGGCCATTTAGAGAGAGAAGAAGCCAAATTAATATTTGGACCTCGTAAAGAGGAAATCTTAGTAAATGAGGGAAATATAAAATTTATAATTCGTCCAGAAAGAGCAATAAATGGTGGGCTTTTTCTCGATACACGAGACTTAAGAAGATTTCTTTTAGAGAAATGCCATAACAAAAAAGTTCTAAATACTTTTGCATATACCGGCTCTTTAGGAATTGTTGCCTATATTGGAGGCGCAAGAGAGGTTGTGCAAGTTGATTCAAGCAAAAGTATTCTTGCTTGGGCTAAAGATAATTTTGAAATAAATAAAGATCACACTAGTCAAAAAGCTAGTGAAAATCCCATGAGGTTTATCACAGAGGATGTTTTAACATTCATTAAGCGAGAATCACGAAGGATCAGTGATAAAAAAAGTGAAAATAAAAAGGATAAAGAAAAGGATAAGGATATAGCGCCATATGATCTTATAATTATAGATCCACCTACATTTGGTAGAAGTAGCAAAGGAGTGTTCAAAGTAGAGAGAGATATGAGGGAGCTTCTTAATGAATCAACAAAAATACTTTCCGGGAACGGAGCCCTCGTAATCTCTGTAAATAATGCCTCTCTAACAGTGACAGATCTTAAAAAAGTGACTCAATCAATTTTAAAAGAGAACTCAATAAAACTGAAATTTGTTACTGAGATATTTGCCCCAAAGAAGGATTTCTTATCCCCTTTGAATGCCAGCTCAGTTATGAGAGCGATCTATTTAGAGACCTCCCGATAGTATAAATCTATAAATATTTCAAATAGTTATAGAAAATATTTTATTTTAGGAAACTATCTCCAGATTTTTGAGATTAGTTAGTGGAAGATCCTAAATGACGGGATACGCATAACGATATAAAGTTGGTTCTCCACTCATGAGTTTAAATGTAGCTTTAAATGAAACATCAAATGTAGCGTCAATGAATAGAGAAGACCTTGTTGTTGAAGCTAGAGGATATGCCCAAGCTCTAGTTAGACGAATGATAAAAACAATGCACCTTCCTACTGAGTTGGAGGATGAGCTGCTTGCTGCCGCATACATGGGATTAGTTGAGGCTGCACAAACTTTTGATTTTGATCGTGGTACTGACTTTAGAGGGTATTCTTATTTAAGGATACGAGGAGCGGTCATAGATTCGATTCAAGAAGCCTCCTCTCTTTCTAGAAATTCATATTGGTACTCTAAAGCTCTAGAAGCTACTCAGGAATTAAGAGAAACAAACGAAACGCCGGAGACCTTAGCAGCTACTAGAAAAGCTACAACTGAAGAGGTTCTGGCTAGAGTTCTTGATTATGCTTCAAGTGGCGCGTTAGCTTTTCGATTGACCTTTGATGAAGTGGAGATTGAGGCAACTGAAGTCGCTAGTAGATCTTTAAACCCGGAAGATAAATTTGAAATTAGAGAAGATTTTTCGATTCTAAGAAAAATTGTGGAAACTTTACCGGAAAAAGAACGAAGAGTAGTTGAGGACTACTACTTTAAAGATAAATCCTTTTCCGAGATAGTTGATGAAAACGAAGAGATGTCAAAATCCTGGGTTTCTAGATTACACAGCAGAGCCATTGATCTGGTTAAGAGACGGTATTTCGAAGAGCTGCGTAAACAAGCAGCAGAAGCCGCCTAGTTTTTTTAAGATCCATCTACTGATTATCCTGTTAATTCTCCTTACTGGATGTAAAGAGAAAGTTCTACATAACCTCTCAGAAACAGATGCCAACCGCGTCTTTGCCGCATTAAGCCATTCAGGAATCGAGAGCACAAAAGAATTTCAAACAGATGGTAAATGGAGTATCGCAGTTGACTCCTCTGAAATGGTTCCTGCTTTACGAATTCTAGGGGAGAAAAGGATTGTTAAATCTGATCAGGATACCCCACCTAAGAAAAGTTCGATGATTTCTAGTAGAGAAACTCAAAGATTTGAATATGAGCGTGGATTAAGTCAAGAAATTGAGAGAACTTTACTAAGTATTGAAGGAGTTCTTGATGCTCGGGTGCACTTAAATCTACCACAGGTAGATCCAATTCTTGGTACAAAGTCAGATAAAGATAGTGGAAGTGCCAGTGTACTACTAATTGCCCAGAGTGATTTTAGTATTGATAAACTAGATCTAGCACAACTTGTCTCAGGGGCCTCAGGAGTCATCTCTGAAAAGATAAGTATTTTAGTAACAAAATCTGAACCTCCACTTGCTCAGACACTTAGTCCAGTGAAAGTTCCTCCGACATGGTTCAGTCAAACATGGTTCGCTGAGATTACTCCAACACGTGCTGAAGTGTTTGGTGGAGTTATGTTCTCAACCCTAGTTTTTTGTGTAGTTATGTTTGGAATAACAAAACTAAAAGGTAAGCAGCGACAACGAATTGCAAAGCTACATACACAATTTGAGGCAGCTAGATTTAAAGAATAAATACTAAGGAGTGATTATGAGTGATGAAACTTTACAATCAGAATGGATTTACCAACTTTCAATCGCCACCTTTGATTTAGGGATCGATTTTCCTGCTGATAGTTTTGAAATGGAGACAGCTTCAAAAGTTCAGGCAAAACTTTTAGAGCTATACTTAGTGCCTCAAAGTTGGCAGAGCCTTACACCTTTATTTTCATCTTCTCAAACGTAGCTATTATGGAATTTGAGATTAGAAATTCTGAAGTAATAATAGATTTGCAAAGGCGTAAAAGAGTCATTAAAGAGATATTTCTTGATCCTCTTTCATTTCTTATTAGTAAAAGAATTTTGGATATTGAGCTTCTAGAATCTGCTTCATTAATCGACCGAGATTTTTTTTGGATTGTTTTTGAATTAGAGAATCCGCATGAGAGCTCTGTGCCTTTAATAGAAATAGGTATCGGATTTGATAATAAGATAGGAAAAATATCTCAGTCAATATCTCAGCCAATATGGCGGAATATTGTAAGGCTTGGAGCATTGATACAATCAGAGAGATGTTTATCAATCTCTAAAATAAAGCAGACATTCTCCACTACATTCCCCACAACATTTCCCACTACATTCTCCACGACTATCCCCACTACAATAGAATCATCCCTTAAATATGAGTTAGCAATTGTTAAAGCGGAATCACTAATTGATATGAGATGCATATTTGCATATCCGGATATTAAATTGCCAAAGATTGAGGTTCATTCGGATAAGGAAGTTTTAGCAAAGGATCAAGCAACAGTTCAACTTAAACTAGAGTTAGTACTGTCAGCGCTTCCTATTGGTAATTTTTCGATACATCTTAATCAATGCACACTTATCGCATCATCACAAAATTTAAACTCATCTTGCCAACTTGGTTGGGAGAAGGGGTCCGAATTTAAAATTATTAAGGAGAGCATTATGGATAACAAAAAGTTAACTACAATAGATAGTGGGGTTAATATTTCACCGAGAATTGTTCTAGGAACTATTACATTAACTTTAGAGGAGTTTTTAAGTCTTAATAAAGGGACGACTCTTGAATTAGGTTGCCCTTCTGAGATTCCTGTAACGATTGAAGTTGGCAATCGTGCTTGGGCACAAGCAGAGATTCGTTGGAAAGGGGAATTTTTAGAGGTTGAGATAAAAAGTAAGGAAACTTTTGGCTCAAATCTGCGATTAAACTAGTGAGAGGTAATAATCTAACGTGATCTAAGGAGCATTATGGAAAAAATATCAACATTAGGTGCATATCTAAGTGGAGGATCAAACCTGCTACGTTTTATACCGGAGCCTAAAAGCAGTGTTGCAGCAGCGTTTGGTGGTGTGATGCGTTCTGTTGGCCAAGCAGTGACAGGCGGTAGTGGGGGCAGTTCTATTTCACTGGATCCCTCTTATCAAGCTCTTTTAGAGAAGCAGATGGAGCTTCAAGAGCAGATGCAGTTAGTCTCTATGGAATCAAACATAGAAAAAACTCGCCATGAATCAAAGATGGCTGCAGTAAGAAATTTTAGAGCTGGATAATCAGCCCTAGTAACTAAAGTGAGAACTGGCAGATGGGAAAGGAGATCTTAGTACCTATAAGCATCGTTGCAATCATAGCAACGATGCTTATTCCTCTGCCCGAAACAATTTTGAACTTTCTCCTCGTTAGTAACTTTACTTTAGCTGTATTGTTATTGATGAGTAGCTTATATATTACTGAGCCACTAAAATTATCTGTACTACCAACCTTACTTTTATTAACAACTCTTTATCGACTCTCCTTAAATATAGCCACAACTAGGATGATATTAAGCACAGGGAGTGCGGGTGAAGTAGTCGCGGCATTTGGTAAAGTTGTTGTACAGGGCAACATTGTAGTTGGGTTTGTAGTCTTTCTTATTATAACCCTCGTTCAATTCTTAGTCGTAGCCAAGGGAGCAGAGCGAGTTGCTGAAGTTTCAGCTCGTTTTACGCTAGATGCTCTCCCTGGCAAACAGATGTCGATTGATGCTGATGTTAGGGCAGGATTAATCGATTCAGAAACGGCCAGCCGCAAGCGTGATGAACTTCAATCAGAATCTCGGTTTTATGGATCCCTTGATGGAGCGATGAAATTTGTAAAAGGTGATTCTATCGCTGGTTTAATTGTAACCGCTATAAATATTGTAGGGGGACTTTTAATTGGATTACTTGTACAGGATCTGGATTTTGGATCGGCACTGCATAAGTATACCCTGCTTACCATCGGCGATGGTTTGTTGTCCCAAATACCAGCGCTACTAAATGCAACGGCAGCTGGCATTATCGTTACCAGAGTTTCTTTAAATGATGGAGGCACTCTAGCTAATGATTTATTGACACAACTAACTAGTCAGAAAAAAGTTCAATTTATTACGGCAATAATCGGATTAACTATAGCCTGTTTGCCAGGATTACCAGCACTTCCGTTTGTAATTTTATCAGCGATTTTAATTATGGGAGCTATCGTTCCTAAAAAGGTTGATGAAACAAAAGTAGAGCCATTAGTATTTAATCCAAAATTTGTTCCGGTTTTGGAAATTCGTTTCAATAAAGATGCAGTTCAAAAAGTACTTTTAGAAAATACTCTAAATACTGAACTAGAGGTCATGAGACAGAGAATCTATGATCAGATCGGCATACTGATCCAAAAGCCCTATGCAAAAGTTGAAGAGACTCAAATAGAGCCATTTTTAGTTTATGTTCGTGGAGTTTTAGTAAAACAGGAATATAGCTCAAAGGAGATCTCTGTTAAAAATATTACTAGTACCTCAGAGAGAGTTATTACAAATCAACCGGTAGAGTTTATCGATGATATTATGACTAGAAAGTTATTAGATACCTTTGATCTTGAAGCTCCTGAATTGATCTCCTCGGTAGTGCCAGGAGTAATTACCGTAACTCAGCTTAGTTCGATCTTAAAATCACTAGTTAGAGAGGGGATAACAATTAGGCACTTTGATATCATTTTACAAGCTATAGCTGAATTCGGTCCGAAAGCAGCAAATGAAAGGATCCTCTTAGAAGAGGTGCGAATAGCACTTAAAAGAGTTGTCAGTGATAGATTTTCAAATAATGAAAATTTAATAGAAGCATATGCACTAGATCCATTTTTGGATTTGGCATTAGTACGTGCGGAGAGAGAGGATAAGGGAGCAGATGCTGAACAGATAAAGGTGATTGTAGAAAAGATTAAAACATTCTCCCTTAATAAAAATCAGGTTGTAATAACATCAAGAGGATCCCGACGACTTGTACGAGAGTGTTTAGAGATACGAGGAATAAAAGTACCAGTCTTAGCCTATGAGGAATTAACCGAAGGATGTGCTCTTAATATTTTAGGTCATATTGAGTTACCTGCTCACGATGAAGAGAGGGTAATGATGGAGTTGGCAGCATGAAAAAAGTTCTAGTTACAGGCTTCATACTTTTTTTGCAGGGATGTTATATCTATCAACCTGAGTTAACTGAGCGGCACAAAGCGTTGCAGCTCATTGACGAAGGGGTTGTGATGCTACGACAAGGGGATCTAGAAGAGGCTGAAGCTACTTTTGAGGCTGCCTATGAGATTGGGCGATTCGCTGCTGCCCTTGATGGTCTTGGTTCTGTAGCAATGCTTAGGGGGGAGCATGAGCGCGCAGAGAGGCTGTTTAGGACTGCATATGCGGTAGATCCATCCTATGCTAACGCCCTTGGTAATTTAGCTCTCCTTAAGGAACAGCAGGGAAACTTAGAGGTCGCTAACCAACTGTATTTACAAGCATTGGCGCAAGACCCCTCAAATTATAAAATAAGAGGAAACTTTTCGGTATTTTTAGCTGAATATAAAGGTGAGAGCACCTTTTACGCTAAAAGGGAGCTTTTAAAGGCTTGGGTAGTAGGAAGGAGTCCGCTACTAAGGCATAATCAGGATCAGATCAATAGATCAGATCCATTTAATAAAGGTGATAGTCATGGCGAAGAGTCAAAAGATTCTTGATGAAAAAGAGGTTTCTAAGCAAAAGATTAAGAGTTTTTTTAAACCAAAAGAGAGCACAGATACCCCTAGTCGGGAAACAGAAGAGTTAATAAATTTATGGAAAGAGGAGATTGAATCACTAAAGAGCACTGTATTTCACTCCGTTGAGGAGGCAGTGACAGCAATATCTAGCAATGTAGTAACGAAATTATCACTTACTGGTCAGCAGGCAGAGAAAACACGCCTCTTTGTAGAGGATATTTTACTTACTGACCCTACTATTACAGAGCAACTAAAGGGTGTGCTACGGATCAAGTGATCCGCCTGGAACATTTCCATTCTATTTGTATTCCATGGGATTTCTATCGAATCCTGCCATGAAAATAGTAGTAATTTAGGTGCGTTAATGGAGATCTATTTAATTCGTACTTTCCCTTTAGAAGTCCTTAAAAAATGCAGATAATCTATATAGGGATTTTAATATAGGTTACGTTTTGGCAACTTCTTTAACTACTCACAATTACACAAAAAATAAGCATATAAAGAAAGCTGACACTGATAAGCACAGCTTTTCAGTGCTTATCGTAGATCAGGACCATGAGGTGAGTGATCTAGTCTGTAGAACTTTATCATCAATGGGACATAGGGCATTTCCTGCTTCGACGGCATTGCAAGCTAAAGAGGAGTACAGCAGAACTTTACCTGATCTGGTCATCCTTGATCTTACAGCAATAGATGGTCGAAATCTTGATCTATGCAAATGGATAAAAGAGCAACCTGAAGGAAATCTCGTTCCGATCTTAATTCTGACTAGTATGACGGATCAAAAGAGTAAGGTTGATACTCTTAAGTATAAAATTGCAGCCTTTGAAGAGGGGGCAGATGATTTTTTAACAAAGCCATTTGTTTTTCAAGAATTAAAAGCAAGACTTTTAGTATTACTTAGAGCCAGAACATTGAGTCTAAAACTAATCTATCAAAATCAACTGCTGCAAGAGGCACAGGATAAAATTATACTTCAAGAGAGACAGCTATGTGCTACTCAACTTGCAGGGACTGCCGCTCATGCTTTGGGACAGCCTATAACAGCACTTAAGTTACACTTTCATCTGCTTGAGTCTTTACCTCCAGAGGATGCGCGACATAAAGATACAATTTCGGCGATGAAGCTAAATCTTAATAAGTTAACTCAGCTAATTCAGAGTCTTAAAAAAGTTGATGCCGCTAAGACAGAGGACTATCATAGCGGCATTAATATTTTTGAAGTAAAAGAGGACGAGTAAAAGATGACGGTTAAAAGAGGGCGAGTAAAAGAGGACGATTAATCCTCTTTTACCTTGTATTTTTGATTACGGACAACTTACTTGTGGACCACCACAAGCTGCGATCTGGTCATTGTAATCGTCGATATCATTAATAAATTCTACGATATCGCTTTCAAAGCTTTGAATGTTAAGATCGTATCCAGTGATATTAGATTCAGCTTTGAATGCAGTATCATTGTTCTTTTGTGTTGTTTTCTGAATATTCTGTTGCTTTTTCTGATCGCATTTATCATCTAGCGCCTCAAGCTTTAGAAGTAATTTTGAGTCCTGATCAATCAGTTTTAATAGATCCTTTTGGTTCTTATCAGAGCAACCATCTCCAATGCCAAATATGCCAAGGACACAGTTACCAATCGCACTCAGTATATTTTGCTTTAAGAGTGTATTCTTAGCCAACTGCTGATAGATACTGTTTTTTGATTTTTCACAGGAGTTGTGTAGTTTTTGCTGAGTTTGGACAAGCTTAGTATCATTCTTATTAACGGTAGAAATTAATTTTTGCTCTTCTTTAGTGATCCTTGCTTCCTCTTTAGGGATGCTCTTACCATTAAGCTTTGCAATATTTTTACATGCTTTTTTGATACTCTTTCGTGCTTTATTTATATCCTTTTCACACTGTGTTTTTGCTTCAAGGATAATCGGATCCGCTGATGGAAGATAAGAATAATCTTCCGCAATCGCCGAACTTAGAAATAAGCAGGAAGAAAGGAATAAGCCACTAATAAGAAATTTTTGATTACACATAACTACACTACCTCGTTAACTTAGTTTAATTGACTCTTCTCTTCTTTTTCTCTTTTTTTCTATTCTTTTGCGATTGTTAAGAACCTTCTAAGATACTCAGGAAACCTACAACACCCTGAAATCACTAAGATTATTAGATGCAATCGCATAGAGAATCTGTCTCTATGCATTGTTATTAGGTGAGATTCGTAGAGTGTTACATATTATTTGACTCAGAGTCAAATAAATAGAACATCGTTAGTAATTTGAGAATGAAGGACTTTTCGGTTTAACTTCCCTCATGAAGATACCTAGGGGCAATTCCAGCTATCTCAGTTGAAGAGGTATAATCCTGATAGCACCTTTGAAGCTTCTTTCTTAGCATCAACCTAGCTCTATGAAGCCTAGATTTAACTGCTGGTATCGATAGGGTTAAAATCTCGCCGGTCTCCTTATTGGTTAATCCATCAACGTCTCTTAGGATAAAAACGTTTCTGTACTCATCTGGAAGCTTATTAATAGCTTTAAAGAGGGTGGATTTAAGCTCTTCGTTAATAGAGATCGTTTCACTTGATGGAAAAGAAGCCTTATCAATATCCCCAGATTGCATCTCCATAGCAGGAGTAATGTCCTCTACAGGAGTACTTTTCTCTTGGCGGTTTTTTCTAAGCCGCATAAAAGCGGCATTTACAGTTATTCTATATAACCAACTTGAGAATGCAGATTTTCCCTGAAAACTATCTACTTTTCTAAAAAGAGTTACAAATACGTCTTGTAGAACTTCTTCCGCATCTTCGGTATTACGGGTAAAGCTAATTGCTAAATTAAAGATCTTTGACTCATACTTTCTTACGATTGTATCAAATGCCTCTTCTGATCCATTTTTTAAATTCTCTACTAACTGAAGATCAGTTAACTCTTTCGGCTCTTGATCTTTAATTTTTGCTTTACGTGCCATCGTTCCCTCCTTGGTTTTACTTGGCGATTTGTTTCGGCTCAATTTTCTTGTATGCATTTGTTGCATGATGGGAACTAATAGTTGTCACCCTTGCATAGAGGATTCGTAAATGTTTTGTAAAAAATGGATGGAAACGCGCTAGGTTAGAGACGAGCTTAAGTCAAACGGTGTTTATATGTATCAGACTGCACTAGATACAGAGTTGGGCATAATAACTCGATGCTAGTTTCCTGATCTTTTCAAGATAAAATAACTACCACAGCTAACAATCAGTATGTGAATTGAACTAATGATAAGTCCTCTCCAGTTATTATGAATTATTGCCACATCAACTAATCGGATAAAAAGAACTAATCCAACAACTAGGATACTTAATAATAGGTTTCGATTAAATTTAGTGCTTACTAACTCCATTACAGGCATTATCACCGATCTTTTTAACAAGCACCACTACCAAAAGACAATAGATAATGGTGTAGACAATGCAGTTTAATGGTTTTGATCTATACTATTTACCATTGACAGAATCATGCTCCTCCTAGACTCTTGAATCATTAAATAAGGAAATAATTATGCTTAAAAGAATTATTATATTATCAGCGGTCATGTCTTTAGCAGCATGTGGGAGCAGTGATAACAATACTTTTATTGATGAGACAGGCGGGAATCCTGAAGTGGCTACTCCTGATCCAAGTGCTCAAGGGGATTCGATAGTTGATCCAATAGCAGAGGGGCCTATTGCCCCTCCAGCAGGATCCAAAACTACAGAAAATTTTGGTAATGAAGGTAATTTATGGAAGCCATCTGGTGATGATCATGGGGCTGGGGCTGGGAACTTAGTTGTCATTATAAGCTCTAAATATAGTAAACAATTTGATAGCTGCTCAGTTCCTTTAAGAGATGGCACTACTTCAAGCCTTGTTTGTATCAATAACGTGCCTTGGACTCATACTCCATATAGCTGTTTCGCTAATGGAAATAGACAGCATTGGCGGGCAAACTTTAAGTGCTCTGATGCTGCAGAGATAAAAGCAACTTGTAGGAAAGGGTCAGAGACCTATGTTTTTACAGTTGAAGGTGGAGCTAGGGCTAATGTCTGTGGCAGGTACGGTTAAGCTATTGGCAGGTACCTTTTAGGTAAGATCAAAAAGAGCCCGCTTAGTAGTGGGCTCTTTCAATTTATATTTGCGAGAAGATGTTTCTATCTTCGGCTGTACTATCTTAGGAAACTATCTTAGGAAGCACTATTTTAGGAAAACTACCTTAAGAAATTTAGTCTTTCCTGAATCATATCAGGATTGCCTTCGTAGTTTCTAAGTGTCAGTTGAAGTGATACAGGATCAAGGTCTAAATGAATTGCTACCCAAGCAAAGCTAAAAGGTAGTTTAGGTGTCAGTTGACCGAAAAGCCACTGGCGAGCACTTCTCACCTCATGTCTATCGCACTGAGCTGAACCGAATGCATCACAAATCGCTCTAGCCAAAACCGCAGCCAAGAGATTTCTCTCAGGCTTGACTGGTGATGGTGCTAACTGTTGATCTGATCCGTTCGGATTGAAAAAACCACTTGCCGCAGATGCTGTACTCATAAGCTTATTGGCCCCCACCCACAAAAAATTCAATCGTTACAACTAGTAAAACCAAGTAGGTTTAACTCAACTAAAGCTTTTAGCTACTTAAAGTTACTTGGTCAATATATTAAAGAAGTTGGGAAGGTAAAAATATGTGTAACACTTACGTAAGTAGCTCATTTCTGATTTAAAATGGATCTGGGTGTTTTGATTGATCAAACCTAATTTTGTAAATTTAGGATTGCCTCCGGCTTCCTTGACTTTTTATGCAGTGTTATTTAGTATCCGCACCTCCAAGCTATTAAATTGTTTGCCAATTTGTTTGGAGATATTTGGTTTGATTTTTAATTAGTTTGACTTTCATTAGTTTAATTTTTTTTCTGTGATTTGTTGCTATGTCCAATAATAAGCTGTTTGTAAGTAACCTTGATTTTGAACTTAAGATTGAAGATCTTAAAAAGATTTTCTCAGAAGTTGGTCCTGTCGTTAATATTACACTTGTAACTGATCGAGAGACTGGCAAGTCACGTGGATATTGCTTTATTGAGATGGCAGTTCCAGAGGATGCAGTTAAAGCAACTGAGCAGTTAAATGGCAAAGTGTTTAATGGTCGCCCAGTAAGTGTTGCTGAGGATAGAGGCAAAAAGGCAGCAACTCATGAGCCACAGCAATTTCTGCAACCAATGCAGCGAGTTCTGTTTTTTAGAAAGAAAAGAAAAGCTGATCCATTCGAAGAGAATCCAAATTTAAAAATTGATTTCCGTGATGTCAGAGTTCTTTCCCGTTTCTTAAGTGAGCGTGGCAGAATTTTACCAAGACGTCTGACAGGGTTGAGTGCATACAACCAAAGAAGAATCGCACGAGCTATTAAAAGATCACAGAATGTTGGCTTGTTGCCATTTTCTGGTACGATTCTTTAGTATTCACTAGCACTTTAGTATAACGCTTTAGTAGAACTAATCTGATTGTTATATTTGTTGATGTAGGTCAGTGGTGATTCTATTTGGGATTAACACAGGAGAGCGCGGTAGTTCTCGGAGGTGTTTGAGATAGTACTTTTCCTTGTGATTTCCTAACTCCGCGTATTCCGCGTCCTCCTGTGTTTTTAGTGTTACTTCTGTTCGACGACGGCCAAATCGCGGTTCGAGTTGTGACCAATGCGCTGCCCCTAGAAATCGATGTGCGAATAACATTTAGGGATGTTCTTAGTTACCGAACTCTAAGAGTCGAAGACCACATAAACAAAGATCTGCTTGCCTGTACCTCGGACGGAAACACTTTCACACTTAAGGACTCACATTGGCTCAGAAGCTCTGAGCATGGAACTAGTCTACCTTGGGTAAATCTACAACATTGTGTGATATGCACTTCCGACAAGGTAGTTGAGATCTTAGAAGCTAGTGAACCTTTGATAGAGGCTGCGTAATAGTTTTTGTAGGATTAATAGGATAGGATTAATAGGATTCAGCCTAAACGCTATGCCGCTAAGCGATGTACGCCAGAGATCGGTTTGGCTAATAATTCGAGTAGTTTTGGAACTAGTGGCACAAGCTGTTCTAGTTCATTAGAGTTTGCTTCGATAACGATCACAGCAATCTTGAATTTAGGAAGATGTTGTTGTGCAGCCAGATTTTGGTCGATCGTAATAAAAACATCAAAACCATCTTGAGCTAATTCAAGTAATTTTCCATTTTTAATTCCCATCCACCCTGCTTGAGTAACGGTAACAGTTTCATGCCCAACCAAAAGGAGCCTTAGTTTCCTTGGAAGACATTCATCGATCAAAACTCTCATGCGGCTTGACGACCTTTTGTGGCTTGGGCCTGGAGTTCTTTTAGAAAGTCGAGAACTTGTATCTGTGTAACTGATGGAAAATCGTCAATAAATCCGTCAATCGATTCTCCGGATTTAAGGTAATCGAATAAATTTTTTACGGGTACGCGTGTGCCTACAAACACGGGAGTGCCACTCAAAATTTCAGGATCGGAATGCACTACTTTTGACATATGATCTAGTATAGCACAGAACGGTATAACAAGAGAATCCAAAAGATTTCGCGTTTTTAGCTAAGGTAGTTGATTAAATTTCAATAGAGCGCGAAACTTTTGATTCGTAACGTTACTTCTGTTCCCATGGTTTGTCGCCAGGGATGTGAAATACTTTTTCGTGGCTCTTCTCCATTGGCCCATCAAGTGCAGCTTCACAGAGCTGCTTTAACACATGATTAATTCGATGTCCGCTTGATTCAATAATTTCAGCAGCCTGTTTCTCATCGGCGGAAAGACTGGCAGCTGATTTTACAAGAAAAGCTGCTCCCATAACCGCACCAAGAGGGTTATTTATTTCATGACGTAAGGTGGCAACGAGAGTTTTCATAGTATCAAATTGGGCATTTTTTATCTTTGCATTTATTAACTCTCTAAAGAGTCTGTTTCTCTCAATGACACCACGAACAAGAGGTTCAAAGAGTGGTTCAGAGATATGCATTTTGTTTAAAAAGAATGTTGCTCCTGCTTCAATCGTTGCGCCAGGTATTTGAGGATTGTCATCAGAGCTAACTGCAAGGACCGCTAGGTCAGCAAGCGCACCCTCTTTTAATAATTCAAGTCCTCGTCCATCTGGTAGATGTTGGTCTAGAACAACTAGATCAAACTCAGGAGTTACGCTTCTTAAAAACTCTCTGGCTGATTTGAGATTTTCAAATGCAGTAACATAAAGAACTGGATCAATTTTTTTGATTCTAAGCTCAACTAGATGGCGAAAAGAGGCATCATCATCAATAATTAATACGTTAAGTGACATTTTTAGCCGTAATCTTAAGCAGATTTAATTTGTGCCCATTTCGAACTCTTATACGGGCATCTCTTATGATGTGAAGTCTGCTTGATTAGTTGTAGGAATTATCAATCAGCTAATTTAGTAACAATTAGCTATGTAGCTGTTGCCTTTCAACTAAGTCCTTATAGAGACCCTCTTTGATGATAAGATCTTCATGATTTCCAGTTTCAACGATAGAACCCTCATTTAAAACAAGTATTCGATTCACGTTTTTAACGGTTGAGAGTCTATGAGCAATTACAATGGTTGTTCTATCTCTCATTAGTTTGGTGAGAGCATTTTGAACAAGCTCTTCATTAGCACTATCAAGAGCAGAGGTAGCTTCATCTAAGATTAATATCTTTGGGTTTTTTAAGATGGCTCTAGCGATTGCCAATCGTTGTTTCTGTCCACCACTTAATTGAATTCCCTTATCTCCAACATGGGTATTGAGTTTTTTAGGTAGTGAGTCAACGAAGTCTAAAATGTTAGCATCCTTACAAGCTTCTCTAATCTCTTGATCAGAAGCTTCCATTTTGCCGTACCGTAAAATCTCTTCAATTGTTACTGAAAAAATCTCCGGATCTTGAGCGACGATTGCCATCTCATTTCTTAAATCAACGGTATTAAAGGTTCGGATATCGTTATCATCAATTTTGATAAGACCAGAGGTAGGATCGTAGTATCTGAGGAGTAAGCTAACAATTGTAGTTTTACCACCACCAGATGGGCCAACAAGGGCAATTGATTCCCCTCTATTAACAGTAAAAGAGATATTACTTAAAACCTCTTTTTCTATTCGTGTTGGATAAGCAAATGAAACGTTACTAAATTCAATTTTGCCTTTTGTAATACTTAAAATAGATGAAATTTTATCTTGGCCCTCAATGTTGGTTCCTCTTTTTAGAATATCAAAGATCCGTTCAGCGGCACCAAGTGCCTGAGAAAATTCAGCGTAGGTCCCAGATAGAAATGCAAATGAAACAGCAACGATTACTCCGTAAAGCAAAAATGCAGTTAGATCGCCGATGGACATATTTCCAGTACTCATTAATGCAATACCGAACCATAAAATTATAACAATGGCGGTATTCATTAAGACGCTAGAAAAAGAAGCGAAAAATGCAGCTACCCAGGTCCTCTCTTTAGCTAGGCTAAGAGTATTATCAATACTCTTGCCGTACCGTCCTTTTTCATAGCTCTCTTTACTAAAAGCTTTCACAGTACGAATGCCGTAAAGGGTTTCTTCAGCTACCATGTTTGCTGTGCCCAATTCAGCATGCATCTTTTTTGATGCACTACGGAGTCGTTTGCCAAGTACGGCAAAAATCCCGATCATAATTGGTAAAATTACAACTATAACTAAGGTTAGTTTGGGAGAGATCCAGGTCATTAAAATAATACCGACTAACACCTGAATAGCGTACCGAATAAAAACTGAGATATTAATACTCACTGCAGCTTGCATTAAAACTGTATCAGAGGCTAAACGAGAAACAAGATCGCCGGCTCTCTCTTTATCAAAAAACATAATGTCTTGTCCGACAAGGGAGGCGTACAGATCTTTACGGAGTTGGGCGACAGCCTTATGTCCTACAAAACCAAAGACAAAGGACCTTACATAAAAACAGATCCCTTGAATAACAATCAGTCCTAAGAGTCCAGAGATGACTAAAGCTGTATGTTCAGTAAGGAGAGCAGCATTATCAGAATTTAGTAAGCGTCGGATAATTTCAGGAAACAATAGATTAATACCACTGCCACCTAAGAGAAAAAGCATACCAACAATAAGTTCATTTCTGTAAGGTTTAGCTAACCGCAAAATGGCTAGAGTGAGATTAAACTTCTCTTTCTTTTCAGTCTTTTCTGACATCTAGTTACAATCTCTCTTAAATTTATCTCTGTAATTATCTCTGTAATTTATAGCGTTTCACGTGCCCAAGCATTTGCTAATGAATCAGCATATTCATTCCAAACATCGCCACAATGGGCTTTAGTCCAGGTTAATTTAACTTTTGGATGAACTAAAGATTGCTGATAAAGCTCTTTTACTAACTCTAGGTTTGCGATCGGCCCAGATTTGCGCTTCCATCCACGAGCTTGCCAGCCTTTGGCCCATTCATTAATTGTTTGAACACAGAGGTTACTGTCAGTATAGATGGAGAGAGTGGAGTCCTTTGGCAGCATTTTATACGCAGCAATTAGGGCGGTTAACTCCATCTGGTTATTTGTTGTTTGCTTGGCATGACCATGTTGTTGATCGATGACTTTGCCATCAGCTACATGAACAGCTCCCCAACCGCCTGGACCTGGGTTGCCATGGCACGATCCATCAGTAAAGACTCCTGTTTGCTGTCCACCAGAGAACCGACGTAACACTTCATCTAATGTTAAGTTCTGTGTTGAAGTAATACTGTTACTCACATTTTCTCCACTAAAGGGACACCGAGTAGTTTTAATCCGGAGGCAAGCACATGCTTAACAGACGTAAAAAGTGCAAGCCTAGTAGAGGCTAATTCTTTAGAGACATCCTCGCCTATAACACGAAGTTCTTTATAAGCACGGGAAAACGCCTTAGAGAGATCTAGGAGGTAATTAGAGATATAATAAGGCTCATAATCTTGACCAGCTTTTTCAACAACTTCACTAAACTCAGTTAAGAGTAATGCTAAATCATATGCTTGGTCTTCGACTAATAGTTTTGGATCAAAAAGATCTGTTGATACACCAGCAGCCTTAGCTTTTAATTCAATACTATTGATTCTAGCATAGGCGTACTGAAGATATGGCCCAGAGTCCCCATGAAAGTTAAGAGCTTCATCCCAGCTAAAATTAAAATCCTTAACGTTACTATTTCCTAAAAAGTAAAAGTACATTGATCCTATGGCAACTGCTTCAGCAATTTCGTTCTCATCAGTACCTTCTGGTCTCCTTTGAACCTCTGTACGGTATGCCTTAAGTGCACGATCGTGAGACTCATCTAAGAATTCCTTTAGAGAGATTCCGCCACCCTCTCTTGTTTTCATACCTGGGACAAAGCCAAATGAAACATGAACCATCTTTTTAGCAACTGGATGACTCATCCTATTTAGGATCTCGATCAATTGTTGAAAATGAAGTGATTGCTGGGCAGCAACAACGTATAAAATCTTTTCCGGATGAAAGGTTTCCTCTCTGTACATGGCCGTAGCAATATCTCTAGTAATATAAAGAGAGCGACCATCCTCGGCAAAAACCCTGGCAAACCCGAGTTTTTTACCGCAATCAACACCTAGTGCCCCGCGGGATTCTTCTAAGATCTGACTATCTCGGACCTTATCCTCTACTTCATTAAGCATGCCTCTATAAAAGGATTCTCCAGTATAATGATCGAACTTAATTCCCATTCGATCATACATCGAGGTTAGGTATTTTAATGAAACATCAAGGCACCATTGCCAAAATGAGAGTGCGTCCTTATCGCCAGCCTCTAGCTTTATAAAATAATCACGGGCCATCTGATTGACATCCGGTTTGTCTTTATCCTCTTCAGGTACAGTACTTTCATCCTGAGATTTTTTAAGATTTGTAGCTCTTCGGTAAAGATCAACTAAGGAATCGACAGAGGCCTCTTTAGGTTTTCCCCAAAGCTCACACCCTGCCCAAACAAATCCGAACTGGGTACCCCAATCTCCTAAGTGATTTATGCCAACAACATTATACCCAAGATGCTTATAGATTTGGGCCAAGGAATGACCAATAAGAGTCGTACGGAGATGTCCAACATGAAAAGTTTTTGCAATATTAGGAGAGGAGTACTCGACGATTAAATTTTTATTATTCTCTGTTTTTTTGCCGTAGAGATGTTGCTCCTTTAAAATCTGTGGAATCACTCCATCAAAGATAGTTTGCTTGTCATAACGAAAATTTAAGTACGGACCGGTTGGTATTGCTTCAGAGATCCCAAGTGGAAGTGTAAGATCAGCCATTAATTTTTTTGAACATTCTGGAGGTGCTACTTTCCAAGTTTTTGCTAACTGAAAACAAGGAAAAGCGAGATCGCCGTGCTCTCTCTGCTGAGGCTTTGTAAGAAGCTTTAAGACTGCCTCTTTGTCGAGTAGGGCATTATCGATGGTGGCAATCTTTGAGATTGCATCGGCTAAGCTAGTTTTAATACTCTCTATTGATACTTCTCTTTTCATTTACTCTATAATCCTAAACCCTAGTATAACTCCTTAGAATGATTATTCTATATGAAACGAAAAATATTATCTATTCATCATTATAGAGTGCTTTTTATATGAAAACTCCGTTAAAAGACACCGATTAATAGGAAATGACCATAACTCTATCTGTATAGGTGAATTATGTATCTATTTAGTGAGAGAACACCTAGAAGTTAGAGCGAGGAAGTAAGATATCTATGACTGAATTACCAAAAGACCAGATTTTAGATTTGAATGATTTGAATATTGCCACTGGAGTTGGTCATGACACTGACCAAGTATTAGTGGGAAGTGTTCTACCTGATAGAGATGTTATGGTAGGCGAAGTTATTGGACATCAGTTGTCAGAAATTGCTAGCAGCGCAGGAGATTTCGCTGCATCTTTGGGGATGACCACTGATTCTTTTCAACGAGCAGCAGGTGTTGAAGCTGATCTGAATGAGATTCGTCCAGCACAAGCAAATGTATTTAGAGAAGCAGCATCGACTTTAAGATTAGCTGCCTAACTCTTACAGTATAGTTTTTAGGTTTTTGTTTTAATAATATGCAAGAGAGATCATTAGAAGAACTTTTTTGGATCGCAATTGATGGCTGGGCTCACGGCATCAAACAATACCCCGGTGAAATTTATCCTGAACTTGTCTATCGTGTTGTTAAAGAGCTGCACGAAGATATTCAGTTAGCAATTCGTTGCAACATTATTGTAGATGTTATGTTGATTGTTGAGAAATTCTCAGCAGCAGCTAAATACTTAGTCCCTGAAAAAGAATTAGCTTTTAATATTTTAGCGCAACTGCCATCGCCAAATCAGTTAAAAACTGAGGATCAACTTTTTACCCTAGCTCAAACTATAGATAATGTTGAAAAGGTCCACTCTGGCGCAATAAGTCGGTTAGAAAAGAAATGGGGCATGGGACAACAGCAAGCCGCTTAAAAGAAGAAATTCCTTCATTTCATAAGATAATTCGCATAATCCTTTAAAAAAATGTATAATAATACTCTTCGATTTTTTACAAATCTTTATGGGGTAGAGGAAGATTAGCGGTTTTGTCTTTTTCTTTATCTTCATCCCCACTTCCACAGATACCATAACCACACTGGGAATCCCCCAGAAGGAGCACGAATGAACCTGGCGTCAAGAGCAGTTCTGTTTCTGATCATGGTGTTGGGCTTTGGCCTGACCAGTTGTCAGTCCACGCAAGACCACATCCGCGAAAACCCGTACTCAACGGGAGGTGCCGTCATCGGTGGCATTGCTGGAAATGCAATCGCGCACAACAACAACGCGGGGTACTTCACCACCGCTCTCTACACCGGAGGTGTCTCCCTCGTTGCTGGCGAAGTGATCGCCCTTTGCATCGGTGAAGAGGGCCCGATTACTTACCTGGCCAGCGAGATCGGCGGTCTGTTCAGCAGTGACGATGATGGCTACCTGTCAAGAGAGGAGCTAAGTGCCTTCCTTGCTGGGGCGGATCCAATCACTGGCATGAAGCCAACGTGCCAATTCTACGCGGATGGGTCTGTCTTTCAGTCTCGTCACGCGTACTGGGTTCGAGCGACTGGTGAACGACAAGATCTCGTTCATGAGTACAGTCATCCAGATCCAGGAACCAAGGCGCACTGTGTCAGACACTACTTGATTCCTGTGCCCTAGGATGGTTCGCAGGATGGTCCGCAGGATGGTCCGCAGCAAAATCAACTTTTGCTGGCAGAAATTCTTGTGGCAAGAGTTGATGGATGGGGGGGAGGTTGTACTCTATGGGTTAGTATGTCTTCCTCCCCCTACCCTTTAAGCATGCCCTTAATATGATCAATGGTAGGAAGTTGCTGTTATTGTACTACCGGTATCAGGCGGCAGTTACCCTGCGTAAAAACTTGCTCCTGCTTTAGCTCTAGCCTTGATTCCCTCCCAAGGGGTAAACCGTGCACCATGAGCAGTTTGCAGCCGTTCTAAAATTTCTAGAACTTTTTTTGCACCGAGTGACTCAGCGTAAAAAATCACACCACCTCTAAATGGAGGAAATCCAAATCCCATTACAGACCCAAGGTCAATTTGGCTAGCAGCCTCCCTGCCCGGAGCACCAGCTACCTCTTCATCAAGGCAGCGCACTGCTTCATTGATCATATTAAAGAGAAGTCTTTGAGCGAGTGACTCATAGTCAGTTACATCTTGCTCAGGCTTAGTGATATTTAATATTGATCTAATGTGTGGGTGAGGGGTCTCCTCTTTCCCATTAAAATCATAGAAACCTTTGCTGTTTTTCTTGCCTTTTCGTCCAGCTTTATCCATCTGTGAGGCTAAAGGAGGCGCAGCCATTCGTTCGCCATATCCTTTATGCATGATCTCTGCGACGTGACCTCCAACATCTAGACCAACTTCATCAAGTAAACGGATAGGGCCCATAGGCATACCAAATTTTAGCGCAGCCTTATCTATATCTTTGATCTTATACCCGTCAGTTACGGCAAACATGGCCTCATTAAGATATGGAAATAAGATTCGGTTAACTAAGAATCCAGGCACATCATTTACAACAATTGGATATTTCCCCATCTTTGTAGAGAGAGCAGAGGTAAGCACGATAGTTTTATTACTTGTTTTTTCACCTCGAATAATCTCCACAAGTGGCATCTTTGGTACTGGATTAAAAAAGTGCATGCCGACAACTCTTTCAGGTCGTTCGATTGCTGAGGCTATTTCAGTTACCGATAATGAAGAGGTGTTAGATGCGACAATCGCTTCCGGCTCTATCTTTTTTGATATATCACCTAAAATTTTCTTTTTTAGATTCATATCTTCAAAGACAGCTTCAATTGCAAAATTAACAGAACCTAATGAAGGCGCATCGTTCTCTGCTCGCTCAATGCGGTTAAGAATTAAGTTGCGATCTGTTTCAGAAAGATAACTGATCTTACTTAAGTTCTTTTTGACATAAGCGATCCCTTTGCTGACTGCTTCCTCGTTTCTATCTTGCAGGATCACTCTATTGTCATTTTGAGCTAAGAGCTGGGCAATGCCAGCACCCATAGTACCGGCTCCAATAACAACACCGTATAAACCTTTTAGCTCGCCGCGAGCAGATTTTCCTAATCCCTTAGATGCTTCAGTTAGAAAGAATAAATTTACTAAAGCTTTGCATTCTGGAGTAACAATCATCCGACCAAGCTCATCAGCCTCTCTTTTCATGCCGGCTCTTTGACCATTAGCAAGCCCGTACATTGCGGTTTTTAGCGCGGTTGGAGGAGCTGGATAAAATCCTTTTGTCTGTTTCTTAAGGAGCTTTTCAGTTTGGCTCTTTACTATTGAACGACCAATACCAGTAAAGGTAAGGATCTTATGGACAAAAGATATAGGTCGTCGAGATAATTTTAATTCACCAGAAGCTACTTTTAAAGCTGTGTCATACAGTTTGTCGTAACTAACAATGTCATCAACCAATCCGATCCCTTTTGCCTTACTTGCTCTAAGAGTTTTTCCAGAAAGGATGATATCAAGAGCACCAGGAAGTCCAATAAGTCGTGGAAGTCTCTGAGTGCCTCCAAATCCAGGAATAATTCCTAATTTTGTTTCAGGTAATCCAATTATACTTTTTGGAGATGATGTAATTAGTCGGTGAGTACAGGCTAAGGCTAACTCGCAACCGCCTCCTACGCACGGGCCACTGATGGCAGCAACAGTAATACACTTAAGAGATTCTAATTCATCAAAGATCTCTTGGCCCATCTGAGCCATCTTTGCGCCTTCCTCGGCAGTGGTCACACTATTAATTAAATTAATATCAGCACCTGCAGTGAACATGCTTTCATTTGGACCTATTACAACAACACCTTTAGGATTCTTCGATTTGATCTCACTTACATGAGCTTTCAAAGATTCCATTCTCTCTCTAGTTAGAGTCACCACGTGTTCATCACTTGAACCAAGCTCTAATATGGCAATGCCATTTTCAGTGATTCTTAAATTTGTTCGCCCACTTCCTTGCAACATGCTCAATTTTCTCCCTAAGGTACTGAATCAAATCAAAAACTTAATAAATGACTCTGTGTACTGTATGATCTTGAGGGGATAAAGAGAAAGGCAAAAATGGATGACTTGGTTTGATAATCAAATTTTGGTTAAATTTGTGTTGAACTCGAGTAAAAATCTCGCTCTAGGTTAGGTCTTATTTCTGCAGAATGGCTAAGATCAGTCACATCTACTTGTAATTATTATGGTAATGATGAAGAGGGTTTTCATAAGGCAAGACACATCCTAGATGACCTAAGGTGTGTTACTCCGGTTACTTATTTACAATCTGTTGTGCTGGACTCAATACATCACAAGATTTTTACATCAATACTGGTGGAACACATGATTGGCATCGATTAATGGAACACATGACGGCTTATATTTTTAATTCAATATATTTGGGATGTTACAAATATTATTAACACTCTGAAAGCTAGACGCAGCACTTGATTCTAGGTAATATCAGGATCTGTATAATCTATACGTTATATTTTTGGGTTACTTAATCCCCAGTTGAATCTTGATAGCACGTTCTAGTTGTTTAAGTTCTACTGGAGAAACACGGGCTACAAAACTGCTCAATCTTGATTTGCTAACCGTTGTTAGCTGATCTGCCATTGCCTTACTTTGTCTGCTAGTCACTTGAATATATGCTTCACAGGGGTAAAGACGCTCAATATTACTGGTCAAAGGCACAACTTGAACTCTGTTAAGGTGTTTATTGGAAGCATCATTACTAATGATAACAGCAGGGCGTATCTTTTTGATCTCGCCACCGACTGATGGCTCAAAATTAACCCACCATATTTCACCTCTATGCATCGCCCACATCTCCAACAAAAGCTTCGGCCCAATCCAATGCTTCCTTTTCACGACCACTGTCTGCCGCCATTTTGCGATAGGCATTATCAAGCTCTTGCGGAATAACATGTGGACGCACAAGCCCTTCAATAAACTGGCTAATTCGGCGCTTGCCTATTACCTTTTGGAGGCCCTCATAGACGCTTTTATCTAGCGTAATCGTCAATTTCTTTTGCATAAATCTCCTACACGACTAATATACGTAGTGTACACTATTTAATTGACTAAGATCAAGAATAATATAACAATTCAATGCACCAGATTTTGCCTCGACTAACGGCTCGACAAAACTGATGATTTTTTACGTTACCCTTCAAATCACAGCGAGAAGGTAATCAAGTCATAACTATATGAGAAATTTGTTTTGGAAGCACATATGACCGTTTCAATTTCAATGTCAGCGCATCCGGCGCCAGTCGAATCCTTGAAGATCACATTGCAGGTGGATACAGGGAAAGGATTAGCTGATTTAGATCAGGAACAAGATGGATTGCGAGAGATAATAACTAGCCGAGGATCGGGTGTCGGCACCTCAAATATTACGACAGTTGTTCAGAGGCTTGGAGATCCATTCGTGGTCGAACAAGTCGATCGACTATCTGCGCCAGGCAATGATCTCGATGGTAGCGCTACAACTACCAGAATTAATTTGCAGTATCATGCTACCAATTGGAGGGCGAAAGTTGCTGTCAACGGTGATACTCTTGGACAAGAGGACGCAGTATCCACCGTGGCGAATGTTCTTGCCATTACCCGAGAGGAAGGGTAACAAAAAACGTCTTGAGATTATGGCCGTTGGCCAAAACCTCAGCGTTAAACACCATCACCCCAATTCAAATACTAATAAAGCACGCCAAGTGCCACGGCAACAGCGCGAAGGCTTTTGTCAGCTGTCCATAATTGGGTGCCCGATATTAATGCAGAGGCTAGCAGATGTGCGTCTACCCACCCAATTCCTTGACCCATGAGTTTTTTATGTTCGATCATTTCTAGAACCTCTTCATGTTCTGCTATGGTTACTTCAGGAAGTTCCTTTAGTAGCGAGAAAATTTCTGTTCTATTTTTAATATTGCCGCAGGCAAGTTCGCCAAGAATAAATGGGTGAGTAACGACTTCCACCTTGAGTAGATGTGCAACTAAGTCATTATTGTTACGCCTTAGGTGATCAATCCAAACGGAAGTATCAACTAAGACCATCTATGAGCCTACCTTTCTTCGCTTAACTGGACGCAAGGAGCGTTCCGATCCCCCAAGCTCTGCTAATCGGCGACTACTTTCTCTTGTAATGAGAGCTTCGAGACCAGCTCTTACAAGAGCGGTCTTTTCACGAATACCACTCAATTGACCTGCTTTTTTAAGTAATGCGTCATCAATGTTTAATGTTGTTCTCATGCATATAAGTATGTATGATATATACATATCAGGCAAGCTCTAATTATGATGCAAACTCGGGAAAGAAAACCCATCAAATGGTGGCGGACGGTTTCGCCGAGGTACATTTTATACAGAAGTTCAAAGAACTGCCAAAGTGGGTAAGAATAGCTGTTTGACACTTGCTTCTATGAAAGCCTGAGTAGTAAAAGTATTATTCTACACAGGTAATTCTAATCGGGATCGATAGCTCAGCAATGCCTCTTACTCGCTCACCAGAGTTTATTACACGCCAGTTCTCTTCATGAACTAATCGTCCATTGCGTGTGCCATCGAATACAACGTGGGTAGTTCTAAAATCATTAAAGTAATAGGATTTAGAAACTTGTGCATATAATACGCCTTGAGTATTTCGACCCCAAGTATTTCGACTCTCACACAAGTTGTAAGCGCGATATTTCTCGATTGAGGTAGGTTGTATTTGGCCAGTAAGTGGCAGAGTACAAGAATTGCCCTGCTCACGACCATAGGTAGCAACACCACCATGAGCATGATCTTCAACAATATGATCAGCAAATACACAATCTCTATTACATGGAGAGTTTCCAAATAGTGGGCAGCTAGGATCACACATCTGTCCTGAACGTTGTGCTAGTACTGGTGTATTAAAATTAATTGTATAATCAATTGCGCCACGTACTTCACCGTCATCTGGACGACCTCTATATACGGTTACTGAGAGTCCGCCAGATCTTTGTGACTGATACTCGCCAGCTCTAGGACGAAACTGAGTTTCATTATTATACGGACTTATGTTTTCAAGGAAAGCAGCGCGGCAATCTACAACTCTACCTGCTCTTAGGTGGTGGTAGCATAATGATAAACCATTTGCAGTATTACACTCTAAGATTCTGTTTGCTTGACTAAAAATATTACAGCCTGAAACTGCAGGTATCTGCGGAATCATTCCAGGATTAATTCTATCAACGGCAATATTATCATTTAGCGATACAGGGGCTAAGTTGATATTAAGATTTCCGACAGATGTATGCACAGTAACAACAGCTGAAATATCCTCAAACAATGGATTTCGCTCACAAGAACCTGACAATGCAGAAAATGTAAAATGTCTGTCATTAGCATTTAAAGCGATTGGTCCATTACAAGTTAGTGCCTGAGGTGGAAATACAGTAATTCCCTCAACCTTAATGTCAGGTCTATCTAACTTTACCGAGATATTTAGAATCTTATTACTTTCAGTATCACTGGCAGCACTAATCTTAACACCCTTGGAATCTATAACTACGCACTTTTCATACTCGTTTAGGGCTTCTGTTCCAATAAACTCTTTTAGAACTCTATGTTTTGAATAATTTTTCTTAGCTGATGCTTTTCTACCACCCTTGCCTTTTTTGTCACATAATAGAGCTTGGCTTGCTTTTAACTGAGCAGCAGAAAATTTAACAGTTCCATTAAACCTAAACGAAGACCCTTTTGGTTTTTTGCTATTAAGACATATCTCACTAAGGATCATTGAATCTGTGACTTCAGGCACAGTTGCTTTAAAGCTTTGACGTAAATTATGCTTCATTACTTGTTTGCATGATTCCGCATCCGCATATCCGCTGTTTGGTAAAGTGACTATTGCTAAGCTAACTACTGCTAGGATTGCTTTTACTCTGTTCATCGTTACTACTCCAACATTCAAATTTACTTAGATAAGAAATCGACCAGATGGGAATGAAATTGGGTGAGATAAATCACAATGTGTTACAGTTGATTCTAGTTATATTTCGTAGAAAGGAACTTCTTAAACCTCGTGAAGGTTTGTTATCTTTTCAATAAACGCAGCTCTTTCAAATGGCTTTCCAAGATAATCGTTACACCCAACTTGTAAGCAGCTGGCTTGATCTTCTGGAGCGGTATTGGCAGTAAGGGCTAAGATCTTTCCTTCATAGCCTCGAGCTCTGAGCTCTTTAACCGCACCATAGCCATCAAGAACAGGCATCTGCATATCCATTAAAATTAGATCAAACTCACGGTCTTCGACAGCTCCTAAAGCTTCAGCGCCATTGCCTACTACAGTTACTTCTGCGCCGAGTTTCTTTAGTAGATACTGAAGTAGGAGCTGATTATCAGGACCATCTTCCACTACAAGGACATGAGCATTGACCAATATTTTAGTGACTTCTTTTTGAGTTGATTCACTTGAAACAGAGAGGTCCGCTTTTTTATCTTTATCCATTGGTAAAACGTTAGATAGATCACCTGCTTTTATATTAACAGCAAAGACGCTGCCAATACCGTAAACGCTTTCCACAGTGATTTTCCCACCTAGCTTTTCTGCGAGTTGGCTAGAAATAACAAGTCCTAGACCAGTTCCTCCAAATACTCTGGTAGTTGAACTGTCTGCTTGTACAAAGGAATTAAAAAGCTTATTTCGTTGCTCTTCAGTAAGCCCTATGCCAGTATCACAAACAGAGAAATACAAAATCTCAGCCTCCCAGTCACATTTTACTTTGATCGTGACGGCTCCCTTCTGAGTAAATTTTATTGAGTTACCAACGAGATTGTATAAGATCTGCTTTAATCTGGTAGGATCGGAATTTATTGTAGCCGGTAAAGGATGAGTAAATTCAACTTGAAAATTTAGGCCTTTCTCTGATGACTTTACTTTAAAAGAGCTTGCAACCTCAGTCATTAATTCAGCTAAATCAATTTCAACTTTATCAATAGATACTTTTCCAGCTTCAATCTTTGAGAAATCGAGAATATCATTGATAATGTTTAGTAGGTGCCTACCATTTTGTATGATTGAATGAACAGCCCGACCTCTTTCCTCGTTACTTAAGGCATCAAATTTTAAATTTTCACCAAACCCAATGATTGATGTTAGCGGAGTTCTGATCTCGTGGCTCATATTCGCCAGAAACTCTGATTTTACTTTCATTGCATCGCGTGATTGTTGATTTGCTTTTTCTAATGCAGTAGTTGTGATTCTCAGATCGTGGGTCATTGTTTTAGCAAGCTTAACTGCTCTGATCTGAGCGACTCTTTGAGAGAATATAATTATTGAGACAAGGGCACTAAAGATCGTTCCGATCAAAAATACTATCCAGGGTAAATTCTGATCTTGAGTAGTAAAAAGATTACTGCCTGGAATGAATTTAATTCCCCATTCTTGTCCACCGGCTTTAATTGTATAGACAGATTCGAATTTAGAATTGTCAAAACTAGATATATTGGATTGAAAAGAATCAGATTGAAAAAGGATATTTGATTTAGTTAAATCAGCACCATCATAGAGCTTAAATTCCACCCTATCTCTTAGTTTTGTATTTACAGTAGAGAGAAGATTTTTGATAATAATTGGTGCGTATATCCAGCCGAATATTTTTTCATTTTCTAGTCGCTCAGATCGATTACGGGACCATTGACTACTATAAATAGGTAAAAGGTAAAGTATGGCAGCATTACCTTCAGTATCTTGAATGAGCTTTATTCGTTTTGTCAAAGCGAAGCTACGATTTTTAGCTGCCCATTCAGCGGCAGATCTTCTCACAAAATCTGATCCAAGATCGTATCCAAGTGCCTCTTTATTTATTGCCTCAGGCTCAACATAGGTAATAATAAAAAGATCTTTTTTATGGCCAGCAGTTTTAATTTTAAATTGCGGATTTTCGTTTGATTGCATGTCAGCTAGATACTGCTCAAGCCCTATTCTAGAAACGTTTTTAGCGAACCCTAATCCCTTCATACCGGGGAATTCTTTTTCTAAATCACGTGATTGAACAAAGTCATGCCATTCAACTCTGCTAACATATTCACTTGCAATAAATAGTCCTCTTGCCCCGTAAAGAACATGAGAGTATCGATTAATATTTGCCTCGATATCGCCGAGAACCTCCTCAGCTATTAGTTGAAATTTAATCTGATTACTTTGCTCAACTTGAGATTTTGACCAGAGACAGATAATGAATGAGAGAACAAGGCCAAGTAGGAATGTTAGAAATGGAATCGACTTACCCTTAAAGGCACTTCTTTCAAGTTCAACAATTGATTTTCCTGATGCACTCATTTGCTGTTTCTATTTTTAGCTTCGAATACTTAGAGTCCCTGACTCTCAGTACCTAATATCGGCAACTCAGTCTCAGATCTTGACCCAAATTTCCCTATAATAGCAGCAACTTAACTCTGATTTTATCTGTCTAGATTGAGCCAAATTTAAATAAACTTCCTAATAAATCAGGGCATTTATCTGATTTTGAAAATTTACCTGGGAATACAAGATGTGGTAAGAACTGTACGTTATTGATAGATTTCATTGATTAATTTCTGATTTTTTAGCCTATGAAAACGATCTCCCCAGATGTCAGTTTCCCAGCAGTAGAGGTAGGAGTCCTTAAGTTTTGGCAGGAGAATGATACATTTAAAAAATCTCTTAAGATTAGAGAGAATAGTAAGCCTTACATGTTTTATGATGGGCCACCGTTTGCAACTGGCACACCCCACTATGGGCATCTTTTAGCTGGTACTATCAAAGATATAATTCCTCGTTACTACGCTATGAAAGGAGCGTATGTTGAGCGGCGATTTGGTTGGGATTGTCATGGCTTGCCTATCGAGACGATCGTTGAAAAAGATCTTGAATTAAGTGGGCGCACCTCCATTCTTAACTATGGCGTTGCTAAGTTTAATGAAGCTTGTCGCACCGGCGTGATGAAGTATGTCAAAGAATGGGAGTACGTAACTAATCGTTTAGGTCGTTGGATTGATTTTGAAAACGATTACAAAACGATGGATGCGTCCTTCATGGACTCTGTTTGGTGGGTTTTTAAACAGCTTTGGGATAACGATCGAGTTTATCAAGGCCACCGAATTATGCCGTATAGCTGGCGACTGGCTACTCCGTTATCAAACTTTGAAGCGAGTTCAAATTATAAAGATGTTCAAGATGCCGCAGTTACAGTTCGGTTCAAATTAAAAAAGGATCCAAAAGTGTCCCTTTTGGCTTGGACGACTACTGCCTGGACGTTGCCATCGAATCTAGGGGTCTGTGTTCATCCTGAAATAAAATATGTCCAAGTAAAACTAGGGACTGAAGAGGTCATCTTAGCGGAAGCACGCCTTGATGCTTATTTCAAAAATAAAAAAGAGTACGAAGTTGTTAAATCTTTCACTGGACAAGAGTTAGCTGGTCTTAAATATGAACCACTCTTTAGCTATTTTTATGCAGATCGTTCGGATACTGGATTTAAAGTAGTTCTTGATGAATTTGTAACCACTGAAGAGGGTACTGGATTAGTGCATATGGCTCCTCATGGTGAGGATGATGGACGAATACTAGCAGTAAACAAGATCGAACTTGTTGATTCAGTAGATGCTGAGGGGAATTTTGTATCTCAGGTTACTGACTTTGCTGGACAGAATATAAAAGAAGCTGAGAAAAATATAATTAAGTATTTAAAAGACAAAGAGCTTCTTTTTAAACAGGAAACGATCAGCCATTCATATCCGTTCTGTGAACGCTCAGATACTCCTCTTATGTATAAGGCGCTTAAGGCCTGGTACGTAAAGGTTGAAGATCAGAGAGAGGCAATGCTCAAAAATAATGACACGATAACTTGGGTGCCAGAGCATATTAAGGATGGAAGATTTGGAAAATGGCTTGAGGGAGCACGGGATTGGAATATTTCTAGAAATCGCTTCTGGGGAAATCCGCTGCCAATCTGGATCTGTGATAAATGTGATCATAAGGAATGCTTAGAATCTAAAGCTGAATTAGAAAAAAAAGTTGGCCATGAAGTAAAAGATCTTCATACGCACTTCGTTGATGAGCTGCATTGGCAATGTGAAAAATGTAGCGGTCAAATGAATCGTACGCCTGAGGTTCTTGATTGTTGGTTTGAGTCTGGTGCTATGCCTTATGCACAACTTCATTATCCATTTGAGAATAAAGAGAAATTTGAGAAGAGTTTTCCTGCTGATTTTATCGCAGAAGGGTTAGATCAAACACGCGGATGGTTTTATACCCTGATGGTTCTCTCTACAACTCTTTTTAAAAAGGCTCCGTTTAAAAATGTTATTGTTAACGGCATTATCTTGGCTGAAGACGGCAAAAAGATGTCTAAACGTCTTAAGAATTACCCTGATCCGATGGAGGTAATTGATAAGCATGGAGCTGATTCGCTAAGACTGTTTATGATTAACTCCTCAGCGGTTAAGGGAGAAAACCTCAGGTTCACTGAAGCGGGAGTAAAAGAGATTGTTCGTAGTGTCATGCTTCCTCTTTGGAACGTTTATTCATTTTTTACGACTTACGCCAATGTTGATCAGTTCAAACCTGATGCGGATCTCACAGCTTCTCAAAACTCTTTAGATCGCTGGATAATCTCCCGTTTTCAAACTTTACTTACAAAGATTGAAAAAGAGATGGCCCTATATCATCTCTATGCGGTAGTCCCGGCACTGCTAGATTTTCTTGAAGAGCTTACAAATTGGTACATCAGGCGATCTCGTCGTCGTTTTTGGTCAGATGACAAAGCGGATAAGCAGTCTGGATATAATACTCTTTATTATATTTTGATTGGATTTACTAAAACATTAGCACCATTTTTGCCATTTGTTACTGAGGAGATATATCGCAATCTAATAACTTTAATGCCAGAAGCCAAAGAGAGTGTTCATCTTAATGATTATCCTTTAGCTGATGTAAAGCTAACTGATCTCAAACTCGAACACGATATGAATCTGATCAGTAATGTTGTTGGATTAGGCAGATCTTTAAGATCTAGGGCTGATCTTAAAGTGCGGCAACCACTTGCCTCCATAACTGTTGTGACTAGAGATCAAGATGACGCAAAAGTGCTAAAGGAGTATGAGCATCACATAAAAGAGGAGCTTAATGTAAAAGATGTTTTCTTTTCATCAAAGGAAGAGGATCTAGTAACAGTCACTGTCAAACCAGATTTTCGTGCACTCGGTCCAATCTTTGGAAAGGAGATGGGACAAGTTTCAAAAATCCTCTCATCTTTGGATCTTAACGCTATCCATCAGCTTGAAGATGGTGGAAAAATTACTGTACTTGGTAAGGAGCTTGATAAGAATCTTATTGAGGTTAGAAGAGAAGCTAAGGGTGGAATCAATATCGAGACAGGGAAGGGGATAACTGTTTATTTTGATACTAAGCTTACGCCTGATTTACTGGCTGAGGGAATCTCTAGGGAATTTGTAAACCGTGTACAAAGGATGAGAAAAGAGGCTAATTTTGATGTCTCAGATAGAATTACAGTTGAGTATTTTACAACTAACGATATATCAGATTGTTTAAAACAATTTTCTGACTATATTCAGGATGAAACTTTAACAGTTAACCTGATACATAGTACATCAAAGTGCCAGGTTGGAGATCTTATCCAAGATCACGATGTTGAAGGTAAGAGTGTAACTATTTCTGTCAAACGGTAAGTAAGGGATCTCTTGAATCGATCATCAATCAAAATAATTTTAGCCTGGGGCATTACTATACTAGCTTTGTACTATGCTTTTCACTCCGTTGATTGGACTGAGTTAGTGGATCATGCACGTTCGGCAAATAAACTTTACCTCTTCTGTGCTTTAGGTTTAACGATCACTTCTTATCTCTGTCGTGGCAGAAGGTGGCAATTTCTATTTCCGGCAAAAAAATCCATTAATTATGTTGATTCTGTTCGGGTTTTAGTCCTCGGCTTTTTTATGAACAATGTGTTGCCAGCACGAGCCGGGGAGTTAGTAAGAGCACATATGGGAGGAAAGGTTACTGGATTAACCAGAACTTTGGTTTTAGCCACTATTGCAAGTGAAAGACTCCTTGATGGTGTTACCTTAAGCTTGTTCTTTGTTTTGTTCTCATTTGGACTAGGCGGGCAAGAGCTTTCACATGAATTACTTTATGTTGCCTATCTTTTTGCTGCAGTAACCATTGGAGTTGGTATAACTTTATTTTTTAGAGAAAAAGTTTTTAAAAAGATCGAGAAATTTAATGATCGGATAGGTCATAAGGCAGCTAACTATACATTACAAAGAGTCAAAATCTTTATTGAGGGCTTAAGTCCTTTGTTTAACAGATCCCGCTTATTGATTGTAAGTCTCTGGTCGGCATTTATCTGGTTAGTTGAGCTTAGTGTTTATATCTTTGTTGGACTAGCTTACGGAATTGATCTCGATATGTCGTTCTTTATTCTTTTTATGGTGACAGTTAATTTTAGCTCTCTTATTCCTGCTGCCCCTGGAGGAATTGGAGTTATTGAAGCAGTCACCAAAACTGTGTTGATGTCTGTTGGTATTGGGCCTGAGCTCGCTTTGGCAATGGTGATAACTCAACATGTCATTCAGTACATAGTAGTCTCGATTCCTGGAGCTTTAATAATGTTTACTTGGCGCAATCGGATCAAAGAAGCAGAAGCTGTTACTGCCAGCTAATTATTTTATTTATTCTCTCTAAACCAACTCGCAGTCTTTGAAAGGCCGGAGTTTAAATCTATAAGTGGTTTCCAACCGAATGTTTCTAGTGCCTTGTTAGGGCTAATTACACTTCTAAGTTGTTCCCCTGATTTAACTGGGCCATGTTGTGCAGCAATATTGACAGCGATATTTGATTCAAGTGCTTTATTTAGAGAACTTAAAAGGTCAATCACAGAGGTTTCGCAACCTGTTCCAATATTATAGGAGCCTGTAGGACGATTTCTTTGAGCTAATCTAAAAGCATTAACTACGTCCTCAACAAATATATAGTCTCGGGTTTGCTCTCCTGTGCCATTAACTATCGGGGCTTTTTCAGAAAGTAGGGATTTACAAAAAATTGCAACTACTCCTGATTCTCCATCGCAATTTTGACGAGGTCCATATACATTGGCAAGTCTTAATGAAACATAATTAAGACCAAATTGATTTTGCCAAAATTTAAGATAGTGCTCGCTAAGAGATTTAGTTAATCCATAAAAACTAGTCGGATTGATTGGATGATCTTCAGTAGCTGGAAAGGTCAATTGCTCACCATATAAAGCGCCACCAGTACAGAGGAACATAAAATAAGGAAGTTTTTTGCCTTTAAAAGCTTCAAGTATATTAACAAGGCCTAAAATATTAATTTTTGCATCAAAAAGCGGATCGGCCATACTTACTCGAACTGATATCTGAGCTGCGGCATGAATGATGATTTCTGGCTGTAGTTTAGCGATCTCTATAGCTGCTTCAGGAGAACATATATCGAGAACTTTTAAGGAAGCTTTTTGATTAAGATTATCTTTAGTGCCAGTTGAGAGATCGTCAATTACAGTTACTTGATGACCTTCAGAGATCATCATATCAACAAGGTGAGACCCAATAAAACCAGCACCACCTGTTACAATTACATTAGCCATATATTAAATAAACTGAGAGCTTAAGATTAAGGCACAAGATAGGAGAGGATCAAATATTACTTTGTAACACGCGGCAATCTGCCTAAAGAAACTTCTCTCAGTAAAACGAGACTCCGCTGCTTCTTTTGCTCTAGCTAGTTTTTCAGCATGTTTTCCAATGACTTCAGGTGAGGTATCTAATGCTTCGGTTAATGCCTTTGCTAATGATGCTGGGCTTGGATCAGCTAAGATTGAGTTTTCATCATTTAAAACTTGAGTATGGGAACTAATTTTTGTAGCTACTATAATTTTACCGGCAGCCATGTAGCTATAAACCTTTAAGGGAGTATTCTCTCCATTGACACGCGGAGATACTAGAACTTGAGAGATATCCATGAAAAGTCCCATCTCATTCCATCCCCGTTGCCCGACAAATACAACTGAATCTTGAATTCCAAGTTCATCAATGCGTTTTTTGTAATTTACAACTAAGGAACTATTTTGGTCTCCTCCACCAACAAGCAGTAGGACAGGTAAACTCTTGTCAGTTTTTATGCTCCGAGTTTGGTTAATAAAATGAGCATATCCTTCAATGAGGAGGTCTATCCCCTGATAACTTTCAAAGTTGCCAGTATACAAAACAACTGGACGCTCACCGATCTTGAGTTCCCGTCTTAAGTCTTCTTTTTCAAATGGACTAACAGGACTCACATCTAAAGCGTGATCTTCAAGGGTAAATCCTGGAACTTTAGGAGCGATTTTAGAAGCTTTATATGTAAGTGCTGAGCCAACAGTAATTAGCACTGATGCATGTCTAATACAGATAGTTTCTATGTATCTAAAAATTTTAAGCAAACTTTTAGGATGAGTGAACCCAGCATCTTCAAGTTGTACTGACATCCAAGAATGCATATCAAAAATATAGGGAACTTTAAAAATTTTTCCAAGAATGGCTGCGATTATGCCGCCCTCTTCTACTCCGTGAATAACGTCATAGCGAGATTTCAAAACCTGGATAGTACAACGTAGTAATAAAAGGGAATCAAATAATATTTTTCTAACAGAAGGACCAATCGGAACGTGTCTAATTCCTGGGACTCTAAATGATCTAAATAATGAAACACCTGGTATGTTAATCTCTTCGCCTAAAGGAAAAGCTACTACATCAACCGTAACTCCTTGAGAGGCAAGTCCTTTGATTGTTGCCAGTGCACGAAATGAACTTCCACGGGTCATGAAAAAAGGTTGTGGAAGTATGTAGAGTACTCTCTTGCCGCTAAGTGATGGAATAGCCTTTGCAGGCACAGGGATTTGCTGAGTTAGATTATTTAGTTCAGAAGTCTGCTCTAGCATAAATAATTACTATCCTACATTGCTACTGAAGATTGTTGATTTCCATACCCATGAGCTAAGTTTTCAGATTGCAAGGAGTGAATGAGTTTTTCAATATTCTCACCACGACTTACTGCTGCTACCAACTTAGCCCCATTAAAAGCTTTAGCCTGTAATTCCGGTATTCGTTTCACTAAATGCGCTTTCATTGTTTTTCGCTCTTCCCAGCCACGAATAATAGCTTCAGTGAAGTACTGTGCATTAAAGTCAGCAAAGGAATGACAATACTGCTCCTGTTGTAGCATTTCAAAGTAGAAATTTACTTTTGGTTGATAAGCTAGCCCGATCACTGGAGTAAGTTCAGAGGAAGCAAGAATTCCCGCATGTAAACGCATAGCAACTAAGAGAGAAACCTCTCTTAGTACGCCCTTCACTTCAATATGGGTTAGCTCTTTGTTGCTAAGGATGGCAATTCTCTCTTTTGATTTAATCCGTGCTTTAAGTTTATTAGTGATGTCGACATCTGAGTGATAAGTACAAACAAAAAGTACAGGTACAGAATGTTTTTCTAATAGCTGGTTGATTGCATCAGCAAATACAGAGAGAAATTGTTCTTCAGTAAGTGGCTTTGTGGATAATCCAGCCCAGGTATCTAAATAGGTGTTGATGTTGATTGCTAAAATATCTTCCCCTAACTTTAGTCCTACAGAATTTAATATTTCTCCAACCCGTTCCTTTGGAGAGGCAGGAGCATTAAGAGCAGCATCTGCAGTTAAGAGTTTTCTTGGGTTAGTGACACCAATATCCTCCATGACTTTCAGCGCACCCTCATCACGAACAGCAATAAAATCCATCTCTTCTAAAACATCACGAAGCATGCTTCTACCAGTTGGTGTCGTAACTGGACCAAGACCAACATTATAACAACCTAACTTTTTCCCATTTCGCTTTGCTCTTGGAAGCATAAGATAAAATGTGGAGAGAAAGTTAAAGAGAGGATTATATAGAGCCCGATCAAAAAGTACGGCATCAAAGATAAGACTTAGATCTGTTCGCATTACAGATTGGTAGGTTGGTAGGCCTAATAATTTAATCGAAAGATTCCAAGGAAGAACACTGATCGGTTTAACATTATGATGATACTCTTTATGGACAAAAGATGGATTAATAGTTGGGATCTCATAAAGAGTTCTTTGTTTAAGCTCTAAATCTACTGAGTCCATGATTCCAGACATGAGGGCAGCGTCCCCAGCATTTCTACCTGATGATGATCCTAAAAGAGTTATCGAATTAATCACTACTATCTCCCTTAATATTTTTGATCTGATAATTGCTCTGATAATGGCTGAGCAGTTATCATGTCACTGGTCACAGAATTATTGCACTTAAGCCAGCCATTTTTAATGTACCAATGAGCGGTTGCCTCAATCCCCGCTCTATTTTCATAAGCAGGCTTAAAGCCAAGCTTCTCTCTAATTTTTGTCGTATTAAAAGCCCTGTCCTTTGTATAAAAGGCAACACGTCGTCGATATATTGGAGGCTCAATCCCAAATGGTTTACAGATAATTTCGCAGATTGCACCAGCGATAAAAAATGGAGTCACCGGCATTCTAATAATGGTGAACTTGTTTCCCAAAATATTTGCGACAATTTTCCCCATATCAACTAATTTGATCGGTTCACTATTACCACAGATAAACACATCATTAAGTGCTGCTGGATGGGTGGCACATAAGATTATTCCAGTCGCTAGATCTTCAACATGAATTAAGTGGTAGAGGCATTTGCCAAATCCAAGTAATGGGAATATCGGTTTTCCGGCCATCTTAAAAACCTTAAGAAGGCGCTTATCTCCAGGACCCATAATAGCGGCTGGTCTAATTACTGAGATTGGCAATCCTGTCTCTTTAGCAAACACACGGATCCAAAGCTCGGCTTCTAGTTTAGTATCTTGATAAATATCGCCTGGCGCATACCGATAATTTTCATCTGCAGGTGGCTCATCAATATGTCCATGTACACCCATTGTGGAAACATGAACGAATCTCTTGAAATTTGGATTCTTTAGAGCTTCAGCAGCTAAAAGTTTTGTGCTTGCAACATGGACATTATGATAGTCCTCATCCTTGATCTTTGCTTCTCTAAAGGCTGCTGCAACATGAAAAACGTATTCAATGTCTTTCATCGCTGATTTTACAATTTCTGGATCGTATACGTCACCTTTAACCCAGTCGATCGGCAGATCTTTAAATTGAGTTGTATTCGATGTGGATCTGGCAACTGCTCTAACAGAGAGTCCCATTTCAACTAAGCGCTTAACCAATACTGATCCAGTAAAGCCAGTTGCTCCAGTTACAAGAACTTTGGTACCAAACGGAAGACTGATTGCCTGATTAGACATGGTTGCATTCAAACTAATAAATAAAGTACAGAGAAATGAAGTACAGAGTAACGCTAACTACATGAAATAATAGAGAATTGCAAATTTGATGCGGCATCTATACCATAACCCCTCGAGATGAATAATACATTTTTAATTGATGCCCATATCCATATCTATCCTGAGTACGATCAGGGTATTGCCCTTAGGACAGCTCTTACAAATTTAACTAATAGTTTTCATGGTGAAGGCACTTTACCCATCTATGCTGTTTGTCTGACTGAGAGAAATGATTGTCATTTTTTTAAAGATATCTGTAAGAGTCAAAGGATCGACATTGATCCAAGTATTAAAGTTGAGGTAGTCAGTGGAAGTGCACCAGCAGTACGCCTTTATTTTGAAACGGGAGAGAAGCTTTTAATAATTCCTGGACGGCAAATTGTTTCAAAAGAGCGTTTAGAAATTTTAGCATTTACAGTTGATGTAGATATTCCTGATAGAGAGTTGTCGTTTTCTGAGATTTTTAAACTTATCTGGGATGCGGGTGGTATTCCTGTTATTAATTGGGCACCTGGTAAATGGTTATTTAAGCGGGGCAAAATAATTTCAGGAATTGTTAACGATCCAAAGATGCGACCGCTTCTGCTCTGCGATACTACCTTGCGACCAATACTTTGTCCTGAGCCAAAACTTATGCGTACCTCAGGATCCCATGGAATCAAGGTAATAGGAGGGTCAGATCCGTTGCCATTTCATGGAGAAGAAAAACGATTTGGGACTTATGCAACTCTAGCAGTAGGTCCTTATGATGAAAGTGATCCTGTTAAATCAATTAGAAATTTAGTGTTAGATCCAGCAGTTGAGTTAAAGCGAGTTGGCAAGAGATCTTCCCTCCTTACTTTAGTAATGAGGATGTTTAAATATTATCGAAAGTAATTTTCTGCTGCTATCAAGTTTCAATATACATTCTTAAAAGTGCCGCAGCGTAAGTTTTGCCCTGGGCATCAGTTTTAAGAGATAGCGTTCCACCACCACCAAGACTTTGATGAAGTAGAAAATTAAGCGCTCCCAAATTCGGCAATTCAAACCTTTCAACTTCTCCTAAACAGATCCCTTTAAAGTGCTCTTTTACTTTCTGAGCAGTGACGTGCTTTTGTATGATTGGATAATCAGTAGGGTTGATAGCAATAAGTCCAACGTTTGCTGTGTCGCCTTTATCTCCTGAGCGGGCATGAGCGATATCTTTTAACTGAATCTTTGCCATAAAAATTTCCTAAATACACTTTTAGATATAATCAATTATTGGCTCAACGACTTCTTTTTTAATAAGCGCTGGCCAGTATGCTAAAATCTCTTGAACATTTGGTCGACCGCCAGCAAAACCGGTGACTGATGGTGGTCCAGTAAGTATAAGTGGCGCAATTTCACGAGTAAATCTCTCTACTGCTTTCTGATCGTGTCCTCTAACGCCAACTCTAAAAGTTACCTCTGGAATTTCAGGATCCTTAGAGTCAGTTAATGGCCCATGACATGAATTAACGCCAACTAATTCCGTTAAAACCTCATCAAACTTAAGACCAAGTTTTTCAAATCTTTGCTTTAAAATATCTCCAGCAGCCTTTGCTTTTTTAACAGCATCGGGCCAGGTGTAAACTAAAGTCCCAACTGCTTTATAGCCATCAGTAAAACTTATTGAAACTTTATAGAATTCAGTTTTTGGCTGTCCTTTAATACCCCAGATCTTTACTCGATTTGGACCATCATCAGCTATCTGAATCGAAGAAAAATCAGCAATACAATCAGGGGTAATGTAATCTTTTGGATCCCCCATCTCATAAAGGAGCTGCTCTTTAACAGTTCGCATGTCAACTAGACCACCAGTGCCCTCGTGTTTAGTAACGTAAAAACTTCCATCAGGATGGGCTTCAATAATTGGAAAACCAACATTTGCCATATCAGGAATTGATTCCCAGTTATAAGAGCAATTGCCCCCAGAGCATTGCGCACCGCACTCAATAGTATGTCCGGCAATTGTGCCAGCTGCCATCTTATCCCAATCAGTCATGCGCCAACCAAATTCATGAATCATTGGAGCAAGTGTAAGTCCAGTGTCAGTTACACGCCCAGCTATAATAATATTTGCGCCCTCATTAAGAGCTTTAACCATTGGATCTGCACCAAGGTAAACGTTAGCACTCTGTACTTTGTCTTTAATCTTATTTACGGATTCACCACTCTCCATGTTCTTTAGGCTGTGACCCTTACCAACTAGTTCATCAATGCGCCCAGCAATGTCGTCACCATGAATAGCAGCGATTTTAATTTTATCGCCAATACCTAATTTGTTAGCAACTTCACGGACAGCCTTAGCGCAACTTACTGGGTTAACCCCCCCAGCATTTGAGAGAATTTTGACATTTTTCTTAGTAATGTCGGGGAGAAGATCAGACATAAGTTCAACAAAGTCAGAAGCGTATCCGTATTCAAGATTTTTTCTCTTTTGCTTCATCATGATCGACATCGTGATTTCGGCTAGATAGTCCATCACTAAGTAATCGATCGGACCCTGCCTAACTTGATTTTTAGGTGCTTCTAACCAGTCGCCCCAAAATCCCTGTCCACCTGCAATGCGTATTGATTTTGCCATTTGAATTCGTTAGTTGATTAAATAATCTCTGTAAAACTCTTTAAAGTAACATTTGAACTAGAGCACTATATCTATTAATTTTCAAGATTATAGGAGATCAGTGGAACAACAGCTCCTCCGCCAATATAATCCCTACCCCAATAACCATAAGCAGCCCGCCTAGAAAACGTTGCAGAAAATTCTGTTCTTTAAAAACAATCCGACCACTGATTATAGATAGTAGAATAGAAAGCCTCATAATTGCGACTACGTGAGGTGCTTGCATAAAGGAGATAGCGATCAGCTTACTAACCATAAAGATTGTTTCTAAAAGACCTCGTAGCCAAAATAAATTATTCACCTTTTTAAATGCAGGAAGGATAGGTTCTTTGGCCCAAGGAATAAGCAAAACACCAGAGAGTAGAGTCATAGAAAAACCTGCTAGTAGGGGGCTACTCTCTTGCACGGCTAATCGATCAAAACAGGAATTAAGAGCAAAAAAAACTGAAGCACCGAGAGCCAACAAAATTCCTTTTAAGCTGACACCTTCACGACTTTTACGATTGTATACAAATACAAGGCTGCCAAGGGTAACTAAGATAACCCCGAATATGCCTCCTTTTGTAAGTGGATCTCCTGTGATTATCGGAGAAGCAATAAGTAAAAAAACAGGACTGAGTGAATAGAATGCAGTGATAAGTGAAAGGTCACCATGTGATAGTGCCACCATCTTTAACCATTCAGCGCCGCAATCACTCACCGCCCGCAAAATTACTAAGGCTAAAAATCCTTGAGTTACCGCCCAGGTTTCATAGCCATAGATAGAGGCAAGTGCTAAAGCAAAGAGATAAAATGGAATGGCATAGGCAAAAGAAGCAATCGTTGAAACAGTGCCAGATACTTTAAAGGAGACTTTTTTAGAGATAATGTCCTTGGCCGTACTAAATATCGCCGCATTTAAAGCAAAGAAAAGGCCCATTACTCTGCCTTAGGTGGCTGCTTGTTTGTTGAAAGCTTAAGTCGTTCAAATGAAGAACGAGCAGCTGGATGAGAGGGGTTGATTGAGAGTGCTTTTGCAAGATGGCTTAACTGTCCAGCGGAATCACCTTCAAATCTTGCAACCTCTGATAATCCATACCAGCCATCAGCAAAATTTGGATAAATAGCTAAAGCCTTATTGATATGATCTTTTGCCTCAGGCAATCGATTTTTTCGAGATAGCATCATGCCGTAATTAAACTGAGCTTTAGCACTTTGTGGAGAGGTGATTGCTTCATAACTAAAAAGAGTTTCATTGTTACGCCAAATGTCATTCTGAGTATAACTTTTGGCGGCATATCCTAAAAGTAAAATTACAAGGATAAAATGTGAAAGAACTCGCACTGGAATGTTTAAACAAAATATAGATAAAGCAATAGTGATTCCGAGTGATGGTAAGTATGCTAACCGCTCAGCAAAGATAGTTCCAGTTGTAAAAAATAAATTACTACTTACTAGAAATCCAATAAAAAACCAGAAGATCGAAAATGAAAGTACATTTTTTGTTCGTGCCAAATAAAATGTAGAATCAAATGTAGAATAAAATGCAGTGAGGATTAAAAGTATTGGCAAAGCAATCTTGATCGATGAGACGATCGACAGCTCATTAAATGGCAAGAGTTTTGCAAATGAATAATCAGAACTTAGTACCATTGGGAATAGGGTAAGTTTTATATAATCAGTCTGAAGAGCAAGTGCATTCAAGACACGCCAAAAAGTACTCTGGTGAATCATAGGATTATCAAGAATGTCAGCTGAAATTTGAGCTCCCAAAAAATCTGGAACATTATAAATTCGAAGAGGAATATATATTAAAGCAACTAAGAGAAAAGATGGAATTAGGATCCTTAAACAAAGTCTTAGATCTTTATTTTGGAAATAAGCTAGGAATGGAATAAGTAAAAAATAAACTAAACCACTCTCTTTAGTAAGCAGTGCTGCTAATAATAAGAACACAGATATGCTGATATGAAAACTTAATTTAGAAAGTTTGACTAACTCAAGTTTCGGAGATGAAAGAATCCAATTAGCTGCTAACAATCCAAAAAAGTGACATAATAATTCGGAGCGTCCAGAGATATTCGCAATTGCTTCAGAGTGGATCGGATGAACGGCAAAAAGAGCACAGCTCCAAAATACAATTTGAAATGGTAATATTGGAATTAATAAAAAGTAGATTAAAAAAGTATTCGCTGCATGAAGTAATATGTTTGTCAGATGATAGTAATACGGCTCGAGTCCGAAAAGAGAATGAGTAATTTTATAACTAGTTATTAAAAGTGGCCTATAAATATTTCCTGGGAAAGTAGCTGAACTGAATATATCAGAAACACTGATCCGTTCATTTGTAACCTGCTCATTTCTAACTATATGGATGTAATCATCAAAGGTAAAATCGAAAGATAGTGTATTGAAAGAAAAAAGTACCGCTAAAAATATAATAAAGATGGGTGCGACCTTACGGTTCACTTGAAAAGTATCCTAAAAGTTTTAAGCTCAATTGCAGTATGAGAAGGTTCATACATATGTTACATAGTGATTATCATGGTTAAAGAAAGTATTGAAAATACCTTAATTAAGAGAGCCAAAAGCTCTATTTCAGTGGTTGATTCTAAATCCCCGCCCATTATCTTGCTTACTGAGGGAGATGATTTAAGAATGCTTGAAGCGGCCCAAAAAATCACTGAGGAAAAGATTGGTCGAGTGATAGTGCTGAGCGAGAAGCCAAACAGTAAGTTTCCAAGTGAGTTAGAAATACTTGCTCCATCAAAAAGCCCTAAGAAAGAAATATTTGCAAAAGAATACTATGAGCTTAGAAGGTCAAAAGGGGAGACGTTGGAATCAGCCAATATCCTAATGAACGATCCACTATACTTCCCTCTTTATTTTGGAGCTATGCTTTTAAGATCCGGTGTTGTTGATGTGGCAGTTTCTGGAGCAGTTAATACTACTGGGGACGTATTTAAGGCAGGTGTTCGCTGTATCGGAATGAAAGAGGATGTAAAAACTGCCTCTAGTTTCTTCTTTATGATTTTGCCTGATGGCGAATCTCAAACTGGACGAGCTATCACATTTGCAGATTGCTCTCTGATTCCTTATCCCACATCTGATCAGTTAGCAGATATTGCAATTATGGCTGCTCAGAGTCACAAGAAATTAACAGATGAAGAGCCACGTGTGGCCATGTTATCCTTTTCAACAAAGGGATCTGCTGAGCATGAAAAAGTTAATCATGTAAGAGAGGCCCTAGCTTTAGTCAAACAGAGATCTCCAGAATTGATTATTGATGGCGAGCTGCAATTTGATACCGCATTTGTTCCAAATGTAGCGGCACGAAAAGCCCCTAAAAGTGCAATTCTAGGAGATGCTAATGTTTTTATCTTCCCAAATTTAGATGCTGGAAATATTGGATATAAAATTGCTGAGCGTATGGGGCATGCCAAGGCAATTGGCCCACTGCTGCAAGGACTTGCAAAGCCATGGATGGATCTTTCAAGAGGGTGTAGCGCAGACGATATTATTTTAACTGCCGCTATTGGGGTGTTGCTTAGATAAAGATGATAGATATCCCACAACAATTCGATTTTATTATATTATTTTTAAGCCAGGCATTCTCAAATCATGTACCTTTTATCCTTTATGGTACATAACATGAGAGTATTAAATTTTCTGACCTAGATATTTCTATGAGCAATGAGATGGAATTTGACCCAAAGGAGGATTCAGACAAGAGTCCATTTAGGCGACAGATGGATGCATTTGATGATGGGAGCCAAGGAGAGCTCTGGCAGGAAACGTTTGCTATTAAATCTAAACCAGATGCCCTAACTAGAAACTTTTATCGCATAGCTCAATCTATGTGTGGGCATGGTGCTTCCTTGCATACGGATCATTTAGATCAGCAAAAAATAAGAGAGATGTTTTCTAGTATAAGAGAGGGAGTTAATAAATCTGGGTTAGAATGGAGTAGTAGGACTGACCAATCTTTTACCTTTGAACCTCATCGTATAGGACAATGTTCTATATTAACAAAAGAGAGCTCTCTTATTTATGGAATAATTGTGGAGTTGATTAATACTGATGGTAAATTTGTAGCAACGAATCGAAATTTAAGTGACTTTGTTGAAATAGATTCACCAGCTGCTCTAGCCGTGTTTAGTTATAAAAACCAACAGTCTTCATGGCATGTTCCCTTAATATCAGAACATGGCATATTCGAAGTTAATGATAGATTCTATGGTAAGGAAGCTTGTGCTCCAGAGTTATTAAGGGAAACAGTCGCTTTTGGACTCTCTAACTTTTTAAACAAGGGGAGTAATGTGATTGATCCTAGCGAGTTAGAATTTATACAATTCAGATCAGATCCCAAATCTCATAACGAAGTGCATCTCTATACGAGATATAATGGGGATTATTATAGAGGGGTGTCTTATGTTGATGAATCTTCAAGACCATCGTTTATCCGGATTAGTAGGGTAACAAAAGAGTTATTTAATAGGTCAAGGCACTTTAACCAAACTAGTGGAATCTAAAAAATATCTTAAATACACTAATTGCCTAAACCTATTTTAATTTTGAATAGATTATCTTATTAAGCCTGCTTCTTTAACAAGATCAAGCACCATATAAAGAAGGGTAATCAGCCATGGTGGATACCAAAACCTTAAGGCATCTCCTGTTTTTCCAAGTGCATGTTGAGCGGATGTTATAACAGTTAAATCGTAAGGATTTTTTGAGAAAAATAGTTGGATGCTGATCTTCTACTACGTCTATTGAGTAAATCTTTGTTGAGTTATCTTTATCAAAAAGAGTTGGATTGCGCGATGTTTTGTTAATGATAATTAATTAATGATACCTCTGTTGATCGCCCAGAATTAAACCTAAAGCCGACCCGCCAAAGATCGTTTATACGGATAAAATAGGTTGCGTTTGTATGGCGCTGGTCGTGAAATACTTCAAGTTTATTACCGGGTAATTGGCGGATTTGATCTAAAGTAGTTGCAGCAAAAACGGCGGTTAGTTTTCTTATGGCTAACCCGTTTAGATCCTCAGGAAACTTTTTAGGGAATTCAGAGTTGGCGATTTTATTAGCAATCTCAATGGGAGTTTCGTCTGAATTTTGGGCATGTGCCTGCTCCAAGCCAGTTAGAAATTCTCTCCATAAGCTCTCTTTAGGTGCGTGTAGCTTTGTAGCTAATAGGAGAAGCGTTTCTCTTGCTCCACTGAGGCTAAGTACCAACGTGCGTGTACCTTGAATTCCGTTTGGAGTAAACGCGCTTCCAGTTCTATCTGGATTAACTCTTGAAAGAATCCCTTTACTATCGAGCTCTGAGAGGGCCGAAAGTACTTCTTGCGCTACGCAAGTATATCTTTCAAATACTGGATCTGGAATTGTTAGGGCTTTTGGATCATTGCGAAGAATGGCAGGTGTAGAGCGGCCAAATAGTACACTCAATTCGGCTTCTCTTTTTTCCATTGCTTCTGGTGAAATTTTTGATGCGATTTGTTCTGCTGTTTCCATCGGCAATCGAAATGATGAAATTAGCGTCTTCATAATTTGACGCTTCCGGTGTTGGATTTGTAATTGCTGTTTATCGCTAGTTAAATCTTCCTCTCGGTCAGACTCAACCAAAGGTTGTTCTAATGACTGCTCAAATGGTTGTTCAGAGGAGTCATCAAGAATTTCTTGAACTATAGGATGTCGATGTAGATATCTAGCATGAGGACCCAAGTGTTCCAACTCATACCGCACCTGAGTCGGTTCTAACCCAACTAAGGATAATAATGCCTGCTCTCTCCTTTCAAAGAGCAGATCTTGGAGATGATCAGATTTGCCTCCCGTCTTCAGTCGACCCAATACATTTGTTGCACTGATGGCCGTTTGCAGTAAATATTTTACCTGATTGCACGGTGAATTTTTTGTGCTCTCGGCTAGTGTTATTTTTTCGACCAACTCATCAGTCTGCTTTTGAATTGCCTGTATATCACTGCTTGAAAGGTGACATGGTTCTTTCATTTTTTCAGAGATGCTTTCAAATAAATTATCAATAGGAATCATTTCTTTTGCCAGTTGGCTCATGAGTTCCTTAAATTCCCTAGTCTGACAAGCTAGTTCAGGTGTCGTTAGATTTTTAAGCACATCGAGACTGCCACGCGCTAACCTGATGCCTTGATCTAGTCTGGTATTAAGTTCAGTGAATGTATCAGGCGGAAATAATCTGGACTCATTAGCTGCTGTAATTGAATGAGCGACTCGGAGTCTTAAACTGATTTTCCGCTAGGTGTCTATCATTTCTGCTTCAGCCAATGAGCGATAATCACGTGCCCATTTTAAAATCTCCTTGAGTGGAATCTGGGTCAATTGGTTAATAGCTCTTTGAACTGTAAATCCCTGAACTGGACGATCAATATCGAAGAGACGAGCAATGGGAGTTACAATTGGATCCAGCCAAGCCCCGATATTCTCTTTCTTTAACAGCAATACCTCTGTTTGGGTTTGAGCTAGAATGCCTTTCGGTGTGTACCCAAATCCTGCAAGTACTCTTCTAAGAGCAATAAATTCTTTAATGGGTGTCATGGGCACTACCCTTGCCGAAGCACTAACGCACAGGTCCCAGTTTTTAAAAATTGCCGATCGGAGTTCGCTTCTCCTGTTATCTAGTTCTGAAAGACGTTCCTCAGTAAAGTGCTGAAGGGCTGCGTTAAAAATTGCTTTCTCGTTTAATGGTGGTCGAGTTGCAATTGTATTGGATTCGCTGATGCGAAGAGATCCAGATTGTGGTGTAGGTGTTAGTCCCTCTTGTATCATACTACTAACTCATATTGATCAACTTTTTTAATTTTTGAAAAGTCGGGGAAAAGATTTCTAATCTCATCCTCAGATCCAAAAACAGCCATTATATCCTTACCTTTGAAAACTTGAAGGGGTTTACGACCTAAAGCTAACTCAAACTCACTTAGATTTTCAATCGGAGTATAAGAGCGAGTAGGAAAGTTCATGGTAAGTAGATTGGAGTGGCGGGTTACCGTAAGTCTTCCATGAATTTTTGAGTCAAAATGAACGGTGCTTAGATTTGGTTCGAGTTAATTGAATACAGCAAAAGCACTTGCAAGTGTGGCATGTCCGCATAGCTCGATTTCTACGGTTGGTGTAAACCAGCGAATATCGTACTCACCATCTTTACCTACAATAAATGCAGTCTCTGATAAATTATTCTCACTTGCTAAGGCCTGGAGTGTATTGTCATTGAGCATGTAGGGCAGTGGGATCACTGCAGCTGGGTTGCCACTAAGTGGGGTGGGGGTGAAGGCATCAATTTGAAATAACTGAGTTTTCATAAATCTCCTTAAATGTTGTACAAGGGAATCTTAAAGCTTTAGACAGGATATTAAAGAGGAAGGTTGATATTTACTAAAACATTCCCTATCGACTAGGATTTACCCTATTTAAAAGTTATCTTCGTCTTCGTAATAATCCTGAACGGGTACCTGCATTAAAGAGAGCTCTTAGAACCCATGAGCGGATCTTTTGTATCGCCGACTGTGATGGATCTTGGGATATTCTGTTCAATACGTTAGCAGAGTCACCATTCACCTTCCATAATATTCAGGAGCAATTCTTAGGGGATTTTCATGACATCATACTAGCAAGTAATGTTTCAATAGTTGTTAATCACTGGTATTTCCCAAAGAAATACCTATTTAAGGGGACAAAAAAATCCTTTCACGTTGGCGGACCTCCAGAGGTTATTTCTTGTGGCGAGGAGGAACTTAGAATTCTTGAAATTCTCTCTAGTAACTCTCGAGCAAGAATCAGCGACATTTCTGAAGCTATATCAATGAGTCCAGTTTCAGTAAAAGCCCGCATTGATAGATTGGAGGAGAACGGAGTCATCCTGGGTTATAGGCCGGAGATGGACAGGACCAAACTTGGGTTAACTTATTTTAAAGCTCGAATTTTTCATGCTGATAATCGGAAGAAGGATTTCTCTCGTCTGTTTGAGTTTGCATTCGATCATCCTGACATCTGTTATTTAATTGAGCAGATTGGTGACTGTAAGATTGAGATGGCCATTGAGGCTGGAGATCTTACTCAGTTTAATGAAGTTCTTGATAAGTTGCGGCGAGAGTTCCCGCTCTTAATCGGTAATGTGGAAACCATTATGGTTCAGAATGATTTGTATCGGTGGTTGCCATTGGGAGCTTCCCTTTTGGAATCACTATATTATTAACCACCTGTAATTACAGTGTAAATTGATAATTACATAATTTACGCTAGATTATTCCCTAAATTCGCGAAAATCAGCATAATTATAGCATGATTTTAAGAACACTTAACTTCTCTCCTCTTCTTAAGCAGGGAGACCTCTTATTAATCCCTCACCATCTGATTTAGGAAGATCGTTAGAGCTTTTATAGATTATCATCGGCATAAAGCTGAGCTTTCCTATTGGCGTTCATACAATAAACATGAGGTGGATTTTTTATTAAATACAGAAATAGCTATTGAAGTTAAGCTAAAAAGAAAGATCGTCGTTTCATTTGAAAAATCTTGGAGAAAGGATAATCAGGATAATGAAATTTTCCCTGTTAGAGATTTTCTGACTCGACTTTGGGCTGGAGAGATCCTGAAAATATAGTAAGGAAACCTCGCTGCTTTGATTCTTGATTATGAATACGTTTTTAAGCAATTATAAACAGAATCCCTTTCAACAGGCTCAAGTCCAGATTCCTTTATTAAAGTGACGAGCTGATCTGTTGACATAGTAGGATGCTGATCTTCTGCTCCAGCCATTGAGTAAATTTTTGTTGAATCATCTATTGTGCCGTCTAGATCATCTACCCCGAAGAGTAAGCTTTTCTTAGCTATGCTTCGACCAATCATAGGCCAATAGGCTTTTATGTGAGGAATATTATCTAAATAAAGACGGGAAACAGCGTAATTTTTTAAATCTTCCTCTTCTGGAAGCTCAGAAAGATGGGAGAGATCGTTATTTTCATGGCGATACTTTAGCGGGATAAAGGTGTTAAAACCTTTTGTTTTATCCTGCAGATCACGCAGCCTTTTTAAATGATCAATACGGTGTTCGTACTTTTCGATATGACCATAGAGCATTGTGCAATTTGATGGAATATTTAAGGTGTGAGCTGCCTCATGTATTTTAAGCCAGGCTTCAGAAGTTGCTTTAGTTTTACAAATCTTCTCTCTAATGCTGCGATCGAATATCTCTGCTCCACCACCTGGGATCGAATCAAGGCCAGCATCTTTTAATTTTTTTAGACCTTCAATAATTGAAATTTTGCTTCTAGCAAACATCACCTCAAGCTCAACAGCAGTAAAAGCTTTGACGTGAATCTCTGGCAATATCTCTTTGATAGCTTTAATAATTGAAGAGTAGTATTCAACACCTCTTTTAGGATGGACCCCACCAACTATATGAACTTCTGTAACCCCGCTTCCTAAATATTTTTTTGCTATCAAACGAATATCATCAAGCGACATCTCCCAACTACCTTCTTCCCCCAACTTTCTTGAAAAAGAGCAAAATGAGCAGGTAAATACGCAGATGTTTGTTGGTTCAATATGAAAATTTCTATTAAAAAATGTGCGTCGGCCATTAATCTTTTGTCTGACATAGAGAGAAAGTTTTGATAGTAAGGCAAGATTGTTTGATTCAAAGAGGCTAAGTGCCTCCTCGTCAGTAAGTCGCTCTCCAGCAAATACTTTTTCAGCTATATAAATCTCACTGACACTATGGCAGAGCGAATGACATAGAGAATGATACAGTGACGTTGTAGAGTATGAATCAATCAGTAACATTTAAGCTATGTCATAAACGAATTGAATATCGATCTGCATATCAGGATGTACTGATTTATGA
>CAZFXN010000001.1:0-75685 GCA_964523015.1 uncultured Bdellovibrionales bacterium | reverse complement strand
GATTTATGAACTGGACAGGTGTGGGCGACGCGCTCTAATGTTTCACGGTTTTCTTTTGATAGTTCAGCAGGCATTCTTACTTTTAAAGGAATAGCCCCAACTCGTCTCGGATCAGGAAACATTATCTTTTCAAGCTCAAATGTAGAACCCGAAAGAGCGATACCATTTCTCTCTGCATAAATGGCCATAGTTGTAATAATGCACGAGCCTAATGAAACTGTAAAAAGGTCTGTCGGAGAAAATGAGCTTCCCTCACCATGATTATCCTTTGGGGCATCAGTTATAATAGAGACCCCACTTGGACCATGTGTCATATCAACTTTTTTATTTCCTAAATAGGTGCCGGTCATTTTAACAGACATGTATACTTCTCCTTGATCTTCTTCTTGATTTTGAGTGTAATTATTATCATATTGAGGCAGAGTCAAAAAGTAGGAAGAACCCGATAGGCTCTATTTTAAACTTGTACAGGAATTAATCATGACCACTCACGCAATTAGCCCAACCAGAGCTGAAGATTATCCAGAGTGGTATCAGCAAATAATCAAAGCTGCCGAGTTGGCAGAGGTCTCTGCTGTACGTGGTTGCATGGTTATTCGACCTTGGGGTTATGGCATATGGGAAGGGATTCAAAGAGATCTAGATCGACGGTTTAAGGAGACTGGACATCAAAACGCATATTTCCCACTTTTTATTCCTTTAAGTTTTTTGCAAAAGGAAGCTGAGCATGTAGAAGGGTTTGCTAAAGAATGTGCTGTTGTTACTCATCATAGACTTGAATTAAAAGACGGCAAACTGGTACCTGCTGGTGAACTTGAAGAGCCACTAATTGTTCGTCCGACTTCTGAAACTATTATTGGAGAGAGTTTCGCTCGATGGGTTGAATCATACCGAGATTTACCTATTCTTATAAATCAATGGGCAAATGTTGTTCGCTGGGAGATGCGAACTAGATTGTTTCTTCGTACTACAGAATTTTTATGGCAGGAGGGACATACTGCCCATGCTAATGAAGCAGAGGCGATGGATGAGACATATAAGATGTTGGATGTTTATGCCGCTTCGCTTGAAGAGGTTATGGCAATACCCGTCATCAAAGGAGAGAAGACAGCAGGGGAGCGTTTCCCAGGTGCAGTAAGAACTTTCTGTGTTGAAGCAATGATGCAAGATCGAAAAGCATTGCAAGCTGGAACATCTCATTATCTCGGTCAAAACTTTGCTAAATCTTCAGGAATAAAATTTTTAAATGAAAAAAGTGAGATTGAGCACGCCTATACTACATCTTGGGGAGTTTCTACTCGTTTAATTGGAGGGGTGATTATGACCCATTCAGATGATGATGGATTAAGAGTGCCACCACGAATTGCCCCGCATCATATTGCAATTTTGCCTGTAGTTCCTAAAGATGAAACTAAGGGAGCAGTATTTGAATATGCTGAAAAGATTGCATCTGCTTTGAGTCACTCTAGCTATGGTGGAGAGCCATTGCGTGTCCATATTGATAAACGGGATATGCGAGGTGGTGATAAGGCTTGGTCATGGATTAAAAAAGGAGTTCCAGTACGACTTGAAGCTGGTCCTAGAGATATTGATTCAGAGTCTGTTGTGATGCTGCGACGAGACAAAGGAGTTAAAGAGAAAGAGATAGTAAAGCTCGCGGATCTATCTACTCGTATACCTATCGTGTTAAAAGAGATACAGGATAATTATCTCACTCAAGCAAAAACCTTACTAACAGCTAATACAATAGATTACATAAAGAACTTTGATGATCTTAAAGCTTACTTAACTCCAAAAAACGAGGAGAAGCCTGAAATTCATGGAGGATTTATTTTAGCAAAGTGGTCTGGTGATAAAGATTCAGATGCACCTTTGGCCGATCTTAAAGCAACGATCCGATGTATCCCTTTTGAACAGAGAGAGACAGAAGGGAAATGTATCTTTACTGGTAAGAAAGCAACGATGGATATCGTTATCGCAAAATCTTACTGATTAAATCATTGTCTTAAAAGATTTCTCTAAGGTTGATCAAAAGAGTTTCTGCATGGAAGCTCTTTTTTTATCTTCTTTAAAAGACCAGTAAGTACTTTTCCTTCGCCAAATTCTAAAGCTTCAGTAGGTGCAAGCGATGAAATTGCTGTTTCCATACATTCTACCCAACGAACTCTTCCGCAAACTTGGTCTTTTAAGTTTTGACGGATATCGTTTGGTTCATTAGTTGGCTGAGCGGAAAAATTTGCATAGACTGGGAATTTACACTGATTAATAGAGAGGGCATCAAGATCTTTCGCTAAGGAATCTGCAGCTGGCTTCATTAAAGAGCAATGAAATGGAGCACTAACATCAAGCTCAATAATTTTACCACCATTAAGAGTAGCTTTAAAATTATCAATACCCACCACATCTCCAGCGATAACTACTTGGCCTGGAGCGTTAATGTTGGCGGCTTGGGCAACCCCATTTGAAACCTGCTTAAGAGCAGCTTCAATTTCCTCAAGATCTTTTCCTAGGACTGCCACCATCTTGCCTTGACCTTTAGGAACGGACTCTTGCATATAACTGCCACGCTTATGTACTAACAGGACTGCATCGCTAAAAGAAATTGCCCCGGCAGCAACTAATGCAGAATACTCTCCTAAGCTATGACCAGCAGCTCCTATCAAAGAGAAATCAGGGTTAGATTCTTTCATGATTTCATAGGCGATAACGCTGACCGTTAAAATTGCTGGCTGCGCAATTGCAGTATTGGTTAACTTTTCTCCTGGCCCGTTAAAGCAGATACCTGAGAGGCTAAACCCTAGGACTTTGTCTGCTTCAGCAAAATAGCTACGCGAAAGATCAGATTGTGCATGTAAAAGTGCACCCATCCCCACTTTTTGTGAGCCTTGTCCGGGAAATAAGCCTAAGATTATTTTGGAGTCAGACATAACTATTCCTTATTAAATTCAAGAAAGCTCACTTTTATCAATGAGCTAAGTAATTTTCCAGCTTAGGAAGAATTCGTAAGAAAATCCAGACCTTGAATATGAATATAAGCTTTAGGAGACTCTCCTTAAAGTCGATGTCTTAAGGTATAGGTTGAAGTGCATGCTAATTCTGTCGCCCATATAGAAGGCAAGCTAGGTTTATAGGTTCTAAATAGTCGTAGGGTATAGAGTTGTGGAAGTAGTAGTAAAATCCTCTGATCGGGCGTCAGTTCTCATTGTTGATGATAATCATCTAATCAGAAGTGTTATCCAAAAATTATTTCAGTGTGAACATTTTGATGTTCAAACGGCAACCAATGGTGTTGAAGCTCTTAGTGTACTTGAACATGATTCCTTTGATGTGATCATCTGTGATGTGATGATGCCTGAAATGGATGGATACGAATTTTTTAATTCTGTTCGCAATAATGATCTCCATGCCCACATCCCATTTGTTTTTCTAACTGCACTTGATTCGCATGATGAACTGAAAAAAGGTTGGCAATCTGGGTGTGATGGATACTTTACAAAACCATTTGATCCTGAGCTGTTAATATCAACGGTTAAAGGAAAAGTTTCTAGATCTCGCAATATTAAAAAATCGGTTGATGATAATCAGGACAGATTTAGAAAGAGAGTTTTACATACTTTATCTCACGAATTTCGAACTCCATTAGTTGCAATTAATACAGGCACAGAAATTCTGTTAGATGATATTCAGTTAAACGGAGAAGATGAGAATTCTAAGTCGAAGAGATTGCTTGAAGCAATCCATCGAGGCGGTCTGCGTCTCGAAAGGTTAGTAAATGACTTTATGCTACTACAGCAGATTGAAGCTGGGATTGCTCATGGATTATTCGAGAAGAAATCACAACCTTGTAGTGTTAATACTGTGGTAAGCACTTTTCTCTCTTCAATTGAAAGTCTTGTCTCGGAAAATGGATTTCGTGTGCAGACATCAATTCTGTGTCCTGATAAAAAAATTAATATCTATGAACCACAAGTTGTTGAAGCACTAAAAAGAATAGCAGATAATGCGGTAAAGTTTTCAGGTGCAAATAAGATGATAGAAGTTGCCGCGTATTGCACGACTGAAGAGGTTATAATATCTATCGCCGATAGTGGAATCGGAATGGATCCTTCAAAAATTAAAAATTCGATCGGTGCTTTTACACAAGTGGATCGAGATAAATTTGAACAGCAGGGAAGTGGGCTAGGCCTGGCTATTGCTCATCGATATGCTGAAATTAATAAATCTCAGTTGGAGTTTCTCAAGCGAGAGCAGGGCGGAGCTGTTGTAAGCTTGCATATTCCATTAGCCCATTGTCCAAACTAAGGAACGATTGCTATAACTCTCTTAATTAGATAGTCTTATCTAAAGTTAGAACGCATTTGATCTTGAGCACCATGATACGTCTAATACTTATTCTCTTTTTTATAACCACTAACGTGCTGGCTTCTGTGTCGGCTCAGACGTCTGAGTCAAGCAGTGCCTTGGCTACGCTTAAGGAAAAAACAAAAAAATATACACTCAGTAATGGTCTACGAGTCATAATGTATCGGCGGGGATTCGCTCCTGTTTTTTCAGGAGTGATAACTGTAAGAGTTGGCGGAGTTGATGAGCAAGAAGGTCAAACAGGGATCTCCCACATGTTTGAACATATGGCCTTTAAAGGAACTTCTACTATTGGCACGTTAGATTATTCTAAGGAGAAAAAACTCCTAGAACAGATTGAGGAGATAGCACTTCGATATCCAGCAGGAAAAGAGCTCTCGAAGGAGGATCAAGATAGATGGGCGGAGTTAACGACTGAACTAAATAAGATATGGCGTGCTGATGATCTTGTAAAATCCTTTAGAATAAAAGGAGGACAGGAGTTAAACGCGACCACTGCAAAAGAATTAACCAACTATATGATTAGTTTACCAAGCTCAGCATTTGAGTTTTGGTGTTGGATTGAGTCAGAGCGACTACTAAACCCAGTATTAAGGCAGTTCTATCAAGAGCGTGATGTTGTTATGGAAGAACGCAGAATGCGTTATGACGACAGTCCTCCTGGTAAACTATATGAACTTTTACTCTCTACAGCATTTACAATTCATCCCTATAGAAATCCTGTCATTGGCCACCCACAAGATATAATGAGCCTAACAGCTACGGAAACAGAAGCTTTTCGAAAACATTATTACGTACCAAGTAATATAGTTGTGAGTATTGTTGGAGATGTGGATCCTAAAGAAGATATTGCAATCTTAGAGAAATACTTTGGAAGACTTCCAAAAGGTCCCGAGCCAAAAAGAATCAGTATAGTTGAACCTGTACAGGACGGACAAAGAGAGGTTCGGTTTAATACTCGTGCTGCTCCTCAAGCCTTCCTTGCATTTAAAAAACCAAACTATCCTCATCCTGATGATGCTCCAATTGGAGTTATGGCTGAGATGTTGGCTGGGACAAGATCGTCACCTTTGTTTACTGAGCTTGTTAGAAAGAGAAAAGTTGTAACAAGTATTGACTACGATGAAACCCCCGGCACCGCGTATCCGAATCTTTTACTTTTTTCCGGCGTGGTAAGGGCACCACATAGTAATGATGATTTCATTCGTTCATTTGATGAAGTAGTTACGATGTTTAAGAAAAGTAAGGTTGATGAAGAGCTGCTCGAAATTGCAAAAAGAAGTCTGGCAATGTCGTACTTAGGACACCTTAAATCTAATCTCTCACTGGCACGAGATTTTGGCTCATCTGAATTACTGCATGGTGGCTGGGAATCTTCAATTGATTGGTACGATCAAGCGATGGCTGTAACTGCTGATGATGTTAAGCGAGTCGCTAATACATACTTAACAGGCAAAACAAGAACTATAGCTAGGATTGAATCTGAGAGGACTCCATGAGGATGATTCCCACAAAAATCGTAGTTTGTAACATCAAGATCTTGTTGTTGATGGTTGTTGCTGCCTGCTCAGGAATTTTTTTAGGATGTAGTTCTGGTAGTAGGATCTCACCAGCTGATTTTAAAGAGGGTGAAGTTTTTTTTGATGCTCCAAAGCCGAAAGAATGGCGACTTAAAAACGGATTGACCGTTCTCTATCTTGAGGACAATGAATTACCTATAGTTTATGGAACCTTATATCTCCCTGGAGGAACTTACTGGCAGAGCCAAGATGAAATGGGAATGGCTTCAGCAATGGGTTCACAGATGCGTGATGGAGGAGCCGGGAATTATTCTCCTTCAGAGCTTGATATGCAGCTTGATAAGTTAGCAGCAGGGATCTCTAGTTCATTTTCACAGGAATCTGGATCTGTTAGTTTTTCCTCATTAGATAGAGATCTGGATCAGGTGTTCTCAATGTTTGCTGACGTTGTCCTACGTCCTAAATTTCAAAAAGAGAGGCTGGATATTTGGAAGGGAAACACAATAGATTCGATTAAACGTCGAATCGAGAATCCAGATGAAGTTGCCCAGATTGCATACTTACAGCTTAGTTTTGGCGATTCAGTTTTTGGTAGAGTCTCTACAGCTAAAGATATAGAGAAAATTTCACGTGCAGATCTCTTAAAGATGTATTCAAAGTTTGTTAAGCCCGGAAAAGCACTCCTAACAATTGGAGGGAAGATATCTGAAGAAAAATTGAATGAACTTTTGGCCAAGCACTTAAATAAATGGAATGGAGAGCCTGAACTACCTCCTATATCTAAAACTCTGCAGGATCCTAAGCCAGGCATATATTTTGTTTCGCTTCCAGTTACTCAATCAAATATTCTAATTGGACATCTTGGCGTACCAAGATTAACACCAGACTATCCGGCTATTGATGCATTTAATGAAATTTTTGGAAGTTCTGGATTTGGATTGTCGAGACTCTTTAATAGAATAAGAACAGATCTTGGCTTGGCCTATTCAGTCTACGGAGCTATTAGAACTGGATTGGTAAAAGGAACTAATATTATTATGGTTCAAACCAAATCCCAGTCAACCGATGTTGCAATAATTGAATCTATAAATGTCCTGACTACATTACAGAAGGAAACTGTTCCACCAACTGAGTTAGATGAAGTAAGACGTTCAGTTGAGAACTCCTTTGTTTTTAACTTTGATTCCCCAAGTGAGATCCTTAGTCGAAGAGCTTCAATCAAGCTTCTTGGTTTTCCTGATGATTTTGATGAAACGTATCTACCAAAATTAAGAGAGGTTACCGTCGGGGATGTCCAGAGCGTTGCCGTACGTCGTTGGGATCTTTCAAAATTTGTTGTAGTTGTCGTAGGAAATGAAGATGCGTATGATCGGCTGTCAGTAAGACTTAGAGATGACCCAGGGCCATTGGCAGGGCTGTCCCTACAGAAAGTTAAATTTGATCAGAAGCTAATTCAATAAGTATGAAATTAAGCACAATAGTATTTATTTTTTGTACAATTTCTTTTAGTGCATGCCAGTATTCTCCAGGGCCTGATAAGCAGGGTGGTGGAATGTTACAGGGCGCGATCACTGGAGCAGGCACAGGTGCTGTTACGGGCATACAAGTTACTTCCCCTACTGGCCCTGCTGTCGTAGTTGGCGCAGGTGTTGGTGCAGTTGCTGGAGCATTGCAAGGAGCGATGGCTGATGCTACCGAAGAAGCGCAGATTCGATTAAGTAGGCAAATCGCTAGTGAACGTGCTCAAGCAAATGCTCATACGATCTTGGCTGAACATTATCAGAGACGCCTAGAGCTACATCCAACTAGGGATATTTATCCAGCCGATTACTTTTTCTATGGTGATGAAGTCACTCTTACCAAAACTGCAGTTTCACTAATCGATGAGATCGCCCGTCTTAATAAGGAGCGACTTCCTTGGTCTAGGCTAGTTATAACAACATATTCACGAAGTAAGGCTAAGGAGGGAATTAGCTCGGGACAGGACTATGCTTACCATTTGGCTGAGGAACGCTCTAAAGCTATTGCCAATAGGTTGATTCATAGTGGTCTTGAGCCACGTCGTATTGAAGCTAGGGCTATGATAATAGAAGCCCCGATACTACTTGATCCTAAAGATGACCCATTGCGTTATAATCAAGCTGTAGAGATAACCCCAATTGATCGTTAATGAAACTTTGAGAAATGTTCGACATCTAAATTACAGGATAAATACTGGAATTACAGGATAAATACTGGAGTAAATAAATGACAAAAGAGAAGAGCCCAAAAGCAAAGAAAGATAAAGAGACTGATGGTAAGGATGATAATCTCCAGACTCTTGAGCAGGTATCATTAGGCACTGATATATTGACCCCTGAAGATCTTAAAAAGTTCCTATCTATGATAAGGGATAGAATGTCAGATGGGAGTTGTCCTGCATCTTATGCGCTAAGTGCGTTATCGCATGTTCTTACATTGCCTAACGTATATCAGACTATGACTGATGATAATCGAGAAATAGCCCGTGATATATGGCTAAGATTAAAACAGGCAGGATTTCATATTAAATCTCCGCCAATGTTGTTTGAAGAGCTTGTTTGAGAAACTGATTCTTCAGTGAAAGACACAAAATAAAAAAGACCGGCAAATAGCCGGTCTTTTTTTAAATAACAATTCGAAATTTATTTTTAGCTAGATATCGTCTTTTTCATCAGATGATGGATTAACACCATCATTAATAGCTTTTCTAAGAAGCTGACTAGGTTTAAATTTTACTACCTTTCTGGCTCGTAATGTTATTGTTGCTCCAGTTTGTGGGTTTCTGCCCCGACGTGCTGGTTTTGATTTGACCTCAAAAGATCCGAATCCTGAAAGCATGACTTTGCTATCTTTATCTAGCCCCTCTTTAATCAGCTCAATATAATCTTCAACGATCTGGGCTGCTTTCTGCTTATCAACAGGCAGTTTCTCATAAATTGCCTCTGCCAATTCAGCCTTAGTAACGCAATGACGATTATTGTTCATGTTTAGCTCTCTAAATATATGAAATCATGTAATAAGCACTAACCAAACTAGATACTAGAAAAAGAACCTGGAACCCTCTAATTCCTAACCTAGTTTTTGGTTAAAGACAAGAAATTAGAATGATATCAGGTATATCTCTACTGGATAAGACGATAAATGTACCTTGATGGATCCACAAATTGTCGCATGAATCATAGAACTGTGATAATTTTCGATAAGTAATTCTAGGTAGTTATAGATAGTTCAATGAAATTAAATAGTTATAAACTGTTAGACTTTGGTGATGGGCAGAAGCTTGAGCAATTTGGCAGCAAAACAGTAGTTCGTCCGAGCAGCCAGGCCTTCTCTGCTAGACGATTTCCTGAACTTTGGAAAGAAATCAGTGCAGAATTTACTGAACAAGTTAATGAACACAGCGGATGGAAACATCAGGCAGGGCAATTTGAAAACTGGGAGATGAAAGAGAAAGGCTTTTCACTCATTTTACGATTACAAGAGAATGGTCAAATTGGTCTTTTTCCAGAACATGCTAGTTATCTGGATAAAGTAACAGCGCACCTATCTAGTATAAAAAATGATGTAAGCGCATCTATTACACCGCCGCAAGTTTTAAATCTCTTTGCTTACACTGGAATGTGCTCAATTGTTGCCGCTAAGGAAGGTGCTGAAGTTTGTCACGTTGATTCGTCAAAAGCTTCACTTGATTGGGCTAAGCAGAACTTTGAATTAAATAATCTATCAAATATCCGTCTTATAAAAGAGGATGCAGTATCCTTTATTAAAAAGGAGTCAAAGCGGGGGAAAAAATATCAGGTCATTGTCTTAGATCCCCCTGGCTTTAGTCGGTTTAAAGAGGGGAGTTGGAATATTTCAGAAGTTGTTTTAGAGGTTATAAGCCTTTGTCATCAAGTAATTGACCCAGTCAATGGAGCTCTTTTTTTTACTTTTCATGGCTCAGAATTAAATGGAGAGATAATCAGAAATCTCATACTAGATAAAATGCAATTTTCCCCAGATAATGTGACGGTGAGCCAGCTTTGCTTGATAGAGGAGAAAACTCAACGCCGGATCCCGAGCAGCACGCTAATTACTTCTAGGATGAATCAGTCTTAAAGGTATCAAAAACTTATGGTAGAGCAGACAAAATCCCAATCAAAAAATCCAAAAAAAGATCCGAAAAAGGAGAGGCCTAAAAAAACTGCGTTTGAAGTGACTTATACCTCCTCTGTTAGCCCAATCGATGAAGAAACAGAGATTGAAAAGAATATTAGAAAGGAACTTGAAGAAGCTGAAGAGAAAGCTGCTAGTTATATCTCAAGTCATGATCATAAACAGAATTGGAAGAATTCAAGATTAACTGTTGAGCAGTTTAAGCCAGTTCCTTGGTATATCTGGCGAATTGTAAATCACACCCTTGGTAGGGCAGGTAAAATTAAATCATTTGATCTTGGGATGGTTTTTGCGCTTAGAAAGTTATTAATACTTACTGCGCAGGATCCAGATATTATTGAGAGAGGGGCAGAGATCACTGACCCACAAGAGGCTGTTAGAGTATTACCCCCAGATGTATTTTGTGCCTGTGCAATTATTCATGCCATTGGTCGAAAGTTAAAAACTAAACAGTTTGAGAGAATTTGGCACCCAATTTTGGAAGAGGCTCTTTTAAGGACCCGAATAGGGTACTCATTAGGGAGACACTTAAAAGGGTTTGGACCAGGGAGAGGTATGTTAGCTGGCTTTGCTGGGCGTGTAGGATTAGCAATTCAAATAGCGACCGGTACCCTTGAACAAGCAAAAGATACGATTGATAAAATTGCTGAAGGTGGATCAATACAAAGAATTGGTCGGGAAGTTTATCGTTCAGAGCCTCTTCAAGTTAGTGCCATGATGCTTATCGCTAGTGGATGCGGGAGAGATGGCGCTTATGGAATTATGGCCGTAGCAGGAGAGGATCTTATCTCAGTTGATGAGTTAACTGATGATCAGAAACGCTGGCGTACCGCATTGCTTATGTTAGAGCAGATCCGAGGTGGTAATTTATCTGATATTCCAGATCAGCTTTGGGAAGATCTGGGTTACTCAAGCATTGAACAGATTCGCACAGCTCGCGCTGAAATTCGCCAGGTAACTCGCAGAGGTCACGCCTGGAGTTGGATGGTGGAGTAATTTGGATGGTGGAGTAATGTAGTAGGGTAATGTAGTAGGGTAGTGTAGTTGAGTAATGTAGCAAAGTAATTAATATGAGCACTAAAAAATTTAATAAAAGCACCAAAACCAAACTGAATGCCCTCTTTCAGAAATATAAAGCAATCAAGCTCGTTTATCTTTTTGGCTCCCGCGCAACCGGCAAATCGGGAAAGAATAGTGACTATGACTTTGCTGTTTATATTGATCCTAAAAAAAGAGACGCAGCCTTTGATTTGTTGCTTACTTTAATGGGACAGATACCGGTTATTTTAAATACCGACAAAGTGGATGTCGTTATTTTAAACCATTTAGATAGCATCATCTTAAAGTACAATATCGTTCGAGACGGAGTGGTTATATACGAAGTTTCAAAGGTAAGACTTGACGTTGAATTAGCTATCATCGGAGAATATCGAGATTTTCGGATACTAGAGAGTCAGTATTATAAAGATTAGTTCTATGACTAAGAGAGACTTAGAATCAAAAATTCAACTTGTTAAGAAGTTTCTTAAGCAGGCACGGCGGTATTCAAGTATCACTGAAAAGCTTTTACTTGCTAATGATGAAAAGCGACTGGCAGTTGAGCGTTCTCTTTTTTTGGTTACCCAAGCTGCAATTGATCTTGCCGAATCATATTGTCATCTGAAAGAATTTCAGCGCCCAGCATCTATGCATGAAGCTATCGTTATCCTTCGTGATAATAAAGTTATTGATGACAAGCTTTGTGATAATTTACTAAAGATGGTCGGCTTTAGAAATGTTTTAACTCACGGTTACTCAAAAATCGATTATTCAAAGGTCATTCAAGTTTTGAATACTGGACTAAAAGATATAGAAAAGTTACTAAAAGCTTTGTAGTTCGACTTTTGATTGGTAGTTGTCCGGAAATAGCGACACTAACAAAATTTCCAATCTTTTACTTTCAACGTTGAAAGTAGAAATAGTATGCTCGCCTTTAAGCAGGATTCTGGATTAGGTCACTTCCCAAACTGCGCCCGTTGCGGAGTCATAGCAGGTGGGGTCTTAACGTATTCAATCTGAGTAATCTTATCAACGGTGCAGCTTGCGGCCATTGAGACCATCTCATCAAAGTAAAGTAGATCGGGCCTGATTTCAGGACCAAAACGGTAAAGCGGACTTTTATCAATCTTTGATTTTTCTGATTTTACATTGGTTGTGCCATACCAAACTGTAATGCCGGCATCGGCATCGATTATTTTAGAATGCATAGTAAGAGTGCCCATGCCCTTCATTGGCTCAACTAACCCAACCATTATAAAGTCATACCCAGCTTCACGTGCTTGAGCTATTGCACCAAAATTGCCACCAAAAAACTCCTCTTTCTTACCAGGCCAGTCCTCACGATTAAAAACTTCCACGATCGGCAAAGTAGAATTCGTCAAAAATTCACTATGAATTCGCCAGGCAAGTTCTCTCCCTAATCCTTGATTCTCTCCACTGGTCCAGGAAAGATTTGCCGGTGTGGAAAATGGGACTATGGCCATACGAACCGGTGCTTTTGAATCAAATCGGGTAGTTATGTATTCCTCAAGATCATTATTCAAGTAAGCACGCAAATTGCACGACTCCTTATGTTTCAGTGTTGTGGTGCATCCACTTGCTAATACGAGAGTAGCGGTAAGTGTCAAGAGATTGACAGACAAAGTAAGTATTTTGAACGGATGCCTCATTTAACACCTCATTAAATCACAGGGTTAGTCATGGAAGATAAAAATAAAGCTAAATCTAAAGTAGATTGGATACAATTATTGGGCCAATCGATAAGTCTTACAATCCTTATTTGGGCTATCGTCTCAATGTCAGGGTGCAGCAAGCGATATCACGATGTTCCCTCCTATATGCCAGTTAATATGGGGAATCCACACAACTTTGGAGTGGGGAGCTTTAAGACCTCTTACATAGCTGACCAGATTGATTACTACTATCGTGGAACATCCTCAGGGCCAATTGGCGTAACCACAATGGTTAACCTTAACGATTTATATTCTACATCTGCATTTGGACGTATATTCGCTGAACAGTTGATCAGTGAATTAGTAATGCGCGGATATGATGTAATTGAGTTGCGTCAAGGGGACGCTCTAAGGTTCTTATCAGATGCTGGAGAATTTTCTCTATCAAGAGATGTTGGATCTATACGAAAATCACATGACTTAGCAGCTATCTTAGCTGGGACTTACATCGCTTCACCTGAGACTGTGTATGTAAATGTCAGGTTAATTGATCCAGCTTCATCAATGATTCTTTCAAGCGGGTCAGTTGAAGTTTCTAAGAACTATGAAGTAGCAAAGCTTTTACGTGGTGGCAGTATGCCATCAAGTCTTGAGCGGATTCCTGTTAAACATTTAGCTCAATACTCAGTTCCTTTAACTATGTTTCAAACTAGATTTGCATCTTCGCAAGATGATGATCAGGGATATGTATCCAATCGACCACATGTTCAGCCAAAAATTATTGATAACTGGGATATTAGTAAGAGTAAAAAACATGGTCACGTAAGCAGTGATGCTTCAACAAAAGTTGAGCCACCTGTCGCACTAAAATAAAGGATAACCTGATCTATCTGCGACGAGATCTCTTGGTAGTTTTTCGAGGGGTTTTTACTGAGCTTGTCCTAAGACTATCTAATGTTTTCTTAATCCCTTTCTGTAAAAAGAAGGCATCTTTAAGAACTGATTGATAGATTGATGAAATCGTTTTTGGATCAAGTCCGTGTTTCTTAGCAATTTTAGTGGCACGGCTTAAGATTTGAGTTTCACTCTTTTTGTTTTTTATTGGAAGGCCAGAGTCAGCTTTTACAACGCCAATTAGAGCTGTCACCTCTCTACGCACACCGAGTAGGCTTAATATCTCATGGTCTATTCTCTCGCTTAGACTTCCAAGAGATCTAAGAGATTGCTTATGCGTCGAATTTAACATGATTCCTCTTTCGAATTGTTCAATCTTGATTTTTTAGCTTAATTCTTTAGTGAAATGAAAGAGTATCAAGAAGAGAAACCATTATCAAAGAAAAAATGCATAGAAAAAATGGATAGCAAAAATGTATAGAAAAAATTTATGATCTGATCACTAAGCGGAGATAATGGCTAATCAAATGTGAAGGGTGTAAACCTTGGTTTTCTTATACTTTTTGGGTCTGGAGCGGCATCAAGGCTCCGCTTTTGGCTTGCTTTTTGTTTCTCTAGCTTACATGCAGGGACATGTTCGCCGGCCGCAGAGAAGCAGTCAGCAAATACGCCAGTCTGTCGATTATGAAAGATGGTAATACCTAAAGACTCAAACTTATCAGGAAATATCGCTGCCAAAGTGATCAATAGCACAATCCCAGTAAGCGCAATAATCGCTGCAACACCAGCGGTGAGATAGATCCGCTTCATTACTGGTTCACTAATCGTTACCATTTTACCTTTCTAATGGCTTGTCGTTATTATGTTTATCGGCAAGTTGCCGATTTGATTAAAGAGTTATATCAGTTGTCATAGAGATTGAGATGAAAATATGTGGGTTTGGTAAGTAGAATTTGTTGTAAAGCTTTCTTGAAAAGCCTACCGGCTTTACTTTTTTACTTATGACAACTGCTGTTTATCTTAATGTTGAATCTGACGCTACGCTAGCTAGCGTCAGCAATGTTAGGCTCTTATTGCACTTCGTGCTAAAGAGCCTCCCCACCCAAGCTTCGCTTGGGGGCCCCTTAAAGGGGCATATACAGTACTTGTCTCAAACATTTTACAACTGATATCGGATCTTCCAAGAGTATGAAATTTCTCTGAATTAGTAGTAGGGGATAAGAGTAGTTTAACTAACTTAAATATACTCTAGGCCAAACGCGGTTATTCTGTTACCATTTTTTTAAACATTTTTTAGTAATATGGAACTGTTAAGTGAAGACACTTAATTATTGGGGGCCCTGTGGTGGAGACCTAAGCTCTACACTGCATCTCTCTGGAAATGAGGATGGCATTAAGCAAGGTAGCGCAGCTGAGTACCTTTTAAAGTTGTATTCTCCTAAGGGAGAGCTCTTTAAGGAGCTCTCTATTGGAATCGATCCAGGCAAGGCGCTCTCAGTTGAGCTTGATAATTTAATAGGGGAGCTTTTACCTGATTTAGGATTTAGGCATTCGTTAATGTCGTTAACCATGCCTGACTCATGTGCGGTTGGTGTTCGCCTTAAATCGGCCTTTAATACTTTTTTTGCTGGACCACTTAGAAAGGTGTCAACATTAGAGCCAGCATTCTTTCCAAAGTTGTTTTCAAGATCTATTAGCTCATATCTCATTCTTTCAAATCCAACAGAAAATCCCATTGAAGCGATTGTAAGACTGATTGCTCCAAATAGAGCTCCGGAAAATAACTATGAGCTGAAACCTTACACTACAAAACTGATAAGCGTTGAAGCTGAATTTGATGAAATTACAGATTTGAGTATGAAGCAGAGAATCTCTTCATATGTAAGGACACGTTGTAAAACGGAGAACGCTTTGGCAGTTGGCATGTTTGAACAATATGCGACAGAAAATGGGTGTAATTATATTATGGTGAATTAAATAGGATATCTTAATGAAGGCTGTTCGTTGGCTAGTTTTTGCAAATCCTGAGAGTGCGGCTGAGACCACAGTACATTTCCTGCCAGCTACCCCAGGAGCAGCAACACCATATCCAGTTGAAATGGCATTTACTGTATATGGACGTGGCGTTGAAAGATCTCGTCTTGCGATTGATGGGGCCCGATTATTTCATCCAGATGGTGTCAGAATAGCATCACTTTTCCCGTTAGAATCAGCTGATCCTACAAATATGGTTGCTCTTGAGGTAGATGTCTACTCAAGTCAAACACGGTCTGATGTTTCAGCCTCTCAATGTGTAATTGAGTTTTCTAATATTGAAAGACCTTTAAAATTTGCACCTCGCAAAATGATCATGCAAGATGAGGTACAAGGGAACGTAACTCCACCATTAACAACACCGACTCCTCATTTACTGATGAAAGATGCTTCAGTGACTCCATCAATAGTTATAGTGAATGGAACTCAGTCTGAGCTTCGTCCCGGTATCTATATAAAAGAGAGTAAAGGCGGAGAGGTGGTAAAATCAATTGTGCCTCTTGGACAGGTTCCACCAGCCTCTGTAGTTGAGCGAAAATTAGAAGGAGCCACTTTTACAAACCTATACCCTCAAGAGATGAGCTGGGGCCTTATGAAATCTCTCTCTGTCACAACAGATTATCTCCCGACAGACTCAATATCGTATTATTTAATTTATAGGGATACTAACACGTCAAAAATTACCTCAGTGCAGGCAATATGAAGATAGCATTATTTAATCCGTATAGTTTGGCCTCTCCTGAAACACCACTGATATCTCTGCTAGCTAGTTATGTCTCTGATTTTGGCCATGTTGTCACTTCGCTCTCCTGCAATGGTTGTTTTACAGTTTGTGATCGACGAGTTGTTCCAGAAAGTGGATTAAAGAGGAGATTTGGAGAGTGCTTTGGTTGTAAAAAAGAAGCAGAAGATTTGTCAGAGAATACTGAGATATCGATCAACTACATTTCATCATATGTTACCTCTAAAGATTTAGATTCCACATTTAGGTGGGCCCAGGGTTTTGAGCTTAGAAATATCTCCGATGTTACATTTGAGGGGGAAAATATTCTTTGGCTGTGTCGAAGCTCTCTTAAAAATAGATACGGTACTGTTGAAGGGGGGCTTCGGTTACCTGGAAATGAGCAGAATTTAAGAAATCTATTTTTATCAGCCGCTAGAATGATCAAAGTAGGAGAAACTTTTGCAAAACAAGCAAATCCTGATTTAACTATAATCAGTGGCAGGGATTTTTTAGCAGAAAGCTTTGAGACAGGGGTAAAGAAGTCATCTGGTACTGTTGCTCGATTTGCCTGGGAGCCCAAAACAAAACTTTTAAATGTGGCTCATCCAGAGAGAAATGAAGTTCTCTCTTTAGATATTGCACCGCTAAGCGTAAACCTTGATATCCTTGATCCGCAAAGTTGGCCTGATGAAGTGCATGAGGTAATAAAGGAAATTATGCTTTTCTTAGGAATTCCATCTTCACAGCTTTCGCTCTTTGCTGCGAATCAGGGGAATTTTGCATAAATCTTTTATTCAAAAGATATTTACCTTTTACAAAGGACATCTTAACACCCTAATGATGCTTTCAATTCTGTTTGGAGCATTGGGCGGAGTTTTTCTACCAGAGCTAGTTCCTTCGATAAAAATCCTAGGAGAGATCTTTTTACGACTTCTCATGATGCTAATTGTGCCGGTGGTTGTAGTTTCAATGATCTCTGGAATCTTAAATCTAGGAGATACTGAAAGCTTAGGCAGGTTAGGATTAAAAGCGATCGTTTATTATACTGCTACAACTGCCATAGCAGTACTAACTGGACTCATATTAGTGAATATCATAGAGCCAGGAAAATCTGGGGGTCTAGTTGCAGCTGTTAATATTATACCAGAAGTAGGGCAGGTAGCGCAGGTAGCGGGACATGGAGGATTAACTGAAGTTATAAAAGGAATCTTTCCTAAAAATATCTTCGAAGCAGCTTCTAAAGGAAATATATTAGGACTTATATTTTTCTCCATCTTTTTGGGATTAGCAATTTTAAATACCCAACATAAGGTTACTCATACAGTTAGAGAGTTAGTTGATTGTCTCTTTGGGGCGATTATTTGGATGGTTGATAAGGTGATGTATGTTGCGCCATTTGGAATTTTTTCCTTAGTAGCAAATCTGACCTTAGAGTTTTACAATGACGACCGGTTAGTAGAATTAGGCACTCATATCGGATCTTACACAGTAACTGTACTATGCGGGTTGTTTTTTCATGGTGTTATCAGCTTATCACTCCTAGCATTAGTATTTAAAGTTAATCCATTGAAGCTTTTTAAGGCTCTTTTCCCAGCTATATCTACATCATTTTCGACTGCGTCCTCCTCAATGACTTTACCGATAACGATTGACTGTTTAGAGAAGAGAGCAGGAGTGTCAAATAAGGTAGCTGGATTCGTAGCCCCTCTTGGCGCTACTGCTAATATGGATGGTACAGCTATCTATGAAGCTATCGCGGCCATCTTTATCGCTAATATGTATGGAGTTGATCTTACATTCCCACAACAGTTTGCTATCTTTATAACCGCCACCTTTTCAGCTATTGGCGCAGCAGGAATTCCAGGCGCAGGTCTAGTGATGATGACCATGGTTTTAGGAGTCGTTAATTTACCACTAGAAGGAATCCAACTAATTGTCGTCGTCGATCGTGTGCTTGATATGGTTCGTACCTCTGTCAATGTCTGGGGCGATAGTGTCGGCTCAGCTATCATTGCAGTTTCAGAAGGGGATAAGGTGTTGGAGGATGATGGGACTTAGCCTTAGAGTTCGTTGACTTCTTTCCATCCATGGAATCCTGAATGAATTTATGTAGACAACACTCGTGATTTATGCGATAAATAACGAGTATGATAGATAGATTAATAACCCCCTTAAAAGACAGTAGTTTTTTCCTGTTTGGAGCACGTGCCGTAGGAAAATCTACGATATTAAGGGAGAGATTTGCATCGCAGGCCTACCTCTCCGTAAATCTCCTTAATGATGATGAATATTATTCGTTGAGCCAGAGACCGGATTCGATAGTTGAAAGAGTCAGAAAAGCGCCTCCTAAATCACTGATTATTATTGATGAAGTTCAAAGAGTTCCTAACTTACTTAATGTTGTGCATCTGCTCATTGAAGAGAATGATTTAATCTTTATCCTTAGTGGGTCTAGCTCTAGAAAATTAAAACGTGGGAATGCAAACCTACTTGCAGGCAGAGCGCTATTATACGAACTGTATCCGCTAACATATCTTGAGCTTAAAGAGGATTTTGATCTTCAGTCAGCACTAGATTGGGGAACGCTCCCCAGTCTTACTAAGCTAACTAGTCGGGAGTTAAAGATTGAGTATCTTCATTCCTACGTAGATACTTATTTAAAGGAAGAGATTGTTGCTGAGCAACTTATAAGACAGTTGCCACCATTTAGGAGATTTCTTGATGTTGCCGCACAAATGAATACTAAGATATTGAACTATTCTAGTATTGGACGGGATGTTGGTGTTACTCCTGACACCATAAAGGAGTATTTTGCAATATTAGAAGAGACGTATATTGGTGTGATATTACCAGCATATAGTCGGTCGATAAGAAAACAGCAAACTCAAGCACCAAAGTTTTACTTTTTTGATTGCGGTGTGCCACGTGCAATTTTAAGAACAAATGAATCAGCTCTAAATGAAAGTACTTCATTATATGGAGATACTTTTGAGCAACATGTAATACTTGAGTTCATTCGACTAAACAGTTATTTTAAGAAAAGAGCTAAATTCTCATATCTACGAACTAAAGATGGAGCTGAGATAGATCTTATAGTTGAGTTGCCTAACAAAGATCCGATTCTTGTCGAAATTAAATCTGCTAGAACAATTTACCCAGAGGACCTAGGATCATTTAAAACTTTGGCTGCTGATATGAAACACTCTGGAGCATACTGCCTTAGTCGTGATTCATTCGAAAAAGAGATTGGTCCAATTACAAGTATGTCGTGGGATAAAGGAATATTGAAAATATTAGGAGTTAGTTCGACTATTTGACTGCTAACCTTGATATTGTCAGCCTGAGAGTTATTGCTTATGGATAAATTTGAAATTAAAGAGTTTACTGAATTGACCGAGTCGGTCCTGAACCTGCTCATTGAACTTGAGGCTAAGATCTTCGAAGAGCCTCTCAGTCGAGAAATTCTAAAGAGAGAGCTTGAAACTCGCCCCAATCTGACCATATTGGTCGGATATTTCGAGGGCAAACCATGCGCCTATAAGATTGGCTTTGAGTATCACTCGGACAATGAGTATTTCTACAGTTGGAACGGTGGAGTCATGGAGGGGTTTCGCAGAAAAGGCATTGCTCGATCCCTTTTGAAAAGACAACACGAGATTGCTAAGGCGAAAGGATTTAAATTTATTAGAACCCAAACCAAGAACAAGTATCGTGGCATGTTACTTCTGAACATCCGTGAAGGGTTTGATATTACGGGCGTTTACAAAAAAATTAGAGAGAAGCACCATGGAATTATCTTAGAGAAAGAGCTATGATTCTGTGATTTTGAAAGAGAGCCCTGAGAGTTCACCGCAAGGGATTTCCACCTACCACAACACTATCTATCTCTTATTGATCTGCGCATTTATCTGTACGGCCATATCACTACTTTTTGAAGCATCAAATTTGCAGTGGTTTTTAACATCGCACTTTGAGCATTTTCGTGCTTCTGGTGTTGGTCGGGATTCTTGGCCAGCTAAAATAGCACGCATCTCATCTATAATACCTTGAACCCATATTTGACGTTTTGGGGTATTCATTATTTTAATTCGCCGACAATTACCGCCAAGGATTAAGTAACCGTACGGTGGTTTCTTCCCCTCAAACTCTTCGATTAATCGCATGTAGACTAAGAGTTGAGCCACGTACCTATCCCGTAATTTGCGTGCTAATGGTTTTCTCTCTACTGGAATTATAAACCCATTTTCAATAATTAATGCATCAGGACGTCCAGCTAAACCTTGAATCTCTGAGATATAATTTTTAATCGGTAGATTCTTACTGCCGTCTATTGAATGCGCAACAGCTTTTGGTTGAATTCCGGTCTCTTTTAGCTTCTTTCGGGAAACGTAATAAAAACTATCGTAGAGAATAACAACTACAGCCACTAAAACTGCGAGTAAGATAAAATCAGTGTCAAGAAGGACGATCTGACTTAGAGTTTCGATCGAGAATTCTTTGATGGATTCATTCATAAAAACCTAAGGTAAAACAATCGAGTGTTCACTAATTAAAAGAAATGCAGCAATTGCTAAGATAAGTAAGGCTAAAACAATTCTAGAACTACGAGCTAAAAAGAGATGCTCGTCATAGGTAACAGTCCATTCATCGTGCTTAACCATCCCTTTTTTTGAGCGATCGGTATCTTCTCTGTTCACAGCTAACACGCTGCGTAAACGCCAACTCTCTGGACATACTGTATAGCTGCCAACTTCACTGGCAGAGATTATAAATTTACCATCTTTATTTAGGCGTGGCATAAGCTTACTCAATTTATTCGAATGAAAAGATCGTTATCAACAGACCCACCTATTGTTATTAGATAGAATCTTCAACAAGTTGCTTAATCAGATTGAAGATACAATGGTGGTATAAAGAATGGTAAAGAACCGTAGATACGATGTAGGTATTTTTAGGAGAACTTACTATCAAGCTTTCTACGAAGCCCACTAAGAAGCCTACTACGAAATTTACTGATCTGAGAGAGTACCTTTGCAAGTACTGAACTACTACGCTGCTCAGAGAGTCCTGTAACTACTAACGGTGTACTATAAAGCGGAAGTAGATCAGGTGCTGAAATTAAATCAAGTTGTCGCGAGCTAGAGTTAGGAATATGAGCAGTTTCTATCTCATATTGAGCTTCTGGAGCCTGATAGTTAGTAATTCGCCAAAATGCATACCGTCCGCAAGCAGTGTTAAATCTGCAAGCTAGTCGAAATCTAAGGGACTCATAGTCTTTTACTATCTCAATTGAAAAGTCATGCGTATCTTCAAGCATAAAGTTGGACTCTAAAACCTTGGTCCATCCGCTTTTTGCTCTAAAAAGAGATAACTCATCAGAATAAACTCCTAGAAGGGTGATATCATCAGGATCAAAGCAGACCCCTTCAGAATTTATGATACATGTCTGATTCATTTTTTGTAAATAACCTACTGAAAATACTACGGATTGTATAAATCTAACCTATAATGAATTATCGACCTGACTTTGATAGTGCTTAAGCAATTACATAGTGGCTAATTGGCATATTAGTACTAATTTATGATACAAGGCTTCTTTGAGTTTGTTTGGTGCCCGAGCAGGGTGCTTATTATTTTTGTTATTAGTTACATAGAGTTGAAGTATGAATTATCGAAATTCAAGAGGCCGAGGAGGACGTAGTGGTGGTGGTAGTAGTAGTAGTAGAGGCGGTTCCTCTTATCGATTAAGAAGCGGTGGCGGCGGACGTCGCACTGGTGGATACGGTAGGTCTAACCGTGGTGGACGTTCTCGTAATCCAAGAGAAGCTTCTCAAAGTGGTAATAAGCGAGAGAGAATCTCAGTTGAGAGTGGACAGCTTATAATTATCGACCAATTTATGTTGGCCAACCCACAGTTTGTAGATGCTGTTATCAAAAGTGTTGATGCTGCACCAGAGGACCGAGATAGCTTGGTTCAGGAATTTGGTGGCTGTGTAGTTAAAGTAGAACCAGGTCTTTATAGAATCGAACGGGATCCTTTTGAGTTCTCTATCGTTGTGCATCCTGAGGGAAGTAGAACAGAGGGACAGGAGTTGACTCGTGAGAGTACTGAGTTGCTTGGTACAATCTTTGTCGATACACGATGCTTAGCTATGATCGATCGAGAGTTACTTGATGATAGCGATCTTCTTTTAAGATACCAGGAGCTCTGGTTTAAGGGAGAGGAGAAAGCTTGTAGAGATCTTCTACGTGATAACGGCGGTGCTGTTCGGTACGGATTTCAGCGATATGGCGATGAATTAGGGGTTTATTTTAAAGCCGATGAGCAGATAGTTTGTTTGTGGCCTGAAGTTGTTGAGTCTGAAATGGCCAATGATGAAGGTGCTGAAGAAAACTCTGAAGAAAGCGAAGAAGTAGTTCAGGAGACTGCAGCGTAATGATGTCGAAGATCTCGATTATCACTCCCTCATTTAATCAGGGGGAATTTATTCGAGATACGATTGAATCAGTCCTGGCCCAAGATTATCCAAATGTTGAGCATATAGTTGTTGATGGAGGATCGACCGATAATACCGTTGAGATCCTTAAATCATACAAACATCTGATCTGGACAAGTGAGCCAGATAACGGCCAAACCGATGCCTTAAATAAGGGTTTTGCAAAGTCGACTGGTGATATCGTCACTTGGCTTAATTCTGATGATTGGTATGAGCCGAATATTTTTCCATTGGTGGCCGAAGAGCTAAAGATCCATTCGATGATTGTTGGCGCGTGTCAGATTACTGATCGCGCGGGAAAAGTTGATTACACTGTCGTTAACGTTCCAAGAACTTGGCATGATCTACTGAAGTACTGGTGCTCTTACTCAATTCCTACACAACCCTCGATATTTTTTAGAAGATCAGTAATTGAAGAGGTTCGTCGACATGATGGTAAGCTTCTTGATGAAGAGCTTTATTACTGCATGGATTATGATCTATGGATGCGGGTTTGGGGACGACATACCGTAAAGCAGATTCCTAAAGTTTTCTCTTATTACCGAATGTATGAAGATAATAAAACCGGTCAGGGTAATGATCCGCTTCTGCCAGAGATGTCTCGGATCTTTAATCGGTATTCCCACGCAGCTAACATAGTTGAAAGGGGATTCTCTTATATTGTTCCGGTTAATGCTTGTGATGATGCTTTAAAGAAAACTTTGGAGAATTTATCACAGCAATCAATGACAAACTTTGAGGTGTTACTTGTTGATTACTCTGAGGATAGAAAAGTCGCCAAAGAGCTTCGCAAATTACTCTCTTTAAAGGATGGTGAGATTGGGAAAATCAGTTCTCGACTTAGGTATGTAAGAAGTTTGACACGATCCTTTGGGGCAGCCCTGAATGTTGGCGCACAGTCCTCTTGCTCCCTTTATCTCTCCTTTTTACATGTTGGGGCAACTGTTCCTTCAAATTTTGCTTTAGAAGCGATAAAAATTTTCCGTGAAGATCGAGTTTCGATTATTATTCCAAGTGGCTCAATGAGTCCCCTTAAAGAATCATTAAAGGGCCCAGACGGACATGTTCAAGTTGATAAACTTTTTTCTTCTCCATTTACTGGGATGAATTTTGCTATTCGTAAAGTTGCCCTTCAGGATGTTGGTTGGTTTAAACATACAGATGCCTTATCAATGTCATCTAGAGAGCTACTTGTAAGAGCTATTCATAAGGGCTGGTTTGTTAATATCGATAACTCACTTGAAGTAGCCTGGCAGGGAGATTTAAAAAATGATCAGGAGTATCTCAGTGCTAATAGCGACCTAATTACTTCACAAATTATCTCTGATTGTGCCGAAGAGATTGAGACTGATCCATTTACAAAGATGCGAGTCGGTCATGGATACGCTTTAAATTTTCCTGATTCACTTGTGGCAGATGCCAGAGCGTTTTTAAAATCACGACAATAAAATCGTAACCGTTCACGGGGTAACAAATAGTTCTTGCAATCAAGTGGTTAAGATTGTGAGTTTGTGGTAATTCCAGGGGACAAAAGCTGATCGCTTTTGTCGTTTTTGTGAACGGTTAGTCTTTATCACCCCGGATTTGCTCCGCAAATGGCTGTTGAGTCAATTGCTCGCCAGCTCGCAATTGCAATGTTAGGCCCTATATTTAGTACAGGGCCTCCCACTGAGGGGTTGGTAGAGAATGTTTCTGGTTTGCGTTTGTCGCGATACCACGTGAACGCTTACCAAAAATCGATATTCTAACGCTACTTACTTGTTTTGAGCAGTGAATTTTGTAGTTGGAGTAAGGTATCCCAGTTCTCTGGCTCTTCTTTTAGATCTAGCAGAGGTTTCAATTGTTTTTCTATATACTCCCAATCTATATTTTTTTGACGTAGAATTATTCCTTCAATATCAAGCCAATCTTTTCTTCGAGACGCAAATGCTTTGTGAATAATGAGATCCTCAGCTGAACACGTTCTTAGAAAAATACCGGGCAAATATTCAGATTGAGAAGATCGCTTGATACTGGATTCCTCAAACGGCAAACCACCTAAAGCTATATCTATGCCAACCCCTGATTTAGTTTTAAGTAATAAAACGCGGGCTGTAAGGGCAGTTTCTCTTACTGATGGAATTCTTCCTTCATATTCCTCAAGTAAGGCATCAATGAATCTCTCTTCATTTTTGAATCCTGTTAGTAAGGTCAGATCGATATCATTTGTAGTGCGCAGATCTCCCCATCTCTGTAGAGCAAGTCCTCCTATAAAACAGAAGTCGAATTTCTTCTTTACAAGAAATTCTTGCAAAACATAGGCCTCTTCAAATATATTTTTCATTTAGAATATGCGCGAGAGAAAATTTTCTGTTGTTCAATTAATCCGGAGGTAAGAGAAAGTTCTCGCTCTTTGACGCAGGCATTAAAAGCAGGAAGCAAACTAAGCAGCCCCTGAGTTGTATCTATTGCTGATAATTCTTCTGCTCTAAGATTATCAAAAAGGACAGAGGCCTTTTTCCAAGCGGTCATGTATTTTTTTGCGATATCTGAAGGTATCTTTGTCACCCAACTATTCTACCATTGATCGAGTATATGGACTAGTAAAATTAGATACTTAAACATTCACCTGTTGAACCTTAGCTAGTAGTGGCTCAATGTGCTTTTTCATGTCTGGCCTTAGATTTCTTGCAGCAGAGAGAAACTCGTAAGCCTGTTTAGGTTCGTTAGCATGCATAAGGATCTTGCCGATCCTGTATAGCGGCTGCCAATTTTTGAAATTAGTTAATTGCACTGCCGTAGTATATAAGTTTAACGCTTCTTGTAGCGCGTTTTGACCCTCACAAACGCAGCCAAGCCAAAACTTAAGGTGCCATTCACTGTTAAATAAAGCGTCCCGTTTTTGCCAGCCCTTAACGAACCGTTCTGGAAAATTCTTTATTAAAAGATCATGGGCAAGGATCACCTCTTCAACTGGATATAGATGAGGGTGAGAGGTCATAATAACACTCATCATTTCGCTATGACTATTTCTAAATATCTCAGAAAGCCCATCTCCAGTAACTCGGTATCTAAAAAGGGGTTCTTCGATCTTATAAACTTTCATCCCAATTTGTGAGCAGGCAACCCAAAATTCCCAATCTTCAGCAAATGGAAATCCACGCTTAAAGCCACCGACTTCTTGCCACAATCGCTTCTCTGCTAATGAACCCATCGGAATAACATTGTCGTATCGAATGACGTAATCATTATACAAAGCTGGTCGCCAAACTCCGGTCTCTTTTCCAAATAGCTCTAGATCTGAGCAGACAACATTCGCGTTTCGATCATGCATCTCTTGTAAGGCTCGTCTAAGAAATGAGGGCTGTAAGAGATCGTCGCCATCAAGGGCCATATAGAGATCGCCTCTGGCGCGCTCAATGCCGGCATTTCGCGCCTCTGGTGCGCCGCCATTCTGTTTATCAACTAAACTAATAGAGCGATGTGGATACTGATTGATCAAGTTTTTAGCAACTTCAGCTGTTGAGTCAGTGCTACCATCATTAACAATAATGATCTCAGTATTTTTATAATCCTGATTTAAAACACTCTCAACTGTTTCAGCAAGATAGCTCCCTTTATTGTAACTTGGAATAACTACTGAAATTAAGGGTGGAGAACTTGTTTTAACCGTAGGAGTTTGAGAAGGAGATTCAGTTTGAACATCTAAAGGAGTATTAGAACTTAAATTTTTCTGCCATTCAATTAGGTCATTTGGCACAGGACGCGTATATTCAAATGTTGGTCCTATCTTAGTCGGATCAATTTTTTTGTGAAAAGATCTTGGGCCAATTTGGATCAGTTGTGTTGCCCTAGCTTTGATCTCCTCTTTAGTCACTGAAGCCCAAGGCTTATCAAACATTACATTTGTTTGAGCATTGTCCTCGATCTGTAAATTGTACATCGAGGCATGAAAGTTTTGCCAAAACTTCTGGTAGTGAGAGATTTTTCTTTCTAAAGATAGCCAAGAAACATGCAGGACATGAGGCATCCTTTCTAAACTCTCCATAAACCATTGCTTTCTAGCTTCGTAGGTGTGCTTATTAAATTCCTCTGAGGTAATACCGATCGGTGCGATTGGCACTACCTCAACTAGTTTGTCGGCATAGATATAGTTACAGGTATCTGATTCAAATGGCCTTGGATATTCATGACCGTTTTGATCGTAGTTTTTAAATTGCTGTGGAATGCCATGAGTAATATTTTTATTATTCAAAGAGAAGCGATTTTTCCATGACATAAAATCGCCACGAATCCTGTTGTAAGATCCCCAGAACTCCACCATCGGAAGCATAACTAACTCATGACCACTATTAGTAATGACTTCAGGTAAAAGAGGGATCTTATCATAGGAGGATGGGTCTACGATCTCATCACTATCTGTTTGCCAGCAATACTGTCCAGTACATTTAGATCTGGCACTTCGCTTTAGATATCCATCTTGATAAATCGCCCAGCGTGGATGAGAAAAATCAACCGGCTCTACGAAAAGCTTAACTCGGGGCTCTTTTTTAGAGATACTTTGAATTAATTCAATTGTTCCGTCTTTACTGCCACCATCAACAACGATAATTTCATCACAGAAAGGTAGGAGCGATCGTAAACATTGCTCGATTGGATATTCCATGTCGAGACAGTTTAGGCTTGTAGTGTATCCTGATATCGATAAGCTCATAGTTTTTGGTTAAAATTATCAGTTAAAATTGTCACTAAAATATACTGAACTGTTTTAGAGCCTTTTTAAGCTCTGCACGCTAAACCATTAGATTCACTTGGAGCTCCAAATGACGCACCTAATTGAAGAGCTTTGAAATGTTCAGCTATAATTTGTAAATGAGGGCAAATATGTGTAGTATTGCCGTTCTATTTCATGTAATTTCAATGGGTTAGAATGAGACCTCTTCAAAAATTTAGAAGTGCTGAAGACGAGGAAGAGCAAAAAATCTACCGTACGCCTCAATCCCTGATCGAAAAACCCATAGATCTCTCAACTCTCACTAGAACCCTTTTCTTTCTGGCCACCTGTTTTTACGGATATCTATTTATTGAGAGCCTTCAGGGTAGGTGGTTTGATCCTCGCTGGACAACTGATGACTCCCTACAGCAAGCATTCATGTTTCACGAGGTAACTGCACCGGGCGTTTTTGTAAACGATATGATCACTGACATGATGGTGAATTATTTATCCCCTATTCATCTTTGGTTAGGGACTGCTATTACATATTTCACTCAAGATCCAATGATGACCGGTCATTGGATTATGTTGATTCAAGTAGGTTTAGCGGTCGGATTTTTGTTCGCGGCAGTAAAGCAGGCTGCTGGATTTATTCCAGCTTGTGCAAGTGTAATATGGTTACTCCATACCCGTAATATTATGCAACGCTTAACTGCAGGATTACAGCGAGGTTGGGCCCCAGCACTACTTGCTGCTTATATCTATTTTCTTTACAAGCAAAATCACAAAGCGATTTATTTTTTAATCGGCGTATCTTGGCTTTTACACGCACCATCAGCTCTTTTAATATCTGCTAGTTATGGGCTGTTTCTGCTATGGAAATTTATTCAGCTCGAAACACGGAGAGATTTCAGTAAAACCTTTGTAACCTATTTACTGCTCTGTCCACTCTTTGCTCTGCTCGCTTTTTATGGGACTAAAAAGCCTGAATATTTGGGCGATATGGTGACGTATGAAGTCGCTGCTAATATGCCTGAATTCTCTTCCGTAAATGGACGGTTTAAAATGACCCCGCTATGGCCACGTTGGACTGAGATTTCACAGTTTGGATTTCAAGCTTTTAATACCTCACTAACCAAAAGTTCTGAATTAGTAGAATCGTATACTCCGCATGTCGCAATTTTACTTCTTGTTTCTCTTTTGGCGATTGTGCGTCGGAAAAAAGAAAAATTTCAGATTAGTGAGATCGTAACTTTTCTTTTAGCAATTCTTTTAACCTATGAAGCCTCAAGACTTTTTGCCTTTAAATTATTTGTACCACAAAGATATATTCAAATTCCGATGGCGATCTTTTTTATCGCTTTTATTCCTATCTTAGTTTGGAGAATGCACGTCAATGCAAAGGATATAAAGTTTAAAAGATCTATCCGAGGCGTTTTAGGACTCTTGGTTGTTGGATTATTTGTTTATGCTGGAAGTGGATCTGGGCTAACCGGGGATGCAAATTTTAATATGCCCCGATATATACGTGGAGATCTCTGGAATTGGGTCAGCGCAACGCTACCTCAGGATGCCATAATTGCTGGTCATCCAGCACATATTGATGGAGTTCAGCTCTTTGGCAAGCGCCAAGGATACGTTACTAATGAGACAGCCCATCCTTTTTACGATAAGTATTATCAGGAGATGAGTAGGAGATTAGACATATCTCTTAGGGCTCACTATTCAAGAGATCTTTCTGAAATCGTTACCCTCCTTGAGCCAGAGGGGATCTCCTATTTTATTTTTAAGCGAAAAGCTTTTTATCCAGATGCTCTTTCTAAGGTTACCTATTTCTCTCCCTTTGATACCTTGGTTAAAGAGTTGGCCTCACATCCTGCTGAGGAGTACGCCTATAAAAAACTTCCTAAGGAGGTGGATTTAGAGCGATATCCATTTCTGATCTATCGTGATGATCAATCAGCTGTAGTTGATATTAAAAAACTACAAGAGTTCCTGTCAAAGTCTTAGAAAATGTCATAGCAAATTGAATGCTATTTAGGTGCTTATCGAGACTGCTCTGGTTTTAGAGGGTCGGATCCTAATTCCACTTCTTTACCATCTAAAATACCATCTTTGTCAGTATCTGGATCGAATGAATTAGTGCCTAAAGCCAATTCAAGATCATCTCTTAGTCCATCATCATCTGTATCTGGATTAGTAGGATTAGTACCCTGCGCATTTTCAAAACTGTCACTTAATCCATCACCATCTAGATCGTTTGGCCTGCTCTCTTTGTCTAGTGGATCCGTGCCGGATAGTTTTTCGGCATTATCTCTTGAGCCATCACCATCAGAATCCCCATTGTTTTCATGAGTTCCGAGCTGCTTTTCAAGCTCATTGGATAATCCATCTCCGTCATCATCCAACCCAACAAGTCGCTGTGCTAACGCTGTTGTTGTTATATTTTTTGGGAACGATCCGTAATCTGATGGATCTGTTCCAAATAAATTCTCAAGCCAGTCTGTATAGCCATCGTTATCGGGATCGGAGACTGTGCCTGGGATGAGATCTATCTCCTCACCATTAAGTGCAGGATCTTTTTTCTTCCATTGATCTCCCCAGTTGCCGATCTTTTGATTCTTTTTGCCGCCTGAGATTGCAGCTAAGCTTTTTTGTAAAGCATTTGCCTGTCCCTGGCCCTGCGCCTCCTCTTCATCCTCATCATCAGGAGTTGGAGTCGGAGTAGGTGTTGCACTTGGTGTGGTAGTCGGTGTTGTCGTTGGAGTATCTGTTGGTGTGACTGTCTCCTCTGGTGTTGGAGTAGGAGTAGGCGTAGGAGATGGAGTCGGTGTTGGAGTACTCTCAGATGTTGGTGTAGTACTCGTTCTTGATCCTAAATCATAGTCCTCTTGACAGGCCTTTGTCCCACTGACAAGAAGTGCCAATAACAATAGTGATAGAAAGAAGATTGTATTATTCGGTGCTTTATTCATCTCATTGCTCATCTCTTTGTTCATCGGCATTCATCGGCAATTAATTCTAATCATTCATAAGAATCTCTATAATTAGTTTCATACTCTACTGTATTAGCTACAACAGCAAAAGGAGAATTAATAATAATGTTCGTTTATTATAAGCGATTGTAATGAGTTAATTGAAAATTAACAGTTAATTTAGTATGATCAAATGTCACTTAATTAGCCAGCATTTTAATGATTGGCTTTTACATTATGTAAAGAATTAAATTAACATCATGAAATTCTTAAAAGGAGTTCTTTATGGCACATGAATTACCAGCTTTACCGTATGAATATGAAGCATTAGAGCCTCATATTGATGCTCAGACTATGAAGTTACATCATGATCTACACCATCTTGGGTATGTCAAAGGATTAAATGCAGCAGAGGAGAAACTTGCTGCAGCTAGAGAGTCAGGAGACTTTGCTCTGGCAAAACATTGGGAGCGAGAGTTGGCGTTTCATGGAGCAGGCCATTTCTTGCATTGTATCTTTTGGCAGAACATGAGCCCTAAGGGAGGTGGTGAGCCGAGTGGAAAATTAATGGACTCCATCAACAAAAAATTTGGCAGCTTTGCTAAATTTATGGCTCAATTTAAAGCAGCAGGTACTCAGGTTGAAGGCTCAGGTTGGGTAATCTTAGCCAATAATTTGATGACTAAGGACCTAGAGATTCTCACAGCTGAAAAGCATCAAGATCTTGGACAGTGGGTTACTGTACCACTATTGGCATGTGATGTTTGGGAACATGCCTACTACTTAAAGTATCAAAATCGCCGTGCTGAGTATCTTGAAGCATTTACCAAAGTTATTAATTGGAATGATGTTACAGATCGATTTACTAGCTGCTAGTGATAAAGCCTGGGGGCAGTGAAATTGGAGCAGTGAAATTGGGGCAGTGAAATTTTTGGGTGAAAATTTTATTGCCCCGTTGTCATCCCTCGCTGAGCCCTAAGGCGTGCGATGTCGTTGCTTGTAATAGCAATATGTCCTTTATTTTTATTGGCTACCATGCTTTTAGCTCGGAACTCGTAGTCTATAAGTAGGGATTCAAGCAGAGGTTTTAAAGCCTTGTCTTTACTCGCTTCACGTGGAGTCTTGTTTCTAAGCGCAGGGATAGCGATGTCTAGCCACTCGTGTAAATACCGCTCTAAGTGCTTTTGTACCTCTGCCATGATCTCTTCTGGGAGCTCGTCTGAAGTCTCTGCTCGCGCATTTTTGGCAAAGACACGTAGAGAATTTCCTTCAGAATCCTTAGGAGTTGGAAACCCGTTATCGCTGATCTCCATTTGTAAATCGTAAGTTGAAACTAGATATTCGTAATCGATAATATTATCGCCACCTACTAACTCAAAGATACGCTTATAAAATAGTCCAGCGCGTCGATCTGAGTTAGCTCTTACAAAGACCTGATCACCTTGGACAGCGATCTCAGCGACTTGTACCGGATCTCCCAAAACAACTGCCTTTTTTGATTTAGCACTAATCCAATTATACCAGGTAGTTTTTATTCCTCGTAGCTCTACCTTTGCCTATTTCAATTATTTGTCCAGTTTTTCGTTTATCAAGACCATGTGTCACTTTACTGAAAATTTTTGCAAGACCATTGGGAGCTAGATCAATGGTATAAGCATCTACAAATACTCCGATGGGTTCACCATCTGTATTTGTCAGGGTAGGAGGTTGTAATGAGAGGTTAAGAGCGGAGAAGAATCTATAACGAACTATTGTATCCTCAGAAATTGTTTCTAATTTTGCATAATTTGAATCTGCACGATTCAGTTCTGAATATTCTGCTTCTACGATCTGAGCCAAATCATCGAGGCGTTCTTGAGTCAGATCATTTAGCAATGTGTTGTGGTATCCTGCCGGTATTACCATCGGATAAGTACCGAGCATCCACGATCGTCCACACATCTTAACTAACCTAGTTAAGATAAACACACCCTTAGGAACCTCTTGACTTAGGCTATACTCTATTAGCCGATGTGTAGTATCTCCCTCCAATTCGCGCAAGGTAACTGATCGGCCAGGATCAACATCTACTACTTGATAAATTTGGTATCGCGCATCTGCCGCAGCTTTAATTAATAGTTTTTGACGATGTTATAACTGCTTACCACTTAACTCTATCAAGAATTCACCCACTGAAAATGGTCGTTGAAGTGGTAGCCCTACCTGATTGAACTCGGGGCCTAAAAATATCCGGGTATAAAATAGCCAAGGGAAAAATCCATACTCGAGAACATCATTTGTTAGAATTTTTCCTTCTCTACCAAATTCTCTACCAAATTCGAATTCTGCGGGAAGATACCTCATTATTAAATCCTCAGCGAGATCTATATCTCCCACCCGCTCAAAAAAGAACCTCATAAACTTTTGTGTTAAATCAGCTTCCGCCTCCCTGACAAAAGCTCTGAGCATATCCTCACGAGCGCACTCCTCAGCTTTAGAGGTGGTGGTCTGACAACATTTTTTAAACTTACGGCTATACTCCCACAGGGACAGGAGCTGTTAGGGGTTAGGTTGCTAATTGATTCTGACATGCGGAGTATGTTAACTTACAGTTAAATTGGATTCAATAACTACCTTTTAGCTGGCAAAATTAATTTCCTTTCGTGAATGCTATAGGATGCTGAGGGAGTAAATATAATGTGATCCAGTAATTTAATTCCTAGTAATTGTCCGGCTTCTCGAAGAATTCTTGTAATCTCAAAATCCTCTGGACTTGGAGTGCAGTCTCCTGATGGATGATTGTGGGCCACTATAATTGCGCAGGCCCGATCTACTATCGGTTCAGCAAAAACCTCTCTAGGATGAACTTGGGTGCTATTTACTAGACCAACTGTTACTACTCGTGTGGCGATAACTTCGTGGGCGCCATTTAAAGATATACAAATAAAATGTTCCTGTTTTCGCTCAGCAAAGTGGCGAAGTAGTGGAATAATATCCTCAGCCGAGCGAATCTTGGTTTGATGTGATTGAATACGTCGTCGTGCAAACTCCATTGCGGCTGTGATCAAACACGCCTTGGCCCGACCTATTCCATGTGTTTCTATTAGGTCCCTAACATGAAGTGAACCGTTTTTCTGATCAATAATACCTAGTATCTCGCTTGAAAGAGTAAGCACATTCTTGCCCTTCCTCCCTGATCCAAGCAGGATGGCTAACAGTTCTATGTCGCTAAGTACCATTGCACCTCGCGCTTCTAACTTTTCACGAGGACGTTCTGATTCTGGGATCTCTGATATTCGTTTCATCTCATTTATTATTCAGGAATTTTAGCTGAAAGTTCCCTGTTTTCTTGACTGCTATGCTTGACTGCTACAATAGAGGAGAGGTATTCTTTTCAAGTTAATTCAGATAATTAACCTGATCTGTGAGTATTAAAATCGCAACTGTCGCAAATACAAATGATCGACAATATCTAAGTGTCGCAATTGATATCTAGCGGCAAAGCTAACAGGAGCTTCCTATCTCTTTGGATGAACTTTTTCCTGATCAGAAGATTCTATACCCACTGTGTAGGGAATGCTTTTTGAACGAACAGCTCTTTCAAAAAAACCAGAGTCACTAATAGCCACTGAACTGGATATCTTACATGAAAAGGGGACACTCACTCCCGACCTATTCTTCGGCGATCCATATTTTTTAGATTTCTTAGGCTTAGCCGGAGCCTATAGCGAAAATGATCTTGAAGACGCAATTTTAAGCCAGCCGATAAAGGTCAAATGGATCTTTTACAAAAGAAACTCCACGACATGATCCAATCCGCCCGAGCACGACTTGAACACAAGCAGGAGGTGGCGGATGAGTAGGGTATGTATTGTGGACGAAAACCAGAATAATTTAATGCTTTGTGCTAAGACGATCCGTCTAGATCCCCGTTCTGGGTTGATAAAGTTATCAACTGGGAAGATGTTACCGATCGGTTTACTAGTTGTTAAGACGAGGGTTTGTTACAAAGTTCTCTAATTAACGCAACCTGAGCGAGGATCACGGAGGTGGCAGTTTCGCACCGCAGGATTCTGGGGCCAAGCGATACCGACTTAAATCCTAGTGATTTAAAGGCTTCTCTTTCAAAATCATTCCATCCAGCTTCGGGACCGATAGCAATAAATGCATGAGAGTCTTTGCTTTGAAGGGCATCTTCATTAATACATAACAAAGGATCTTCAGCCGTATCGCATAGGACTTTTAATGGCTCCTTTGTACTGTTTAAAGCAGTGACTAAGACATCCTCAATAAAAGGTCTAAATCGTTTATGCACAGTTATTGTTGGAGGCATACAATCGTATGACTGCTCTAATCCTTTAACGATCTCATACTTAATTGCATGAGGAATTAGTGACTTTGATTCTAGGTAGCTTTTCTCAGTGTTCTCTGATCTGATAAAATGCAGATCCTTAACTCCCAATACAGTTGCCAGATGAATTATTTTTTTCTGAGTTTGTGGCCTAGGAATCGCAACTATTAATGTTGTAGGTTCCCTTTCAATGATACTGCTATCAAGGGCAATTTCTAAAGAGATCGAATCTTTATTAAGTTGAGTTATTACTCCCCTGCCGCGAAATTTCCCCCATACTACGACTGGAATTGTTTGACCATTTGACAGATCATGCATCTCTTGAACATAGGCTAAATGTTCCCCAGTTATAGTGGCGATTGAGTTTTGGATTTCATCGGAAAAAAGTAAAAGTGAATTCATTGACGGATAGTATAGCAAAACCTGCTATGGCTGAATATCCTATTCAACTGATTGATAGGTAAGGGTAGATCTTGGCTCAAACGGTTTAATCTTTTCTAAAATCCCTTTTCTAACTGTATTACTTGGCTCAATATTTGACATTTTTCTTAGGAATTTTAGTTGCTCTTTATCTGTTGGATCCATTTTTGAGTATGCTAAAGCACGAGCTACCTGCTCTAGGTGAACGCTCATCTGTTTCAGAGTATTGAAACTAGCATCCCAATCTTTATCTGCTAAATATCTAGATGCTTCCAAATTAAAGAAATCATTAGTATCAAGTCTATTTCTAGCCATAAGGAGATCTAGCGTTACTTGAGGGTCAGGATTGCTAGCAAACCAGAGTGATATGTAACTTCGCGAGTATTGACCTTTATAGGCTAATGCTGACACTAGTGTGACAATCTGTGATCGGGTAAGTTTTTGGTTGCTCTCCTCAATAACTTTTAGTACCGGTTTAATCTCTACTCCAAATCTAGATTCTAGTTTAGCACTAACGACCTGTCTTATAGGAGCCTTTGGAAACGAGAGGAGATCTAATTCATGTTCAAGAGAAAGAGAATCAAATGATGGCTTTCCTGCGGAGAGTTCTAAGAGGGCTATTGCTGAAACCTCTTTCCAATCAACTTCGGATGGTTCAAAGAACCAATCAAAGGTTGGAACAACTCCAGATGGTAAGTCATGTAGTGTTGAAACTAGAGACAATGCGAATTTGCCGTCATAGATCTCTAGGAGTGGTAACAATAGAGGAATTTTACCATTACCACTTGAACCAAAAAAGTTAGCAACACTATTAGAGGAAAAATCATTATTTATAAGACGTATTAGGCCTCTAGATTCAGGTGCTCCAATCTGTTTTATCCCTAACTTTTCTAAATCAGCAAAAAGCTTTCCATATGGTTGAGGTAGTTTGGTGAATGTACTTAAAGGTAACGATGTTAAAGAAGGTTCGTCTCCCTCAAGTTGAGAGAGCACTGAAAATATAACAGCAGGAGAAGCTTTTGCAATTGGTGGCAGAGTACTTAAAACTTTACCGTTCGGCTTTTCTAGGGCTAGTGAAAATATGATCTCTTTATCTGCCCTTGTTAATTGATTAATCCAAGCCTTATTAAATGCTATTTTTACTAGACCTTCTCGAACTCCTTTAATCTTACTATCTTTTAATGAATAGTTGACGATCACTTGTTGTGCTTCTACATCGTTATTTAGTACCGCAGCTTCAACAACTTTTTCTTGTAAAGTTGGCTGACCGCTTACCCAGAATGCTTCAAAGTCGGAATCTTCTTTAGGTGACATTGCCGGTTTCATGAATTGAAAAACCCCAACACCTACTAATAGAGAGATAAGAGCAGTAAACATAGCGATTGTTACAAAAAAGCGAGTGCTAGAAAGGTCATCTTTCTTATTTGCTTTTAGGGTGAGCTCCCTTTTTGATTGCTCAGCTCTTCTGACTTTTTCTCTTGGAGTGATGATATCAATTTTAAAAGACTCGACCTGGCTAAGAGCAACAGTTGGTTTCCGCGCTTGAAGATGACGCTCTGAAGTATTTGCTGAAGTATTTGCTGAAATATTTGAAGCAGCTTCAGGTACACTAATGTTGGGTTGTATAAAAGTGGTGAGTTTTTCTGTTCGAATAGGAGTTTTAGGTTTGGTGGATGCTTTACTAGATAGGAGATCTTCTTTGATCAGATCATTGACAAAGCTTGAAGAGATATTTTGTTTAACTGTTTCTATAGGAGGATTAGTAGGAGGTCTGATAGCTGGCGCATTAATAAAAGATCCAGATGTAATTACTTTTCCTGAAACTGAAGGGAATGAAGTAATATTATTTTTTGACTTTGTTTCTACAAAAAAAGTTGTCTTAACTTCATTAATAGATGGGCGTTCACTTGGCTCATGTGAAAGCATGCGGTTTAAAAATAAAGAGTGAGCTTCGCTAAGATTATTAGTTAATAGCTGAGCTAGAGTTTGACCAAGACCAAATATATCGCTGGCTAAAGATGGAGGAAGTCCAGCTTTGATCTCGGGAGCGCAATCATCTGCCTTTTGAAGGGCGCCGAATCCATAGTCTAATAGAGTAGGAGAGTCTTCATCTGCTCCTACGTTGTTAAGATTGATATGGCCGTGAATAATTCCACTAGAGTGTAAAGAATAAACTGTGGAGATTAATTGTTGAGCCTGCTGAACAGGATGCAGAGAGGCAGTTCCAATTGCTGCTTTTGTAATATTAGAAAGGGTATTTTGATGAAACCTTCTTAAGACCCAAATTTGTCCATCAATTTCATTATAACTTATGATTGACTTAATTAGATCGGAATTATTTTTTGTATGGGCATAAATAGAACGGAGGGAGTTAAGTTTATTTCTATCAATTACCCAAGCTGGGTTACTAAATCTTAGAATTGATAATTTGCTTTCATGAATTAAAATCGGTCTTAGATCCCATGGCTCCTCCCCTAAAAGGGCACCAACTAAAACTCCCTTAACACCAACTTTGCTTACATACTTTTTAACTAAATCGTTTTGGATCGAGGAGAGGTTTTCAACTCCCACAACCTCACGGACGACAGTTTTGGGAGTACCCCCCTTTTCATTTACAAGTGATAGATGCTGCCGCTGCTTCATTAAAACCTCTTACCTCTACGTCTCTGAGACTTAGAGGAATGTGTAACTACTTGATAGTATTAGCTTATCGATCGGAGAACACTCCTGCTCACACTCATGTCGGTGTAATTAGCTAATTTGCTTCAGGTTTTGTTATAAATCGGGAGAGCTTAATACCATACAATTCCCCCCCCCTTCACTATTTTTAAGGCTAGCTCGCCGGGCAGGACCCCATATTCATCAAATTTATATTGAGCTTTGATGGCATTCGAAATGCAATTAGGATCACGAGTTGGACAAGCATTTAGCCCAAAAGTTAATACCTGCATCGCAAGCTTTGGGTAATAAAGAAGTGCTTCACTATCTATCTTAGGATATGAGAAGATTAATCCGTCACCTACAGGCCCTATTGCACTAAGAACATCATCGGATTGTGCAGAATAGACTGAAAATACACGAAGATTATTAAGAGCGATCGCGGCCAACTCCTTCATTAATCCATGCATTAAAGGAAATGCATCAGGAACATAGAGAGTATCGGGACCTAATTGTTTTATTCTCGTCACCAGTGGCTTAAGAGCAGAGGCATCGGGTGATGAATAAGTTAGAGTTTCTAAACCCTGGCCCTTAAAATTTTCCCTAAATGCTGCCTCATGGGCACGACTAAAATCATTTTCAAGAAATATTATGACAACCTTTCGGACACCTATTTTATAGGCATTTTCAGCATTAAATTTTGATTCCTCTTCGATAGAGTGTTGGACTGAAAACATCTTGCCCCCAGATAATTCAAAGACACGCCTTGGCGCACTACTACCAAGTATGGAGATAGCATTATTTCGCTTCATTAAACTTGCGACAACAGTTTGAGGGGATCCGCACCACGGGCCTAGAAAAATGTTAATGCCATCAGCCGCGTTTAATTTTTTGTAGGCAGTTGTGGCCGTTTTTGGATGACATCCTTCATCTTCGTAGACAAGGCGAATTCCAGGAGGCAGTTGTTCACTTTCTAAGCCCTGACGTATTTTGTCTCCATAGCGAGCGAAATCACCTGACATTGGTAAAATAACACCAATTTTGGTGTCGGCGAGTAAATTCAATGGGTATAATGTGAGTAAAAATAAGATTATCAGACAATAGTTGATATTTTTCATAAGAGCTCAAATGTTGATAATACGGCTTTCGTATTCCTAATATGTAAAGCTCATACATTAGTTGTCGATAATAATATGTCATATCAAGTAGTTATAAAATTACTCAGCCATTGAGTAATTTTACTCAATCAGCTAGTATTAAATTTATATGAAGATCGATTTGAATAAAGTGATTATCAGGGAAGAAACAAAAAAGATTATTAAACTTTTGCAGGTATCGCCACCTATCATTCATGCGATCATTGGCCCAAGGCAAGTAGGCAAATCAACTGCAGCAGAACAGATTGCACAAACTTTAAATTGGCCTTTTCACTATTCCAGTGCAGATTCACCACGACCTCTCACTCCAGAGTGGATAGAAGCTCAATGGAATACCGCAAATCTTATCGCAAGGAAGAGCGGACAGTGCCTCCTCATATTAGATGAAGCACAAAAAATCCATGGCTGGAGTGAGGTGATTAAAAGCTTATGGGATGGACAAAAAAAAAGTGGGCAGAAAAAAAGAAAGGAGATAGTTAAGCCTCTAATTTTAGGATCGTCGGCATTGTTACTTGAACAGGGATTAACCGAAAGCCTAGCTGGGAGATTTTTGTTACATTATTTCCCGCACTGGAGTTTTACAGAGTGTCAAAAGGCGTTTGATTGGTCCCTTGATGAGTGGATCTACTTTGGTGGATATCCAGGTGCTGCAGTATTTAGGTCGGAGGAAGCTATTTGGAAGAGATATATATCCGATTCGCTTGTTGATCCTGCAATATCTCGCGATGTACTTCAACGGGCGGTGGTTCATAAACCAGCCTTATTGCGTGCGCTTTTTGGAATAGTTTGTACTTATCCAGCTCAGGTGGTGTCATACAATAAGATGCTCGGACAGCTTCAAGATTCCGGAAATACTACAACACTTGCCCACTATCTTGATCTCTTAAATGGTGGATATCTTGTTGCAGGTATTCAAAAATTTGCTAAAGGACAGAGAAGAAAAAGAGCCAGTAGTCCTAAGCTTATAGCTTGGAACAATGCGCTTGTTAGCTCCTCGCTTACATATGATTTTGAGTCTGCAAGGAAAAATACAACCTTATGGGGTCGTCTTGTTGAAAACGCTGTCGGTGCTCATATTTTAAATACAATTCCAGATAAAAGTTGGCACCTTTCGTACTGGCAAGATAGTCAAAATGAGGTGGACTTCGTAATTAGTCAGCGAGATCAAATTTTTGCTTTAGAGGTTAAGAGCGGGTTACCTAAGACACCGAAAGGGCTCTCCGTCTTTAAGTCATTGTATCCAAAATCTTCTGTATACATTATTGGTTCAGGTGGGGTTCCACTCGAAGAATTCTTTAGCCAACCTATTAGCGAATTTCTAGTTTAAAAGGGAAGACTCGCTTTAAGATCTGTTTGCCACCAAAGGCTCGCCGCATATCAACCCATCAAGCTCCGCCTTTACCCTTGGTAAAATCTCATCATACCCAAACGCCCCAACAAGCTCCCCTTTGCGTTTTAAATTTACATGCTTTGGTGCACACCAAAGACCTAAGTCAGCGTCATCAGTTTCGCCAGGTCCATTAACCCGGCAACCCATAACAGCGATAGTAAGATTGTACTTTGAGGCGTATTGGCTCATCTCACGAACATTTTGAGCTAGTTCAATAAATGCTTCATTTTCAACCCGGGAGCAGCTTGGACATGAAATAATATTTAGACCCTCTTGAACAAACTTAGGAACTGAACGAAAGCGACCCTCTTCGATATCTAAAAGAATCTTTTTACCAACTAAGATCTCTTGATATTTTTCAGCAAAAGGGAGTGTTAGAGAAACTCGAATTGTATCCCCAATTCCTAGCGGAATTAGATTTTCATAAGCAACCCGAGTTTTGATTTCACCCATTGGCAACATACCAGCCTCCGTAACACCTAGGTGAAGCGGAATTTCAGGATACTTAGTTGCAAATTTTTTATTAATTTCGATCACTTCATTTGGATCTGAGCTTTTTAGTGAAACAACGAAATTTGTAAAATTTAGATCTTCAACAAGTGTTACATGCTTACTGGCAGAATCAAGGGCGGCATCAATATCACTTTCACTGCGCTCTTTTGCATTTGGATCAAGGGATCCAAAATTTACACCAATCCTAAGAGCGATGCCGTATTTTTTAGCAGTAGTTACGAGGAATTTAACTTTCTCTTCAACTGGAACTTCCTTTTCATGATGATGAAGGTGGCCTGGATTATATCTCACCTTTTGAACAAGTGGAGCGACCAATTCGATCAATCGATAATTTTCCTGAAGATCTATTACAATATTGGCCTTTGTCTTGGTGCGGATCTCTTTTAAAGCCTCAACGTCACGCTTACTATCGATTGCAATTCTAATGATATCAGCCCCGTGTTCCTCTAGTAGTTTAATCTGATTTATCGTTGCTTCAATATTTTGTGTCTTAGTAGCGCACATGCTCTGCACAGCAATAGGGTTATTACCACCTACAGCGATGTTTCCAATGGGAACTTCCCGTGTCTTTCGTTTAACTAATGAGTTTGTGGTTGCCATGAAATCTTGCCCAAGAGCGATAATTGATGTCTAATCAAGGTGCCAATACTATAAAGGATTGATGTATCTATGCAACATTACTGTACCCATTTTAGGCATTTGAAACGATATCTTTTCCCCCTGGTAGTGACGCTTAGTTGCTTTTTGGCTATTAATGCCGTTTACGCTGACCCATTTTATCCAACCTGGAAGCACCTAGATAGTAATGGCAAACAACTTTACATGTCTGGGTATCTGCACGGTCTTAGAGATGCGGAAGAGGTTGTCGCAATAGCGAAAGATTACGTTAAAAAGAATCCAACACTGGCTTTACAGACCCTTGATAAGGTTCAACGGCTCTGTTCTATCTCTGATATTAGTTCAGGATTACTTGTTCCAGAAATTGATTCCTATTATTCAAATATTGAAAATCAGCAAGCTACGCTTTCGTTAGCGGTTAGCTCGGCGGAGCGAAAAGTTAGGACGATCAAGTAAGTTATACTGAGAGTAAAACCTGTTATGGATGAATATCCTCAGCCATATACAGGGAGCGCTTATATTCATCTTACGGATCTCTTCCTTTTGTGATAGAATTACCGCTCAATAAAGAGAGGGTGATATGGTCGACTTTGAGGAAGTAAGCGAGATTTTTAGTAAGATTACCGAAGAGTTTGATGAACCTGTTAGCATTGGCTCTCGTTGTGAGAGTAGTGTGTATTATCGGGTGGAAGATCTCAGTGATGAAGACCTTAATATCTGTGCTAGATATGTAGCTAAAAGAATCTTGGAGGTTAATAACCAACAGTTTCCAGAATTAATTTTAAAATTACCCGGCGGCTATAGCTTCTTTGCTGAACGACTCTCCGTTGTTTTCTCTGAGTTTCGACCTGATAGTAAAGAGGTTCCTCTTGAGCAGTATCTGGAAAAGAAACTATCAAATGGTCATGGGGAGAGATATAAAGGTGCGAGAACAATTCTTGTCACTGATGTTATCACAACAGCGCGCTCAAGTCTGGAAGCTCATACTAAAGCTACATTGAAAGGAATTAATATTACTTGTTGGGCTGCTCTTATTGATCGAACCTTTGGACCTGGGCCAGTTCCTGTTGCTTCTGCATTCACAGGATCTCCTGTTCGGTTGCTCACTCACTTAGGGTAAGCAGCACTATTTAAACAGCACCATTTATGATGTCTGTTTATTAAGGGGATATTAAGGAAGATCTTCTAGGCTTTGATCTTGAGCTAGGTTAGCAAAAGGTTCACAGTCCCGACGTCCTAACATCTCTTTACACTCATCGATGATCGATGAAACAGAGGAGTATCCACTTCCAAGATCGCACAGAAGCATTGATGCTCTTTCTAGTAGAGTTCTAGCTAGTTTTATCTTTGGCTGATTATGGGTAAGTTGATTATTCTCGTTGTCATTACCACACTCTAGGCTGGTACTATTATCAACAACTAATTGTAGAAGAGCAGACAATACTTTGGACCTCTTACAAATTTATGGAGTAGCCTTAAAAACTTCTTTGCGACTCTGTTGGTTTAACCTATTTAAACTAAAAAGATCAAGAGGAATTCGTACAAAAACTAATAATATAAGTCTAATCAGAATGCCTAGACAGAATGGTTAAATAAAATACTGTATGGATGTGTCAAACAGCTGCAAAATGATAGAGGTAGAATGATCGAAAAAAGAAAATTTCCTATCCTAAGCTGATCTTTTGTCTCAAAGGGATGATCTTAGCCATAGTTGGCTTTTCGGTTTCTATCTTAGTGAATAGTTCATCCTCATTGATCGTGACAGGCTCAACTTTTGGACGAGATCTTTTAACAGTAGCTTTAATCTCATTGTAAACGGCTTGCAGTGCCTGTGCGCGTGCCTTAATAGCGACAAGTTCACGACTTAATACAACAGATTGAGCAAAGTCAGATGTTTCTGCGTGTTCAATCAACTTTCTCTTTTTTGAATGCATCTCCTCAACTGTTATCTGATAACGAGATAAGAATTGCTCAAGTAATATTGATGCTTCAGATGTAAGATTTTTTACTGAGAGATCATCAAGCATTGAGGAGAGGAGGGTAACAAGCTCAGAGTTAATACTTAACCATTCATTTGCTTGTAGTTCTGCTAGAGCGGAGCCTCTTTTAGAGCGACTTATCCCACTATATAGTCGGACAGCTTTCCTGCTTTTGCTTAATAACTCAACAAGTCTCGATCTGAATGTTTGCTCTTCCATGAACTACTTTACAGTGGATTAAGATTATAGTGTTAAATTGCAGGGCCTATTAATTCGGAAGGCGCAGGGTAATCGATCTAGTTATTAAATTCAACTGAAAACCGATCGGCAGGTTTTATCGGTAAAGAGAATTTTTAGGAAAAAATTGCCTACTTTGATCCTTGTATAGATAGACGTTCATATAAACTCTTAATGGCCTGGAAGGTATAAAATCAAGGTAAATCTAAATTTTTAATATAGATCTAGTGATTAAGATGAGATGGAGGACGTTAAAACCTTGTTTAAGACTAGATCTCAGTACACTGAAGGATCCATTAATGTTGGCACAAGGCTTGCTCTACTTTCTATTGTAAAGTGGAGAACTAATTTAAGAGGGATATATACGTCTACTTTTTAAGAATATAAGGATTTGAAAGACACCTCCTTGAACCACACACATCAGCCCACGTCTTTCTGTCTTTGTGTTAGTTAAAATTCTAGATGCTTTCTTATTGAAGAGAACCACTCTTGCGAGGTATAGACAGTCTGTCTTGTAAGCCGGTCAATAGCCCTTGACCGGCTTATTTTTTTTGGACTTAGTATATTTATTTATTAAGTGATACGCTGTTTTCTAATGTTACAGTCTGTTTCTATTCACTCGTTGTTATCCTCAGTAGTCATCAGCTTCTGTCTCGGAATATCGATACCTTTAGGTTATGCTGAAACAGCTCCAGATAAGGGACAAGAGAATATTCAGGCAGTAAAATCCATCAATCCCCAGCCAAATTGGAAGGAAATAGCACCAGATTTCGAAGTTGTTGAACTATCTACTACGGATGGAGGTATTTTTTCAGCCTCCCTTCTTTTTGCCAGAACTAAACTAGATAAATTCCGTGTCAAAGTTGTTAGAGCAAAGGAATATGGATCAAACCGAAGCACTGTAAAATCCATTGCTAATTCCTCAGGTGCTGTTTTGGCAATCAACTCAAATTTTTTTGATCCTAATGGAGAACCACTTGGTCTTATCGTAAGTCGTGGAATATCTCTTAATCCGATCCATAAGGGTGGAAAAGTTTTAACAGGGATATTTCAAGTTACAAACAATGGGATTTCAATTATCAATCGCGGAGCTTTTCAAGTAGATGGGATTTTAGAGGCAACTCAAGCTGGGCCAAGATTACTCTCCTCAGGTAACCCAGTGCAGGGCCTGAAGCAGAGTCAGGTAGCCTCACGTCGTGCAGGAGTTTGTATTGACGCGCAGGATCGATTAATTTTTTTCTGCTCACGATCTACCTTTGGAGGTGTTACAATGTCTGAATTACAGAGAATCCTAACTGATTCAAGGATAAATTGTGTGGACGCTTTAAATTTAGATGGCGGAGGCTCTGCCCAACTTTATATTTCAGTCAAGGATCAAAATGATAGTTTAGTCTATGAGCAATCTATTGCAGGACGAGATCCAGTCCCTACAGCGTTAATCTTACAGGAAATTAGGTAGAGAATTACGGAACTTATTAATTTTAAACGTATTAAACCTAGGTGACTAATTAGTTTACCTGAGGTAGAATTCTTGAACTAAGAGATGCTTTCCATTCTTGTGGCCAAATATGTTATTTTGATCGTTGGGCTTCGTAAGGAAGGGATTTTGCAGTTAGATTTCAGATTGACAGAAATTTAAGAGCGGATTAGCTTTTAGTTCTGTTGTTGAGGCACAATTCTAAAAGCGACGGGAAATTAGCTATGGCAGTTCATTTACAGAATAAAGAGTTCTCTGCGAAAGAGGTGCAAGCCATTCTTCGAGCGCTTTCTGGTAATGCCGATAAGGTCGGATTAGCACTTCTTAATTATTATGCTAGAACAAACCTTGTCCCTTGCAGTGGAAAAACTCTCTGTCGCGGAAGAAAAAAATATACCTATTCAGATGTGGTGCTCTTGTGTTGGCTTTTTAGAATGAAGAGAGAGGGGTTGCCAGTTAATAGATTTAGAAGAGGTATAGATTACCTAAGAAAGAAATTGCCTAATATTAATAAAAGCCCTCAAGATGTGATCTTAGTAACTGATGGTCGCCAGCTATTTTTAAAGCACCGTGTCCAGGATAAGGGACAGATTGCCGAGGTATTAACTGGCAGAAAAGCAGGTCAATACGTTTGGGCATATGCAATCGGCTCATTAATTGAAGAGGTCGATAAGATTATCGATGAGCAAACAGTTATAGCTGAGCAGCAGGCTGCTTAAAGCTATTTATTCTCAAACTTTCATTACAGTAAGTTTTTGCTAATTTCTTGGTGCATCCGATATGAGTGATGAACAAGACAATAAGGATCGAGAGCGTGCTATTGCGCTTAAATATCATGATGCTAGTGAGATTCCTACCATCGTAGCAAAAGGATATGGGGAGTTAGCTCGACAGATCGTAGCGATTGCTAAATCAAATGGCGTGCCAGTTACTAAAGATGACACCCTGTCAGATCTTTTATCAAAGATAGAAACGGGCAATACAATACCAGAAGAGAGTTTTAAATTAGTAGCAGAAATTCTCTGCTTTCTCTATTTTACAGATAAAGAATGGCGAGATGATCATGATCATCTTGGAGATATAATAGATCCTGAGCAGTCAAAGATTAAGAAATCTTAATCTTTATTTCTTAGGAGTTCTTTCTCTTAGCAACTCTTGAATAAGTCGCCACCCACCAGCTTTTGGAGACTCATCTTCACCGAAGAGAAGCTTGTTAGATCGCTCATAGTCACATAAAGAGTCAATGAAATTGTAAGTAGATCTTGATGCGTATTCACCAATGAAATGATTTATTGATCTTTCCGCATGAGCCAAAGCACGTCGGATATCGCGATTCACTGGCACCATGTTGTCGCCATTCTCTATAAAAGCTTGACGAAACCGCTCAGCTAACTCTTCAGCTGAGGTATGAATATACCAGTCCATTTTTTCGATATTTCTGTGAGCTCGTGTTCGTCTAGCTTCTCTTAGGACAATAAATCTTGCTACAAAAGCTGTTCGGCGAGCCTCTATAATTTTTAGATTTGCATTATTAGCTACATTATTTAACTCAACTGATGGTTCCATTACTACCCACTACCCTTGAGGCTTAAAGATAAAGATCGCTAACTTATATCTTAGTATCGGAGGAGGAATGCAGTTTCTTGACCACACTTTTTAGATCAGTATAATTTTCTAAGATAAATTATAATCATTTATTTCTATCTGATTGCCACCATGCTTATGAGCGATTTTTCTGCGAATATTACCTAAATAATAATGAGAAATTTTGCTATTTTTAGGGAGATTAAGTATCATTGTGCTCCTTAATTTATTACAAAACCGCTATGTCTGGTGATATCGCAATAAGCCTCAAAAATTTTAAAGAACGAAAAATTCTTATTCTTTCAGATGATTGTGGCGAGAATCCTCGTGCTGTCTTAGTTTCATTCGCCCAAGATATTAAAGAATCAGTCTTAAATGAGATGATTAGCATTGCCCATGGGTTAGTTTATGTTGTAGTAGGCCCACAGCGGGTAGCAGATTTTGGGTTAACTAAAATGAAGTCTGCTAGAAGGATCTCACCTAATAATGAAAGTGATCTTAATGGACACTGTATCTCTGTTGAGGCACGAGAGGGAGTAAGCACAGGAATAAGCATCGCAGATAGAGCCTGTACAATTAGAATTTTAGGAGAAGAGGTTCCAGATAAACGAAAGCTAGTTAGCCCTGGACATATCTTTCCTGTTGAGGCTCGAAAAGGAGGTGTTTTAGTTAGAAATTCTCTAATTGAAGGAGCACTTGATGTTGTTTCATCTCTAGGAGTAAGTGATGCAGCGGTAATGATTGACCTCTTATCTCAAGAGGGAGAATTTTTAAATTCGAGCGATCAGCTCACCCTTTCTAAAAAGCTCGAGCTCCCCCTTATAAAACTAAGTGATATTATCCGGTATAAATTAGAGAAAGAGAGGATCGTATCTAGAGTCGCTCAAACTGTTATCCCTAGTAGCATAGCCGGAGAGTTAAAGGCTTATATCTTTGAGTCTGAGCTTCATGGTGGTGAGCATTTAGCTTTAGTTAAAGGGGAGATAGATTCTAATAAACCTGTCTTGATAAGAGTTCAAACAGAAAACACATTTGCTGATGTTTTTGGAGGCCTCAAGCCCTCAAGTAGAGATGTGATAGCAAGTTGCCTTGAGGCAATTCAAAAAGAGGGCAGTGGGGTTTTGCTATACCTAAGAAAAATCGAGGTGGGTCATCTGACCAAAGAGATTAGTGGTGTGGGGAATGAGTTAAATTTATCCCCAGATCGGATGAAGGAATATGGAATTGGAGCACAGATACTTTTAGATTTAGGTGTAAAAAAGATTAATCTATTAACCAATAGTAAGAGAAAATTAGTCGGTTTAAATACTTTTGGGATTGAAATAGTGGCTACTCAGGCAATCCCTGTCACCCAAGCCTCATTTAGTTAGGAGTTGTCTCATGTCAAAAATTTCCTTTGCAGATGTCGTTCATCAAACGATGTACTTCTCTAAAAATATAGAGTCAGAAGCAATTGTTTTAGATCTAGTTGATACTAATTGGTTTCAAAGATTGCGTGATATTGCCCAAACAGGAAACACTAAATTAGTTTATATGTTCTCTGAGCATTCTAGGTTTGGTCATTCATTAGGGGTTGCTTACCTAGCATGTCATTTGATGAATCAATTGGCTCAATATTCAGAAAAGGAGGCTAAAGAGATAGAGGAGTATAGAACGGCTGTTAGTGCGGCAGCCCTGCTTCATGATATTGGCCATATTGCTCCAGGATCTCATACCGCCTATAAGACTTGGTATCCTGGCGCACCGGATTGCCACGAAGAAGTTTCAATTAAAATTATTCAAGAAGATCCTCAGATACAAGCAGTGCTGAATAAATATGGGAAAGATTTATCAGATAAGGTTTGCAAAATTCTATCCGAATCTGAAGATATTCCTCCTTGGACTTGGGAGGTTATCTCAGGTGGTGGATGGAATGTTGATAGAGGGAATTGGTGTATCGTTGATAGTGTAATGGCTGGGGTCACCTATGGTCGTTATAATATTCCAGCACTTATTGAATCAATGGTTATTACCTCTGATGGCCATATAGCTTTAAGGGAGAATAGATTGGATGCGATGGTGCATTTTGCTATTGCTAGACATTCAATGTATCGCCAGGTTTATCATCATCGAGTACTCCTTTCCTCTGAAACTCTTAATAAAGCGATAGTTGATCGGGCACGGCATCTAGGTAAGGATCTTAAATTTACTGATCAATATTCAAGGCAGGTTTTAAATAGTAAGAATTCATTAGAGCTACCTCTTGATACGATCTTTGCCATGAGAGAATCGTGGTGGAATTATCACGTATTAATGTGGTCAAAGGAGGAGGACACAATTTTACGTGATCTATCAGATCGATTAATAAATAGAAATTTACTTAAAACTATACGTATTCCAAAAGGGGAAGATTCAAAGCAGTTGTTTGCGCGAGCGAGACAAGCAGTGTCCGATGCTGGATTTGATCCCACTTATTACTTACACCATATCACCACTGAAGATGTACATGCCGGTGATCTTAAGAGTTCAATGCAAGTATTACTTGATGATGGGAGAAAGGAATCTTTAGGAAAGTGTGAACCACTTTGGGATTATTTAACTAGAGAATCAGGACAAGCTGAAAAAGCTTGGTTAGTTTTGCCAGAAGAAGCTAAAAAGATCTTAGGGATCGAGAGATGATCTTGAAAGATCATGATAGCGAGATAAAGAAATACCTACCGAATATTTTCATCATTAAAAAAGCTACCAACAAATGACCGGAGAATGAATGGCCCGATCGCAACCACAAGGAGTGCTATAGAAGCTCTATAGTTTCCAAAAGCGGCACTAAGGATTGCAAGCAATCCGGCACTAACCATAATCAACGCACCAAGGCTTCCTTCTAGGTAGTTAAGGATCCGGTTCACAACTTCTCCGATCCGTAAATCGTTATAGTAACCAGGGGCATTGCCTGGAAAATCAGAGAGGTCAATAAAATTAATATTAGAGTAAGCAGTCACAGAGATGCTTAAGATAAGAGCATAGGCAACTAGAATGAGTAGGCTTTGTATGTGCTGGCGGTTCATAATAGTACTATTCTAACTTAGGGCTGAAATTATTCAACTGTTATATATCGCTAATAGATCATTTAAAATATAAAAGAGAGGTTTATCAGTAGACTAACCTCACTTTTATGCACAGTATCACCCAATTATTACTGAATACTTTCAGTATTAAAGAATGTTCCAACTAGAGATCTAAGTACGAAAGCTCCAACTGCCACTACTAAGAGTCCAATAGCTGCTGAGTAGCTACCAAGGGCAGCTGCCATAATTGCTCCTAATCCAGCGGCTACCATGATTAAAGCTCCAAAAGATCCCTCAATATAGGCAAAGATTCTATTAACAGCTTCACCTACACGCTCATCGTTATATTCACCAACGAGGTCAGATCCCACATCGCCTTGAGCTAGCAATTCAACGGTAATGCCTGAAGCAACTAGCGTTATTCCTAGGCAGAAGAGCATAAATTGAGTTTGCTTCTTTGTTGGAGCATTAAACATCGTGCTTAAATACTGGCCTAAATACTGGCTTACATTTTGTGTCGAGTTACTTACTTTGGTTATCAATGACGTATAGACAGACATTGTCGTCTCCGTGTTTAAATTAACGTTTTTTTTGTTGAAAACCGAGAAAGAAACCTGGTGAGAACTTGATGCGATACGAACTAGCTAGAGTTGGACATATCACCTTGATGAGCAGTGTTATGTGTGGTTTTAAGGTATATGTGACTTAGTTTATCAATCCTGTTAGGGGATGATATTTAACTGACAAATTAGGTAGTTATAAATCAAGAACTATTTACATTCGGAAACTCACACCAAAGCCGGTAAAGAAATCATCTGCTTCAGCATTAAGACCGGTTCCAACAAATGCATCTAGCTGTAGGTTTTCATCTAGCGCGAGGGTTAGACCACCATTTAAAGTGTGAAGATTCTCTTCAGGGACATTTTCAAGAGGAAATTGCCCATAGTATTCTAAAAATAGCCCGATGGTGTCAGTTAGGTCAGTGCCAAATGATGCCGACGCCGCTAGCTCATAATACCTTTCTGTACTGCCACTAACGTAGGTAGCATTCAAATTTGTTGCAAATGAAAGGTCACTAGATAAGTCCTTGGCAAATAGTAATTTAACAGCAGGCTCATGTTTATCGGATGCAACCTCATCATCTCCAACAGGTAAGGAGGTTTCTATTATACTACTTACATCCCATCCTGCATCGTTTTCTTGAAGTCTAAACTTTGTGCCAATTGACATATCGCCAACACCATCTGACTGAGCATTGTCACCTGATGATGTTGTTTCCGAATCTATAAATCCTTGCCAACCTATTCTGAGTTCATATTTTGGAGCTAATCCAATACGGACCAGTACCCCTGGAACTGCGTGTGATTCAGTTATCACTCCACCGTCATTATTATCAGTAAAGGTATACCCCGCTTCTATCTGTAGGTGTCCAGCTTCAACAGTTTTAGTGCCCTCAGAAAAATCAGGACGGTCAGTTTCCATATCTTCGCTAAACTGAGGAGAACCAAATCCCAATGGCCCAGTCTCAGCCTTGGCAATCATAGGAGAGATATAAAGAAAAGGCACTGCAACAACAAAAGGGAATTTTTTATAGAATGCCATACGGTCTCCGCTTGATTTTAATAAGGTCCGCTTTAGATAAACGCTTAGATAAACGCTTAGATAAATATGTAGCTAATGCTACATTAGATCAATCATACGACTATCACTGTATGACCGTCAATAATGAAAAAATAAAAAGGGGACAAAATAAAAGGGACCCCTAAAGGTCCCTTTTAGAGCTCTTATCAAGCTCTTTTGATTACTGGATTGTCGTTATTGAATTGTCTCTGTGTTAAAGAATGTTCCAACAAGAGAGCGAAGGATAAATGATCCAACCGCTACAACAAGTAATCCTAAAGCAGCTCTATATTGTCCGAACGCAGCCGCCATAATTGCTCCTAAACCAGCAGCAACCATGATTAAGGCTCCAAAGGAACCTTCGATATAAGCGAAGATTCTATTAACGGCCTCAGAAACACGCTCGTCATTGTATTCACCTACGAGGTCTGATCCCACATCACCTTGAGCAATTGCATGGATTGTAAGACCGCCTGATAGGATAATAACTCCAAGTAAGAAAAGAGCAATCTGACTCTGGCCTCTTGTAGGTGCATAAAATACAGCCCCAATATATTGACCAGTAGATAGAAAGCTTCCCTTTACTTTTTGTAAAAGAGAATTAACTTCATTCATAGTAACTCCAATTAGTTTTTTCACTATATTTTCTATATTAATTTATTTCGACAGATGCTTACTTATGAATTGCCCCCAAATACTATCTTTAATAGGTTGCAATCTTACATCCTAGGCAGGTAACCAAAGTTATAACCTTTTGGGATATTAAAAAGCACCCTAAAAAAATAAAATTTGGCGACAACTCACGTTGGGCAGATGTCCCATTTTTATTACTAATGTTATGGGGATAATCATCCTCTTAGTTGCATACGGTGATATGTTAGCAGAGTTCTAGGTAGGCTACTAACTAGTTGAAACCAATCAGGATTATCCCTTAGCCTCAGAATTTAACTCTGGGATAAGGAGTTCAGGATTGTAAGCCTTTCCTTTTATCCGTATTTCAAAATGAAGGTGCGGTCCAGAAGCAAGCCCTGTTTCACCTACTGTCCCAATAATCTGACCTGCTTTTATTCTTTTACCAACTTCAACTTTAATCTTATCACAGTGCCCATAGTGGCTTGTAAGCTCATCATTATGTCGAATAGTAATTAGTTTGCCATACCCCTCATAGTCATCAGCAAACACTACAGTACCACTCATAATCGAACGTATAGGGGTTCCCTTAGGGGCAGCTAGATCTATTCCAGCATGGTGGCGGACCTTACGAAGTATCGGATGCTTACGCTCGCCAAAGGGGCTAGATTTTCTTGGTGCAAAAAGTGGAAAAACAAATGTACTCAATGCATCCCCAGGAAATTTAGGGGCTGCAATGATTGGCAAATTAGGAAACCCAATCGTTAATAGTAAAAGACTAGCGAGAATGCTTATTAATAAGCTCAAACGCTTTTTCTTCGATCTGATCATTTTTTTCACTTGAAGCTTTAATTTTTACAGTTTGGGATGGACGAGCAGTACTGCTCGGTCCAAATGCAACTACTTCGGAAGCGATCCAGGCACGTGTGCCAGTAGGCGTTGTCACTCTAAACCAATTTCCCTGTCTGTCTTCTACAGCTAGTTTAGTACCGCTTCGTACCTCCATTAGTGGAGAATTATCTTTTCCAGGACCAGTTCGTAGGTATGCTTTGCTAGCAACCACTGTTAAAACAGTTAGATCAGAAGTTTCAGGCTTAATGGAAGTTGTCTGTACGTTACTATTAGCAGTTGAGTAAACTGAAGAGCGTCCAGTAGCAGGAGCAGGGAGTCTAGCATGTTTAGCTCCGGATCCAGCTAGTGCGGATAATCTTTCCACCTCTGCTTCACTAACCAGGAGTTTATTTTTTGCTCCTTGAAGCTCTTTTTGTAAGGATGCAATTTTATCTCTAGATACTTTTGACTCAGATGTAACAGAAGTTTTCTCTGATCTTAGAGCTGTCAATTCTTTGTTTCTAGCAGCTAGTTGGGTAAGTGCAGTTTGATACTTTGCTTTTAATTCTTCATTCTCTTGAAAGGTACTGTCGATTGCTTTTTTAGCCATCTCAGCTCTAGCATCCTTCTCTAAGGAATCATCAAGATCTTCCGTAAAGCTATCATCGTTTTTAGGTAGTTTTGCTTCCTTTTGATATTCCTTTTTATATTCATAATCAGCAGATACAGTCGCTTGATTTAATGATTTCTTGGTTTCCCCTTTTATAATTTCATTTTCTGCAGCAAGGAGTTGCTCTCTCATGCGGTCGAACTCTTCCTGTTCGGCACTAAAATCACGATCGCTCGTATCAGATCCCTCTACGCTAGCTTTAAGAGTTGAGATTTTATCTTTAAGATTTTCTACGACCTTATCAGCCTTAGCAGAATTGGAAATAATTAATGTACTTATCAGGATCGCTAACAGGACTACTGACAGATAGTTTGCCATTATGGCAGATTTAAAAACAAACCTCATAAAATACCTCCAAAAAACTATAGCGCTGCCTGAATCTTTTTCTCATCAGATGACGCTTTACGTAACCTTGAATCTCTTTCTAGTTGTATAAGATTTTTAATCTCGACGGGCTCAACTAGTCCGTCAAAGACAATTTCAATGGTACTTGTTGCAGCACTGCCAATTGAGATAGCACCGACGTTAATACCGCGATCTAGTAAAGTTTGATTGAGCTCAAGGCTGCGAATGTCTTCATACCGAACCTTTACAATTCGTTGATTAAGAGACAATATTCCTATCCGAGATTCAAGACCACGATTATCAATCGTAAATCTAGCATCGTATATCGGCAACATTAAATTAACTAATCCGTACAAAGGTAAAAAACTAAATAGAGGAAGGTTCAAAAAAAATGCTTCGCCAGCGATGGTAAATAAGCGACCTCTTATGATGCTTTCAGGAAAATATGAGGACAAAAAAATACTTATTCCAGAGAGAACAAAGAAAACGATCATGCGTTGCCATTGAGAGCGCCAACTTCGATTGAATGTAATCTGTCCCTCTATCATATAACAATTTTAAATTAACGTAATCCAAGACTCCTTTCGATATCATCAAGCTGGGAGTTTGATCCAGTAGGGGCTTCCTCCTTAGGTTTCCTATCAACCAAAATATCATCTAGTAGATCACTTGAGGCAGCTTTCCTTTTGGTTGGCCTAGCGGATTCATTCCCTTGAATCTTTTTAAGATCTGAAATTGGAGAGATTGACTCTGATTCAGTCATCTGATCGAAAAATGAATCACTTACTGGTGCTACTTTTAAGTTTGAGCGACTTTGATTTGAACCAGTTTCAATAGAGCCCCCTGAAAGCCTATAGACAGCAAAGAATACAGCAATAAGAACGATGGCAATTAGATTTTTCTTATCTAGTATCGGTGCAACAAAAGATCGTGCTGAGAGAACTCCCATAATAAACCTCCTATACTTAGTTATTCTCCAGTTTGTAATGTCTCCATCTACCTTGGCGAACTTCAACTACAGCTTGATGACCAGGTCTATAATATCTTCCTTCAGGATCTAATCCTGGCGGCACGTCAACAACATCGACCATAGGCTCTTCCCAAACATATTCAACTACTCCAGGAGGAACATCAGCCTTTGGTCCACTAATAGGAACTTCACGGTAAACAGTTTTTGTATGTACAAATGGATTAACTGCTGCACAACCAGTCAGTATTCCTATCAACACTACACAAAAAGATTGAAAGATTCGAGTTAAAATTAAAGATTTCATATTTGCTGCTCCTTTATAATAGAATTTGAACCTGTATTTTGACCTAAAGCGGTATTAATTGTTTTTGAAACGGAATTTTCGCCATTTCGAGATTGCTCTTGAGCCTGCTGCATAGCAGCTCTGTACTGTGCAAACGCACTTGCGCCACTTGGAGCTATAATACTTACTCTCTCAAGTGCTGCTGCAAAATCACCATTACATTCCTGAAGTACTGATTGAAATAATTGATTGTCGTCACCATTATTTGTACTAACCCAGTAGTACGCCGGCTCAAGAGGTAGAACAAGGGCGGCTTCTCCGATATCTGAGAGAAGATAAAATTGAGATTCAACACCTTTAATAGTACGTAAACGCATAATTACATCACTCTGTTGTTCATTTAGATTGAACGCTTTTGCTGTTAAATGAAACTTACTTGGATCTTGTCTCAAAAAGATCTTATGCGCGCTGTTTTGTACGATAGCCTGTCCACCAGCACCAACATAGAAATCTTCACCAGATTGAGAAGCGGCAATAACAATACCTTTTCTCTTACGATAAAGTCTGAAAGCTGATTCGATAACACCTGAAGATGTTTTACCGATAAGATCATGAGCTTCGTCGAACACAAGAACCTTTCTCGAGTCGAGCTCTTTTGGATCGTTCATGACCTCGTCAGCCCAGAGCATAGCGATCTTTAAAAATACCCTTTGTAGGTCAGGATTTCTACTTAATCCCTTAAGATCGAACACGATAAATCTTTCTTTTAGTCTTAATGCTCCTGGTCTATCAAAGAATCTAGCATATGTACCCTCTCCATAGTACTCAGACATTAAAAGAGCGATCTCGACACGACGCATAGCTGTAGCCTCATCCTCATCGACTCTCTTTGGAGCACGGAGAACTGCGACAACATCACTTAAAATAAACTGCCTCTTCATTGGACCAGCTCTATAGATTCTATGGGCTTCTAAAAGAGCAGTGATAATATCACCTACCTGAAGTCGTGATAACGGACGATTATTTTCAGAAGCCATATCTGCAACTATGTCAGAGCAGATATCCACTAGATCTTTGAAATCTTCGTTGGTGTTATCGTGAGGGCAGTCTCCTAAGCGAGCCAAGAAGTTCATGGCTGGTGCTTTAGAAGGGGTAGCTTCGTATATTCTTCCACCAAATAGATGAGCAATCTTTTCAAATCCACACGGTTGATTAGGCATTCCTTTGTCAAAGACGAAGGTAATTGGTGGACGTTCAACAGTCATTCCATTTGCGAGAGTTGAATAGTGCCCTCTATTAAGAGTTATCAGAAGAAAGTTAAGGAGATAACTCTTACCAGCACCAGATACTCCGCTTATTAATACGTTAGGTGCAATATTAGAGTCGAATAGATCGAATCCTACTAATTCACGGTTCCAAAGATTTGGTAGGAGAAAGAGTGAGCCTTTACTGCCCTTCCAATTGCCCCATAAAGGAAGCATTCTAACTGCGCGTGAAGATTGCAATACAGATGTCCATCCACGTCCATCAAGTGCTGGCTCATAGCATCCCGGTAATGAATTGATCATTACACCAAGGTCAGCAATTTCGTGAACCATGCCACGAGCACCATTTAATTGAGGAAAAGCTGCCATTGCCTCAGAGGTTGCTCTGATAGCTTCCTGTTCATTTTGACAGATAAATGTTTGATGGATACCTAATCGGACAATTTGAGTGGAGTTATTATATAAGCTCTCTCTTGCGGCCCTAATAGATCTAATCTGATGTTGAATCTTTTGATTACCTCTACCCATGCTAGTAAATTCACGAAGACCAAGGGTGCTATCAAGCGTATCAAGTTTTTTGATCTGAGCTTGCATCGGATCTTTTGAATAAGTAACACTTATAATATTTTCATATGGCGCCGATTGAAGCGGAGCAATCATCAGAGGAAAAGCTTGATTAGGAGATTTTACCATCGAGACAGTTCTAAAAACTCTACCATCTTTTTTGATAATACCATTTTGCGGATGCTCAACAGCAGTTTCAGAGAGTTGATTTGATAATAAATCAAGCGGATCAAAAACTGGCACAGGGATTGAGGAGGTGCGCCCTTTTTTAAACTTACCACCTTTAACGCTTCGTCGATTCAGTATCGGATAGAGTGTATCAATTAAAGCTTGCCCATCAACTTTTTTTGGATAGAAACCAAGGTCTCTTAGTCGAGATACTTTACCCTCAATCTCTCCTTTAAATTTGTTGGCGTAGTTTAGATACTCTGCTCGTCTTTGATCTGCAGAGAATCCAACATTACCTTTAATCAGGATAGAAAAAGCTCTCTTAAGCTCTTGAAATATATTTCCCTTGCTCCATGGTGGATCATGTCTAAAAGAAAGGATAAGTCGCATTTTTCTAGGTCGTTGATGAATAAAAGAGCTACGAGCTGCCTTTTTCATCATTCTGTTCCAGCGACGAGCCATCCAACCAGCAACGCCGGATACTGGGTACTGCTCGAGTGCCTTTTGAAGTAGACCTTCAATGTCGAACGTTACCACCCAATTAAACTGGACACTAATACTAACATCTAATGAATCTAAGAGCTCTTGAATACTAGAGCATGTTTGATAAGCAGAGGCATCAGAGGTGGCAGTTATAAGGAGAGGCTCCAACTCGTACATCAACCATAATGAAGCATCGGCGTGTACAAACACACCTTGCTCGATATCATATCTGGCAAAAGGGAGTAGTTTATTAAACAGAGCTTCATCTTTATAAAGTCGAGCCCGTGTTAACCTATCTATGCTCATATTCACTTACCGTATTATCAAAAAACCTTAATTTATTCTCTACGCCTAGGGGCATAAACCTAACTTCCCTAGCAGAATGATCAATTATAATCTCAACATCAACTAACCTTGAAATACTATTGGCTAACTCATGAATTGTGCCAAGCATATTTAAAGATAGTCGTTTGTCTGCGATTGATGGATCGCAGTAGCTACGATAACTGGCACTAGCCCCAATCATCTGGGCAGCTTCAGCTAATGTTCCATCTTTGAGATCAAAATTCATAATTGGAAAAATCATTGGCCTGTCTTCTAGTGAGTCTTGGCTCTTAGAGATTTTTTTCTTGTCCTTGTTATTGTCCTTGTAAGGAATAACTTCAGGTAAATGGACCCAGCGCAGTCTATTATAAACCGGCTCAGGAGCTAACTGTCTTTTTGCCGTGTCATATAAAGGTGGTGTTTTCGCAACAGGAGGTTTTTGGCTTGAGCAGCTAACGAGAAAGACAATGCATCCCAAGAGTACGACTACCTTTATTGCTGCTATATATGTTTTTCTGTTCTCAGTAATCATATTCAACTAAACTTAATAAATATTACCGTCCTCTTATAGTTTTTCGATCATCGCTATATACGTAAGGTAAATTTGTTGGATCCTTGTTTGGACCAAGTTGTGACTCGAGCTCAAAGGCATCCTGTACTGCCCAGCGATCGCTAAGAACTTTTAAATAATAGTAGTGGTCTGGAACTAGATCCCCGCTTTTGTTTAAGTGATCCGGTATCCACATAAGTCTTACAACGGCTGGTTGTATAACTGGATGTACCGGTTCTGGGAAGTTCGTCCTTCTATAGCTAGCCATCTGTTCAAGGGCAGTTCTGGCGGTCTCTTCTTTCGCTTTTGTTCCGTTTAGAGCGTGATCATCTCGATCTCCCAAGAAAGCAATTGGATCTGGCTCCTCTTGAAATGGATTTAATCTATCTCCAATAGCTGTACACCCTGAGATGAATAATGCTGTAGCAACCATCACAATTTTTAAAAGCCCACTCTTATTACTTTTCATAACAACTCCACAAAAAACTAATCTAATGAACCAAAGGCAGTGCTATCGTCCTCAAGAGCTTCAAATAGACCATCAATAACTACAGATTTTGCAAATATTGCTGTTGCTCCTCTGCCAGACAATACTTCTACATGTGGTACTAACTGATCGATTCGATCCTTGATAATATCTCCCCATGCTCCTAATCCTCCGGATAGAGCACCTGCAGTAATAAATTCAGCAGTACCTCCAGTGGCGATATTAGAGAGACCTCCATCATCTGAGATAACAGAAGTTGTTTTTGCAGCCTGAAGAGCATTTGCTGCCCCTTCTGCTGCACCAATTGCACCAGCTGCCCCAAGAGCCTTGCCAAGATAATCGATTAACCTTCCCCTCATGCCACGAATGCCATCTTCTCCGACAACCCATCCATCAACTTTATAAGTCCGTCTTTGGCCATCAGGAAGTCTAATGCTAAGATCGGTAAGTCTAAAGAGTGCTCTAGAATCACTAAGCGATCCTTGGGCTGCGGCAATAAGTCTTGCTTCTCCTAATGGCAAGCGAGATCCATCAGGACCAAGCACGTCATCATCTAGTTTAAAAACTACAGGATAAGGAGTTCCGTCTGTTGGAGCATTCACGCCCGCAAGAAGTTTAATTCTTACTGAGTCACCAACTGCTACGAAAGCTGATCTGTTTCTTGGAGGAGGTGGAGGAGGTAATGGATCTGATTGATCTAATCCAAACGGCTCAAGTTCCTGTGAGCCAGGTGCTAATGATCCAGAAGCTCCAATTGCACTAGAACTACCGTCTATATCAATTGGAGCATAAGCCCCACTAACCCCGCCAGAACTTCCCATCTCACCAGAATTCATTCTTTCAAGAATTTTAGTAAAGATAGCTGCTGTTTTAGCGTCGTAATCAGAGAAGGATTTGTCTTTATCCTTTAGTTCTTGCTGTACTTTTTTTAGTTGATCCTGGGTAACTTGTAGATCTCGAGAGAACGCATTTAAAAGATCCTCATAAGCTTCTTTAGTCCCTGTTCCGCCAGTTCCAAGTTGAGTTACTTTAGGTCCTTTTTGTGGGGCCCTTGTTGGTGGAGAATTAAACACAAATGCCACTAACATAACCAGTACAATGCCCGTTAAGATCTGGGTCTTCCGATCATTTTGTAGCAGTAGTAAGTAATCTTTAATCTTTTGTTTCATATGCAACCTTACTTTTCTAGCGTGCCTTAGTTACGATATAAATTTTTGTTGAATCTTTTCCAGCAATCTGCTGTTCAATATTAAATGGCTTAGGAGTTAATTCCCAATTGCTTGCTGAAACAGCTCTTGTGCCATCAAGTCTGAAGGATGCTGGATTAATTTTCTGTGTTGTATTTAATAAGTTCTTTGTATCTAAAACATATCCCCAAAGATTTGGCCCAATAAAGATAGTGTCAATAGTAGCCAACATTGTGCCGTCACTAAGTACAACTTGTCCTCTATACTTTTCACTTTTTCGATATCCAGCTATCGTTGATTTACCAAACTCAGATGTCAGAACCATTTCACGCATTAAGCCACTTATCTGACTAGGCGGGGCATACTCAAATCTTTTCTCTCTATAAGTTGGTTCTTCCTCCTCTTTTGAAAGAATTATTGAGCCACGACTGTCAGTAATACTTACCGCATCATCACGAGGTTTATCAGCACTCGCTCTTTTAGCTCGAATTGAGTAAGAGCGTCCATCTTCAAGTCGAACAATAAAAGCTTCTCCATTTGGAGAGATAGTTTGGTTGCCAAATAAAATGAGATCATGATCCTTTTTATCAAGGACAAGACTTGAATCTTTGCGCTTATATCCACCAGCAATCATAGCGGGAAATGCTACTCTTGTTGGTTCTCCTGGTGTTACCCAGATAGAGATTTCCCCATCGCCCTCGTTATACTCAACATCCCTAGCTAGAGCGGTAGTCGCAATACCAACTAGTAAGAATATGAGAGCAATACTTTTCAATTTTACTTTTGTTTCCATACAGCTTGCCTTTTGTAAAATCCTATTTCTCCACATTTTTAAGAGCTACATTGGTCACAACAATTCCATAAGGATTAAACTTATTCTTTGGAATTGTATTCATTGTAATTACAAATTCAGTTTTAACTGCAGGCATCTCTTTGCCAGCAATAATTTTATAACGATCACCAAGAAGAGATACGGTTACGTTTCGTCCTTCCCGTTTAATTCCTACTTTTGTTGGATCAACAAAATAGATCTGAGTACGCTTCGTGTTTTCGATCGCTCTTAGCTCTGTTCCCATCATGTCGGAATCAAAAGCCTGAATCATCTGGCTCCAAAGCATTCGTCTAGCCTCTTCAAACTGTCTACGAGCAACTGCTGGTTGATATGTTGCAATTAAATTAATGTAGTCAGTTGAAAAATCAATAAATTCACTATCGGGAATATCTTGAGCAGCATAAATTCCAGGCAATGGTTTAGCTGGAACATTCAGCGTTACGCTTCTTGTGCTCCATAAAACCAGAGCTAGTACTAAAGAGATTAAAGTAATTGGAACTTGAATTAAAGTTAATGAGCGCCAGAGTGTGGCTTGCTCCTGATGACTCTCCCATAATCGAATGGTGTCATTATCACTGAGCGGGGCTCTCAGTTCACTAGCTCTTAATATCTCCGCAACCTTTCCCATATTTACCTATAATAACCTTGTTTATTGTCTCACTACTCTTGGAGTGTATGTAGGGTTTGGCTCTTCCCCGTCATCAATCCGTAAAATTGCTTCATCTAATCTTAAAGTTTGGTAATGACTATCCTCTCCTAACTCTTTAACTGGAGCGCCACTCCACATCGGACAAAATTTAGATGGAGCTGGAAGTCCAATTGGAATAAATCCAAGTGCAACCATGACTGCATTTCTTAAGCCACGCTCTTCATCAGGAAATGATTTTCTTGCAGCAGCTAAAAGAAAAGTTGTGCCTATCCACATCATCAGCAGGATCGGCATCGATCGACTAATCTTGTCGAACATCTCTGAAGCAATGAGAAAAACAACAAAGCCAGACATCCACTCAGGCAGATTTGCACCAGCAAAGTTCCAGTCTTCATTTAATGCTCCAATTACCTCTCCGTTATCCATCTTCCCTCAACTTAATCTTTCAATTTCATCCCTGTAATTTCGTAAAACTTCAGAGTGACTCCAAATAGTTATGTATGATCTTTACTTATTGGTGACATTTAAGAGCCTAGTATCAGCTTCAAATTTTACTCCGCCCTTGGTAACCCTAGGCTGCGGGGAAAGGATCCGTTCAAGATCCTCAGCTCTTGAGATAAGTGAGCTTCTCCACTCTTCGCTATCTAATATGGAGTCTGGCCTTGCAATTTTATTGGCCCTATCAAATTCTCTAATAGCTTCAATAAGTAAGGAACGGGACCTAGCATAATGTCCAACCGCAGAAGCTAGTGTTTCACCACTGGCGCCTTCTAATTTTGCAGAGGCTTTGGGGGTTCTATTTTCAAAATCCGCATCAGCGTAACTTGCAGAAGATATAGACAAAAACGACACTAGGGCGATTAAGCAATAAAGATATCTCATACCATTCCTCTCTCGTTCTATTAATGTAATAGATCTAATAATAGGCACAAATTGACACTTCTCTTTACCATATCAGTACTATTAGTGAGTTTGATCCCCTGATCATTCAATGTTTTTAAAATATTACCTAAAATCAGCATGTTAGATTACTGCAACTCTATCTTGATCCGCCCCAGATAAAGTTTCTTCTATTTCCGAGTAGGTTCTGATTTAGCCTTAACCTATCTGGGCCATTTATATAGGTTGATACTGGATCAGCCTCAGCTTGACCGGTTGCATCAAGTAAATGTTTCTGGATTACCATGGCTCCTGCTGCAGTAGTCATGCTCTCCCACGGATCTAGTAAGTCACCAGAGGAGACAACCATCGGACGTCCTCCGTATAGAGCTGCTTCTGGCCCACGGTCATATCCGGCACTAACAGAACCAAATTTCTCCCCAGCAACAGCACCAAGAGCAGTACCAACCATTGCGCCAGGCAAGTTTCCTAGTGCAAATCCGATACCTGATCCCCAAGCAGCACCTACAGCACTTGATGTTCGAACTTCTTGTTGTCGTCCGATCTCGATATCTCTTAACCACTGATCTTGAAGTTGAGCAGCTCTTCTTGACGTTGCATCCATTGCTTTATTTTTCATGCCATCAGTGAATAAGCTGAGAGAGGATGCTCTGCCCCATAAAAAGAATATACCAGTAATAGCAGGGATCGAGATTGTCGAAAGCGCAACGATATAGTTAATAATACCTTCAACGAACTTTGGATCCACGTCATCAAATGCTTTATAAACTGCGAGATGTAGAAAATTAATATCCTCCAATCTGCTGACTACATTATCTGCAAAGCTTGAGACACTTCCATCAGTACCCACGTATTCATTCTGCACGATATTATTATGAAGCATCCCTTTATGCAGAATGTTTTCTGACATAATGCCGGAGAGGAGACTTATGACGTAAAGCATAATATCCCAGCTCTTAACCCAAGCCCAAGCACCCATCCAGGTGATCATTGCAGTATGAAATCCAGGTATCAGCATAATAATGCAGATAAAGGGGTATACAATTGCTAAGGTATAAAGAAGTGCCCCTTGTAAGTAGGGAACTGATTTTGCAAAAAATACAGCTTGGCTCTGAGCTGATTCTCTCTCAAGCCAACCTACAATTGCTTCCACTGGTTTATTCAGCTCTGATTCAGTTTTCCCCCCATCAGATAGTGAGCGAGAAGGATTTAAAAAATTAAGATCATCCATCTCATTTTTGAGCATGTAGCTAGCCACAAGTTTTTTTAACGAAGAGTCATCTTGTGCCAACATATCAAGTGACCACTGTGGTAAGATATCTCTGCCGAGTGCGCTAACACCTGAAGAGTTTGCTCCTGACGATTTATATAGATTTCGTAATCTTAATTCAGCGCTTACCTGAAGTGCCTGCCAAGTAGTTCGTGAAAATTCTAGACAACTTGATTTCTCTGAGTTTCCAAGGGAAAAGGTTCCTATAGCTCCCCATGGATTGACAACACACGGCTCTGTATCGATCTGATCAAATTCTAAATTTGAACCATACTGCCAGATCTCATAGACCATCGAGTATTCACATAACTTTCGAACAACAGATTCTGGAACTCCCTTAACTAATCTGTTATCAAGTGCTGTTTCTAGTTCATCAATCTCTAAAAAATTCCACTCTTTTGGTTCATTTCCCTTACTAACAGGGACCATTGGAGTACAATCTGGGCCCATAGCGATCCGTACAGCCTCTCTTATCTCAGGACTCTGGATCATAGATCCAAGCATTCCCTCCTGAATATTAGTTTTGGCAAAAAGCCTGGTTGCAGGATCGTTTGTAATCTTAGCTAGTAAACCGGTTAGATTCTGTACAGTTCCGCTAACAACAGAGTCCCATAGTACGTATAATGTTGCAGGACCCTTATCAAGAGAGAGGTCATCAGTAAGACTTTGGTTACTAAATTGAGTTAACCAATCCTGATCTTGTACTACCGTCCCAGCATACATCCAATTTAAATTTACCTGTTCTGCTCTTGTATTTGCCGAGATATCCCAGAGAGCAGGGCCAAATACTAGCCAGATACCCATTTTATAATTTTGAAAAAAGGCAACGCTGATAAAAAATCCGATAGCTGAAATTATATAGATAAAGATCGCAAGATTGCCGATTGGAGAATTAACCACCGCATCCAAGATATGGGCTTGGCTGAATTCTCCACTTAATTGCATGGTTGCTGAGACTAGTGTCGCAGTAGAGCCGGTTGCCATAAATTAAATCCCAATTCCGTTAAAAGTCGTTTGCTCCATTCTTTGGTGACATTCCACCATCCAATGCCCAAGTACCTTGCGAACCGCTTCCTCTTTGCTTATTTGATCGGGCCTGCGCCAAAGCACTTTGAGAGAATTTCTTAGCTGCCTTATCACCTTCAGTTAAGATCTTTTCAAAGACCACCTGATTCTTTGTAATTTCAGCCATCTCCTTTTTAAGCTCTGATAAGGTACTACAAACAGCATTGACTCTATCTTTCCATCGTCTTCGCTCTCTTTCCGTCGCTTGACTGGAGGCAGATTCATCAACTGCAATTCGTGCTTCACTGCAGGTAGTATCGATAAGTGCATTAGCTTTCTCTTTGGCCCACCAGTTGACTAATTCTGGACGATCTCTTAATGGATCAAACCCTTGTTCAATTGCAGATACTAAAGCCTGAGTTGCTTTTAAACCTGGGCGGATATTAATAGTCGCCAGGTCATACGGCGTTAAAAGGTATCCTCCATTATCTGTTGAAGCTTGCTCCAATATATACTGCAGATCTAATACACTTTTAGAATACTCTTCGTACCAAACTTGGCGTGTTGAAAAAGACGGCGGAACAGCTGAGAATTGATAAGCAATATATTGGCCGCCAGGAGAGGTCTCATGAACAGCTGGACAGATTTCATCATCTCCAAATTGTGCTCTCATTCTAAACGGAATCTCCATTGAGAGATGACCCCACATAACTATTGATAGCCACTCACAACCGTTCATTCCCATTGCTCCTCTAGCAGCTAGAAACTGAATAGTTGATACTTGTGATTCACAGATCTCTCTGGCCATCTCAACACTGCCTCCGAATCCACCACCCCCAAACAGATAACCACCTATTAATGAGCTAGCGGTACTTCCCGTTATGTTAGAAGCCATGCAGTGTTCATAATCATCCATGATCTCTTTTGCAATTTCTGGACGAGCCGCGTTAAATGTAATTTCGTTTGCTCTATCTCTTTGATACTCAGCTATCTTGCTACTACTAATGTTTAATAAGGCAGCTCCACTAACAGCTAACGTAGGCTCTTGAAACATAAGCATCTGATACCAGGTGCCCCCAGCACTATTAAGGGCATTCTCTGTTCTGCCCTGAAGTGTAGCGATACTGTTTAAATATCCTTCCTCTACTTTGTCCTTGTTAATACGTCCAAAGTATTCAAATGGAAGATACGTTTCAGATTTGAAATCAGTCTCATCATGTTGAAGATATCCGGAGGCACTTTCGGTTGGTCTTAGTCGGGGAGAGATTGCACGATTTTGCGTACCAACAGTACTACCCTTAGAATAACTTGAGCTCTGCTCTAGCTCAGAGATAGTGATGTCTTTCATCTCCTGCTCTAGAGGCATTAGCTCATATGGAAGCGCTTTAGCACTTTCTGTTATGCCTAAAAATATAAATATTGCTAGTACAAGATTTTTCATCTTTTATTCCCCTTCATTTTTTTAAGGGAGAAATCTATAAAATCCCAGATCTGTTCAATTGCTAATGGTCCTCGATAAAAAATTGGCTTTGGATCGTAATTGTCAATGGCAACGAGTGATGGAAGTTTAGAGATCTCAAAAGCATTAGCTAACTCATGATCAAATCTGACAGGAAAAGTTATCTTAGTGGATGATTTAAGTTCGGCTAGGTCTTCAATTGAAACTTCACCATCAGCTATACCGATAATTTCTATGTCATTACGCGAGATAGTTTTCTCGTTTAGAAGTTGTATCTCAGCAATGCCTTGGATAGATGAGGCAGATTTTGCATCGAAGAAAAAATAAAGTCTTAATGGATAAGCAGCGTTTTCAAGAGTCTTATTTAAAGACGCTTCGATAGATGACCCTGAATTAGATTCCTCCTGTGCTTTTAGATCTTTTTCAATCTCCTCTTCGGCATCGACCTCAAGACGTGCTTTTTTCACTAATGCTGATAGATCAGAGGTTCTCTTTAGGACTTTATCTTGATATTTTACCCAGCGCTTTGCTTTAGAGTAAGCACTGTCCATGTTCCCACTTTCGTAAGCTTTCATAAGATCTTTAAATGGCTCAGGAGCTTTTTCATCAAGCCCTTCAATTTTTTGCTCCTTATTTCCTTCATTTCCTTCATTTTCTTCCCCTTTTATAGGAGCAGTCCCTAGCCTTGCTCTTACATTCTCCATGTTTGGAGTTTCTATTTTAAGTCCTGAATTAATACTGTTCTCACCATTACAATAAAAACAGGTTGCTAAATTCTTAGTAAAAAACTGTCCGGGAGAGTCTCCGCGCGCACTGAGCGTTAGTCCTAGTGTGAGACCTAAGATAATAAATATTGTACCGAGTACTTTTTCTCTAAAATTCATAACTTCCTTAATAACAACAGTAATGAGTTTTCCAGTGTATATAGTGCGTAATTGCCTCACTTCCTAAAGACTCTCTAGGAAACTTGCTTCCGTAAGCACTGTCTTTGTCCCCAAACTGAATGCACCCGGAATCATTGTAAGCGTCCTTTAAAGCATCCTTACTTTTATCAAAGGTGTGAGTGTCTTCTCCCTCATATCCAGGCAAAGTTTTTGCGTAAGGTCCGAGAGCAATTGCCTTTAATGATCGCAAGGCATCTCCAACAAATTGATTTGGATGGTAAGAGTGGCCGTTAAGTGGATAGATTTTACCACCCCAAGCACTAGCGCAGGTGGAGGCAGCAAGTGCAGTTCCTAGTCCGCTTATGCCGTTGACATTTATTAATCCAGGAGTTGTTTCTCCTGTTGCCATGCTATAGGCAGCGCAATCAAAAGGGGTAACTTGGTCCGCACCAATCTGAGCTAAGGCAGTAAATTCCGGCATTCTCCATAGAACTTGGTTCGGGTAAATATCGGTTTTAAACGGGTCGTATTCACTCCAGGTTTTACAAGAGTCAGGGAACAATTCGAGTATCAGTGGAGGGTAGTCATCAGGTAGAGAATAAACATGAGATTGTCCAAAAGATAATCCTTGATTGTAGCTCGGGTGTAGTCCCGATCTTCGCTGTTGATTCTGAGCTATTGAAATAGCCGAGACATTGTTTCCTGTATTTTCCCTAACGTAAGCTTCAACATCAATATAGAAAAGTTCATAGTTATAGTAGTTCAGGATGTTATCATATGGCATCTCAAGCATGGTCTCGCCAACGTTCCTTACGTTCTCAACCATCTGAACCGGTAAGCGATACTCCCATAAGATCTCTTCATCTGGACAAACACCAATCACTTTAAGATCAACACACTCTACTTCGGCCATCATTTTTTCATAAATGATCGCCCAGTTTAATTCGGCATCATTTGCACCATCTATATAAGTAGGAATTCCTCCCGGAATGTTTGAATCAATATCAGCGCGAGATGGTGATGGTGCAGCGAGACATAACACCAAGATATAGGTGACAATAATTAAAAGATATCGCTTTATGTTTCTTAGTTGCACAATTTTTCGTCTGCCTTTCGTCTGCGTTAATTTTTACGCATTGAAAAACCGTCATTGCACTATTAAGAAGGGAGTACTTAAGCAAACCTAAAACTTGTGCTTAAGAATCCTAAAAAATCAGCAATTTTACTTATCTTTATAAGCAAAATCTTTACGAACCTGTTTGATCTCTCTTTGAAAAATCTTGCCTCTCTGATCTGCATCTTTAGCTCTTACCTTCAAAGCAGATTCAGCTGTTCTAAACTCAAGCCCTTTATTAGTTAGAACAATTCTCGTCGGTAAACACTTAAGACCTAAAAGATTGCCCAATCTACTCTTAGTAGTAGGACTCTCAGGTTCATAAGCGACCACCTCTCCAAACCACATCTCTGCAGCTGAACGAGTTTCTCCATCACGAGGAGCGTAGAAGAGTAGATCAATTTGGAATTTTCCATTTCTACTCAAACTTTTAATCTGATCTTTGTTGATCAGAGTTTGAGATCGATCACACTGAGGTAAAGGTGGCAGTGATTGAGAAAATTCCTTAGCTTGCTTTTCAGTAAGCTTGTTGTACCTTAGGACTCTCTCTTTGATTGCCGCCCGATCAATTTTTTTAGAACGAAATTCCGAACTATCTACCCAACTTTTAAACTCAATTACTCCAGCACGTCTGTAATGTGCTGAAGTGACAGATCTTTCCTGGGTAGTGTTATGAGGAGGAATTACATCGGTGTAACCTATCGAGATATAAAATATTACAGTTAATAGTGGTGGTAAGAATAAGAATATAAAAAGCTGTAAAAATGAGCACAGAGAGCTCCTTACTAGATTATGTAAGTAGCTGAAAATAATATATTTTTTAAATCTCAGATCCATGATACGCTTGACCTCACCGGGAGTTATGGTGACTGCTCTCATGAAAGAGTCCTAAGTTCTAATAGATTTTCGTATGCTCTATTAACTGGTTAAGGCACCCTAAGCCAAAAATTGACAATAATATGCATAGGAGTTGGTGTGTGCTCTCGAGTAAGTCACTGACTTGAAATCGTTTGATTTTTTGATGTTACGTCGATAAAATAAGCAGCTTGATCAGTATTGGTTTTATTTTAAAAGGCAATCTAAAGAGGTTATAGTTGAGCTCCCTATCAGGTCGTGAAAAAAAAGATATTTCTAATGCGAGAGGAAGTCGGAAGAAGATTAATCCGATCTTTTATCTTGTAGGTTTAGGATTACTCGCGATCTTCATTCTGTATATACTCTCAGCTGGTGTTTTCTATAAAGGAGAGGATCAGGAACTTCTTCGACAGAAAAGATCTACTCATATTCAACAACTAGATGCAGATCGAGCCTATTATGCAGAGTGGCTTGAGGGAAAACTTGGTCGAGGGTCTAGTGAATCATTTCTCTCCTTAACTTCGATCCTGGTAGATTCTTCAGGAATAGTTCCAGCAACTGGAGATTTTGTTTCAGAGTCATGGATAGGGCTGCATAAAGGATTAATCAGAGCCGTTTTTCTTATAGTCGCTTGGTGGAAGTTCTGTGCTTTAGCTATCTTGATCGCATTTATGTGGAGCATGAGAACTTGGCAGGTATATTTTTCTAAAGATATTCTTGGGAGACAAACAAATGGTCGATTATTTTACTCAGGTATTAGAGGAGATCTTAAAAAAATCAATACATTCGGAGCACCGGATGTTCTGGTCCCAGGTTTAGCATGTCCCAAAATTTCAACAGCAGCAGCGGTTAAAGTATCTCCACTTGGAAAGATTTTAGAGCATTATGGAGCTGCTAATTCAACTAATACTTATTTAGCAGGCATCCTCTGTGCTTATAAAACTTGGCCTGCATTTGTGGCATTACGAAATGAATATGCACTTTTAGAAGCTGCTTACAAAAATACAACTTTGACAAATCATGCAGCACTAGTGCTTGATGCTGCTCTTTCTCTAAGAGAGACATATTGCAAGTATAAAGATAATATCGAGACTCTAAATACCCTAGGTGTTGACCCCGTTTCTGAAGAGCAAATGACACCCGAACAGTATATTTCAAAGTTAAAACTGTCGTTTAATAGAGTCCTCTCCTCTGAGTGGAAGCTTGCAATTACTGAACTTTCAGCTAAGGAGTTAGCTGCGATCGTATTGGCTCACGAAGCTGGAAAGGTAATGGCCTATACTGATGAGGGACATAGATTTTTTCGAACCTCAATTTTTCCTCAACTTTGTGCCCGGTCCGTATTACATTCTGTACCTGATTTAGACACTGATTTTACTTATTCAGAGAGGAATACTATTCGTCGAGCGATCATTTATGCTTCTAGAAAGAGCGTATATGGACCGGTAAAATTCACTCTTGATCTAACCCCCCAAACTAGAGCTGCCCGTCAATGGGTTGAACTTTTAATGGCTTGTCCACATGAATTAAAAATTGTTGGTGAGGAAGTTGAGCTCTATGGATTAATTTGTGAGATTCACGCTCGGTGGAGTAAGGGTTTTATCGATGATCTGATGGTTCAGAGTGCTGATAAGTTAAAGGGATTTATCACACAAGGGACAGTTCTGTATGTCCCACTTAATAAATTAATCCCTTATTTTACAAATAACATTGAGTCAAAAGTTTTAGCACGACTAGCCCATCTTGTTGCAGCAGTAAGTCATCGTCAGCAATTAACTCTGGCTGAAATAGCAACCACTGGGATAGGCAAAATCCCTGATTATCAAAAGATCTATACGCCACTAACAACAGATCAAATTTCAAAGCTGTCTAAAGATCATAAACTTGATCCTAAGATAGTAGCAGACTGGTCCCCACTAAGAGATGTTCTTAACTATTATAGTTGGCTTGGCCGAAGAGTAGGGGATAGTACAGTCTCAGATAACTCAATTATTCACTTAGCAGTCAGACGTGATACAGAAAGTTATGGAAGTTTAGAAGATGCAAGTGAGTGTCACTCTGGAATGGTAGCATTAAGAGCTACAAGATTAATTGATCGATGGGGAGTTAATTGGGCCCATAAGTATGATCAAGTTTTCTCAGTTACTTCAGTCGATAATATGGAAGAGTTTGAGAAATTTAAGCGAGGCGAATCTTTAGATGATATTGATTTAAATACCGCTGAGACATTTTAAGGTTATTATTTATGGCACGTGATTATCAAGTTACTTCACTGGCAGAGACTCAACAGGAGCAACGCCAAAAAAGTATCTCCATGTCAACATTAGCTGCCTTTGGAACGCTAGGTTTAGCAGCAACACCACTAGGCTCTCAATTATCACCGGCACTTCTTTTTGCCTTAGGGTTAATTCCTACATTCGCCTTTGCTAATACTGTAAAACATTTTACCTCTGGAATTTGGCTTGAAAAGGAACGTCAAAAAGAGAGTTTAAAAAGAGGTGGACGGCCGGTATTAGGTATGCCACCTAAGAGAGATTGTATAGCCAAAGCTCTTGCAGAGTGTCGGGCCAAGGGCAAGACGATGATTGATAAGTATCTAATCGGTTTTGAAGTAGATACTGGTGAGCCGATCTGGATCAATGAAGATGATCTTTGTACTCACGCCGCCGTCTTTGCAAAAACAGGTGTCGGAAAAACACTCTGGTTAGAATCAATAATTTTTCAACAGATGGCTCGTGGTAGAGCTAGCGGACTTACTTTTATCGATGCCAAAAGAGATTCAGGTACCTTAGCCCATATTATTTTTATGGCCATGATTACAGGGCGAATTGAAGATCTAATAGTAGTAGATCCTTTTGATACCGTTCATAGCTATAACTTTGTTCAAACTGATCAACGTGCCGACGTTAAGGCTCGTAAAGTGCTAAGAGCTGGATTGCCTCCAACTTCAGATCAGAGTGTGACAAAACATTATGATCGATTAGCTGCTGATGCTATCTATCGAATGGTTAGAGCAATGGAAAGTTTTGGCTTGTCATGGTCAATTAAAGATATAGCCGTAGCTCTTTCAGCTTTTAATGTTTCCTATCCGCATCTAAGAAGATTGCTGCATAAGATTGGAGCAAAGCAAGCGCTAGTTGAGCTTGGACATTTGGCTTCAAGTTATAGAAATCCAAAAGGGATGCTCGATTCAGCGCGGATTACAGACAATTTACGGGGTATATCTTCAGAGCTTCATGCGATTGCAGGTAGTGAATCTGGTCAGATGTTTTGTACTAGACATACAGATCTTGTTTTAACTGATGCGATTCTAAGAGGGAAGATAATTTACTTTATGTTACCTCGACTTGAGGAAGCTGAATCTGCAGCACGGATGGTTAAAGTCTTTCGTGAAGATCTAGAAGTTTCAATCGGTGAAATTACCTCTTCTCGTGAACTCAATCTTGAAGATCCACATCTAGTTGTAATCGATGAAGGATCATCTACCTTTGGACCAAGCTGGGCCAACCTCTTTGAGCTTGCACGAAAAGGCCGCTTTGCTCTTCTGTTCGGTGCGCAATCGGCTGGCGGCTTAACTGATAGTGCAATGGGGCTTAGTGAAGCTTTTTATGAGCGGGTAATGGCCAACGTCAACCTTAAAGTCACTATGCGTGTTGGTGATAACCGTACCGCCGCAGATATGGCGGAATGGATCGGTAAGGTAACCACTACTAAAAAGACAATTGGTGCGGGTGTGACTTACAGCCGTTTACAAAAAGAGGTCAAAGGGTTATTTGACTTAGAGGCACGGTCCTCTGGTGGCGAATCTGAAACAGTAAGTTTATCTGAAGATGAAGAGGATCTAGTAAGTCCTGAAGAATTAAAACATGAGATGTCTGCAGAAAAAGGATTAGCTTGGTTTGATTTAGGAGATGGTCGAGTCAGAAAGGGACGCTGCCTTTGGTTTGATTCTGATATTCCTGATAGCTGGCTAGGGAGAGAATTTATTCCAAGGCTAGAAAGATTTGAAAAAGATGAACTCGGATTAGCTGATTGGGTTGATGAACAGATCTTAAATACTGAACAATCTGAAACTACTGGTCGCAGAAAAGAGGATTCGTTTTCTGGACCTCAGAGTTATGGATCTAATACAAATACACCAGCACCTAAGACTGAAACTGAGAAAAAAGAGATTCCACCAGACAATAGTCCATTTAGATTAAGCATTATGCCAGGAGGTAGAGGCCGTGGACGAGTGACTGCTGTAGAACCGCCATCGGCTACTATTTCACCAAACTCACCGAATAAAGATGCTGGAACTTCTCCAAAGCAAAATGCAGCCGGTAGTGATAAGATGAACAGAGATAATAAGGATACCGATGGCAAAGAGATAAACTCCCTTAGGGAAGTCAAAGAGAAGTACGTAAAAGATAGATCAAAGAACAAGCATTAGTTTTTTATGCTAGTAATTACAGATAGTTATTGTGATAGATATGTTTTTGGGATTACTATATTAATGCAAGATAGTTATGAACTACCTTTCTAAGACATTTTTAAAGATTTACTGTATGTTGTATACCAAAGCATAATAGGATTTAGTGGTTATTCTCCTAAGTATGCGCTCTCAACGGAGAGTTTGTGCATAACAGGATGTGAGCACACTGATACAGTAGGTACTGTTTCGGCAATTGAACCGGCAAGGAGTTTCGTACAAATTTTTTAGGTCCATAAGGAAAGAGGAGGTTATGGGTTCTGCAATAACATTTACTATTAACAAATCGTTTGGTCGTCTTGAACTAATACCAGGAAGTAATGGTTTAAAACTATACTATGAGCCAGTTATAAATGGAGAGGCTCAACCTGATGGCGCCGGTGCAGTAGAATTAATTGTCCCACTCGAAGCGATCGGTGGCCTTTGGGCAACAGCTCGAGCATTTCTTTACGGCGTAGAGTCACTAGATGAAAATATAATCATGCGTGGAAAGGATGGAGACATTCTTATCAAACTTTATCGTGACAAACCAAAGGGCGCTAACAATCGTCTGAGTGGCGAAGAGGTTTGTTGGTTACGCATAGTTACCGGACGCTCTGAAGAGGAGCGACGTCGAATAAAGCTTGGACCACGAGATCTCCTATGTATTGAGCTTGCTTGTAACGCGGTGCTTGTACAGTCATCTGAAGTTGGAGTGATTACCCATACAGTAAGTGCAATTCCTGCTGAATCTGCTCAGGTTGGACAGGTTGATGAGCCTAACTTGTCAGCTAATTAAGCTAGTATATTTGTATAACTCCGAGGTCTCCGCTTCCTCCAGTGTTTCCATTTATTTATTTATTTAACTATTGATGCAAATGGATTCAGATTTGTGAAACTTAATCTTGGTGTTGATATCGGTGGTACCAAGATTCATTTTGCCACTGTACACTTTACTGAAAAGCCAGAGGTAGTTTCTGAATTCCGAATTGCTACGCCAAAATCCCCAAGTTATTCTGACTTTGTAAATATTTTAGTTGATAATCTTAAAGAGCTAATAGCTAAATCAAAAGGAGAAGTTTCATCAGTTGGGATCGGTATTCCAGGTATTGTTGTAGTTCATAATAATCCGGCAATTGTTTCAATCAGTCGTCTTGATTATCTAGTTGGTCAGGACATTGAGCGCGATCTATCTAGTAAGCTTAATCTCCCAGTATATATAGAAAATGATACGCGACTATTTACCTTAGCCGAAGCTACATATGGTGCTGGCAAAGGGATTCAAAGTGTTTTTGGAGTCATCCTAGGGACTGGAATAGGAGGCGGTCTTACGTACTCACAAGATCTAATTTCAAGTCAGAACGGCGCATTTTTAGAGTGGGGACATCTAGAGGCAGAGCCAGGTGGAGAGCAGTGTCACTGTGGATCTAGAGGATGTTATAAAACCGTAATTTCAGGACCAGCGCTTGAAAATTATTATTTTGAAAAGACAGGGCAAGTCTTACCACTAGTCGAAATTTCAAAATTAGCAGAGAATAATAAAGATCCTAATGCCAGTGAAACCATGTCGCGATTTATTACTTTTTTAGTAGGTGGCTTAAAATCAGCAATTACAATCATTGACCCAGATATCGTAGTAATCGGAGGAGGGCTAAGTAATATCGAAGTAATCTATACCCAAGCTATTCCAGCTCTGAGAAAATCGCTTCCATTGTCAAAAAGTTCAATAGTTATTTCTAGGTCGACTCTGGGAGATAGTGCTGGTGCAATAGGTGCGGCACTGCTTGCTAAACGAAAGTTCTAGTCTAATATTCTATAGTAATTGTCAAAATGTTTGAGACGATTACTATAGTAGCCCCTTTAAGGGGCCCCCAAGCGAAGCTTGGGTGGGGAGGCT